>MESL01000031.1:0-60263 GCA_001770955.1 Burkholderiales bacterium RIFCSPLOWO2_12_FULL_65_40 | reverse complement strand
GGGGGGGGGGGGGGGGGGGGGGGGGGGGGGTGGCGGCGCAGGCGTGGGAACAGGAACGGGTTCAGGCGGCGGCGTGGGTGTGGGGGTAGGCTCGGGCTGCGGCTCGGGTTCGGCGCGCGGCGCGGCCTGTTGCGGCACGGCGGCCCACAGCTCGGCCTGCACGGCGGGCTGGTCGGAGCTGGTCTTCCAGTTCACGCCCCAGGTCAGGGCCACCACCAGCAGCACATGCGCGAGCACCGCCAGCGCAATGGCGCGGATGCGCGCGGGCGGGCGGGGCGGGGCAAACTGGTCGCGGTCGTCGTGGGCGTGCATGCGGGATTCGTTCCAACCGGCTCAGCCGCCCTGCTTGACGGACAGGCCCACGCGCTGGACACCGGCCTTCTGCAGCGCGTCCATGGCCTTGACCACGGTTTCGTACTGCACGCTCTTCTCGGCCGCGATGACCACGGCGGATTCGCCGGCCTGGGCCTGCTGCCAGCGCAACGCGGCGTCGCCGATCTCGCGCTGGCTGAGCGTGCGTTCGGCGTCGCGCGTCTTGAAGCGCAGCGAGCCATCCTTGTTCACGATCACGGTGGCGAAGATCTTGGGCTGGTTCTTGCTCTTGCCCACGCTGGGCACGTCCACCATGCCCGGCGTGAGCATGGGCGCCGTCACCATGAAGATGATGAGCAGCACCAGCATCACGTCGATGAAGGGCACCATGTTGATCTCGTTGATGGTGCGGCGGCGTCCACCACCACGGGAGGCCATTGCGGGCATGGGCGGCTTTCCTTAGTGGCCGGAGGCCGAGGTGGCGGGCTGCGCGCCCAGGTTGCGCTGCAGGATGTTGGAGAACTCCTCGATGAAGGTCTCCTGGTGGATGGCCACGCGGTCGATGTCGCGTGCGAAGCGGTTGTAGGCGATCACGGCCGGAATGGCCGCGAACAGACCGATGGCCGTGGCCACCAGCGCCTCGGCAATGCCTGGCGCCACGGTGGCCAGGGTGACCTGCTCCATGCCGGCAAAGCCGGTGAAGGCGTGCATGATGCCCCACACCGTGCCAAACAGACCGACATAGGGCGACACCGAGCCGACCGAGGCAAGAAACGACAGGCTGGACTCGACCACGTCCATCTCGCGCTGGAAGCTCGCGCGCATGGCGCGGCGTGCGCCGTCGAGCAGGGTGCCCGGGTCGCTGATGCGGCGCTCGCGCAGCTTCTGGTATTCGCGCATGCCGCTGGCAAAAATGCGTTCCATGGGACCGGCGTTCTTGGCGTTCTGCGCGGCGCTGGCGTACAGGTCGTTGAGGCTGGTGCCGGACCAGAAATCGCGCTCGAATTCGTCGTTGAGCGACTTGACGCGCTTGAGGCTGAACAGCTTGCGGAAGATGGCGGCCCAGCTGGCGATGGAGACGCCCAGCAGCAGCACCATGACGAGTTGCACCACCCAGCTGGCATGCAGCACCAGGTTGAGGATCGACATGTCTTGGGAATTCATGAAAGTTGTTCCAGGATGTGGCCGGGGATGCGGGAGGGGCGCAGGGTGGCGGAATCCACCCAGCCGATGCGGATGGTGCCTTCGCTCAGCAGGGCGGTTTCGCCAGGGTTCATGTGCTCTTGATTTAATAGCGCCTGTTGCACGATTGTCAAGGATGCGCGGCCTTTTTCTTCCAACTGGGCGGTAACAATGAGTTGGTCGTCCAGGCGGGCCGGGCGCAGGTAGCGCAGGCGGGCATCGGTTACGACAAACATGCCGCCCGTTTGTTCCCGCAGTTGCTGCTGCGAGAGGCCGAGCGAGCGCAGCCACTCGGTGCGCGCACGCTCGAAGAACTTCAGATAGTTGGCATAGAACACGATGCCGCCGGCATCGGTGTCTTCCCAGTAGATGCGGACGGGGAACTGGAAAGCCATGGGCATCGCGTCAGCCCAGCAGGGTTTGGAGGCGCGCCACCGATTCCTGCAGCTGCGCCATGGAGTTGGCGGTGGAGAAGCGTACGAAGCGCTGCGGATCAAAGGTGCCGAAGTCGCGCCCCGGCGTCACGGCGATGTGGGTGCGGCGCATGAGCTCGAAGGCGAAGTCCCAGCTGCCGTTCACGCCCAGGCGCTCGCAGGCAGCGCTGCAGTCGGCCCAGGCATAGAAGGCGCCGTCGGGCATCACGGGCACCGACAAGCCCAGGCGCTGCAGCTCGGGAATGAAGTAATCGCGCCGGGCCTTGAACTCGGCGCGGCGGCGTTGGTATTCGGCGATGCTTTCAGGTTCAAAGCAGGCCAGCGCGGCGTGCTGCGCAATGGTGCTGGCGCAGATGAAAAGGTTTTGCGCCAAACGCTCGACCACGGGCACCAGGGCTTCGGGCACCACCATCCAGCCCAGGCGCCAGCCCGTCATGTTGAAGTACTTGCTGAAGCTGTTGATGCTGATGATGTTCTCGTCGATGGCCAGCGCCGTCTGGCCAAAGGCGTCGTCGTAGCTCAGGCCCAGGTAGATCTCGTCGATCAGCGTGATGCCGCCACGCTCCTGCACCACGCCGTGGATGCGGCGCAGCTCGTCGGGTGCGATCGAGGTGCCCGTGGGGTTGGAGGGCGAGGCCAGCAGCACGCCGCGCGTCTTGGTGTTCCAGGCGGCGCGTACCTTGTCGGCGCTCAGCTGGAAGCGCTCCTGCGCCGTGGTGGGGATCAGCACCGCTGTGCCCTCGGCCGCGCTCACAAAGTGGCGGTTGCAGGGATAGCTCGGGTCGGGCATCAGGATCTCGTCGCCCGCGTCGATCAGTGCCAGGCAGGCGAGCTGCAACGCGGCCGAGGCGCCCGCCGTGACCACAATGCGCCGTGCGGGCACATCGACGCCAAAGCGCTGTGCGTACCAGCCGCTGATGCGCTCGCGCAGCTGCTCCAGGCCGAGCGACTGCGTGTACTGCGTGGCACCGCTCTGCACGGCGCGCTGGGCAGCCTCCTGCACCAGCGGCGGTGCGGTGAAGTCGGGCTCGCCGATGTTCAGGAAGATCATCGGCTCGCGCGTGCCGGCCACCTCGCGCGCCAGCGCCTGCGCGGCCTTGGCCACTTCCATCACATAAAACGGTTCGATGCGTCCGGCGCGGGTGGAGATTTTCATGGGGGGGGTCCGTCCCGCGGGTGGCGGGGTGTCAGAAGGCGGGCGGGTGGCCCGCCGCGAACAGGGTCTCAGCGCGGTGCGCCGGAGGGGGTGGCCTTGTCGGCCGCCACCTCGTCGGCGCGCAGCTGGGGCGCCAGGCCGCCGAGCACGCCGTTGACATACTTGTGGCCGTCGGTGCCGCCGAACTCTTTGGCCAGCTCGATGCATTCGTTGAGCACCACGCGCCACGGCACGTCCAGGCAGTGCTGGAATTCGTACACGCCCATCCACATCACCGCATGTTCGATGGGAGAGATGTCAGTCATCTTGCGGTCGAGCAGCGGGGTGATGAGCGCGTCCAGCTGCGCGGCGTTCTCGATGCAGCCGTGCAGCAGTGCGTCGTAGTGCGCGGCATCGGCCTTGTGGAAGCCCGCCAGGTCGCGCGTGAAGGCGTCGATGGCCGTGGCCTCGTTGCGGCCCACCAGGTGCTGGTAGAGCGCCTGCAGCGCGAATTCGCGCGCGCGGCTGCGGTTGGACTTGGAGGCGGCCTTGCGTGCGCCCGTGCTGGTCAGGCCGGTGCGCTTTTGCTTGGGGGCGGGATTGGCAGGGGTGTGCTCGCTCATGACAGCGCGTCCAGCAGGTTGGCCATTTCCACGGCCACGTAGGCGGCGTCGCGCCCCTTCTCTGTCTGGCGCGCCACGGCCTGATCGAGGTTCTCGGTGGTCAGGATGGCGTTGGCCACGGGCACCTGGTAGTCGAGCGCGATGCGCGAGACGGCCGCGCCCGATTCGTTGGCCACCAGCTCGAAGTGGTAGGTCTCGCCACGGATGATGCAGCCCAGCGCGATCAACGCGTCGAACTCGTCGCGCTCGGCCAGGGCCTGCAGCGCCACGGGCACTTCGAGGGCGCCGGGCACCAACACGTGGGTGATGTGCTTTTCCTGCACGCCCAGGTCGAGCAGTGCAGCGCGGCAGGCCGTGGCCAGCGCGTTGGTGACGCTCTCGTTGAAGCGGGCCTGCACGATACCGATGTGCAGCTTCTTGCCGTCGAGCCGGTCTGCTGTTCCTTTTTCTGCGCCAAACATGGTTATTCCTTTTATTCTTTGGGGATGTAGCCGGTGATTTCGAGTCCGTAGCCCGCCATGCTGGGCATGCGGCGGGGCTGGCCCATGAGCTGCATCTTGTGCACTCCGCATTCGCGCAGGATCTGCGCGCCCACGCCGTAGGTGCGCAGGTCCATGCGGCCGCGCTCGGGGGCCTGGGCCGCGCGGGCGGTGCCTTCAAACTGGGCGAGCAGCTGTGCGGCGCTTTCGCCGCAGTTGAGCAGGACGGCCACGCCCTGGCCCTTGCTGGCGATGTAGTGCAGGCTGGTGTCCAGGCCCCACGAGTGCATGGAGCGGTTGAGTTCGAGCGCGTCGAGCACCGACAGCGGCTCATGCACGCGCACGGGCACCACGTCGTCGGCGCTCCATTGCCCCTTGACCAGGGCCAGGTGCACTGCGCCACTGGGCTTGTCGCGGAAGGCGTGGGTGGTGAACTCGCCGTAGGCCGTTTGCAGTGTGCGCGTGCCCACCATCTCGACCAGCGATTCGTTGCGGATGCGGTGCTCGATCAGGTCGGCGATGGTGCCGATCTTGATGCCGTGCTCGGCGGCGAAGACCTGCAGGTCGGGCAGGCGCGCCATGGTGCCGTCGTCTTTCATGATCTCGCAGATCACGGCGGAGGGGCTGCAGCCGGCCATGGCGGAGAGGTCGCAGCCGGCCTCGGTGTGGCCCGCGCGCATGAGCACGCCGCCGTCCACGGCCTGCAGCGGGAAGATGTGGCCGGGCTGCACCAGATCGCTGGCCTGGCTGTTCCTGGATACGGCGACCTGGATGGTGCGCGCGCGGTCGGCTGCCGAGATGCCGGTGGTCACGCCCTCGGCGGCTTCGATCGACACGGTGAAGGCCGTGCTGTACACCGTGCCATTGCGCGTGGCCATGGGAGGCAGCTTGAGGAACTCGCAGCGCTCGCGCGTGAGCGTCAGGCAGATCAGGCCCCGGCCGAAGCGCGCCATGAAGTTGATGGCCTCGGGGGTGACATGGTCGGCGGCCAGCACCAGGTCGCCTTCGTTTTCGCGGTCTTCCTCGTCCACGAGGATGACCATGCGTCCGGCACGCATCTCGGCAACGATGTCCTCTACCGGCGAGATGGTGGCAGGGGTGAGGGGGGTGTTCATGGGGGCTTTCGTCGGTGGGCCGCAGGGGGAGGGCAGTCTGCAGCGCAGGTTCCCCGGTGTCGGCGCCTGGCGGAGCAGAGTCCGCTGAGCGTCCCAAAGAACATGCGATGCGGCGCTGCCGCACGGTGGACCGGTGTGCGTTGGCACACGCGGGACCAAAGGGTGCATTTTAGTCCAACGCCTGCCCAGGCGCACCGTGCAACGGGAGCGAAGACAGGGTCAGATGGCCGGGGCCTGAAGCACCACGTCCGACGCGGGGTAGGCCACGCAGGGCAGCACGCAGCCGCTGGCCCGCTCCTCGGGTGTGAGGCCCGGCCATTCGATGGCGTAGCGCACCTCGCCCTGCACCAGGTGGCCGATGCAGGTGCGACAGGTGCCGTTGCGGCAGGAGCTGGGCCAGTCGATGCTGCCTTGCTCCATCGACAGCAGCAGGGACTGTTCGGGCCAGGCGTCGAACTGCTGGCCTTCGGGCTCGACCACGGCGGTGAAAAAGGGGGCGGCGGGTGTGTTCATGGGAAAGGTTCAGGGTGTGGGTGGTTGGCGCGCCCAGACCAGCAGCAGGTTGTTGGCGGGCAGGGCGTGCCGTGCGACGAGGTGCAGGCCCGCGGCGGCGGCCACCTGCGCCACGTCCTCCAGGCGGCGAATGCCCCAGGCCGGGTTGCGCTCGCGCAGGCTGGCATCAAAGGCCTGGTTGCCGGGGGCGGTGGGCACGCCGTCTTCCAGGTACGGCCCATAGGTGACGAGATGGCCGCCCGGCGCCAGGTGGCGCGCTGCGCCCTGCATCAGCGCGGCGCAGCAGGCCCAGGGGGCGATGTGCAGCATGTTGGCGCAGTAGATCAGGTCCAACGGTGTGGCAAACGCCGCACCGTTGCCGGGCCACTGGGGCGCCAGCACGTCCAGCAGCACGGGCGGGCGCACGTTGTGCACTCCGGCTTGGGCGCACCAGGCGGTGATCGAGTCCAGGGTTTCGGCCTGCGCATCGCTGGGCTGCCAGGTCCAGCCCGGCAGGGCAGCGGCAAACCAGGCCACATGCTGCCCGGTGCCGCTGGCCACCTCCAGCGCGCGGCCGGTGGCGGGCAGCAGGGTGCGCAGCACCTCCAGGATGGGCTGGCGGTTGCGTTCGGCGGCCGGGCTGTGCAACGGGTTGGACATAAAAAGTGGCTCCAGCGCAGTTGCAACAAGCGCTGCAAGCTATCAAATCAATAGTGTGTTAGAGGGGCTTTGGTGGCGGAGAAATCCGCACCGCATTTGCCTAAAAAAGAGGCGGCGCAGTGATTTTTCAGGAAAATCAAGGACTTGGCGTGGCCATACAAGACTTGTCCGGATTTATCCACAGCATTGTCCAGCGGGCGCCGGGATAAGTGCTGTGCCCGGTGCAATACCTTGCATAAAAAACGGGCAATCTGCCGGAAGTCCTTGTGCATCAAGCACTTGGGAGGCCCATACAAGGCTTCTCCCGGGTTGTCCACATGATTGTCCAGTGCGGACAGGGACAACTCGGGTCAGGCCACCGTCACGCCCTTCCAGAAGGCCACCCGGCCGCGCACGGCTTCGGCCTCGGGCTTGGGGTCGGCGTAGGTCCAGGCAGCCTCGGGATTGAGTTCGCCGTTGACCAGCAGAGAGAAATAGGTGGCCTGGCCCTTCCAGGGGCACATGGTCTTGTGGTTGCTGAAGGTGACGAACTCGCGCTTGAGTGCGCTCTCGGGGAAGTAGTGGTTGCCTTCCACCAGCACGGTGTCGTCACTTTCGGCCACGACCACGCCGTTCCAGATGGCTTTCATGGAGGATTCCCTTTTTTGGATGAAATGGGCTGTAGCGCCCTATTTTAAAGCGCCAATAGCTATCATAAATATAGCTAAAGAGGCTGCTGTGAAGCGACTCAGAGGAACAGCGCCTCGAATCCGTCCTCGGGCGTGAAGCGCCGCGCCTGCATGCGCAGCCGTGTCGGGCCGGGCAGGGCGCGCTCGGGCACGGAGTGCAGCGGGTCGCCGGGGTAGCAGATGGTGCGCACGCCGTCCTGGTCAAAGGCCTCGGGCAGGATCACCGGCGGGCGCTGGCTGCGCGCGGCCGCGAGCACGCCCTGTGCATCGGCGTGGCGCGCCAGATGCGCCAGGCTCATGATCTGCGGGGGGGCGAGGTCGATGTGGCCGTCGCGGTACTGCTCCAGCGCCGCGCGCGGCGCCAGCCACAGGCTGTCGGTGGCCTCCTCGTCGTCGTGCAGGGCGGTCTGGTCCGGCGGGGCGAGGGCCACGAAAAAGCGGGTGTCAAAGCGCCGCGTGCCCACGCTGGGCGCCAGCGGCGTGATCCAGCGCGACCAGGGCGCGAGGTGGCGTGTGCGCAGGCGCAGCTGCATTGCGGCCAGCATCTCGGCAAAAGGCATGCCTTCGCGCAGCATGGCGCGCGCACGGAGGGCGTCCAGGGGCTGGCCCGCCTGCGCGGGCTCGGCCAGCAGCAGGCCGCATTCCTCCAGCGCCTCGCGCAGCGCTGCAATGTGCAGCCCCGCGGCGGTGGCGGCGTCGGTGCTGCTCTCGCCCAGCGCGGTGTGCAACTGGGCTGCGGGCTGGTCGAGCAGGGCTGCGCTGGCAGGCTGGCGGTCGGCGTCGTCGAGCTTGCCGCCCGGAAACACGTACATCCCCGCCATGTTGGACATCTGGGCATGGCGGCGCTGCAGCAGCACTTCCAGGCCGGAGGGCGCGTCGCGCAGCAGGACCACGGTGGCGGCGTCGCGCGGTGTTTCTGGGGGGGCAGGGGTGGCTGGCTGCATGGGGGCTTTCGGAATGAAATACGGGACAGTGAGTCGCTGACGGTACTGGCAAGTGTCTCTTTGTAGCGTAAAGTCCGGCGCGCGAGCGCGCTGCGAGTCCGGTGCGCGACGGGTCTTTTCAATTATCGACAACAGGAGTGGATGCACCATGAGCATGGATTTCAAGGGCCGCGTGGCCATCGTGACGGGCGCCGGCGGCGGCCTGGGCCGCCAGCATGCGCTGGCGCTGGCCCAGCGCGGCGCCAAGGTGCTGGTGAATGACCTGGGCGGCGCCGTGGATGGCAGCGGCGGTTCGGTCTCGGCCGCGCAGGCCGTGGTCGATGAAATCCGCGCCGCAGGTGGCGAGGCGCTGGCCAATGGTGCTTCGGTCACCGATTTCGCGGCCGTCGAAGCCATGGTGCAGCAGGCCATCGACGCCTGGGGCCGCGTGGACATTCTGGTGAACAACGCCGGCATCCTGCGCGACAAGTCGTTCTCGAAGATGGACATGGCGGACTTCCGCCTGGTGGTCGATGTGCACCTCATGGGCGCGGCGAACTGCTGCAAGGCCGTGTGGCCGCACATGGTGGCGCAAAACTACGGCCGCATCGTGATGACGACTTCCTCCACCGGCCTGTACGGCAACTTCGGCCAGAGCAACTACGGCGCGGCCAAGCTGGCGCAGGTGGGTCTGATGCAGACGCTGGCCATCGAGGGTGCGAAGTACCACATCCATGTCAACGCCCTGGCGCCCACGGCGGCCACGCGCATGACCGAATCCCTGTTTCCGCCGCAAATTCTCGATGCCCTCAAGCCCGAGGCCGTGGTGCCCGCCATGCTGGTGCTGGCGCACGAGAGCGCGCCCACGCGCACCATCCTGTGCGCGGGCGGCGGCTCGTTCGAGGCGGCGCACATCACGCTGACGCAGGGCGTGCACATCGGCCTGGGCGAGGATGCGCCCGAGCAGCTTGCCGCCCGTCTGGCCGAGGTGACTGAGCGCGCGGGCGAGCAGGTGCCGCAGAGCGGCGCGGCCCAGGGCACCATCGAGGTGCAGAAGGCCATGGCGGCGCGCGCCTGAGAGGGCGGTGGCATGACCTGACGCGGGGCAGGCTTGCGCGGGTCATGCTAAGTTCCGGGCCGGATAAAAGAAACGGTACCGAACCATGAGCACTTTGCAGGAAAAAATCAGCGCCCAGGCCCCTGAGCGCCTGGCGGGTATCCGCCGGGGCATCGAGAAAGAGGGTCTGCGCGTCCTGCCGTCGGGCGCGCTGGCCCTCACGCCGCACCCGCTGGCGCTGGGCTCGGCCCTCACGCACCCCCACATCACCACCGACTACAGCGAGTCGCAGATCGAGCTCATCACCGGCGCGCACCTGGCGCCGCAGGACTGCCTGGACGAGCTGACCGAAGTCCACCAGTTTGTCTATCAGGTGCTGCGGGCACAGGGCGACGAAATGCTCTGGGTCTCCAGCATGCCCTGCGGGCTGCCCACGGACGAAACCATCCCGCTGGCGCGCTACGGCAGCTCCAACATCGGGCGTGCCAAGAGCGTCTACCGCATGGGCCTGGGCCACCGCTACGGGCGGCGCATGCAGACCATCAGCGGCATCCACTACAACTGGTCCATGCCCGGGGTGGACAGCGAGCAGTATTTCGCCCTGATCCGCAACTTCCGGCGCAACGCGTTCGTGCTGCTCTACCTGTTCGGCGCCTCGCCCGCGCTGTGTCCGTGCTTTGCGCAGGGGCGGCCGCATGCGCTGCAGTCGCTCGGCGGCCAGGCGCTGTACCTGCCGCACGCCACCTCGCTGCGCATGGGGCGCCTGGGCTACCAGAGCGACGCCCAGGCCACGCTGGCCGTGAGCTACAACGGTCTGGAGGGCTACGCCAACTCGCTGCACGAAGCCCTCACAAGGCCCTATCCGGCCTATGAAGCCGTGGGCGTGCGCAACCCGGGCGGCGACTACAACCAGCTGGGCACCAGCCTGCTGCAGATCGAGAACGAGTTCTACGGCACCATCCGCCCCAAGCGCACCGTGCGCACGGGCGAGCGCCCGCTGCATGCGCTGCGCGAGCGCGGCGTGGAATACGTCGAGGTGCGCCTGATGGACCTCGACCCGTTCGTCTCGGTGGGCATCACCGCGCAGACCATGCGCCTGCTCGACGTGTTTCTGCTGCACTGCCTGCTCTCCGACAGCCCGCCCGACACGCCCGAGGAAATCACCGAACTCAAGCGCAACCAGCACCTCACGGCCGAGCGCGGGCGCGAACCCGGCCTGTGCCTGCAGCGGCGCGGCCAGAGCGTGCCGCTGGTGGACTGGGCGGCGCAAATCCTGCAGGAGTGCACGCCGCTGGCGGCAGCGCTGGACGCCACCCACCGCAGCAGCGACTATGGTGACGCCCTGCGCGCCGCCCAGGCGCTGGTGAGCGCACCGCAGGACACGCCTTCGGCCCGCGTGCTGGCGCGCATGGCCGCTGTGCATGGCAACAATTTCACGGCGTTTTCCACCAGCCAGTCGGCCCTGGCGCGCGAGGCGCTGCTGGCCCTGCCCTGGAGCGCGCAGCAGCAGGCGCGTTTCGATGCGCTGGCGCAGCAGTCGCTGGCCGAACAAAAGGCCATTGAGGCTGCAGACACGCTGCCTTTTGAAGAGTGGCGCCAGCAGTACATGTCGGCAGGACTGACACCCCCCTGAGCCGCTTCGCGTCTTCCCCCCAGGGGGACGCCACCCGTGCGGCGGGGCGGCCCTTGCACGGTGGCCGCTGGCCTGGGCCGCGCTGGTTTCAGAGGTTGTGGCTGTCCCGATGCACTGAGAAAAGCCGGTCAGTGCTTGCCGGACAGCGTGGCCGCCACCATCCGCTTGAACGGCGGGAAGTTCTGCGCCAGGCGCAGCGCCGCGTCGCGCAGCAGGCGGGCGGGCGGGTGGTCGGTGGTGTAGAGCCGCGCAACGAAGGTGGTGGCCAGGTACAGCGGCAGCGTGGCGTGGCGGTGTGCGCGCTCGTAGCGCGCCAGCAGGTCGGGTGCGGCGATGTCCTGCCCGGCGGCCTGGGCCGCGCGCAGCTCGCGCGCCAGCGTGGCGATGCCCAAGAGCCCGAAGTTGAAGCCGTGCGCCGTCACCGGGTGCATGCCCACGGCGGCGTCGCCCACGCAGGCAAAGCGCGGCGCCACCAGGCGGTGCGGCCGCACGCCGACCAGCGGGTACAGGTGGCGCGTGCTGGCGAGTTGCATGGCGCCCAGGCGGTGGTCGAAGCGGCGTGTGAGGTCCTGTCCGAAGGCGGCCTCGTCCATGTCGGCCAGCGGTTCCAGCGCATGGTGCGGCAGGGTCAGCACCACGCAGGAGCGGTGTGCGCCGGTGGCGGGGTCGTCGTTCATGGGCAGCAGGGCCAGCGTCTGGCCGTAGCCAAACCATTCCCAGGCCACATGCTGGTGCGGCTGCTCGTGCGACATGGTGCACAACAGCATGGAACGGCCGAAGTCGTGCATGTCGGCGCCAATGCCCAGCGCGCGCCGCGTGCCCGAGAAGCGGCTGTCGGCGGCCACCAGCAGGCGCGCGCGCAACTGCTTGCCGCTGGCCAGCGTGACGTGGGCGGCGCCCGCGTCGGTGTGGGCGCGGGCCACCTGCTCACCCGTCAGAAGCTGGATGTCTTGGTGCTGTTGCTGCGCGGCGCACACCTCCTGGTAGGCGGCGCGCCGGATCAGGTGGTTGGACACCAGCCAGCCCAGTTCGCTGTGCTGCGAGAGCTGGTGGCCGATGACCATGGCGAACGGCGAGGGCCCGTTCATCACCTTGGCGTCGCGCAGTTGCGCGAAGGCCGTGGGTTCGTCGGCCTCGATGCGCGCCCACAGGCCCAGGTCGCGCATGCTTTGCGCCGACTGCTGCGTGAGCGCGATCTCGCGGCCGTCGTAGGCGGGGTTTTCGATGGCGGCCAGGGGTTGTTGCTCCACCACGCCAATGCGCAGGCCGCAGCCCGAGAGCGCGCGCGCCAGGCACAGCCCGGCGGGGCCGGCGCCACTGATCAAGATGTCAAAGTCCATGGTGCGAGACCCTAACCTGTGGTGGCGCGGGGTGCATTGACGGCGGTCAAGTGCAGCGCGGGCGCCGGGCGACAATCCGGGGTAGGGTCGTTGGTAGCCCATGGTTTGATGGTTAAATAGGCCTCCAGCGCTTATCCATCAAGCGCAACAAGCTATCAAAATAATAGTATTTTGCATTCTGGTTTGCCGGGTGCATGAGAGGGGTTTCGCATGTCGTTTTCTGCACGCATGGCGTGGGTGGCGCACCGGTTGGCGCTGGGGCTGCGCATGGCGCGGCCGGGGTTTCTGGCCATCACCGCCGTGGGCTGCCTGGTGGGCATGGCCTCGGCGCAGGCCGCTGGCGGTGTGGATGGGGCGCGTGCGCTGCTCACGCTGCTGCTGGCGCTGATGTTGCACGCGGCGGCCAACATGCTCAACGACCATGCCGACGCCCTCAACGGCGCCGATGCCGCCAATACGCAGGGGCTGTTTCCCTTCACCGGCGGTTCGCGTCTGGTGCAGGGCGGCGTGGTGCAGGCCCGCGACATGCGCAATGTGGCACTGGCACTGCTGGCACTGGCCGTGCCGGGCGGCCTGTGGCTGACGCTGCAGAGCGGCCCCGCGCTGCTGCTGGTGGGGCTGGCGGGCATGCTGCTGGGCTGGGCCTATTCCATGCCGCCGCTGGCACTGATGTCACGCGGCCTGGGGGAACTGGCCGTGGGGCTGGCCTGGGGCCTCATGGTGGTGGGCGCCGACTATGTGCAGCGCGGCCAGTTCGCCCTGGCGCCCCTGGCGGCGGGGGCCAGCTATGCGCTGCTGATTGCCAACATCCTGATCGCCAACGGTTTCCCCGATGCGGTGCCCGATGCCCTGGTGGGCAAGCGCACGCTGGTGGTTCGCCTCACGCCGATGCGCGCGGCCTGGCTCTACCTGGCCCTGGCGCTGCTGGCGCATGGCGGTGTGGCCGTGCTCGTGGCGGTGGGCGTGCTGCCCGCGCCCCTGCTGTGGGCGCTGGCGTCGCTGCCGCTGTCTCTGGCAGGGGGCGTGCAGCTGCTGCGCCACGCCGACAGCCCTGCACGTTTGCGCCCGGCCCTGGTGCTGGGCATTGCGGCGGCCGTGCTGCACGGGCTGGGCCTGGCAGCGGGCTTTTGGTGGACGTGAGCTACGCCAACTGCTCCAGCGCGTCCTGGCGCCAGGTCTCGGTAGCCTGCAGAAAGCCCTCCCACACGCAGCCGTTGCAGCCGCGCCCGCAGCAGCTGGTGGGCTCGGGCGGCGGCGCGCGCAGCGCCAGACCTCGCTCCTGCGCACAGTGCTGCAGCGCCTCGAACAGTGCGAGGGCCGAGGCGCGGTCGGTCGCGCTGCGGTGGGCGATGCCGGGGATCATTTCCGACGGAGCCACTGCAACGCCGGGCGTGCTAGCAGGGCCAGGCCCAGCACCAGCGCAAACCAGCCCACGGCGGCCGCCTGCGCCATCAGTTCGCGCACGCTGGGTGAGCGTGCAACGAAGGGCGCCAGCAGAATGACGCCGCCGATCAGCGCGCAGGTGACGCCCTTGAACAGCAGGTCTTTGTCGGCCTGCGTCAGGGGGCGGCGGTCCGGTGCGGGGGGCAGGGGCATGGCAGGTGAAAACGGTGCAAAACGTTGCAAAAGGCAGTCCGCGATTATCCTTGCGACCCTGCGCTCCCCGGAACGAACGAAAGAAAGACCCCAACGCATGGCCATCCAGTGGTTTCCCGGTCACATGCACCTGACCAAGAAAGCGATCACCGAACGCATCAAGGACATTGATGTGGTGATCGAGGTGCTGGACGCGCGCCTGCCCGGCTCCAGCGCCAACCCGCTGCTGGCCGAACTGACCGGCCACAAGCCCACGCTCAAGGTGCTGAACAAGCAGGACGTGGCCGACCCCGAGCGCACCGCGCTCTGGCTCGACTGGTACAACGCCCAGAGCGCTACGCGCGCCGTGGCGCTCGATGCCTCCGAGCCCGCGCCTGCGCGCAAGCTCATCGACGGTTGCCACCTGCTGGCGCCCAATCGGGGTGGCATGGCCAAGCCCATGCGCGTGCTGATCTGTGGCGTGCCCAACGTGGGCAAGTCCACGCTCATCAACACCCTTACCAACAAGCGCCAGGCCAAGACCGGTGACGAGGCCGGCATCACCAAGCTGGAGCAGCGCATCACGCTGGCCGACGATTTCTACCTGTGGGACACGCCCGGCATGCTCTGGCCGCGCATCAGCGTGGAAGAGAGCGGCTACAACCTGGCTGCCAGCGGCGCCGTGGGTCGCAATGCCTATGACGAGGAACTGGTGGCGCTGGAACTGCTGCGCCGTCTGCAGGCGCACTATGCGCCCTTGCTCGAAGCGCGCTACAAGCTGGGCCTGCCACCGGGTGCCATGGCCCAGTTGCGGGATGACGAGCTGCTCGAAGCCATCGGCAGGAAGCGCGGCGCCGTGCTGGGCGGCGGCCGGGTGAACCTGCAAAAGGCCGCCGAGATCGTGATGACCGACTTTCGCACCGCCACGCTGGGCCGCATCACGCTGGAGACCCCGGCCGAATTCGAGGCCTGGCGGGCCATCGGCGTTCTGCGCGAAGCCGAGCGCGAGGCGAAGAAACAGGCGCGCGAAAACCGCAAAAAGAAGGGCAGCGGCGTCCGCGAACCCTGACTCCGGAGGACCCGTCAGGGCTTGCGATGGCCGCGCAACGTCACTCACTGCCATCCCAAACCCTGACGAACCTTGCTGGGTGCGGCAAGAGATGGGGGGACGCGCTACCATGCAGAAACGCGACCGACCACCTCCCATGACGCCGTCTGCTACTGCCTTCGACAGCGACTACCAAGACGTGACCACCCAGCATCTCGTACGGGTGGCGGGTTGGGCTGTCCTGCTGATTGGCTGCTCCATCGCCGTCTTGCTGGCGCTGGACGCGCCCATCCAGATCCATCGGGTGCTGTTCAATCTGGGGGCGGGACTGGTGGGCGGGCTGGCGTTGCTGCTGGCCCGCATGCGCCACTGGCGGCTGGCGGCGCACCTGCTGGTCTGGGGGGTGTGGCTGTTCGTGTCGCTGGTCACCGCCCGCAACGGCGGGGTGGATGGCCCCAATCTGCTGAATTACCCGGTGCTGATCGTGCTGTCGGGCTGGATGCTCGGCGCGCGGGCCACCGTGCTGTTGCTGGTGCTGACAGGGGTGCTTTTTGGCGGGTTTTTCTGGGCCGACGCCCAGGGACGGATGCCGCCGGTGCCCGAGGGCAGTCGCCCGGCCTATGCGGTGTATCTGTGCGGCATTCTGCTGCTGACGGCCGCAGCCACCCTGCTGTCGCGGCGCAATTATCTGCGCCGGGTGGATGATGCACAGCGTACAGCGGCGCATCTGGCGGCCAGCGAGACCGAGTTGCGCAAGCTCCTGCGCGCCGTGGAACAAAGCCCCGAGAGCATCGTCATCGCCGACCTGCAGGGGGTCATCGAATACGTGAACCAGGCCTACCTGCGGCGCACGGGCTATGCGCCGGACGAAGTGCTGGGGCGCAGTTCCGCGGCCTTTTCCAGCAACGGACTGGGGCCCGCCCAGCGCCAGGGTCTGCACGAAACGCTGGCACGCGGCGAGGTGTGGGCGGGCGAGCAGGTCAACCAGCGCAAGGACGGCACGCCGCTGGCCGAGGCGGTGGTGGTGGCGCCCATCCGCCAGCCCGACGGGCGCATCAGCCACTTTGTGGAATTCAAGCAGGACATCACCGAGCGCAAGCGCGCCGCCGATGAAATCCACCGCCTGGCGCACTACGACGTGCTCACCAGCCTGCCCAACCGGGCCATGCTGGTGGAGCATCTGGCGGGGCTGCAGGCGCCGCCGGGTCATGGCCCGGCCAGCCTGCATGCGCTCCTGCTGCTGGATCTGGACCGTTTCACCACCTTCAACGATGCACGCGGCAGCGAGATGGGCGACCGGCTGCTGTGTGCCATGGCCCTGCGTCTGTCGCAGCAGTTGCCACCCGAAGGTTTGCTGGTGCGCGTGGCGGGCGACGAATTCGCCATCGTGCTGCATGGCCTGGGCGGTGACATGGCGCTGGCGGGGCGCAACGCGCTGGCGTTCGCGGCCCAGGTGCAGGCCGCGCTGGGGCTTCCCCTGCGCCTGCAGGGCGACGCTGGGCCCACCCAGTGGACGGCGAGCACGGGCATCACGCTCTTCCCGCAAAGTGGCGAGGATCAGGTCCACGATGCCCTGCGCCGTGCCAGCACCGCGCTGCACCGCGCCAGGGCCCTGGGCGGCGGCCAGGTGGCGTTCTTCGAGCAGGAGATGGGCCAAGCCGCCGAAGAGCGCTTTCGCGTGGAGCGGGAGCTGCGCCAGGCCATCGGTGCGGGCGAGCTGCGGCTGTATCTGCAGCCGCAGGTGGATGTGCAGGGGCAGGTGGATGTGCAGGGGCAGGTGGATGTGCAGGGGCAGGTGGATGTGCAGGGGCAGGTGGTGGGTGCCGAGGTGCTGGTGCGCTGGCTGCACCCGCGCGACGGCCTGGTGCCGCCTGGGGTGTTCATTCCCGTGGCCGAGGGGTCTGACCTGATCGTCCTGCTGGGCCGTTGGGTGCTGGAGCAGTCGTGTCGGCTGCTGGCCCGGCCGTGGTTTGCGCAGCAGCGGGTGCGGCTGTCGGTGAACCTGAGTGCGCGCCAGTTCCGCCAGCCCGATTTCGTCGAAGAACTCCGCCAGATGCTTGCATGCAGCGGTGCCGACCCCCGGCTGCTGACACTGGAGGTGACCGAGGGGTTGGTGATTGACGACTTCGACGACGTGGTCGCCAAGATGCGTGCGCTCGCGGCGCTGGGCGTGGAGTTTTCGCTGGACGATTTCGGCACCGGCTATTCATCGCTGGCCTACCTCAAGCGCCTGCCGATCCAGGAGCTCAAGATCGACCGCGGCTTTGTGCGCGATGCCTCGACCAACGCCGACGATGGTGCCCTGGTCGAGGCCATCCTGTCGGTGGCACGCCATTTCGGCATGCGCGTGGTGGCCGAGGGGGTGGAAACCCGCGCACAGGCCGATCACCTGGTCCAGCGGGAGCCTGCCATCGTCTGCCAGGGCTTCCTGTTCAGCCGCCCCGAGCCGGTTGCGGACTGGCTGGCCCGTCTGGCGCCGCTGGAAGCCTTGGGGTGAGCTGCATGCGGCAGTGGAGAAGAGATTTCAAGTAAAAATAGCTGCTAACGCTTGACCGGTAAGCGCGAGCAGCTATTGATTCAGGAGCATTTCTGCTCCGCAGAACTTACTTGTTTTTGTCTTTGCCGCGCGGGATGACGGCCGTGACGGGAGGCATGGGCCGATCCGAGCCGCTGCCTTCCTTGGGGGGCGAAGTGTCCTTTTTCGGTTTCTTCGCCATCTTGTTGTTGTGCATCTGTCCTTTGGCCATGGGCCCTCCTGTCAGGTCGCGGAATGGACCTCATCCGCCAATGTTAAGCCACAACCCGGCTCGTCGGGGGTCACCGGGCAGCTCACCCAGGGCAGTTGCCGCATGAGCCGGTGCCAGTCGGCCCGGTCGGGCACGGCGGGGGGAGGGGCCGGTGCCGTGCCCTGCCGGGGCCATGCCAGACCGCTGTCGAACGCCAGCAGCGCTCCCGTGACCGGATGCGGCACATCCAGTTGCCAGGCATGCAGCCACAGGCGCTGCTGGCCCAGCAGGCCGGCCCACCAGCGGTTCAGCGGCCCTTTGCCATGCGTGGCATCGCCAATGATGGGGTGCGCCAGGTGCTTGAGGTGGCGGCGGATCTGGTGGCGCCGCCCGGTGAGCGGCGTGGCCTGCACCAGCGAGGCGCGCGTGCTGGCAAAGCGCGGGTCGCTCGACTGGGGCAGTTCCACGCGGGCCAGGCAGTGCAGATGCGTCTGCGCAGATTGCACGGGGGCGTCAGGCGGGGCGTCGTCGGGGCGCAGCGCGTGGTCCACCTCGGCGCTGGTGGGGAACCAGCCACGCACCAGCGCGAGATAACGCTTGTGCACGGCATGCTGTTCGAAGGCCCGCGACAGCGTGCGCGCGGCATCGGCATGCAGGGCCATCACCAGCACTCCGCAGGTGCCCTTGTCGAGCCGGTGCACCGGGTACACATGCTGGCCCAGCTGGTTGCGCAGCGCCTGCATCACGAACCGGGTTTCTCCGGCATCGAGCCCGGTGCGGTGCACCAGCCAGCCCGCGGGCTTGTACACGGCCACCAGGTGGTCGTCGCGCCAGAGGATGTGCAAGGGGGGCATGGGCGCGCATTGTGACGCAAGCGAAAAACACAGGCCGCTGCTACGATGCCGCCCGTTGTCCATTCGAAGGAGCCCCCATGTCCGCAGGAGACTGGAAAGACATGTTTGCCGCCGCCGTCGAGGGCGATCTGCCCCGTGTGCGCCACCATATCCAGGGGGGCGTGAATCCCAATTACCAGCATCCCGAAATCCAGTGCACGCCACTGGTGGCCAGCCTGATCGAGGGACATGACGCGGTGGCGCGTTACCTGCTGGACCACGGGGCCGATCCGCTGCTGCTGTCTGAATTTGACGGACTCACGCCGCTGCAGGCGGCCCGCAAGCATGGCCGCGCGGCTCTGGCCGAACTGCTGCAGGAGCGCGGGGCGCGGGACGTGCCTGCGGTGCGCGCGCCCTTCTGGCAGCGCTGGCTGCCGGTTTAGCCGGAAATCAGGGAAGCCGCGCGTCTTCCTTGGCGCGCAGCTTGGCGGCGATGTACTCGCCGTGCGTCACATGCAGCAGTCCGGCCACCTTGTTGATGGCGTGGTTCTCGTGGGCATCCAGGTGGCCGTCGGCATAGGCCACCTGCCACATGGCCTCGACGAGATGGATCTTCTGCTCGTGCGTGAAGTGGTCGTTGAGCGTGCCGGTGAAGCGGTGGTAGTCATACGCCGCATGGGCCGTGGTCGTGGCCAGTTCCACCAGCCGTGCCTGCTCGTCCGGCGCCAGGCGGAACTTGCGTTGCAGCGCGGCCAGCAGGGCTTCTTGCTCGACCGGGGCGGCGCTCGCATCGGCGCGCGCCACTTCCACCAGCAGCACCGCGGCCGCCAGTTGAACGGCGTGCGCGGTGTCTTGCGGGCTGCTGGCGGGCTGGGTGAAGCTGTCGAACAGGTCTTTCAGGGTTTTGAGCATGGGGTGAGGCGTTGATGGCTGGGATGGGCAAGCGGCCGCGAGCGCGGCGACAATCCTGCCATGAAGACCATTCTCCCTCTCCAGTTGCTGGTGGCACCCAGCAAGAACGATCCCGATCCCCTGGTTTTGTACCACGGACGCAGTTGCCCTGACGGCTTTGGGGCGGCCCTGGCGGCCTGGCTGTATTACGGGGGCCAAGTGCAATGCGTGGGTCTGGACCACGGCGATGTCCAGTCGGTGGCCGACCTGCCGCCCCTGGATGGCCGGGCCGTTTACATCCTGGATTTCTCCTTCTCTGCCGACATCCTGCGGGCCATTGAGGAGCGTGCAGCCAAGCTGGTGCTGCTGGACCACCATAAAAGCGCGGCAGAAAAACTCACCGGCTTTGCCTGCCGCTGCGGCGTGGTGCATTTCGACATGAGCAAGTCCGGCGCCCGGCTGGCGTGGGAGTTCTTTCACCCCGAGGCGCCGCTGCCCGACCTGGTGCGCCATGTGGAAGACCGCGACATCTGGGCCTGGCAGTACCCCGAGAGCGCGCCTTATCTGGCTGCGCTGGACATGGAGCCGTTCGACTTTGCCCGCTGGCAGGACATAGCGGCGTTCGATGCGGCCCAGAAGGCGGTTTTCATGGCCCGTGGCCAGGCCATGGATGAAAAATTCCACAAGCTGGCTGCCGACATGGCCGAAGGGGCCTTGCCCATCACCTTCAACGGGCAGCAGGGCCTGATGCTCAACGCGCCCGGCGCTTTCCACAGCCTGCTGGGCGAAATGCTGTCGCGCCAGAGCGGCACGTTTGCCCTGCTGTGGGCGGCCGGCAAGGGCGGCCTGGTCAAGGTGGGGCTGCGTTCGCAGCGCGGCTTCGACTGCATTCCCCTGGCCGAGAGCATGGGCGGTGGTGGCCATGCCCAGGCCTGCGGTTTTCGCATGGGTGTCGAGCGCCTGCCCGAACTGCTCAGCGGGGTGTTCGAGGCGCGCGTCGGCTGAGCATGGCGCTTCAGCGCGGGTGTTTGCGCCGGTAATCCCAGGGCGCCTGGGGGCGCGGTTGTGACCACAGCCCGGTGCTGCTGGTCCGGGCCTGGCGTTGCAGTGCCATGAGTTGCGGGTTTTCGCGCGCGGCCGGGGTGTACACCCAGGCCAGCCCGGCCTGCACCTGGGCGCGTGCCGCATTTTTTCCCCGGCAGTGCACATGGGCCACGGTGCGGCCATAGGGGTCGCGGCCCACCGGGGTGATGCGGGCCTGCTGCCGGAAGCACAGCCGGGCCAGGTTCTGTCGCGCGCGTTGCCCGAAGGCCTGCCGGTGCTCGGGGGCGTCGATGGCAGCCAGGCGCACCCGTTCCACGCCGTAGGTGCCGGGCGTGCCGCAGCGGATGGAGAGCGTGTCGCCATCATGGATGGCGATCACCAGGCAGAGCAATGTGGCGGCGGGCACGGGGGCAGGCAAAAAACGCAATCCGGCACTGTAGTGCATGGCGAGGACGGCCCTCATCCCGTGGCAGGTAGTTTTACGCACGGGTATTTCCTGGGGTGTTTGTGCGACTGTCGCAAAACGGTGCCGCTTTCTACGATAGCGGTGTACTTTTGAGGGCAGTTGTATGGTCGATCTGATTGGTTTTGCGCACAGCAAATTTGGCAAGCTCCCCGGTGCCGAGGTGGAAACGCTCATGCGGCAGGTGGCCCAGGAGGCGGTGCAGGACGCCGGGCTGGAGGGCGGCGACATCGATGCAGTGGTCATCGGGCATTTCAACCCCGGCCTGGTGGCCCAGGGCTTCACGGCTGGTCTGGCGGGCGGCTTGCTACCCGGGCTGCACATGAAACCGGCGGTGCGCGTGGAAAACGCCTGTGCCACCGGCAGTGCCGCCGTGCACCATGCCGCGCACCTGGTGCAGGCCGGTGCGGCCCGGCGCGTGCTGGTCATCGGGGTCGAGATCATGTCGGGCCTGCCCACGCGCGAGGTCGGCAACGCGCTGCTGCAGGCCTGCTATGTGCGCGAGGAAATCGACACGCCGGCCGGTTTTGCCGGCATGTTTTCGCGCCTGGCCGATGCCTATGCCGAACGCTTTGGTGACCCGCATCCCGCCATGGCCAAGATTGCGGCCAAGAACCACGCCAACGGCGTGCACAACCCGCTGGCCCAGTTGCGCACGGCGGTCGAAGAATCTTTCTGCGCCACCGAGTCCGAGAAGAACCCGCGCGTGGTCGGGCGCTTGTTGCGCAGCGACTGCTCGCCCATCTCCGACGGCGCCGCTGCACTGGTGGTCAGCGCGCGCGGCGCCCACGACCGGCGCGACCAGTGCGTCACCCTGCGGGCCATCGCGCAGACCACCGATCTGATGCCGCTGTCGCAGCGCGACATGAGCGAACTGGCTGGTGCGCGTGCGGCCTGGGGCCAGCTGATGCAGCGTGCCGGCACCACGCTGGCCGACCTGGATCTGCTCGAAACCCATGACTGCTTCACCATTGCGGAGCTGATGCAGTACGAAGCCATTGGCCTGTGCCCGCCCGGCCAGGGAATGCGGGCACTGGAGGAGGGCTGGGTGATGCCCGGCGGACGGCTGCCCGTCAACCTGTCGGGGGGGCTGAAATCCAAGGGGCACCCGGTGGGCGCCACGGGGGTGTCGATGCACGTCCTGGCCGCCTGGCAACTGCTGGGCCGCTGGCGCAGCGCGCCCCTGCCGCGTGCCCGGCTGGCCGCCATTCTGAACATGGGCGGGGCGGGCGTCGCCAACTACGGCTCGGTGCTGGAGAGGGTGGCGTAAATGAATCTCGCAGTCTGGCTGCAGCGCAGCGCCCAGGCGTATCCCGACCGCCCGGCGATCGCGCACGGGGTCGATGTCTGGTGTGACTATGCAGGTTTTGCCCGGCGCGCCGCGCGCACGGCCACCTGGCTGCAGGCGCAGGGCGTGCAGGCGGGCGACCGCGTGGCACTGTTCATGCACAACGGCCCGCACTACCTGCCGCTGATGTGGGGCGTTTGGTGGGCGGGCGCCGTGGTGGTTCCGATCAACGCCAAGCTGCACCCGCGCGAGGCAGCCTGGATCATCGGGCACAGCGCAAGCCGCATCGCGTTTTGCGATGCCGACGGGCAGGACGCACTGCAGTCGGCCGTGGCAGAGCGCGCCCTGGATGTGCGCGTGCAGGCGCACACAGGCTTCATGGACGACGCGGCCCTGCCGCAGGCTCCCCTGTGCCCTCGGAGCGACGACGACCCTGCCTGGCTGTTCTACACCAGCGGCACCACCGGGCGGCCCAAGGGCGTGGTGCTGTGCGCCCGGCAGCTGCGCTGGTGCGCCGTGGCCTACCTGGCGTCGGTGCAGAGCGTCAGCGCGGGCGACACCATGCTGCACCCCGCGCCGCTCTCGCACGGTGGGGGCATGTACCACCTGCCGTATGTGCTGCAGGCCGGGGTGAATGTGGTGCCGAAATCCGGCGGCTTTGATGCCGATGAGTGCCTGGACCTGGCGGCCCACTGGAAAAAAGCCTCGTTCTTTGCCGCACCCACCATGGTGCGCCGCCTGGTGGATGCGGCCCGGGGCCGGGCGCACCCGGGCGCAGGGCTGGAAACCATCGTGTACGGCGGCGGGCCGATGTATCTGGCCGACATTGAAGAGGCCCTGCATGTCATGGGCCCGCACTTTGCCCAGATTTATGGGCAAGGCGAATGCCCGATGACCATCAGCGTGCTGCCCCGCTGGATGATCAACGACGTGGCCCACCCCCAGTGGCGCGAGCGCCTGGGGTCGGTGGGCGTGCCCCAGTCGATGGTGGAGCTGGTCACGGCTGACGCCGAGGGTCAGCCGTTGCCCACGGGCGAGACCGGCGAAATCCTGGTGCGGGCCGATGTGGTGATGGCCGGGTACTGGAACGACGAAGCGGCCACGGCCCGCGCGATCCGTGACGGCTGGCTGGCCACGGGCGATGTGGGGCGGCTCGATGCACAGGGTTTCCTGCACCTGCTCGACCGCTCGAAAGACCTGGTCATCAGCGGTGGCACCAACATCTACCCGCGCGAAGTCGAGGAAGCCCTGTTGACCCACCCGGCCGTGGCCGAGGTGTCGGTGATCGGGCGCCCCGACCCGGAATGGGGCGAGGTGGTGGTGGCCTATGTGGTCACGCACCCGGCAGGCCCCGGTGCCACGGCCGCCGATCTCGATGCCCATTGTCTGGAGCAGCTGGCGCGGTTCAAGCGGCCCAAGCACTACTGCTTTGTGCCCGAACTGCCCAAGAACCACTACGGCAAGGTGTTGAAAACAAGCCTGCGCGACATGGATGCGCAGACCGTGAAAGGACCGACCCCATGACGGCGACAACCTCCACCCGCCGCTGCGCCCTGGTCACCGGGGCCACCCAGGGTATCGGCCTGGCCATCGCCGAGCGGCTGGCGGCGTCCGGGTGCGACCTGGTCCTGCATGGCATCGAAGATGCCGCCGCAGGCACCGAGGTGGCGCGGGCGCTGGCAGCGCGGTATGGCGTGCAGGCCGCCTATGTGCAGGCCGACCTTTTGAACGCGGATGCTGCCGCTGCGCTGGTGGAGCGCGCCACGGTGGCCCTGCGCTCGCCCGACATTCTGGTGAACAACGCGGGCATCCAGCACACCTGCCCGGTCGAGAGCTTTCCCCTGGATCGGTGGAACGCCATTTTGGCCGTCAACCTCACAGCGGCCTTCCTGACCATGCGCGCGGCCGTTCCGGGCATGCGCGAACGCGGCTGGGGGCGCATCGTCAATATCGCTTCGGTGCATGGCCTGGTGGCTTCGGTCCACAAGGCCGCCTACCTTGCGGCCAAGCACGGGTTGGTGGGCTTGTCCAAAGGCGTGGCGCTCGAAACGGCGGCGCAGGGCATCACGGTCAATTGCATCTGCCCCGGATGGACGGACACGCCCATCATCGCGCCGCAGATCGAGGCGCGCGCCGCGCTGCACGGCGGCGACCGCGAGGCGGGCATTCGCGACCTGCTGCGCGAAAAACAGCCCAACCTGACCTTGCTGCCCCCCGCGCGCATCGGCGACGCTGCGGTGTTTCTCTGTAGCGATGCCGCGGCGGGCATCACCGGGGTGTCTTTGCCGGTGGATGGGGGCTGGACGGCGCAATAGCGTTGCACGCGGGGTGGCGCTTTGCTGCCCCCGTTGGTCCACGGGGTGCTGCCCGCCGGGCGGGCACCCCTTTGCAGGCTTGCCGCCCGCGCATCGCCGACAATGCCGATTTACAGAAAGCCTGTCTGCTGTGTTCAAGGGCATTGTTGCGTCCGTTCTCGCCTCGGTGCTGTTTGGCGCCATCTACTACCTCTCGCCTTTTCTCGCGCCGCTGGGCGGCGAGGAAATTTTTGGCTGGCGCGTGCTGTGCACGCTTCCGTTCACCACCGCGCTGCTGCTGTGGCGCGGCGAAGGAGCCCAGGTGCGGGCGCTGTGGCAGCGGGTGCGTGCCCGCCCGGCGCTGGCACCGGCCCTGCTGCTGAGCAGCGCCATGCTGGGCGTGCAGTTGTGGCTGTTCATGTGGGCGCCGCTGCACGGGCGGGCGCTGCCCGTGTCGCTGGGCTACTTTCTGCTGCCACTGGTGATGGTGCTGGCCGGGTGGGTGCTGTACCGCGAGCGGCTCTCCACCGCGCACCGCTGGGCTACCGGGCTGGCGCTGGTGGGGGTGGGGTTCGAGCTGGTGCGCGCGGGTGGCGTGTCGTGGGAGACCGCGCTCGTGGCCCTGGGCTACCCCGTCTACTTTGCGCTGCGCCGCCGTCTGCGCACCGAGCAGCTCGCAGGCCATTGGCTCGACATGGCCCTGATGCTGCCCGTGGCCTTGTGGTTCGTGCTGCGCGAGCCGTCGAGCTTGCCGCTGGTGGCCGGGCACGCCAAGTTGTGGGTGCTGGTGCCTCTGCTGGGGGTGGTCAGCGCCGTGGCGCTGGCGCTGTACATGGCGGCCAGCCGTTTGCTGCCCATGGGGCTGTTCGGCCTGCTGACCTATGTCGAGCCCGTGCTGCTGGTACTGGTGGCATGGCTGCTGGGCGAGAGCATCGCTCCAGGCCAGCAGCCCCTGTACGGGCTGGTATTTGCCGCCGTGGCGGTGCTGGTGGCCGATGGGGTGGTGCAGATGCTGCGCGAACGCCGGGCGGCGCGATCCGGGAAATTATCAGTCTGATTGGCACTTTGCGCTTTATGGATAAGCGTTGATAGCTATCAATAAAGTAGCATAAATGCTGCTTCAACCCTTCTGCATTCGGTACACTCGCGCCGCGAGAAGCGCCCGGCAGCACGCCGCCAGCCGGGCCGACACCCAACACTGAGGAACGCATGCACGCACTGACAATGAACCGTGGCCCCGGCCGCGCCTGGAGCGGGCTGATGGCCGCCTTGGCCTTGCTGGCCCTGTTGCTGGCGGCGCCTGCCCGCGCCCAGGAGGGCGCCGTCGCTTGGGGGCAGCAACTGATGGAGACCCAGGAGCTGTCGGCCGAGGCGCTGGCACGGTTCCTCCAGACGCAGGAAAAAAATGCCCAGGTGCGGCCCGGCAACGATCCCGCCACCGACACCTGGAGTGGCCGTGAAATGAATCTCACCGCTGCGGGCAACCCGTACACCCTGGTCCTCAAGGCGACCGGTGTGGCGCTGGCCGATGGCGATGCAGGCGTGCGCATGCAGGCGGGCTGGGTGTTTGACGGCAAAACCACCCAGCTGCCTATGCCCGGCATGGCCCAGAAAGGGCTGCGCGCAGGCCAGACGGTGGAGCTGGTGGGCGTGTCCACCCCCGTCACCCTGAACGCCGACCGCAAGGGCACGCCGGTGGTGGAGTTCACGGCCGCTGCCAACTTGCGGCTGGAACGGGTGCAGATCGATGTGTGGTCGGGGCAGCGGCCCACCCAGCCGGTGGAGCAGGTGATGTCGTGGATGCCCATGCTGTTTGGCGTGATCGCGCTGGGGTTTTTCCTGTGGCTGCGCCGCCAGTAGCGCAAACTTGATATCAAAAACGGCTTTTGCGCTCGTCGATAAAGCGCCTGACGCTATCAAAAAAGTGGCGCCACAGGACGCTCATTCCACGGTGCGCCGCTCGTTTCGGGCCAGCGCGGCACCGGCCGCCAGACCGATGGCATCGGCCAGCCAGTCGCCCCATTCGCCATGGCGCCAGCCGGTGGCAGCCTGGGCCAGTTCGATGCCGGCACCGAACACCAGCAGGCCGGTCGCCACCTGCCAGGCATGGCGCGGGTAGGCCCGCAGGCCCAGAAGGGCCAGGGCCGCAAAGGCCAGGGCATGTTGCGCCTTGTCCCACAGGCTGAACACCTGGGGCGGCAGGTAGCCGGTGGGCATCAGCGAGAGCACGGCCACGGTCAGCAGCAGGGCCCAGAAGGCAGGCCGGGTCATGTGCTGTGGGGCGGTGCGGGCAGGCGCTTCTCGAGCAGCCGAACCAGGGTGTGCAGCATGCGGTTGGTGGGTGTGGGAATGCCCAGCGCCTCGCCCCGTCGCACCACGTAGCCGTTGAGGTGGTCGATCTCGCTGCGGTGGCCGCGCGCCAGATCCTGTGCGGTGGACGACACCTGCGTCGCCATGCTGCGCGCCAGCGGCAGCACGGCCTCGGCCGTGCCCTCGGGCAGATGGATGCCACAGGCGCGGGCCACGGCTATGCACTCGTGCACGATGTCGTCCATCATGCGCGGCACCTCCAGGCCCGGGCTGTTGACAATCTCGCCGTAGGGCAGCTGCGTGATGGCCGAGAGCGGGTTGTACACGCAGTTGAGCACCAGCTTGGCCCACAGGGCACCGGCCACGTTGTCCGAGATGTCCACCGGAATACCGGCGGCTGCAAAGCTGTGGGCGATGTCGCCGCTGGCGGGGGAGGGCGCAATCACCAGCTCGCCCCGGCCATGGTGGCGCACATGGCCCGGCCCCGCCATGCCGGCGGCCACATACACCACGGCGGGCAGCACCGGGCGCTGCAGCACGGCCTGCAGCCGCTCGGCGTTGTCCACGCCGTTCTGCAGGCTCAGCACCACAGTGTCGGTGCCCAGGTACGGGGCCATGGCCCGGCCCGCACTTTCGGTGTCAGTGGACTTGACGCAGAACAGCACGCACTGCGCACCCTGCACGGCGCGGGCCTCGGTGTCGGCCTGCAGTTGCACGCGCTCCTGGAAGGTCTGGGTGTCGAGCAGCAGGCCGTTCTGGCGGATGGCTTCGACGTGCACGGGGCGCGCCACCAGCACCACCGCGTGCCCGGCCCGGGCCAGCATGCCGCCGTAGTAACAGCCCACGGCGCCTGCGCCCATGACGGCGATTTTCATGGTGTGTTCCTTGATCGGGAGGGGAGGGGCCAGGCCGGGAGGGCGTATGGAAGGGGTCTGGTGGTCCTCATGCGCGCAGTGTAATGCGGGGTCGCCACGCCGGAGCTAGGGTGCCTGCACGCTCGAAAACCCTGATGCTTCCCCGGTGCTCTGGCGCAGTGGTGCCGCGATAATCCCACCCCATGGAGCCCGCCGTTCACAACCCGGAAGACGCCAGCCAGTGGAGCGAGGGAACTGGGGACGAGCCGTTGGCCGAGCTGTCCGCCATCGTGGACTTGCTGCGCAGGCGCTGTGCGGTCGATTTCGCCGGGTACAAGACCACCACACTGTCGCGCCGGGTGCGTCACCGGATGATCCAGGGGGAGGCCGCCGACGGCGCCGCGTACCTGCAGCGTCTGGGTGACGATGAGGCCGAGCGCCACGCTTTGTGCAGCGACCTGCTGATCCACGTGACCGAGTTTTTCCGCGACCCTGCGGTGTTTGCACGCCTGGCCGACGAGGTGCTCCCGGACCTCCTGCGCGGCCGGGACCCGAGTGACGATCTGCGCATCTGGTCGGCGGGGTGCGCCAGCGGGGAAGAAGCCTACACGCTGGCCATGCTGGCTCTGGACGTGGCCGGGCGCATGGGGTACCCCGGCAATGTGAAGGTGTTTGCCACGGACATTGCGGGCGATGTGCTGGAACAGGCTTCGCGCGGTCAGTACAGCCAGGAGGCCGTTGCGGTGGTGCCCGATGCGCTCTTGCGGCGCTATTTTGTGCGCGACCCCCTCGGGGGCGTGCGGGTCGATACCACCTTGCGCCGCCATGTGGTGTTTGCGCGGCACAACCTGCTGAGCGATCCCCCGTTCACGCGCATCGACCTGGTCGTGTGCCGCAATCTGCTGATCTACCTCCAGCCGCAGGCGCAGATCAAGGCGCTGTCGCAACTGCACTTTGCCCTCAAGCCGCACGGTGTCCTGCTGCTCGGTGCCAGCGAGACGGTGGGGGCGTTGCAGGCGCAGGCCTTCGCCCCCATGGATTGCTCGCACAAGCTGTTCCGCAAGCAGGCCGTGGCGCTGGCACGTTTGATCGACGTACCCTCGCTCGGTGCCCAGTCGGTTCCGCTGCAGCCCGAGATGGCGCTGCCCGGCGTGGCCGGCCAGCCGCCCGAGGTGCTGGAGGCCGAACTGCTGGCCACGCGTGAGCGCCTGCAGGAAATGGTGCTGGAACTGCAGGCCAGCCATGAGCGGCTGGACCTGGGCAACGAGGAGCTGACGGCCTCCAACGAGGAGCTGCAGAGCACCAATGAGGAACTCAAGTCGGTCAACGAGGACTTGTACGCACTCAACCATGAACTGGAGAGCAAGAACGCGGAACTGGCAGCGCTCAACCGCGATTACGACCAGCTGCTGGACAGCACCGAGATCGGCATTGTCTTTCTGGATGCCGCTTTGCAGTTGCGGCGTTTCAGCCCGGCGGTGAGCGAGTTTCTGGCCCTGCGCAGCAGCGACATGGGCCGTCCGGTGCGTGAAATCAGCTACAGGCTCGGGCCGCAGGATGCCTTCATGGCCGAACTGCAGCGCTGTGCGGGGGACAAGGCCCGGATCGAGCGCGAGATCCGGTTGCCCGACGGGCGCTGGGTGTACCAGCGCATGCTGCCGTTCAAGGACGACAGCAGCCTGGACGGCGGAGTCGTCCTGACCTGGACCGACATCAGCGAAATCAAGCGCATGCAGTCGCTGGCCGAGCAGCTGGCGGCCGACCGCACACGGCTGCTGGGTATTCTGGATGTCTTGCCCGATGGGGTTTACATCGTCAGCCAGGGGTTTGATATCGAATACCTCAACCCGGCGCTGGAGCGGGAGTTCGGGCCGATCCAGGGCCGCAAGTGCTACGAGTATTTTCATGGCCGGTCCTCGCGCTGCGACTGGTGCAAGAACCAGGAGGTTTTTGCCGGGAAGACCGTGCATTGGGAGTGGACTTCGTCCAAGGGGCGCACTTACGACCTGTTCGACATGCCTTTCCACAACCCGGACGGCACGGTCAGCAAGTTCGAAATCTTCCACGACATCACCGATGCCAAAGAGGGCAAGCGGCGCATGCAGGAGGCCGCGCAACTGGCCCAGGTGGGCCACTGGGAGTGGGTGATCGCCACGGGCGAGCTGCACTGGAGCGATGAAACCTATGCCTGTTTTGGCTATGCGCCTGGCAGCATCGTGCCGACGTTTGAGTTGTATGTCAGCCACATCGAGCCGCACGACCGCGCCCGTGTGCAGTCCCTGGTCGAGCGTGCGCTGGAGCAGGATACCGATTACCACGCCGAATTCCAGTTCCATCGCGCCGATGGCAGTATGCGTGTGGGCCGGGCCACCGGCCATGTGGAGCGCGATTCCCGGGGAACCCCGATCACCATGTCGGGGGCCATGCAGGACATCACCGTGCTGCGCCAGACCGAGCAGCGTTTCCAGGTGGCTTTCCGGGCCAGTCCGCTGGCGGCTTCGATTGCCCAGACGTCCAACGGTCTGTTCCTGGAGGTGAATGACAAATACGAGAAATACTTTGGCTGGACCCGTGAGGATCTGATCGGCAAGACCACGCTGGAGGTGGGCCTGTGGGTGGACCAGGCATCCCGCCGGGCCTGGCTGGACGAGTTGCACCGCCATGGCTCGGTGCTCGATTTCGAGTCGCAATGGCGTTGCAAGTCGGGCGAGATCCGGCAGGTCAGCCTGTCGGCCGAACTGATCAACATCGACAACGAGCCTTTGGTGCTGGCGTTCATCCAGGACATCACCGAGCGCAAGGCGAACGAGGCGCGCATCGACTTTCTGGCGCACCACGACCCGCTGACAGGCCTGCCCAACCGGGTGCTGTTCCGCGACCGGTTCTCGTTGGCCACGGCCTGGTCCGAGCGCAGCGGCTGCAGGGTGGCGCTGCTGTTTGTCGATCTGGACCACTTCAAGACCATCAACGACACCCTGGGCCACCCGGTCGGTGACCAGTTGCTGCAGCAGGTGGCCACGCGCCTGCGCCAGTGTGTGCGCGATACCGACACCATCAGCCGCCAGGGTGGTGACGAATTTCTCATTGCCCTGACCGACGTGCAAGACCTCGACGCCGTCAGCCGCGTGGCCGGCAAGGTGGTTCAGACCCTGTCGGCGCCGTTCCAGATTGAAGGGCACGAACTGGCCGCGACCCTGTCGATGGGTGTGGCCGTGTGGCCCGACGATGGACAGGACTTTGATGCCCTGCTGCAGCGTGCCGACACCGCCATGTACCAGGCCAAGGCCGCCGGGCGCAACACCTACCGTTTCTACACCGCCGAGATGAATGCGCAGGCGCTGGAGCAGCTCAAGCTGCGCACGGCACTGCACTGGGCGCTGGACCAGAACGAATTTGTGCTGCACTACCAGCCGCAGATCGAACTGGCCAGCGGGCGCGTGGTGGGCGTGGAGGCCCTGCTGCGCTGGCAGCGTGGAACCGATCCGCTGTTGCTGCCGGGGCGCTTCATTGCAGCCGCGGAAGAGAGCGGCCTGATCGTGCAGATCGGCGAGTGGGTGCTGCGCGAAGCCTGCGCCCAGGCCATGCGCTGGCAGCAGGCCGGGTTGCCGGAGCTGACCATGGCCGTCAACCTCTCGGCGGTGCAGTTCAGGCGCGGCAACCTGCTGCTCAGCGTCACGCAGGCGCTGGCAGACTCCGGGCTGGAGCCCTCGCGCCTGGAGCTGGAGCTGACCGAGTCGCTGCTGCTCGATGATGCCGAGCAGGTGCTGGAGACTGTGCGGCGCTTCAAGGCGCTGGGGGTGTGCCTGTCGATCGACGACTTCGGCACAGGGTATTCAAGCCTGGCCTACCTCAAGCGGTTCGCGGTGGACAAGCTCAAGATCGACCAGTCGTTCGTGCGCGACATCGTCAGCGACCCGGATGATGCCGCCATCGTGCGCGCCATCATCAGCATGGCGCGCAGCCTCAAGCTGAAGGTCATCGCCGAGGGCGTGGAGACCGCCGAGCTGGCCAGCTTCCTGAATCTCTATCATTGCCATGAGGCCCAGGGCTACCACTACGCGCGCCCCATGCCGGCCGACGAGTTGGCGGCCTGGCTGTTGCAGTACCAGACCCGGGATTGACGCCGGGGTTGCGCGCTGCGGTGGCCAGCGTGGCAATAGAGTGGAGTCTCCATCCCTCAATCCGGTGCCGTCCGCATTGCGATACGCCGCAATCCTGTCGATACTGGGCATATTGACATTCCCTCGCTTTTTTCTCATGGCCACCAGAAACCCGTCGTCCGAATTTCGCATCCTGTCCCTCAGTGGCGGTGGGTATCTAGGCCTGTACACCGCCGTCGTGCTGGCCGACCTGGAGGCCCGCGTGGGCGAACCGCTGGCGCGCCGCTTCGACCTGATCGCGGGGACCTCGGTAGGGGGGCTGCTGGCAATGGCGCTGGCCTTCGAAGTGCCGATGGCGCACATCGTCAAGCTGTTTGTCGAGCGGGGCGATGAGGTGTTCTCCTCGCGCCGCCTGCCAGGCAGCACGGTGACGCGGCTCATCGACCTCACACGCTCGGTGCTGGGCCCCAAATACACCGGCGAGGCGCTGCGCCGCGAACTGACGCACCATTTTGGCGATCGCACGCTGGGCGATGCCTTGCACGCCGTGGTGGTGCCTGCGGTGGATGTGTCGCGCAGCGTCACCAAGGTGTTCAAAACGCCGCATGCCCAGGCCTCGCTGGGCGACGAGGCCCTCAGCGCGGTGGACGTCACCCTGGCCACCTGCGCTGCCCCGGCGTTTTTCCCGTGCGTGAAGGTGGGCGACCGCCTGTATGCCGACGGTGGCCTGTTTGCCGTGGCGCCCGACCAGGTGGCGTTGCACGAGGCCGAACTGTTCATGGGAACCAAGCCGTCCAGGGTGCGCATGCTGTCGGTGGGCACGGCCACCATGGGCTACCAGCCTGCGGACAGCGTGGAGGCCGATTCCGGCGCCGTGGGATGGCTGACCGATGGGCGGCTGATTCTTACCATGATCTCGGTGCAGCAGCAGCATGTGCAGGCCATCATGGAAGACCGCCTGCAAGACCGCTATCTGCGGCTCGATGCCCCCTGGCCCTCCCAGGCGGGACTGGGCATCGACATTGCCACCCGCACCGCGGCCGAAACCCTGTCGGCGCTGGGGCGCGACACCCTGCTGCAGACGGACCCGGAGCGCATCCGGGCCTTTCTCTGAAGCGAATCAGCAAAAAATTGGCATCAAAATGGCACTTTGCGCTTACTAGACGGGCGCCAGGTGCTATTAAATTGATTGCGAATTCCGGTGGAAGATCAGAATACCGGACCCCGCGGCGTCTTTACATTTGGCCCTGATTGCAGGACGATGGGCGCATACGTCCCACCAAAGGAGAATGTCCATGGATGCCATTCAACGGAATCTGGATGCGGCCAGCCGCTACCAGGGTGCATCAGGACCGGGCGCGGCGCAGGAGGCCAACGCAGCCACTTACCGGCGCAACGCCTCCCTGGAGGCCGATACACCGGAACCTGCCAACAGTGAAACCACTGTCACCCTGAGCCGCCGGGCCCAGGAGCTGGCCGCCCGGCCCGACCCCGAAAGCACCCGCAGAACGGGCAGCAACAGCCAAACAGCCCCCCAGGCCGAGCAGGCCAGCGCCGAGCAGATGTCGCTGCTCAATGCCCAGTTGCGGCGCACGTACATGGGTGCCGAAGGCCCTGGCGGCGCTGGCTGAGTTGCACCAGAGCAAAGGGGGAGGGGCATGCTATCCATTGCAAACTCCGGCGGCACCGCTGCGGCCAAAGCGCAAACCCAGTTGATGTCTGCGCGGCGTGATGCCAATCAGGCAGAGCGCACCGCACGCGCCCTGGAGGCGCGCGCGGACGAGGCGCAGCGCAGTGCCGATCAGGCGCAGGTGCGGGCGGATGGTCTGACGGTTCAGGCCGGCGAGGCGGGGCAGCGCTCCGACATGGCCCGCCGCAACCTGGCATCGCTGGAGTCGAGCCTGCAGCGCAGTGGCCCGGCATTCGGTACCGCCTCGCGTTCCGGCGCGCTGGTCGATACCTACGCCTGAGTCCTCCACGGCTCGCACACGCCCCCATATGGCACGGGGGCCGTGTCGGCGCGGGGTCAGCGGGGTAATACGTCGCGGATGGTCTGGGCCAGATCTTCGGCGACGAACTTGGCCACGTAGGCGTCGGCACCCACGCTGCGCACATGGTCCTCGTTGGCCGATCCTGACAGGGACGAATGAATCACCACGGGGAGGCCTTCAAAGCGGGCGTCCTGCTTGATGTTGCGCGTCAGGGTGAAACCGTCCATTTCGGGCATTTCGAGGTCGGTCAGTACCAGGCTGACCTTGTCCAGGATGGTCTTGCCTTCGGCCGCAGCGGCGGCGGCCAGGGCATTGAGCCGGTCCCAGGCCTCCTTGCCCGACTTGACCATCTCGAAAGGTGCCTGCAGTGCGTGCAGCTCCTGCTCGATCAGCGAGCGGGCGACGAACGAGTCGTCTGCCGCCAGGATGATGGTGCCGGGCTTGAGCTTGAGCTTGGCGCCGACCTTCTGCGGATCGACCTTGTGCTCGTCCGAAGGCGAGACCATCTGCAGGATGGCTTCCACATCCAGCACCTGGGCCAGGCGTGTTCCGTCGGTGTTGCCATCGAGCCGGGCAATGCTGGTGACCAGGTTGTGCGCCGCGCCGCTGGTTTCGGCCGACAGCACCTGCTTCCAGTCCAGGCGAACGATGTCTTCGACCGATTCGACCGCGAAGGCCTGCGTGGTGCGTGCGTACTCTGTCACCAGCATGATGTTCAGGCCCGTCTTGGGCTTGCAGCCGACGATGGAGGGGAGGTCGAGCACCGGGATCACCTGGCCGCGCAGGTTCACCACCCCGAGCGAGTGGGGCGTGGCGCCCACGATGGGTGTGATGGTCGGCATGGCCACGATCTCGCGGATCTTGAACACATTGATGCCGAACAGTTCTGACTGGCCCAGGGCGCTATCGGCCCCAAGACGGAACAGCAACAGCTCGAATTTGTTGGAGCCGGTGAGGTTGGTGCGCTCGTCAATATCTTTCTGGACGGACTTCATGGGTGGCCTTCTATTGCGCAGAAACTTGCGCCTCCAAATTCTAGAAGCAGAATCGTTCTGTTACAGCAGTATATTTTTTCAGGTGTTTCCCCATTCGAGTGGCTCGGCCGCCGCGGTCGTGCCCGGCAGCTTTTACCGGCTCACCCGCCTGGCGATTTCTGGTATTGCGCGTTGAGCTGATCGTGCCGTGCTCGAATCTCCTGAGGCCACTGTGCCTTGATCCATGAAAGCACGGCATTGATTTCGGAGTCACTCAACACACCGTCGTAAACAGGCATGTTGGTCTGGTAGTCCGGCTGCTGAATCAGTTTCGCCAGCCCATATTTGGTGATGGCGAAGAGTTGTGCGTCCGGGTGGTGCCAGGTGTGGCCGCTTTCGTCGTGTGGAGGGGCGCGCATGAGGCCATCGGGGCCATGCTCGCGCCAGTTTGGCTGCCCTTCACCACGGGCTCCGTGGCATGCGGCGCAATGCTGGGTGTAGATGCGGGCACCAAGGGTCACCACTTGGGGGTCATCGGGGCGCAACACACCGGCTGTGTTGTCCCGCGCACCGACTCCACTCAGCGCATACGCGCCTGCAGCCATCAGCAACGCCACCAACATTCCGCCCAAACCCCACATCAAGAGGCTTCTGCGCGGGGAGGTGGCGGGTGCGTCAGCCATTTCAGCAGTCTCCTGACTTGGCTGGCCGGGTGAACGGTTCTGAAGCAACCGCAGGAAAAACGCGGGCCAGGTCGGCCGCATTGTCCTGGGAAGCCTGCAGGCAGAAACCGTTCAATCGGCCAAGTTGTTTTTGGCGCATGGGGTGGTCCAGCGGGAGGCTCTCATTTGCCTGCAGGGGGCACCGGAGCGTGCGACTGCATGCGGTCCATCATCATCTGCATCATGGACTCCATCATCTCCATGCGCATGCCCATCATGCGGTGCGATTCATGCATGTCGCACGCCATGGCCTTGCCCCCTTTCGGTGCGCCCATGCCGCTCATTCCACCCATGCCGCCGGACTGCCCCATTTTCTGCATCATCCCCATGCCTTCCCGCATGGTCTGCATGTGTTCGGCCATCAGCGCGCTGCGTTCCTCGGGCGTTTTGGCATTCATCATCTTTTCGTGCATGGCCTTCATGGCCTGCATCTGTTTTTGCATCGCCTGGGGTGGCACCGTGGCGCCGCTGTCGGGCGCAGGGGTTGCGGAGGGAACTCCGGGGTGGTGGGCCGAGTGATCCGGCTCATGGTTGGTGGCCCAGGCCGAAGTGCTGGCAAAGGCGAGTGCTGCCGTCAAAGCGAGCGTTGTGAAGGTCTTGTTGGAGACTGACGTGGATTTGGTCATGGTATTTTTCCTCGAATGGCAAATGGATGAAGACGTTCGTTGTGTCATAGGTGTCAGTGCATTTTGTGATCTGAATGCGCATCCTTGGTTTTGAGCAGCGGGGTGAAGCGCGCGGTTTCCGGGGACTGGCCCTTGGCCGTGAAGCTGACGATGGCCTTCATGTCGGCGGTGGAGGCATAGCGCCCGGTGCCTTTGAGGCGGTTGTCGCCGTCGGGCACCAGTGCCACGCTGGCCTTGCCCTTGGCGGCAAGGATGGTGGCGTTTCCGGTGGCACCCTCGGTAGAGATTTTTTGCCCCGCGTGGTCGGTGACATACACCACCACGGGTTTGTCGGCCGCCTGCGGGGTTGATTTGTCCACCACCAGTTCCAGGTGGTAGGCGCCTGCCATGCGCAGCTGGCCGCCATGCGGTGCCTGCTGTGTATCCAGGTAGGCGTCGTCGTGTGCGTGCACGCTCGTGGCACTGGTGGCAAGCACAAAAGCAACCGCAGTCAAGAATCGGATTTTGCTCATGGAAACTCCTTCGTCGTGAACCCCGCCTGTCGTTGGGGAGGGGGTTGTTAGAAACTGTCCTGTGATTTTTCCTGGGTGCGCAGCGCCAGCAGTCGCTCCAGGGGCTTTTCCCCCCAGCGCCAGAACATCAGCGGCGTCAGCAAGGTGTCGAGCAGCGTGGAGCTGACCAGGCCGCCAAAAATCACCACGGCCACGGGATGCAGCACTTCCTTGCCGGGGGCATCCGCCGACACCAGCAGCGGCACCAGCGCGAAGGCAGCCACCAGCGCCGTCATCAGCACCGGGGTGAGGCGCTCGAGCGAGCCGCGCACGATGAGTTGCTTGCCAAATTTTTCACCCTCGAACGCGCACAGGTTGATGTAGTGGCTGATCTTGAGGATGCCGTTGCGTGTCGAGATACCCGTCAGCGTGATGAAGCCCACCAGTGCGGCCACCGATAGCGGCTGGCCCGAGATCCACAACGCCAGCACGCTGCCCACCAGGGCCAGCGGAATATTGCCCATGATGATGAGCGTGAGCACGGTGGAGCGGTAGCGGCTGTAGAGCACGAGGAAGATCAGGGCCAGCGACACCAGGGCCAGCAGGGCAATCAACCGGGCCGCTTGCTCCTGGGCCTGGAACTGGCCTTCCAGCGCTGTGAAATACCCCTCGGGCAAGGGCGCGGCGGCCAGCGTGCTGCGGATGTCGCCAATGATGCGCGCCATGTCGCTGCCGTCGGTATTGGCCGACACCACGATGCGCCGGCGTGCGTTCTCGCGGCTGACCTGGTTGGGGCCTTCGCCATCTTCTATTGTTGCCAGCAGGGACAGGGGCACCGCCCCTGTGGGGGTTTCGATCAGCAAGCCCTTCAGGGCGTGCAACCCGCGGTCGTCCTCGGGCAGGCGCACCACCAGGTCAAAGCGGCGGTTGCCTTCGACGATCTGGGTGATGCGCTCGCCTTCGATCATCTGCTGCAAGGATCGCAAAACGGCACCAGGTGCGACGCCGTAGCGTGCGGCCTGCTCGTAGTCCAGGTGGATCTTGATCTGCGGAATCAGCACCTGCTTCTCAATCTGCAGGTCGGTGATGCCCGGAATGCGCGACAGGCGGTCGCGCAGGTCGCCTGCCAGGCCCCGCAGCGTGTCCAGGTCGTCGCCGTACACCTTCAGCGCGATCTGGGCCCGCACGCCCGAGAGCAGGTGGTCCAGCCGGTGCGAAATCGGTTGCCCCACGCTGGTGGCTGCGGGCAGGGTGGCAAGCCGGGTGCGAATGTCCTGCACCACGGCATCGCGGCTGCGCTCGGACACCTGGAGGTCGATGTCCATCTCGGTATAGTGCACCCCTTCCGCATGTTCGTCCAGTTCGGCGCGGCCGGTTCTGCGGCCCACCTGGGTGACCTCGGGGACTTGCAGGGCCAGTTGCTCGGCCAGTGTTGCGATGCGGTTGGACTCTTCCAGCGAGGTACCGGGGTTGAGCAACACGTTCACCGTGAGGGTGCCTTCGTTGAAGGGTGGCAAAAACGAGCGCGGAAAGAAGGGCACGCTGGCAGCAACCGCCAGAACCACGACCAGCGCAGCCGCCAGCAGGGTGCGGGAATGATCGAACGAGCCGTTCAGCAAGCGCGTATCCCAGCGCTTGAGCCAGGCCGCCAGCGGGCTGTCGCCCGCATGCAGTTGCTTCATGCGCGGCAGCAGGTAGTAGCACAGCACCGGGGTGATGGTGACGGCCACCACCATGCTGGCCAGGATGGACACCACATACGCAATGCCCAGGGGTGTGAACAAGCGGCCTTCGATGCCGGGCAGGGCAAACAGGGGCACAAACACCAGCACTACGACCAGGGTGGCATAGACCACGCCCGTGCGCACCTCGCGGGAGGCGGCGGCAATCACCGTCAGGGCCGGGAGCGGCTGCGGTTTCAGGCGGTTTTCCTTCAGGCGGCGCAGCACGTTTTCGACGTCCACCACCGCGTCGTCCACCAGCTCGCCAATGGCGATGGCCAGCCCCCCCAGCGTCATGGTGTTGATCGACAGGCCGAAATAGCGGAACACCAGCGCGGTCACCATCAGCGACAGCGGAATGGCCACCAGCGAGATGACCGTGGTGCGCACATTCAGCAGGAACAAGAACAGCACGACCGCCACCAGAATGGCGCCATCGCGCAGGGCTTCCTGGACGTTGCCCACCGAACGTTCGATGAAATCGGCCTGCTTGAACAAGAACTGCGGCGTTTCAATGCCCTGGGGCAGCGCCTTGTTCAGTGTGGCCATGGCCTGCTCGACGGCCTGGGTGAGCGCCACGCTGTCGGCGCCGGGCTGCTTCTGCACCGACAAAATCACCGCTGGCTGGCCCTTGTAGCTGGCATCGCCGCGCTTGACTGCAGGGGCCAGCCGAACGTCTGCCACCTGGTGCAACAGGATGGGCTGGGTGTTTTTAACACCCACCACCACGCTGCGCAGATCTTCGATGCGGCTGGTGCGGCCCACCTGCCGGATCAGATATTCACGGCCCTGCGCCTGCAAGAAGCCACCGCTGGTGTTGGCGCCGAAGTCGCGCAGCGCTGCGTCCACCTTTTCCCGTTCAATGCCCAGGGCCTGCAGCTTCGCCGGGTGAATCTCGACCCGGTACTGGCGCACCTCTCCGCCGATGGGCGTGACCTGGGCAATGCCCGGGATGGTGAGCAGCCGGGGGCGAACCACCCAGTCGGCATATTCGCGCACCTGCATCGGGCTGACCTTGGCGGGGTCGGCGGGCAGGGCGATCAGCAGAATCTCGCCCATGATGGAAGAAATCGGCCCCATCTGCGGCACGATGCCTTCGGGCAGCTGTTCGCGCACCAGGTTCAGGCGCTCGGCAATCTGCTGGCGGTTGCGGTAGATGTCGGAGCCCCACTCGAACTCGACATACACGATCGACAGCCCCACGCCGGAGACCGAGCGCACACGGGTCACCCCGGGCATTCCGTTCATGCCCGACTCGATGGGAAAGCTCACCAGCTGTTCGACTTCTTCCGGCGCCATGCCGCCGGCTTCGGTCATCAGCGTCACGGTGGGCTTGTTCAGGTCGGGAAACACATCGACCGGCATCTGCCGCAGGCTCAAGGCGCCGTAGACCACCAGAAACAGCGACAAGCCCAGCACCATCAGGCGCTGGCGCAGGCTCGTATGGATGATGAAATCAAACATTTCAGCGCACCTGGGCCAGCAGGCTCGCGCCCTGGGTCACCACGCGCTCGCCTGCGGCAATGCCGGAGGTGACTGCGGTGCTGTCTGCGCTCAGGGCCTGTGCGCGCACCGTGCGGCGTTCGAATTTTTCGGCACCCGTATGCACCCACACCGCCTGATCTCCCCCAGCACCGCGCACCACGGCCGCCTGCGGAACAGCGGCGCCCTTGTGCGTCTGCCGTGTGGTGGCGATCACTTTGACCGACTGGCCCACCGCCAGTGCATGCTGGTCCGACGGAATGCGGAACTGCAGCACCCAGGCCTGCTCGCGCAACTGCCGTCCGCTGCCGACAAACTGCAGTACGGTGCTGTCGCCTGGCACGCTGGTGCTGGCCGCCGTCACGCCCCGGGCCAGGGCGGGGTCGTAGGCCAGGGCTTCCACGGTCAGCCGTGCGGGGTTGACCACCTCGAACAGCGTTTCTCGCGCATCGACCACCTGGCCCGCCATGGCATGCACCGCGCTGACCACGCCCGACACCGGTGCACGCAGCGGCTCCGGCGCCTGCAGGCTGGCCTGCAAGGCCTGCCTGCGCTGGCGCAGGGCTTCTGATTCCAGCCGCGCGGCATCAATAGCCGACTGCGGTATCGCCCCCTGGAGCTGGGCGTAGCGTTCCAGCTTGCGCTGGGCGATGGCATTCTGTGCATCCAGGTCGGCCAGCTGGGCCTGCAGGCCGCCGCGTTCGGTGTTCGACAGGGTGGGCCGCACATGCGCCAGCACCTGCCCTTTGCGGACCTGCTGGCCCAGGGTGGGCAAACCCTGGGCCGGTGCCTCGATGCGCCCCGGCTGGGTGGACTGCACACGCCCTCCGGCATTGGCATCGGCCACCACCTTGCCCTGCAGCTCGACCGAGGTGGGCAGCTCACGGATGTCTGCCCGCACGGTGCGCAGGCCCCATTGTCGCTGGATGGCCTTGGGGATGAACAGGCTGCCGTCGGCCAGGCGCTGGGGGGCGGTGGTACCTGTCGCGGGCAGGGGCGCTGCGGCGGGGCCGTGGTCGTGGTCTTCGCCTCCGTGGGCGAAAGCTGCGCCCTGCAAAGCCAGCAGCCCTGCGGCAAAAAGCGGTGCGAATGTCATGCGGTGGTTCCGGGAGCGGTGGTACGGGGGCGGCGGCGCAGGGCCAGCAGGCCTGCGCCCGAGAGCAGCACGGTGCCGCCCAGTCCCCAGGCCATCCAGGGTTCGGATTTCGGGCCGCTGGCGGTGGCGGCAGGTGGGGCGGTAACCTCCAGCGTGGCGGTCAGAAGATCGGCGGTGTCTTCGGTTTCGATGGTGATGGTCAGCGGATGCTTGCCCGGCTGGCCGAGCGTGCCCTGGGCCATCCAGTACACGCCGGGGGACGAGGGCGTGGCCTTGGCCTGCACGCTGCCGGTATCCACTTCCACCTGCGCGCCCACGACAGGTTCATTGGTGTCGAAGCGGTCGATGTGCAGCACCAGCCGGTCCTGCGCCAGTGTGGCCACCAGTTCGAAGGCATCGGTCTGGGCCTCGGCGCGCGGGCCTTGCGCGGCCATGGGCACAGCAGCGACGACGGGATTTGGCTCGCTGTGGTCTTCATCGCCATGGGCCAGGGCGGGCCACGCCACAGCGGCAAGGGCGGTGCCCAGCAAAAGGTTTCGCAGGTTGTTCATTTCGGAAGGACTCCCAGGGTTTGGTGCATGCGGGACCGGGCGGCCGCCAGGGCCACCTGCTGCTGGCCCACCAGTGCCTGGGCCTCGAGTGCGTCGGAGCGCGCGCGCAGCAAGGCGGTGAGGTCGGTCTCGCCGAGGGCAAAGGCTTTTTCTGCCAACTGGAGCGTGTCGGTGTCCAGGGCCAGGCGCTCCTGCGCCTGGCTGAGCTGGCGTGCGGTGGCGTCCAAGTGGCGGCGGGCCTGGTCGGCATCAAGCGCCAGCTTGCGCTCCACCTGGTCGTGTTCTGCCTGGGCCAGCGCCAGTTCTGCCAATGCGGCCGACTGGGCCTGGCGCACGATGGGTTCGGACGAGAGTGGAATCGTCAGCTTGACTCCCAGGGTGTTCGCATACGGCTGCCCGGCCGCACCGCGGTCGCGCACCATGCGCAAGGCCAGTTCGGGTGCAGCGCGGCGTGTGGCGTCTGCCGACCGCACCCGTGCCTGCGCCTGGGCCAGCGCAGCCGAGGCGGCGGCCCGCAGGGGATGGTCCTGGTCGGGGGCGTCCTGAACAGCGGGGGGCTCCGGGTCCAGTTGCACGGGTGCGGCGGTGCCGGTGAGCGTGCGAAAGGCCTGCTCGGTCTGCAACAGGGCTGCGTCGCTATCGGCCAGGGCACCTTGGGCGGCGAGCACTTCGCGCTGGGCCAGATTGGCGTCGATGCGGGCCAGTTCACCCGCCTGGTAGCGGCGCTGCACATTCGCCATGAGGGCCTGGGCGGTGTCCAACCGCTGCTGTGCCTGTGCACGGGTCTGGCGTGCAGCCGCCACGGCCCACCAGGCCGTGCGCAGCTCGCCCGCCAGTTGCAGGCGCAGCGCATGCTGTTGCGCCACGACCTGCGCCTGGCCGCTGGCAGCCTCGGCGCTCTGCGCCGCTTTCTGGCCGGGCAGCCACAGCGGAACGGCCATTTCGACCTCCCATTCGCGCTGGCCCTGGTTGGCGTGAAAGCGGTCACTCGCTGCGCCCAGCGACAGCGTGGCCGGTCCCGGCGTCAGGCCGCTGGCAGCTTCGACGCGGGCTGCGGCTTGCGCGCTGCGTGCGCTGCCCGCCAGAGCCTGGGGGTGCAGTAGCCAGGCCTGCTCCAGGGCCTGCGGCAGGGTTTGCGCGGTGGCTGGTGCGGTGACCAGCACAAGGGTGAGAAGCCATCCCGTGAATCGGCTCGGGTTTCGGTATCGGGAGGGGTGTGAGGGCATGGTGTGCATGGTGCAGCGCGCCCCCCGACGGGCAGCTTTCCGGAAGATTACAAATCTGTCATCTAGCGTCCAGTCAGCGCTGGGGCAGGCACAATCCGGCGCAGTGCCCCACCGCTCCCCTGTGCCCCATGAAGATCCTCATCGTTGAAGACGAGCCCAAGACGGGCGACTACCTCCAGCAGGGCCTGGCGGAGTCGGGCTTCATGGTTGATCTGGCGCGCAACGGTGTCGATGGCCTGCACCTGGCGCTGACAGGCGACCACGACCTGCTGGTGCTTGACGTCATGCTGCCAGGCCTGAACGGCTGGCAGGTGCTCGAAACCCTGCGCCGCAGCGGCAAGGAGATGCCGGTGCTCTTTCTCACCGCGCGTGATCAGGTGGAAGACCGCGTCAGGGGGCTGGAGCTGGGGGCCGACGATTACCTCGTCAAGCCGTTCGCCTTCTCGGAGTTTCTGGCGCGCGTGCGTACGCTGCTGCGGCGGGGCAAGGGCGTGATGGAGTCCACCGCGCTGCGCGCCGCCGACCTGGAGCTGGACCTGCTGCGCCGCCGCGTGGTGCGCGGCGGGCAACGCATCGAACTGACCGCCAAGGAGTTTGCCCTGCTCGAACTGCTGCTGCGCCGCCAGGGCGAAGTGCTGCCGCGCTCGCTGATCGCTTCGCAGGTGTGGGACATGAACTTCGACAGCGACACCAACGTCATCGAGGTTGCCATGCGCCGCCTGCGCGCGAAGGTGGACGATGCCTTCGAGCCCAAGCTGATCCGCACCGTGCGCGGCATGGGCTATGTGCTGGAGGCGCCCGATTGCCCATGATTTCGCGCCTCTCCCTGACCGCGCGGCTCACGCTGCTGTTCACCATGGGCTCGGGTGCCGTGCTGCTGGCGCTGGGGTGGCTGGTGGGGGTGGCGATCGAGCGCCACTTCGAGGAACTGGACCGGGCTGAACTCACCGGCAAGCTCCAGCATGCCCAGCACCTGATCGCGCAGGTGGGAACGCCCGCGCAGCTCGAACGCCTCGCGGTGCCGCTGGGCGAGGCCTTTCTGGCGCACCATGACCTGGTGGTGCGGGTGGTGGGGCCAGACCAGCAGGTCTTGCTGGCCACGCCCGGTGCGCAGTGGCCGACCCCGTGGCCGGTGGCGGCGGCGGACCTGGCTTCGGCGCCGCTGTGGACCTGGACGCAGGACGGGCGCAATTACCGGGGCCTGGCGGCCACCTTTCCGACCGCCATGGCCAGCCAGGTGCAGGTGGCCATGGCCATCGACAGCGGGCACCACGATGCCTTCCTGCGCACCTTGCAGCGCAGTCTGTGGCTGTTTGTGGCCTGTGCGGTGCTGTTCATGGGGTTGCTGGGCTGGTTCGCTGCGCGCCGGGGCCTTGCGCCGCTGAGAGCCATGCGTGAGCAGGCCGCCGCTGTGACGGCGCACAGCCTGGACCGGCGCCTGCCCGCGCAGGCCGTGCCCGCCGAGCTGGCCGATCTGGCCGCCACCCTCAACGAGATGCTCGAGCGCCTGGAAGAGGCCTTTCGGCGCCTGTCCGACTTTTCCTCCGACCTGGCCCATGAGCTGCGCACCCCCATCAGCAACCTGATGATGCAGACGCAGGTGGCGCTGAGCCGCCCGCGCGACGCCGACAGCTACCGCGCCATCCTCGAATCGAACGCTGAAGAGTTTGAACGCCTGGCGCGCATGATTGCCGACATGCTGTTTCTGGCCAAGGCCGAGAACGGCCTGACCATCGTGCATGGCGAGCCGGTGGACCTGGCGCGCGAGGTGCGCGACCTGTTTGACTTTTACGAGGCGCTGGCCGATGAGCGGTGCATCGCCCTGACGCTGACGGGCGAAGGCGTGGTGCAGGGTGACCGGCTCATGCTGCGCCGGGCACTGAACAACCTGCTCTCCAATGCCCTGCGCCACACCCCGCAGGGCGGCCGGGTAAGCGTGGCCATCGTGCGCCAGGAGGGGCAGCTCTTGCTGCGGGTGGAGAACACCGGCGACACCATTCCCGCGCGGCATCTGGCGCGCCTGTTCGAGCGCTTCTACCGTGCCGACCCTTCGCGCCAGCACGCCTCGGGCGAGGGTACCGGGCTGGGCCTGGCGATCACGCAGGCGATCCTGCGCGCACACAGGGGCGAGGTGTCCGCCGCATCGGAAGGCGGACTGACCGTTTTCACCCTGCGCTTCCCCTTCTGATTCAGAACCTCAGAACGCCCGGGCGCTGGGCCGCTCGGCGATGCGGTCGCGCCAGGCCTGCAGGTGCGGCATGTCCTCGGCGCCGGGCTGGAACTTCATCAGGCCGCGTGCGAACTCCAGCGCGCAGAAGGCCGTGATGTCGGCGATGGTGAAACGCTCGCCCGCCACATAGGGCTGGTGCGCCAGTTCGCTGTCGAGCCAGCGGGCCACGTCACGCATCTTGCGGCCCTCGGAGGTGCCGAACTCGGGAAACTGCGGCTGCTCCAGCGCCGCCAGACCCGGATGGGTGTGGCGAATGCACTGCCCGATGGGCGCGAACAGGTACCACTCCATGCGGCGGTCGGCCATTTCGATAAAAGCGCGCTCTTCAAAATCCCGGCCCATCAGGTTGGGCTCGGGAAACCGCCCTTCGAGCCAGGTGCAGATGGCGCGGGTTTCGGTGAGGATGCGGCCGTCGTCCAGCTCCAGCGCGGGCACCTTGGCCAGCGGGCTCTTGGCGCGAAAGGCGTCGCCCTTGTGCTCCTGGGCGTTGAGGTCCACGGCCACCTGCGTGATGCCGGTGATGCCCTTCTCGGCGATGAACATGGTGACGCGGCGCGGGTTGGGAGCGCGGGGCGCTGTGTAGAGCTGCATGATTTTGTCTCCGGGTTTTTGGCTATGGCCTTCCTTTGCCGGGTGGATGCAATGGGCGGCGGTCCAGTGGATTCTGCGGGCCATTATGCGCAAGGGCCATCCCAAGGTGGCATGGTTGCCGCCTGCGGCGTGCTCACGCCAGGCGTTCAGGGGTGGAGTGGACCAATCCGCCGTATGCTCTGCGCCTTTTCCCTGATTTGCCGCAGCGCCCATGACCGATACCCCAGACACCCCCGACACGCCCACCTCCATCCAGGAGCCCCGCCGGTGGAGCGACGGGCGCTGGACGGCGCAGGTCATCAAGAACGAAGATGACGATGGCTGGGCGGTGGCGATGACACTGCAGGGGGAGTCGGAGCCCGCGCTGGTCGGGCCGTGGACCATGGGGCGGGACAAGAAAAACCCCAAGCCGCTCGACGTGTCGGCCTTCAACACCCTGGTCAAGACCGCCAGCGAGGTGCTGCGCCGCCACGAGCAGCAACTGCATGCGCAGCTCCACAAGAACGTCACCATCACCGTGCGGGGCGAGCGCCTGCGTGTGGCCCTGGCCATCGTTCCGGATGAAGAGGGCGCCACCGCCACGCTGAGCGCGCACAACGCCCTGGGCGAAGAACTGGCGCGGGTGCCGGTGCCGCCCAGCTTCCAGCTCACCATCGACCGCGCCACGGCCTGGGCCGAAGCCGGGTTCGGGCGCTTGCGCTGATGGTGCGTTGGCGGTAAAAAATGCTATTAAAATAATAGCTACTTGCGCCTGTTAGTAAAGCGTTTGATGCACTTTTGATTCAAAAAGACAACGCTCCACGTCCTGTAGAGCCGCTCCCTGCCGGGCGGGTCAGCCCAGTTGCAGGGGCGCCGCCTGGGCCGCTGCGCTGTGCCTGGCCGGCCCGCCATCCTGGCCCGGCAGCAGTTTGAACACGGCCACAGCCTGGACGAGTTGCTGTGCCTGCTGTTTGAGGCTCTGGGCCGCCGCCGCGCTTTGCTCCACCAGTGCGGCATTTTGCTGCGTGGCCTGGTCCATCTGCGTCACGGCTTCGCCCACCTGGGCCATGCCGGCGCTTTGTTCGCTGCTGGCCGCGCTGATCTCTCCCACGATGTCGGTCACGCGGCGGATGGCGCTGACCACCTCGGACATGGTGAGGCCGGCACGATCGACCAGTGTGGAGCCCTGTTCCACGCGCTCGACGCTGGTACCGATGAGCTGTTTGATCTCCTTGGCGGCATCGGCACTGCGCCCCGCCAGGCTGCGCACTTCGCTGGCCACCACCGCAAAACCCCGGCCTTGCTCGCCCGCTCGGGCGGCCTCCACTGCGGCGTTGAGCGCGAGGATGTTGGTCTGGAAGGCAATGCCATCGATCACGCTGATGATGTCGGCGATTTTTTTGCTGCTGTCGTTGATGCCCTTCATGGTGCTCACCACCTCGGCCACTACATCGCCCCCTTGCTGGGCCACCGTGGATGCGTTCACTGCGAGCTGGTTGGCCTGGCGGGCGTTATCCGCGTTGGCCTGCACGGTGGAGCCGAGTTCCTCCATGGAGGCCGAGGTTTCCTGCAGGGCGCTGGCCTGCTGCTCGGTGCGCGCCGAGAGGTCTGAGTTGCCCTGGGCGATCTCCGCGCTGGCCAGCGCCACGCTGTCGGCGTTCTGGCGGACATGGCTGACCACGCGCGATAGGCTGGTCTGCATGCCATGCAGGGCGTTGAGCAGCTGCGCGATCTCGTCCTTGCCCGCAGCAGGCCGAGCCACCGTGAGATCCCCATCGGCCACGGCCTGCGAGACACGCACCGCGTTGTCGAGCGGGCGCGTGACCGTGCGGCTGAACAGCACCGCACCCACAACGCCCGCCGTGCACACCACCAGCATCACCCCCAGGCTGATGGCGGTGGCGCGCTGGGCGCTGGTTGCGGCCTGCTCGGCCGTGCTGGCGCTGGCTTTGCGGATCAGCGTGCCGGCCTGGTCGAGCAGGGTGGAGGGTTCGCGGTCCATGCCCTGCACGGCCTTGTCGCCGGCCTGGTGGTCATGGTCGGCGGCCTTGAAGGCCTCGAAACCCTTGCGGTAGGCCACGCCCATGCGTTCGTGGGCCTGCATGAATTGCTGCACCTTGTCCCGGCCTTCGCCGGGCGGAAGGGCTGCCAGCAGCGTGCGGGCTTCTTCCTGAATGGTGCGCTCCTGCTTTTCAAAAGCGGCCCAGTAGCGCGTGAGCTGGGCCGGGTCCTTGCCGCGCAGCAGCACGTTTTTCCATTCCTGCACCTGCACCTTGAAATCGTTGAGCAGGGCCGAGGACTGGCGCTCATGTTCAAAACTGTGCGCCACGGTGGTCTGGTAGGTGTCCAGCGCGCTGTTCAGCCGGCTGATGCCGAACAGGGCTGCGGCCAGCAGCAAGAGCAGCGAGGCGGTGAAAACCAAGGGGAGCTTGAGGCTGAGCTTCATGGGGACTCCTGGGCATGGACTGGTTTTGCACCGCGTGGCATGGAATCGCCCTGGCGCTACCGTGTGCCATTCATTATGGCTATGCGTCCTGGGTTTTGTATAGCACTCCGCTGTGCGCCAGAAGGTGTGTTGCCAAAAGCGGTCCTGGGCGCGATGCGGGCAGGCGCCCCGGCATGCCCAGGGGCCGGCCTGGGTAAGGATTTGTGCTATTAAATTAGTAGCTTAAGGCGCTTGCTGGTAAGGCACCAGATGCCATTTTCATTCGCAAAAATCGGCGCTTGCCATGCCGCTGTCACAGCACCCCGCTGTCGCGCAGCTGCGCGATGCGCGCCGCATCCAGCCCCATCTCGCCCAGCACTTCATCGGTGTGCTGGCCCAGCGCGGGCGGCGCGTTGCGCAGCACCGGAGGGTTGCTGGACAGGCGCAGCGGGCTGGCCACGCCGGTGATCTGCGCCACGCCGTCGCCGGCCTCGCCGTCCTTCCAGCGCGGCAGCGTCACGGCCAGGCCACGCGCCTTCACCTGGGCGTCGTCAAACGCCTGGGCAATGGTGTTGACAGGGCCACAGGGAACGGCCTTGTCTTCGAGCAGCGCGATCCACTCGGCTGTGGTGCGCGTGCGGGTCACGGCTTGCATGGCGGGGATGAGGTCGGTGCGGTGCTTCACGCGCAGCGTGTTGGTGGCAAAGCGAGGGTCTGCCGCCCACTGGGGCTGGTCGGCCGCCGCGCAAAAGCGCTGGAACTGTCCGTCGTTGCCGATGGCCAGCAGCATGTTGCCGTCCTGTGTGGGGAAGTCCTGGTAGGGCGCCAGGCTCGGGTGGCTGTTGCCCATGCGGCCGGGCGCCTCGCCCGTGGCCAGGAAGCCCGAGGCCTGGTTGGCCAGCACGGCCATGCCCACGTCGAGCAGCGCCATGTCGATGTGCTGGCCCACGCCCGTGCCGTTGGTGGCGTTGTCGCGCACATGCAGCGCGGCCAGGATGGCGTTGCTGGCATAGATGCCGGTGAACAGGTCGATCACCGCCACGCCCACGCGCAGCGGGCCGCCGCCGGGTTCGCTGTCGGCCCGGCCGGTGATGCTCATCATGCCGGTCATGGCCTGCACCATGAGGTCGTAGCCTGCGCGCTCGGCATAGGGCCCGTCCTGCCCGAAGCCGGTGACCGAGCAGTAGATCAGGCGCGGGTTCAGCGCACGCAGGCTTGCATGGTCCAGGCCGTATTGCTTCAGGCCGCCGACCTTGAAGTTCTCCACCACGATGTCGGCCTGCAGCGCCATCTGGCGGATGAGCCGTTGGCCCTCCTGCGTGGCCATGTCGATGGTCACCGATCGCTTGTTGCGGTTGCAGGCGGTGAAGTAGCTGGCCTGGTTCGTGTCGTTGCCCTCGGCGTCCTTCAGGAAGGGCGGGCCCCACTGGCGCGTGTCGTCGCCGACGCCGGGGCGCTCGACCTTGACCACATCGGCCCCCAGGTCGGCCAGCATCTGGGTGCACCAGGGGCCTGCAAGCACGCGGGAGAGGTCGAGCACCTTGATACCTGCAAGGGCGCCTTGAGGGGAGGGGATGGTGGTCATGGGTGTCAGTTACTATGAAATGAATAGCTGTCAGCGCTTGCGGATCAAGCGCCAAAAGGCAAAAAGGCAAAAACACTGCACTTGCAATGTTTTTCTACCGGGCTGCCAGCGCTCCGTTGGCAGCCACTGCAATGCCCGTTGGTGCAAGACCCAGAGCAGCACTTATCAGTCCAGGGTGATCTTTTGCCTGGTGACGACGTCCTTGTACACGGCCAGTTCTTCGCGCATCTGCTTGGCGAAGGCCTCGGGAGTGTCGGCCATGATGATGGAGCCGGTTTCCTCGATGCGCTTGCGGATGGCCGGGTCTTGCAGCACCTTGTAGGTGGCCGCGTTGATCTTGTCCACGATGGGCTTGGGCAGACCCTTGGGGCCGACGATGCCGTAGTAGGCCATGCGGTTGACCGGCTCCAGGCCCACTTCCTTGAACGTGGGCACGTCGGGCATGGCGGGCACGCGCTGGGGGGCGGCGACCACCAGGGCGGTCAGGCGCTTGTCCTTGATGAACGGCAGGGCAGAGGGCAGGTTGTCAAAAATCAGCGGCACCTGGCCGGCCACGGCGTCGTTGAGCGCCGGGCCGGAGCCGCGGTACGGCACGTGGACGACGTCGGTCTGGGTGGCGAGCTTGAACATTTCCATCATCAGGTGGTGGATGCTGCCGTTGCCGGGGGAGGCGTAGGAGTATTTGCCGGGCTCTTTCTTGATGGCGGCCAGCATGCCCTTGTAGTCATTGAAACTCAGCTTGGTGTTGGCGGCAATCACGTTGGGCGTGGCGGCCACGTTGACGATGGGCGTGAAGTCGGTGGCGACGTTGTACGGAATCTTCGGGTTGATGGCAGGGTTGGTCGCCGTGGTGGAGACGGTGGCTACGCCCAGGTTGTAGCCGTCGGGCGTGGCGCGTGCGGTTTCTGCAGCGCCGATGCTGCCGCCGCCGCCGCCCTTGTTTTCCACGATCACCGGCTGCCCCAGTTCTCGCCCCAGGGGCTCGGCGATGATGCGGGCAATCAGGTCGGTGGTGCCACCAGCGGCAAAGGGCACCAGCAGGCGGATGGGCTTGGTGGGGTAGCTGGTCTGGGCTTGGGCGGCGGTGCCGAGGCAGGCCAGGATGCCGAGAGCGAGGGCGTTGCGACGAATCATGTTTTATCTCCTTTGGGTATGTGACAGGGGGAGCTCTCCATGAGGCTCCCGTGGTCTGGGCCGTATGGCCGGAGGCCGTCGACCTTGTGGTTCTCCACCACGATGCCGGCCTGCAGGGCCATCTGCCGGATGAGCGCCTGGCGATCGGGGCCGTGGTCATGTCGATGGCCACCGAGCGCTTGTTGCGGTTGCATGCCGTGAAATGGCGGGTCTGCGTGGTGTCGTCTCCCAGGCCGGCGTGCTCCACCTCTGCCGCGTCCGCTCCCAGACCGGCCAGCACCTGGGTGCACCAGGGGCCAGCGGGCACGAGGGAGAGGTCGGGCACCGTGATGACCGCCAAACCACCCGTGGGGGAAGGGCGTGTGGTCATGGGTGTCAATTGCTATTAAGTTGAGAGCTAATAGCGATTGCTGGCTGTGCGCTGGAAGGCAAAAACACCGTAAAAGCGGTGTTTTTGCGGTGGCTTGTGCCGCTTGGTCGCGCCTCAGTTGGCGAACGCCGCAATGCCCGTCTGCGCACGGCCCAGAATCAGCGCGTGCACATCGTGTGTGCCTTCGTAGGTGTTCACCACTTCCAGGTTCACCAGGTGGCGTGCCACGCCGAACTCGTCGCTGATGCCGTTGCCACCCATCATGTCGCGGGCCAGGCGGGCGATGTCCAGCGCCTTGCCGCAGCTGTTGCGCTTGATCAGCGAGGTGATTTCCACCACGTTCTGGTGCTCGTCCTTCATGCGGCCCACGCGCAGGCAGGCTTGCAGGCCCAGCGTGATTTCGGTCTGCATGTCGGCCAGCTTCTTCTGGATGAGCTGGTTGGCGGCCAGGGGCCGGCCAAACTGCTTGCGGTCCAGCGTGTACTGGCGCGCGGTGTGCCAGCAATATTCGGCCGCGCCCAGCGCGCCCCAGGCGATGCCGAAGCGCGCGCTGTTCAGGCAGGTGAAGGGGCCCTTCAAGCCCTGCACTTCAGGGAAGGCGTTTTCTTCGGGCACGAACACATCGTCCATGACGATTTCGCCGGTGACTGACGCGCGCAGACCCACCTTGCCATGGATGGCGGGGGCGGTGAGGCCCTTCATGCCCTTGTCCAGAATGAAGCCACGGATGGGGCCGACGGTGCCGCCTTCGGACACTTCCTTGGCCCAGACCACGAACACGTCGGCCACCGGGCTGTTGGTGATCCACATCTTGCTGCCCTTGAGCTTGTAGCCGCCGGCGGTTTTGAAGGCGCGGGTGGCCATGCTGCCGGGGTCGGAGCCGTGGTCGGGCTCGGTCAGGCCGAAGCAGCCGATGAATTCACCGCTGGCCAGCTTGGGCAGGTATTTCTGCTTTTGCGCTTCGGTGCCGAATTCGTTGATGGGCACCATCACCAGCGAGCTTTGCACGCTGGCCATGGAGCGGTAGCCCGAGTCCACGCGCTCGATTTCGCGCGCCACCAGGCCGTAGCTGACGTAGTTCAGGCCGGCGCCGCCGTACTGCGTGGGGATGGTGGGGCCGAGCAGGCCCAGTTCGCCCATCTCGCGGAAGATGGTGGTGTCCATCTTCTCGTGGCGGAAGGCTTCCAGCACGCGCGGGGCCAGCTTGTCCTGGCAATAGGCGTTGGCGGCGTCGCGGATGGCGCGCTCGTCATCGGTCAGTTGCTGGTCGAGCAGGAAGGGGTCGTTCCACTGGAATGCGGCGTGGGCCATGGGGTGTCTCCGGTTGCAAATGAGGAAGGTGGGCGGACATGCAAGGGATGCATGTTTTGCGTTCGGATGCCATCGTAGGCGCCATGTGCCATACGGTGCAAGCGAGTTCTTTTCATTCAGAAATGCGTTTTTGGAATGTATGAAATACTGTGGCTGGTGGCGCGCCCTGGCGGGCGCGCCGGTGGCACGTTCATCCGGAGTTCCTATTCAGCATGCGCCGCAACATCCCCTCCACCCAGGCACTGGCCTGCTTCGAAGTCGCCGCCCGGCACGAGAGCTACACGCGCGCCGCGCAGGAGCTGTCGCTGACGCAAAGCGCCGTATCGCGCCAGATCATTGCGCTGGAAGAGTTTCTGGGCGTGCAGCTGTTCCGCCGCACACGCCACGGCGTGGTGCTGACGCCGGCGGGCGCGCACTACGGCCGTCAGGTCGCGCGCTGGCTGCAGGGCCTGGAGCGTGACACGCTCGACGTGATGGCCCACCAGGGCGAGGGCGGCACGCTGTCGCTGGCGGCGGTGCCCACGTTTGCCACGCGCTGGCTCATCCCGCGCCTGCCCCGGCTGGCGCAGCAGCACCCGGACATCGTGGTGCACATCGAAACGCAGACGCGCCCCTTCTTGTTTGCCGACACCACCTTCGACGCCGCGCTCTATGCCGGCACGCCCGAGCAGGTGGCCAACTGGCCCGGCATCCAGGCGCAATGGCTCATGAACGAAGACGTGGTGCCCGTGTGCAGCCCCCGCGTGCTGGAGGCCGCCGCCCAGCGCGGCCGCGGCCGTGCCTACCAGGGCGTGGCCGCCGAGGCGCTGGCCGATCTGCCGCTGCTGCAGCAAAGCACGCGCCCCTACGGATGGCGCCAGTGGTTCGAGGCCATGGGGGTGGATGCGCCCAAGGCCCTCGATGGCCCGCGCTACGAACTGTTCTCGATGCTGGCCGAGGCCGCCACGCACGGCATGGGCGTGGCGCTGATCCCTCCGCTGCTGATCGAGGCCGAGCTGGCGCGCGGCGAACTGGTGGTGGCGTGCTCGCGGCCTCTGCGCGGCGAGCGCAGCTACTACCTCATCAGCCCGGCGCAGCCCCAGCCGCCAGTGCTGGCCACCTTCAGCGCCTGGCTGGTCGCCATGGCCCGGCAGGAGGGCGGACAACCTCCCGAAACAGCGGACTGACAGGGGTTCTCCCTAGGCCCATCCCGCGCCGTTGGGCGCACCATGGAGCACGGCTGTTGCACGCTGCGCCCCGGTTTTGACGCTGACGCGCCCCTGCGCAACAATCACTGCACGCATTCTTCCACCTGTCCGGAGTCACGCCATGAACACCTACCATGCCCCCCACTTCGACCCCACCGTGGACGAGCTCGAAACCCTCAAGCAACTGGAAATGGGCAAGCTGGTGGATACCCCCCAGGCCCTGAAGGAGCACCTCTCGGGGCGCCTGTACGAGCGCGGCTACATCGGCAAAAACAGCACGGGACAGCTGACCATCACCGACACGGGCCGTGCGCTCATCCGGCGCCAGGACAACTGAGAAGGTGTGAACGAACCCGCCATCCCTGTGCACGCATCGGCCCTTGTTCGAAAAACGCTGTGCATTGCCTTGCTGGCGGTGTGTGGCGCGCTTTTGCAAGGCTGCAGCGCCGTCAAGCTGGCCTACAACCAGGTGCCGCATCTGGCCTATTGGCAGTTGAACTGGTACCTGGACCTTTCGGAAACCCAGACCGAACACGTGCGCAGCGAACTGGGCGACCTGCACCAGTGGCACCGCGACACCATGCTGCCCCGGCACGCCGAACTGCTGCAAAAAGTGCAGCAGCAACTGCCCGCGCCCATATCGCCCACCCAGGCCTGCCGCGCCTTCGACGAGGCGCGCATCCAGCTCGACAAGGTGCTGGCCCAGGCGGAGCCCAAGCTCGTCACGCTGGCCTTGCAGCTCACCGACGCCCAGATCCGCAACCTGGAAAAGAAGCAGGCCGACAGCAACGCCGACTGGAGAAAAGAGTGGCTGGAACCCTCGCCCGAGCAACTGCGCGAGCAGCGCTACAAGCGGCACCTGTCGCGCGCTGAAATGTTCTACGGCACCCTGGAAGAGCCGCAGAAGGCGGTTCTTCGCGCAGCGCTCACCCGGTCGTCCTTTGACCCGCAGCGCAACTACGCCGAGCGCGTTCGGCGCCAGAAAGACCTGCTGCAGGTGCTGCAGAAGGTGGCCCAGGACCGCAACAACACCGAACAGGCCCGCGCCCTGCTGCGCGGCTATATGGCCCGCTTCGCCACGTCGCCCGACGTGGCCTACCAGCGCTACGCGCAGACCCAGGTCGAAGAAGGCTGCGAAACCTTCTCGCGCATGCACAACGCCACGACGGCGGGTCAGCGGCTCAAGGCGGTGCAGTCGCTCAAGGGGTACGAGCAGGATTTCTGGCTGCTGGCGGCGCAGTGAGTGCAGAAAAAGTGTGAAGGCCACACGCCACGGTTGCTGCGCGGCCTAGCCTCTTTACGGTAAGGCCCGGACCGTGCCCGCGCTTCGACTCCCGTCCGCCAGCGCCAATTGCTGTCATGCTCAGGTCTCTTTCGCTCTGGTAACTTGTATGCACGTCCGTTGTTGCACTTTGGCCATCGTCATGGCATTGACAGGTTCCGCCCTCGCACAGCCCACAAACCCCGTCAACGACACCGCCCCCTGTCTTGCAGAGCGGGCCGACGTCGAAAGGCGCATGGAAATTGCCCGGTCCAAGGGCCAGATGCTGCTTCGTCGACAACTTGCCGACCAACTCGCCGCCCTGCAAGCGACTTGCCTGCCACTCGCCGCCGACCAGGGCCGTGCAGCAAACATTGAGCGGCTGGAGAAAGAAGTCCGGTCGCTCAGGGCAGAGCTGGATGCTGCCGAGGAGCAACTGCGCAGATTGAAAGGTGACCGGTAGTGACTCTATCGGTAGTCGCTAGCAGGGGCGGTAGTATCCGGTAACAACAACATGCCGCTCCTTGTACGCACAAGGATGGTGCGAACCGCCGAATGGACAAGACCCACCTCTCCGAAAGCGACATTTGCGACAAGTTCATCCGCCCGGCCATGGAGCAAGCCGGGTGGAACGGTCTGGACCAGATCTTCCGGGAGTACCCCCTGCGTGCCGGGCGGGTCGTGGTGCGTGGCAGCAAGGCCTACCGCGACAAGAGCACGGTGCTGCGCGCCGACTATGCCCTGTTCTACAAGGCCAACATTCCGCTAGCGGTCGTTGAAGCCAAAGACAACCAGCACGCCGTCGGCGCAGGCATGGGCCAGGCGCTGAACTATGCCCAGTTGCTCGATGTGCCATTCAGCTTCTCCAGCAACGGCGACGGCTTCGTGTTCCGCGATGCCACCCTGGCCACCGGCGTGCTGGAGCAGAACCTCACGCTCGAAGAATTCCCCTCGCCGCAAGAGCTGTGGCGCCGCTACTGCGCCTGGAAGGGCTGGTCCGCCGAAGAAAGCCGCGTCGCGGGCTTTGACTACGCCCCCCACAAAACCCCGCGCTACTACCAGCTCAATGCCGTGAACCGCGCGGTCGAGGCCATCGCTGCCGGGCAAAACCGCGTGCTCCTGGTCATGGCCACCGGCACCGGCAAAACCTACACCGCCTTCCAGATCATCTGGCGCCTGTGGAAGAGCGGCGCCAAAAAGCGCATCCTGTTCCTGGCCGACCGCAACATCCTCATCGACCAGACCATGGTCAACGACTTTCGCCCGTTCAAGGGCGCCATGGCCAAGCTCAGCCCCAACGCCAAAGGTGTGGAGCGGGTCGATGCACAGGGCGGGGTGTCGCTGGAAGACATAGACCTGGCCGTCCACAAAACCACCAAGCTGGTGGACAAAAGCTACGAGATTTACCTCTCGCTCTACCAGGCCGTCACCGGCACCGAGGAAGAGCGCAACATCTACAAGCAGTTCAGCCCCGACTTTTTCGACCTCATCGTGGTGGACGAATGCCACCGGGGCAGCGCCGCCGAAGACTCCGCCTGGCGCGACATCCTCACCTACTTTGCCAGCGCCACGCAAATTGGCCTGACGGCCACGCCCAAAGAGACCAAAGACGTTTCCAACACCGACTACTTCGGCGAGCCCGTTTACACCTACAGCCTCAAGCAAGGCATTGAAGACGGCTACCTGGCCCCGTACAAGGTCATCCGCGTCGATCTGGACAAAGACACCTTCGGCTGGCGCCCCACGGCGGGCATGACCGACAAGCACGGCCACGCCATCGAAGACCGCATCTACACCGGCGCCGACATGAACCGCAAGCTGGTGCTGGAGCAGCGCGACGTGGCCGTGGCCGCCAAGATCACCGAATACTTGAAGGCCACCGACCGCTACGCCAAAACCATCGTTTTTTGCGAAGACATCGATCACGCCGCGCGCATGCGCCAGGCGCTCGCCAACGCCAACCAGGATCTGTGCGCCACCCAGCCCAAATACGTGGTGCAGATCACCGGCGACAACACCGAAGGCAAGCTGGAGCTCGACAACTTCATCGACCCCGAGAAAACCTATCCCGTCATCGCCACCACCTCCAAGCTCATGAGCACGGGGGTCGATGCGCAAACCTGCAAGCTCATCGTGCTGGACCAGGGCATCAAGTCCATGACGCTGTTCAAGCAGATCATTGGCCGGGGAACCCGCCTGCGCGAAGACCTGGGCAAAACCTGGTTCACCATCCTCGACTTCAAGCGCGCCACGGAACTGTTTGCCGACAAGGACTTTGATGGCGAGCCCGTGCAGATCTACGAACCCGGCAGCGGCGAGCCCGTGGCGCCGCCCGAACCAGCAGTGCCCGGCGGCATTCCGGGCGACTCTGGCCAGCCTGGCGGCGCGCCAGAACCCTTGGGGCCTTTCGCGGGCGGCAGCGAAGCAGACGGCCCCAAAAAATACATCCTCGGCAACAACGTCACCGTGATGATTGCCCGCGAGCGCGTGCAGTACCTCAACGCCGAGGGCAAGCTCATTACCGAAAGCCTGCGCGACTACACCCGCATCAACCTGCGCAAGCGCTTCGACTCGCTCGACCAGTTCCTGCAAGCCTGGCAACAGGCCGACCGCAAGGCCGCCCTGCTGCAAGAGCTGGAAGGGCAGGGCGTGCTGCTCGAAGCCCTGGCCGACGAGGTGGGCAAAGACCTCGACCCGTTCGACCTGCTGCTGCATGTGGCCTACGACCAGCCCCCGCTCACCCGCAGCGAGCGCGCCCGCCGCGTGCAAAAGCGCAACGTCTTCACCCACTACGGCCCCGTGGCCCGCAAGGTGCTCGAAGCCCTGCTCGACAAATACGCCGACGAAGGCATCACCACCATCGAGAGCAACGAAGTCTTCAAGCTCCAGCCCTTCACCGACCTGGGCAGCCCCGTGGAGCTGGTGCGCAGCTTTGGCGGCCGCCCGCAATACCTGGCTGCCCTGCAAACGCTGGAGCGCGAGCTGTACGCTACGCACTCGGCCGCCTGACTGTAGCTGCCAAATCACTCCGTTTTTGATAGCTGCTAGCGCTTTTTCTGTAAGCGACAGGGCCAATTTTTGTTCAAATACTGCACCCCATGTCCAACCTCACCCCCGTCATCAAATCTATCCAAGACATCATGTGCACGGCTGTGGTTACGGTCAGCGACTAGATGCGACTCATATCTCCTTCAAAATCGGTCAATGTGCTCAATCAGGAGGCAGCATGCTTACTTCATTTCGTTTGAAGAATTTCAAAAGTTTCAAGGACGATGCTGTGCTTCCCTTGGCGTCGCTCACAGTTTTGATTGGTGCGAATGCTGCTGGCAAGAGCAATTCTCTGGAGGGTTTGCGCTTTCTGTCGTGGCTGGCGCAAGGCAACAAGCTCAGCAATATTCAGCATGCGGTGAATCAGGCAGACAAAGTAGTGCGTGGCCGTGTGCCAGACATTTTTCAGAAGGGGGAAACCAAATTTGCGCTGGGTTGCACGATGGACAGCATCCCCGAGGCCAATGAGTTGAGTATGGAGTTGGAGCTCCGCTCCGACGACTTGCACATCGTCTCCGAGCGAATGGGCTCAGGAAGTGGCGTGCCTTTGTATGACATGGATCAGCCGTCGAAAGGGCACAGTACAGAAGCCGGCGTCGCATACAACAATTTTTCCAAGGGTGGAAACAAGCCTCACATCCCTGTCAGTGACCAGATGGCGGTATTCGCGCAATTGGATACACCCGCCAGTTTCCACGCCGCCCACAAAAAAGCCCAACAGGCCATCCCAAGTGCCTGCAAGCGCTACCAAGACCTGCTCTCCAATGTTTTGTTTCTGGATCCCGTGCCCGCCAAGATGCGTGATTTCAGCTTTCTTGCGGATAAGCGTCTAGGTGGTGACGGGGCGAATCTATCGACTGTTTTGTACAGGCTTTGGTATGGCGGGATGGATCGCAGCGCTTATGAGTCATTTGTGTTCTTGCCCGATTACGAGGGTAGAGAAAAGCATGCCGACTTCGAGCGCCAGGAAATCCTCTCCTTCATTCAAAGCCTTCCAGAGCAAGACATCCAGGGTCTTTCATTTCTGGAGGGGCCGCGCAGTGATGTGATGGTGCAATTGGTTGAAAGCTTTGGCGGCAGACAGCGCGAGTACGAAGCCGCATTGCTATCCGATGGCACCTTGCGCGTCTTGGCCATCGCTGCCGCGATGTTGTCCGCCCCTGAAGGCAGCTTGGTAGTGATTGAAGAAATCGATAACGGTGTGCACCCCAGCCGTGCCCGCCATTTGCTGGAGCGCATACAGACGGTGGCTGAGCGTAGAAAGCTGCGGGTGCTGCTATCCACTCACAACCCAGCCATGCTGGACGCCCTGCCCGACAAGGCCGTACCCGACGTGGTCTTTTGTTATCGCGACCCAGTTCAGGGTGACAGTCGTTTAGTGCGCTTGGGCAGCTTGCCAGATGCTCCAGAGCTCTTGCTCCAAGACACTCTGGGACACCTTATGACAACGGGTGCGCTAGAGCGTTTCGTCAAAACCCACCAAGGCCCTGAAGCCCGCAAAGCCAAAGCGCAAGCGTGGTTGGCGACTTTGCAATCGACGGAGGGCACTGGGTCATGAGCAGCATCGTGCTGGTAGACACATCCATTCTCCTGAATGTGTTGGATGTTGAGGGGCGCAACGAACGGCGAGATGAGGTGATCGATGAACTAGCTGTCCGCATTCAAGATGGCGATCACCTCTTCATTCCGCTCGCAGCCATCGTCGAAACGGGCAACCATATTGCCCATGTTAGCAACGGTGCTGCCCGCCGTAGCGCAGCGCAACGCTTTGTGCAGGCAGTTCAGGGCGCATTAAACAGTGAGGCTCCATGGAAACCATTGCAGTTTCCCGAGCACACCGCGCTGGCTGCATGGCTACAAGCATTTCCTGACAGTGCCTCCCGGCAAATCGGGATAGGTGATGTCTCCATTCAGCATGAATGGGCGCAGCTATGCACCAAGTTCCCGATGAGTCGGGTGCTCATCTGGTCCGTTGACGCCCATCTGCAAGGGCACGACCGCATCCCCGCATGAGGGATACATCCTTCGATTCATGATCTGACTTATCCGTGAAGTGCGTTTAATTGCTTGATTTCATTGATGTCTAACGTTGTTGACGGCAAATTTAGACGTGGGCTACACCCAAATAGCTCTTTTACTACAAAATTCATAGCTGCTTGCGCTTACCCCGTAAGCGCTAGAGCCAATTTTCTCTTAAAGTCTCCTGCCCATGTCCAACCTCACCCCCGTCATCAAATCCATCCAGGACATCATGCGCCAGGACAGCGGCGTCGATGGCGACGCCCAGCGCATCAGCCAGCTCACCTGGCTGCTGTTCCTCAAGGTGTTCGATGCGCTCGAAGAAGAGCTGGAGCTGACGCGCGACCACTACCAAAGCCCCATCCCCGAGGCCATGCGCTGGCGCAACTGGGCGGCCGACCCCGAGGGCATGACCGGCGAGGCGTTGCTCGACTTTGTGGACAACCAGCTCTTTGCCACCCTCAAAAGCCTCAGCGCCGACCCCGTGCGCAACCCGCGCGGCTATGTGGTGCGCGGCGTGTTTGAAGACGCCTACAACTACATGAAAAGCGGCCACCTGCTGCGCCAGGTGGTCAACAAACTGAACGGCATCGACTTCAACCGCCAGGCCGAGCGCCACCAGTTCAACGACCTGTACGAAAAAATTCTGAAGGATCTGCAAAGCGCAGGCAACGCGGGCGAGTTCTACACCCCCCGCGCCGTCACCCAGTTCATGGTGGACATGGTCAACCCGCAACTGGGCGAGGTGGTGCTCGACCCCGCCA
>MESL01000030.1 GCA_001770955.1 Burkholderiales bacterium RIFCSPLOWO2_12_FULL_65_40 | reverse complement strand
TGCTCGATCTGGAAGCGGCTGAACAGGGCGGCGTCGTCGCGGTAGCGCTTCACGCGGGCGGCATGCTCGGGCATGACGTGCGCCATGAACTGCTGCGCCTGTTCGTAGATGTCGTCGGTATCGATGAGGATGTCACCGATGTCGTTGTTGAAGTAGTCGCGGATCGCGCGGATCACCAGGCTCGATTCCTGGTAGATCAGGAAGGCGCCCTTGCCACCCTTGGCGGCGCCGTCGATGGCGTTCCACAGCTTGAGCAGGTAGTTCAGGTCCCACTGCAGCTCGGGGGCGCTGCGGCCGATGCCGGCGGTGCGCGCGATGATGCTCATGCCGTTGGGGTATTCGAGCTGGTCCATCGCCTCCTTGAGCTCGGCGCGGTCCTCGCCCTCGATGCGGCGCGAAACGCCACCGCCACGGGGGTTGTTGGGCATCAGCACGACGTAGCGGCCGGCCAGCGAGATGAAGGTGGTCAGGGCCGCGCCCTTGTTGCCGCGCTCTTCCTTCTCGACCTGGACCAGCAGCTCCTGGCCTTCCTTGATGACTTCGTTGATGCGTGCCTGGCTGGGCGAGACACCGGGGGTGAAGTACTGGCGGGCGATTTCCTTGAACGGCAGAAAACCGTGGCGATCTTCGCCGTAGTCCACAAAACAGGCTTCCAGCGACGGCTCGACGCGCGTGACCACGGCCTTGTAGATGTTGCCCTTGCGCTGCTCGCGCCCTTCGATCTCGATTTCGTAGTCGAGGAGCTTCTGTCCGTCGACGATGGCCAGACGCCGTTCTTCGGGCTGTGTGGCGTTGATGAGCATCCGCTTCATGATGCGATTCCTTCTTCTAGTGCCCGGGAGGGCAGCGCGGCAACAGACATGCCGCCGCACTGCGGACCCGTGATCCAAACAAACAACAGGCTCTGCAGGAGCCAACAATGCCTGGACTGACGCTCTGGAACGAAGGGAATTGCCGGATATGCCGAAACTCCCCGCACAGCTTCTAGCTTTGCGGGGGGGGCAAGGGCGCGTGGATGGGGGCGAGCCTGAGATGGTGCAGGAGAGCTATGAAAACAATAGCTACTTGCGCAGGCTGGATAGGCACTGGAGGATGATTTGATGCCCATAGCGGCAGCAGACGCCACCGCCAGAGGGACAAAAATTTCATCACCAGAGCCAACATGTTCGCTTCGATCCGCTGGCAGGCGAGGCCCGGGTGGGGCCGCCTGCCAGATGGGGTATTCCGTATCAGTGTTCCAATGTGTCAGCCTCCCGTGCGGCGCACCGGCCATGGCAGGCAACTGGCCTGTCATCTGCATGTGCGACGCGCGCTGGCATCGACCTGCCTGCGCGCGGGGAAATGGCCGTGTGGACTAAACTCCAGACGAATCAACCACTTACAAAACACTGCGCAGGTGAAACACATTATAGGGGCCAAACCGGTTTCGCACCGCCCCGGAAATCCCGTAGCCCCGGCCGCGAGCGGGGCGCCCGCCGTGCGCATGATCGGTGTCGATGCCGATTCCGCAGGCCAGCGGCTGGACAACTTCCTGTTGCGCCACCTCAAGGGCGTGCCCAAAACGCATGTCTACCGCATCATCCGCAGCGGCGAGGTGCGCATCAACAAGGGCCGAGCCAGCGCCGACACCCGCGTGCAGGAGGGCGACCAGGTGCGCCTGCCGCCGGTGCGCGTGTCCGAAAAGATCGCCGAAAAGGCCGAACGCCCGGCGCCCGCGCGTGAATTCCCCATCCTGCTGGAGGACGAGCACCTCATTGCCCTCGACAAACCGGCCGGCACGGCCGTGCACGGAGGCAGCGGCGTGAGTTTTGGCGTGATCGAACAATTGCGCCAGGCGCGGCCGCAGGCGAAGTTCCTCGAACTGGTGCACCGGCTCGACCGCGAGACCTCGGGCATCCTGCTGGTGGCCAAGAAGCGCAGCGCGCTCACCCACCTGCAGGACCAGTTCCGCGAACGCGAGACGGGCAAGACCTACCTGGCGCTGGTCCTCGGTGCCTGGCCCGCCAACAAGAAGGTGATCGACACGCCGCTGCACAAGTATCTGCAGGCCGATGGTGAGCGCCGCGTGCGCGTCACCGCCCCGGAAGACCCGGACGGCATGCGCTCCATCACCTTGGTCAAGGTGCGTTCCACCGTGCCGGCGCGCCCGGATGCGGGGCTGCCGGCGTTCTCGCTGCTCGAAGTGACCATCAAAACCGGGCGCACGCACCAGATCCGCGTTCACCTGGCCAGCCAGGGCCATGCGATCGCGGGCGACGAGAAATACGGCGATTTCGACCTCAACCGCCACCTGCACAAGCACGGCCTCAAACGCATGTTCCTGCACGCCTGGCGCCTGCAGTTCAACCACCCCGCCAGCGGCGAGCGCACCGAGCTGCTCGCACCCCTGCCGCCCGATCTGGCCTCTTTTCTGCCGCCCGCACCATGAATGCTGCCCACCGCCCCCGCCGTTTCGACCTGATTGCCTTTGACTGGGACGGCACGCTGTTCGACTCCACCGCCATCATCGTGCGCAGCATCCAGGCCGCCGTGCACGACGTGGGCGGCACCGTGCCCAGCGACCTGGATGCCGCCTACGTCATCGGTATGGCCCTCATGCCGGCCCTGGCCCACGCCGCGCCCGATGTGCCGCCGGAGAAATACCCTGAGCTCAACCTGCGCTACCGCTACCACTACGCGCGCCACCAGGACGATCTGAGCCTGTTTGACGGCGTGCTGCCCTTGCTGGCCAGCCTGCGCGAGCGCGGCCACCTGCTCACCGTGGCCACTGGCAAGAGCCGGCGCGGCCTGGACGAAGCGCTGCACAGCGTCAGCCTGCGCGGCGTGTTCGATGGCTCGCGCACCGCCGACGAGACCGCCGGCAAGCCGCACCCGCTGATGCTCCAGGAGCTGATGGGCGAGTTCGACGTGCCGCCCGAGCGGGTGCTCATGATCGGTGACACCACGCACGACCTGCAGATGGCCCTCAATGCGGGCTGCTCCAGCGTGGCCGTGAGCTACGGGGCGCACGAACCTGACGCCTTTACCGCACTCGGCCCTCTGCATGTGGCGCATTCGGTGGCCGACCTGCACGACTGGCTGTTCCGCGAGGCTTGAGCGATGACGTCCGATCTTTCGCAAGCCATCCCGCTGTGCCCCAGCGCCGACCTCCAGGACGGCGGCTTGGCCGTGCCTTTCGATGTGCTTTACGCCGGGCAGACCAGCCGGGCCTTCGCCATCCGCTTCCAGGGCCGGGCGCACGCCTACCTCAACCGCTGTGCCCATGTGCCCATGGAGATGGATTACCAGGAAAACCGCTTCTTCGATGACAGCGGCCGCTGGCTGATGTGTGCCACCCATGGCGCCACCTACGCGCCGGATACCGGCTCCTGCGTGGCCGGCCCCTGCCGGGGCGGCCTGGTGAAGATCGCCCTCACCGAGCATGATGGCATGGTGCACTGGCATACTGCACACCACATCCAGCCCATCGAGTTCTGATATGACCGAGCCGAACCAGTTCCCCGCCAGCGGATCTGATAAAAATCAGCCTCCAACGCCCGATTTGTGGGCGCAAACAGCTACGAATTCAGGAGCAAAATCCATGGACCCCAATGGCCCGGGCTGGGAGCGCAGCGTGCTGGAAAAGCTGGCCTTTGCCGCGCTCAACGAGCAGCGCGCAGCCCGCCGCTGGCGCATTTTCACGCGCCTGTGCTGGCTGGTGTTCTTCGGTGTTCTGGTCTGGACGCTGATGTCCAGCGAGATGGCCACCACCGCCAGCAAGAGCGCTCCGCACACCGCCGTGGTGGACATCAAGGGCGAAATCGCCTCGGGGGCGGACGCCAGCGCCGAATATGTGGTGGCGGCCCTGCGCAGTGCATTCGAGGACGAGGGCTCCAGGGGCGTGGTGCTGCTCATCAATTCGCCGGGAGGCAGCCCGGTGCAGGCCGGCATCATCAATGACGAGATCGTGCGGCTGAAGGCCAAGCACGGCAAGCCGGTGTATGCCGTGGTCGAGGAAACCTGTGCCTCGGCGGCCTACTACATCGCCGCCGCCGCCGACGATATCTATGTGGACAAGGCCAGCATCGTCGGCAGCATTGGCGTGTTGATGGACGGCTTCGGCTTTACCGGCACCATGGAAAAGCTCGGCGTCGAGCGCCGTCTGCTGATTGCCGGGGAAAACAAGGGTTTTCTCGATCCGTTCAGCCCGCAGACCGAAAAACAGCGCGCCTTTGCGCAGGCCATGCTCGATCAGATTCACCAGCAGTTCATCGCGGTGGTGAAGGCCGGCCGGGGCGATCGGCTCAAGACGACCGATGAAACCTTCAGCGGCCTGTTCTGGACAGGCCAGCAGGCCATCGAGATCGGCCTGGCCGACCAGCTGGGCAGCCTCGACTTTGTAGCGCGTGAAGTCGTCAAGGCCGAGGAGATCATCGACTACACGCGCCGCGAGAATGTCGCCGAACGCCTGGCCAAGCGCTTTGGTGCGGCCATGGGCGCGGGAGCCCTGCAGGCGGCCCGCTCGGTGGCGCCGTCGTTGCGCTGACCGCCCGGGCACGGCCCGGCACGTGCGGCAAATCACCGACAATGCAGACCATGAACTGGCTCAACGAAGTGAAATGGGATGCGCAGGGCCTGGTGCCCGTGATTGCGCAGGAAAAAGACACCGGCGACGTACTGATGTTCGCCTGGATGAACCGCGAAGCGCTCGAAAAGACCGCTGAGCTGGGCCGTGCGGTGTATTTCAGCCGCTCGCGCGGCAAGCTGTGGTTCAAGGGTGAAGAGTCGGGCCATGTGCAGACCGTGCACGAAATTCGCACCGACTGCGACAGCGACGTGGTGCTGCTCAAGGTCACCCAACTGGGCCATGAGCCGGGTATCGCCTGCCACACCGGCCGCCACAGCTGCTTCTTCCAGGTGCTCCAGGACGGTGCCTGGCAGAGTGCCGACCCGGTCCTGAAGGACCCGGAAACCATCTACAAGTGATCTCCATGACAAGCTCCGACACCCTGGCCCGCGTGGCCGCCACCATCGAAAGCCGCAAGGCCCGTCAGGGTGGCGACCCCGAAACAAGCTATGTGGCACGCCTGCTGCACAAGGGGCCAGACGCCTTTCTGAAGAAGATCGGCGAGGAAGCCACCGAGGTGGTGATGGCCGCCAAGGACGTGGACCACGGCGCTGCCCCGTCCAAGCTGGTCTACGAGGTGGCCGACCTGTGGTTCCATTCCCTGATCGCGCTGGCGCACTACGGACTGGGCCCCGCCGAGGTGCTGGCCGAGCTGGAGCGCCGCGAAGGCACCAGCGGTATCGCGGAGAAGGCTGCACGCAAGTAGGAGGTTCCCATGAGCGACAACATTACCGATATCCAGACCAACGATGAACGCGCCGAGGGCCTCAAGGCCTGGGGCTGGGTCAGTTACCTGCTGCACCTCATCGTGGCGGTAGGCGCCGTCATTCCGGGCGCGCAGCCCGGGGCCGTGCTGCTCATCATCGCGCTGGTCATCGACCTGGTGAAGAAGAGCGATGCCGAGGGCACCTGGCAGGCCAGCCACTACTCCTGGCGCATCCGCACGGTGCTCTGGGCCGGGGTGCTGTATGTCGTGACGGCGCCGCTGTGGGTGCTGTTTGTGCTGCCCGGCTGGATTGCCTGGGGCCTGATCTCGATCTGGTTCCTCTACCGCATCGTGCGCGGCATGGTCACCATGAACCAGAGCCGGGCCATCGATGTCTGACGCCCCCGGGCCGCACCTGCGTCTGAATCTGGCGCTGCAGGGAGGGGGCTCGCACGGCGCGTTCACCTGGGGTGTGCTCGATGCTTTGCTGGAAGACGACCATCTCGACTTTGAAGGCATCAGCGGTACCAGTGCCGGTGCGATGAACGCCGTGGCGCTCGCCCAGGGCTTTGCCCAGGCGGCCCAGGAGTACACCGATCCGCAGGAGGCCCGGCTGGCGGGCGCCGCGCTGGCGCGCACCACGCTCACCCGGCTGTGGGAAGGCGTGGGTGCGCTGGGCGGGCTGTCGTGGGGGGCGCCCCTGTCGCAGGCCTTCCCGGCGCTGCAAATGATGACGCAGTGGCTGGCGCCCGCGCAGGCCAACCCCCTTGATATCAACCCCCTGCGCAGGCTGCTGGAGCGGGTGGTGGACTTCGACCTGCTGTGCGCCACGCGCAAGGCCGTGCCGCAGGTGTTCGTGTGTGCCACCAACGTGCGCACCGGGCGGGGCGAAATCTTCGCGGGGCCGCGCCTGTCGGCCGACGCGGTGATGGCCTCGGCCTGTCTGCCCCTGGTGTTCAAGGCGGTGGAAATCGATGGCGACCGGTACTGGGACGGTGGCTATTCGGGCAACCCGGCGCTGCACCCCCTGATCTACCAGACCGAGTGCAGCGACATCCTGCTGGTGCAGATCAATCCCATCGAGCACCTGGGCGTGCCCGACACGGTGCCCGAGATCATGGACCGCATGAACGAGGTGACCTTCAATGCCAGCCTGCTGGCCGAGCTGCGCGCCATCGAGTTTGTGCGCCGCCTGCTGGCCGAGGGCAAGCTGGACCCTCGCCGTTACAAGGACGTGCGCATGCACCGCATCGACGGCGGCTCCGTATTGGCCGGAATGGGCTTTGCCAGCAAGGCGCGTGCAGACCTGGGTTTTCTGCGCCAGCTTTTCGCCCTGGGCCGCACGGCTGGCCTGCAGTGGCTGGCGGCCCACCGGCCGGACGTGGGCGTGCGGGCCAGCCTGAACCTCGCGCACAATGCATGACCTTTTTCAGATCCCCTGCACCCCTTCTTATTGACCATGCACGACCCGAACTGCATCTTCTGCAAAATCATTGCCGGGCATATTCCTTCCCGCAAGGTGTATGAAGACGAGGAAATCTTTGCTTTCCACGACATTCATCCCTGGGCGCCCGTGCATTTCCTCATGGTGCCCAAGCTGCACATCCCCTCGATGGCCCAGGCGCAGCCCGAGCATGCCGGCTTGCTGGGGCGCATGATGGCCCTGGCGCCGCGCCTGGCGCTGGAGCAGGGATGCCGGCCCTACCCCGAGGGTGGATTCCGTCTGGTGGTGAACACCGGGCTTGAAGGAGGACAGGAGGTGCACCATCTGCACATGCATGTCCTGGGCGGACCACGCCCCTGGCTCAAGGGTTGACAGCGCGTGCAGTGTTTCTCTCTTATGGGTACCAATACGAGAGAAACACTGCACTGAACGACAAGCTGAGTGAACGTCCTGTCACGCACCCCGTCTAAAATGAACCGAATTCGTTAGGAGATATTCCATGGGCACTTTTTCCGTCTGGCACTGGTTGATCGTGTTGTTGATCGTCGTGCTGGTCTTTGGCACCAAGAAACTCAAGAACATGGGCTCCGATCTCGGTGGCGCCGTCAAGGGTTTCAAGGATGGCATGAAGGATGGTTCCACCCCCGATGCGGCGGCAACGCCCCCGGCGGGTCAGGTCACGGGCAATGCCTCGGCCGAAAAGACCACCATCGACGTCGAAGCCAAGCAGAAAAGCTGAAGTTGTGAGCGCGTGCACGCATGATTGACATCGGTCTGTCGAAGATGGCGCTGATCGGCGCGGTGGCGCTGATCGTCATCGGGCCTGAAAAGCTCCCTCGCGTGGCACGCACTGTGGGCACTTTGCTGGGCAAGGCGCAGCGCTACGTGGCCGATGTCAAGTCCGAAGTCAACCGTTCCATGGAGCTCGACGAGCTCAAGAAGATGAAGGAAACGGTGGAAAACGCAGCCCGCGACGTGGAGCAATCGGTCCAGACGGCGGCCAGCGATTTCGAGAAGGACTGGGCCGAGGCCACGGGCGAAGCCAGTGCCGCGCTGGAAGACAGCGCCACGGTGGTTCCGGCCTATCACCATCCTGGCAAGAACTGGCGCCTGAAACGAGGTGCCGTGCCGCAGTGGTACAAGTCCCGCAACGGTGTTCGCACCAAGGCCCTGTCGGGCGCGGCGCGCGTGGCGCGCTACCGGCCACAGAAATTCCATTGATGCTGCGGCGCCTGGCGTCGCATGGCCGGGCGTGAAGTCCGCACATTTGCCACATGTCCGAAATCCCCAATAAAGAAGACGAACTGGCCGGTACCGAGCAGCCGTTCGTGCAGCACCTCATGGAGCTGCGCGACCGCCTGGTCAAGGCGGCCATTGCCGTGGGCATTGCCGCCGCGCTGCTGTTCTTTTTTCCTGGCCCGGGCCAGCTCTACGACCTGCTGGCCGCGCCCTTGGTGGCGCACCTGCCCAAGGGCGCCACATTGATCGCCACCTCGGTGATCTCGCCTTTCATGGTGCCGCTCAAGATACTGTTTGTCGCGGCCTTCCTGGTGGCGCTGCCGGTCGTGCTGTGGCAGGTCTGGGGCTTCATTGCGCCGGGCCTGTACGTGCACGAAAAGCGCCTGGTGCTGCCACTGGTGGTGTCGAGCACGTTGCTGTTCTTCGTGGGCGTGGCGTTTTGCTATTTCTTCGTCTTTGGCCAGGTGTTCAGCTTCATCCAGAGCTTTGCACCCAAGAGCATCACGGCCGCGCCTGATATCGAGGCCTACCTGAGCTTCGTGCTGACCATGTTCATCGCCTTCGGGCTGGCCTTCGAGGTGCCCATCGTGGTGATCGTGCTGGCGCGCCTGGGTTTGGTGAGCGTGCAAAAGCTGAAGGAATTCCGCGGCTACTTCATCGTGCTGGCCTTCATCATCGCGGCCGTGGTCACACCCCCGGACGTGGTGTCGCAACTGGCGCTGGCCATCCCCATGTGCCTGCTCTACGAGCTGGGCATCTGGTCGGCGCAGATCTTCATCCGGCACACCAAGGCGCCGGAAGACGCAGAAGAAACCGCGTCTTCCTGAGGCTTCTCAGCGCTGGCGCATGCGCTGAGGCTGGGGCCGCACACCGGGGGTCAGGCCCAGTTCAAGCATGCGGTCGCCGCGCTGCACCTGAAACACCGTCTTTTCGCCTGGGCGCAACGCTGCCACGGCCGACAGCAGCCCGGGCACGCTGTTGATCGGCTTGCCTGCCACCTGCATGATCACGTCGCCGGGCCGGATGCCGCCCAGAGCGGCAGGACCGTCCTGCAGCACACCGGTGATGATCACGCCTTCGGTGGCTTTCACGCCGAAGGTCTCGGCCAGTTCGGGCGAGAGTTCGCTGGGCTCCACACCGATCCAGCCGCGTGTGACCTGGCCGTCGCGCACGATACCGTCGAGCACCATCTTGGCGGTGGACACGGGAATGGCAAAGCCAATGCCCATGCTGCCGCCCGAGCGCGAATAGATGGCGGTATTGATGCCCAGCAGGTTGCCGTGCACATCCACCAGCGCGCCGCCCGAGTTGCCGGGGTTGATGGCCGCGTCGGTCTGGATGAAATTTTCGAAGGTGTTGATGCCCAGCTGGCTGCGCCCGAGCGCGCTGACGATGCCGCTGGTCACCGTCTGGCCCACGCCGAAGGGGTTGCCGATGGCCAGCACCTGGTCACCCACTGCGAGCTGGTCAGAGTCGCCCAGCACGATCACCGGCAGCTTGTCGAGCGCGATCTTCAGGATGGCCAGGTCGGTGTCGGGGTCGGTGCCGATGACCTGGGCGCGCGCGCGTCGGCTGTCCGAGAGGGTGATGTCGATCTCGTCGGCACCCTCGACCACGTGGTTGTTGGTCAGGATGTAGCCATCCGGGCTGATGATGACGCCGCTGCCCAGCCCGGCCTGCGGCTGGCTGCCCTGGTTGCCGAAGAAAAACTGGAACCAGGGGTCGTTGCTGCGCGGGTCGCGCACCGGGGCCTTGCTGGTGTTGATGCTCACCACGGCCGGTGAGGCCTTGCGCGCTGCTGCGCTCAGGCTGCCGGGGGCGGGAATGTCGGGGTTGCCGGGGGGCGCCTCGATCAGCGATATGCCGGCGCTGGAGCGGGTCTTGCCCTGGCGAATCCAGTCGGGCTGGAGTGTGGCCACGACAAAATAGGCCGCGACCAGGACCGTCACGGTTTGCGAAAACAGCAGCCAGATACGTTTCATGGGAATGTGCGGAGAGAAGGCAGTGGCTATTGTCGCGCAAGCGCCCGGCTTGCGCCCGCACGACAATAGGCGCATGAGCACCACCCGAGACTCCCTGCGGCAGACGCTGGACGCGTTGCTGCAACCCGAACGCTTCAAGGACTACGGGCCCAACGGCCTGCAGGTCGAGGGCCGGAACGAGATCACGCGCATCGTCAGTGGCGTGACGGCCAGCCAGGCGCTGATCGACGCCGCCATTGCCGAGCAGGCCGACGCCCTCTTCGTGCACCACGGCCTGTTCTGGCGCGGCCAGGACGGCCGCGTCACCGGCTGGATGAAGCAGCGCCTGCAGCGTCTGCTGGCGCACGACATCAACCTGTTTGCCTACCACCTGCCGCTGGATGCCCACCCGGAGCTGGGCAACAACGCCCGCCTGGGCCAGGAGCTGGGCTGGCAGGCCGACGCACACTTTGGCGAGCAGGACCTGGGCTGTGTGGCGAGCGTGCACTACGACAGCGCTGAGGCGCTGGCGCGCCATGTCGAACAGGTGCTGGGGCGCAGGGCCACGCTGGTGCAGCCCGAGGGCGGCCGCCGCATTGCCCGCGTGGCCTGGTGCAGCGGCGGGGCGCAGGGCTATTTCGAGGCCGCCATCGCGGCCGGTGCCGATGCCTTTGTGACCGGCGAAATCTCCGAGCCCCAGGCCCACCTGGCGCGCGAGACGGGCGTGGCCTTCATCGCTGCCGGACACCATGCCACCGAGCGCTACGGCGCGCCTGCCGTTGCCGCCCATGTGGCGGCGCTGCACGGGCTGGCGCATCGGTTCATCGACATCGACAATCCGGCCTGACCGAATTGCTATTGTTTATATAGCTTTAGGCGCTTGTTGGATAAGCGTTCAAGGCACTTTTTATTCAAATATCATGAGCACCACGCTGCGCCCGTTGGCCATCACCCAGGGAGACCCGGCCGGCATCGGTCCGGAAATCGTTGCCAAGGCCTTCCGCGATGCACCGGCCGACCTGCAAGCCTGCTTTGCCGTGGGCGACCTGGCCACGCTGCGCCGCGCGGCGCAGTGCATCGTGCGGCCCGGCGAGCCTGAACTGCCCGTGGCGCTGATCACCTCACCCGAAGAGGCTCTGGCCGTGCCGCCGCGTTGTCTGCCGGTGCTGCAGCTCCCGGATTTGCCGGGGCCCGTGCCGTGGGGTGCCATCTCGGCCGAGGCCGGGCGTGCGGCCGCCGCCTGCGTGGTGTGGGCGGCGCGGGCCGCGCTGCGGGGTGACATCGCCGGCCTGGTGACGGCGCCGCTGCACAAGGAATCGCTGCACGCGGCCGGGGTTGATTTTCCGGGCCACACCGAGCTGCTGCAGGCCGAGGCCGCCGCCTGCCGGGGCGTGGCGCTGCAAGACATGCCGGTGCGCATGATGCTCGCCAGCGACGAACTGCGCACCGTGCTCGTCAGCATCCATGTGGCGCTGCGCGATGCGCTGGATGCGGTGACCTATGGCAACGTGTTGCAGACCTTGCACATCACGCATGACGCGCTGCTGCGCAGCCTGGGGCGCGCGCCGCGCATCGCTGTGGCGGGGCTGAACCCGCACGCCGGGGAGGGCGGCCTGTTCGGCCGTGAGGAAATCGAGGTGATCGCTCCCGCCGTGGCGGCGGCGCGCGACCAGGGGCTTGACGTGACCGGCCCGCTGGCACCCGACACCGTGTTCATGCGCGCGCGCCATGCGCCCGGGCACCCGGGCGAGTTCGATGTCGTCCTGGCCATGTACCACGACCAGGGCCTGATCCCCGTGAAGTACCTCGGGGTGGACAAGGGCGTGAACGTCACGCTGGGTCTGCCGCTGGTGCGCACCAGCCCGGACCATGGCACCGCCTTCGACATCGCCGGCCAGGGCGTGGCCGATGCGGCCAGCCTCATTGAAGCGGTGCGTGTGGCGCGCAAGCTTTCTCAATGAAAAGAGCGGCTGGCGCTTATCCATAAAGCGCGAGCAGCTATTGAAAATAGAGCGTTCAGCAGCTGCCGAACGCCATGGCCGGCAGGATGTTACCGCTTCAGGCTGTCGCGGATTTCGCGCAGCAGCACGATGTCTTCGGGCGTGGGCGGCGCTGCGGCCGGAACCGCGGGCTCGGCGGGGGCTTCGCGCTTGAGCCGGTTGATCTGCTTGATCATCAGGAAGATGATGAACGCCAGGATGACGAAGTTGACGGCCACGGTGATGAAACTGCCATAGGCCAGCACCGGAACGCCCGCCTTCTTGAGTGCGTCAAGCGTCAGGGCCGTGCCCTCGGGGACCGTGCCCAGCACCAGGAACAGGTTGGAAAAATCGAGCTTGCCGAACACCAGCCCGACCACCGGCATGATCAGGTCGGAGACGACCGAATCGACGATCTTGCCGAACGCGCCACCAATGATCACGCCCACCGCCAGGTCAATCACGTTGCCCTTGACGGCAAACTCGCGGAACTCTTGCATCATGCCCATGAAAAATCTCCCTCAAGTCACTATGGCGCACAGTATCGGCCAAATGGAGCACGCGTGCAGCAACAGCCGTAACGGGTTGAAAGCACGTTTGGCCCAGGTGACCGGGGTGGGCGCTTTTCAGTCCGCTACAATTTACGGTTGACTCCCAACCCCTAGCGATGTTCATCGAGGACCCCCATGAGTGACACTCCAATCGACTCCAGCAAACGGACGTGGCTGATCGCGACCGGCTGCGCGGGCGCTGTGGGCGGCGTGGCAACCGCCGTTCCTTTCGTGAGTACTTTCCAGCCATCGGAAAAGGCCAAGGCCGCCGGTGCTGCAGTCGAGGTGGATATTTCCGAGCTCAAGCCCGGTGAACGTGTCACCGTCGAGTGGCGCGGCAAACCTGTCTGGATCATCAAGCGCACGCCCGAGCAGCTGGCCGAACTGCCCAAAATCGACCCCCAGCTGGCCGACCCGCAATCCAAGCGCAAGCCTGACGAATTCACGCCGCCCTACGCGCGCAACGTCCACCGCTCCATCAAGCCCGAAATCCTCGTGGCCGTGGGTATCTGCCCGCACCTGGGCTGCTCGCCCACCGAAAAGTTCGCCATGGGCGCCCAGCCCTCGCTGCCCGACGACTGGAAGGGCGGCTTCCTCTGCCCCTGCCATGGCTCGACCTTCGACATGGCAGGCCGCGTGTACAAGAACAAGCCATCGCCCGACAACCTTGAGGTGCCTCCGCACGTCTACCTGTCTGACACACGCCTGCTCATCGGCGACGACAAGAAAGCCTGAAGGAACGCACCATGGCTGAATTCAAGGAAATCTCCCCCAACGCTTCGGCGGGCGCCAAGCTCACGAACTGGTTTGAAAACCGCTTCCCCACGGCATTCGACGCCTACCGCGTCCACATGTCCGAGTACTACGCTCCGAAGAACTTCAACTTCTGGTACATCTTCGGCTCGCTGGCCCTGCTGGTGCTGGTGATCCAGATTGTCACCGGCATCTTCCTCGTGATGCACTACAAGCCCGACGCCGCCAAGGCTTTCGAGTCGGTCGAGTACATCATGCGCGACGTGCCCTGGGGCTGGCTGATCCGCTACATGCACTCTACCGGTGCCTCGGCGTTCTTCATCGTTGTCTACCTCCACATGTTCCGTGGTCTGCTCTACGGCAGCTACCGCAAACCGCGCGAGCTGGTCTGGATCTTCGGCTGCGCCATCTTCCTGGCGCTGATGGCCGAAGCCTTCATGGGCTACCTGCTGCCCTGGGGCCAGATGTCGTACTGGGGCGCCCAGGTGATCGTGAACCTGTTTGCCGCCATTCCCTTCGTTGGCCCGGATCTGGCCCTGCTGATCCGTGGTGACTACGTGGTGGGCGACGCCACGCTGAACCGCTTCTTCAGCTTCCACGTCATCGCCGTGCCGCTGGTACTGCTCGGTCTGGTGGTGGCCCATCTGCTGGCCCTGCACGACGTGGGTTCGAACAACCCCGACGGCATCGAGATCAAGGGCCCCAACGCCCCCAAGGACGCCAAGGGCAAGCCGCTGGACGGCATTCCCTTCCACCCGTACTACACGGTGCATGACATCCTGGGGGTCTGCCTGTTCCTGATGGCTTTCACCGCGGTGGTCTTCTTCGCCCCTGAAGCCGGTGGCTACTTCCTGGAGTACAACAACTTCATCCCGGCCGACCCGCTGGTGACGCCGGCGCACATCGCCCCAGTGTGGTACTTCACGCCGTTCTACTCGATGCTGCGTGCCATCACCACCGAAATGATGTATGCCCTGATCGCCTGCGTGGTGCTCGCTGCCGCCTTCGGCGTGCTCAAGGGCCGCATGCCTGCCATCTTCAAGGGCATCATCGTGGTGGCTGCTGCCGTGGGCGTGCTTCTGATGCTCTCCATTGACGCCAAGTTCTGGGGCGTGGTGGTGATGGGCGGTGCCGTGATCATCCTGTTCTTCCTGCCCTGGCTCGACTGCAGCCCGGTCAAGTCGATCCGTTACCGTCCGAGCTGGCACAAGTATGTGTACGCCGTTTTCGTCGTCAACTTCGTGATCCTCGCCTACCTGGGCGTGCAGGCGCCATCGCCCATTGGCGAGCGTGTGTCGCAAGTCGGTACGCTGTTCTATTTTGGCTTCTTCCTGCTGATGCCATGGTGGAGCCGCCTGGGTGAACCCAAGCAGGTGCCCGACCGCGTCACCTTCGCCGCGCACTGAGCTGGAGCCGAAAACCATGAAAAAAATCATTCTCTCGTTCATCGCAGCGCTCGGTCTGGTAGCTGGCGCAGCCCAGGCCGCCACGGGCGGCATGGCCTGGGACAAGGCGCCCAACAAGACCAACGACCTGCCCGCGCTGCAAAACGGCGCCAAGCTGTTCGTCAACTACTGCCTCAGCTGCCACTCGGCCGCCTTCATGCGCTACAACCGCCTGAAGGACATCGGTCTGACCGAGCAGCAGATCAAGGACAACCTTCTGTTCACCACCGAAAAGATCGGTGAGACGATGAAGTCCAACATCGACCCCAAGCAGGCCAAGGAATGGTTCGGCGCCAACCCGCCCGACCTCACCGTGATCGCACGTTCGCGTGCCGGGGCAGGTGGCACGGGTGCCGACTATCTGTACACCTTCCTGCGCAGCTTCTACCGTGACGAGGCCAAGGCCACCGGCTGGAACAACGTGCTGTTCCCCAACGTCGGCATGCCGCACGCGCTGTGGCAGCTGCAGGGTGAACGCCGTGCCGTGTTCGATGAAAAAACCCACGCCTTCAAGGGCTGGGAACAGATCACGCCCGGCCAGCTCAGTGCCCAGGACTACGACAAGCAGATCGCCGACCTGGTGGGCTTCCTGCAGTGGATGGGCGAGCCTGCCCAGAACACCCGCGTGCGCATCGGCGTGTGGGTGCTGGTCTTCCTGGGTGTCATGACCTTCTTTGCCTGGAGGCTCAACGCAGCTTTCTGGAAAGACGTCAAGTAAGGTTCGCCTTGCCCTGCCGCGCCCCAAGGGCGCGGCCCTGTTTTTCTAGAGTGGACGCATCCCTGCGTTCCACTCTTTTGGTTTTTAGGAGTCTCTAGCCATGATGGTGCTTTACTCGGGTACAACCTGCCCCTTTTCCCACCGCTGCCGTTTCGTGTTGTTCGAGAAAGGCATGGACTTCGAGATCCGTGACGTGGACCTCTACAACAAGCCCGAAGACATCAGCGTGATGAACCCCTACGGCCAGGTTCCGATCCTGGTCGAGCGCGACCTCATCCTGTACGAGTCGAACATCATCAACGAGTACATCGACGAGCGCTTCCCGCACCCTCAGCTCATGCCCGGCGACCCGGTCGACCGCGCCCGCGTGCGCCTGTTCCTGCTCAACTTCGAGAAGGAACTGTTCGTGCACGTGAACACGCTCGAATCGCGTGCCACCAAGGGCAACGAGAAGACCCTGGAAAAGGCCCGCGCCCACATCCGCGACCGCCTGACCCAGCTCGCCCCGGTGTTCCTCAAGAACAAATACATGCTGGGCGACAACTTCTCGATGCTCGACGTGGCCATCGCGCCGCTGCTGTGGCGCCTGGACTACTACGGCATCGACCTGAGCAAGAACGCCGCGCCCCTGCTGAAGTACGCCGAGCGCATCTTCTCGCGCCCCGCCTACATCGAGGCGCTCACGCCCTCCGAAAAGGTCATGCGCAAGTAATACCCTTCCAGATCAGCCGTGCCGTTGTTGCTTCGCCCTGTCGTGCTAATGCACTGCCTGCGGCTTGGCGCTTAGGCATGATCGATCGGGAAACGGAATTTGCGCTGTTTCGCATCTCCACGAATTGACAGGCCCATGACCGTACAGGAATCCACCTCCACGCGCCCCTACCTCATCCGTGCCCTGCACGAGTGGTGCACCGACAACGGCTTCACGCCGTACATCGCGGTGCGCGTGGACGATTCCGTGCAGGTGCCGCGTGAATACGTGAACGATGGCGAAATCGTGCTGAACGTCGGCTTTGACGCCACCAGCAGCCTGCAGCTGGGCAACGACTACATCGAGTTCAAGGCCCGCTTTGGCGGCAAACCGCGCGACATCATGGTGCCCGTGGGCCGCGTGATTGCCATCTACGCCCGTGAAAATGGCCAGGGCATGGCCTTCCCGCCGCCGGTGGACCTGCTGTCCACCATCGACGAAGAAAGTGCCCAGTCCGATGACGCCGATACCGCGCAAGAATCCGGAGCCCCTGACGCCACCCGCGTGGTGCAGCTGGTCCCCACCGAGCCTGGCCCGGAAGGCGAAGACGACCCGCGTCCGCCCACCCCGGCCGGCGCATCGCGCCCCACCCTCAAGCGCGTCAAGTAAGGCGCAGGGCGGGTGGAAACCCGCCTGCTTCGCGATTAGAATACGCGCTTCGCCGATTTAGCTCAGTGGTAGAGCAACCGCCTTGTAAGCGGTAGGTCGTCAGTTCAATCCCGACAATCGGCACCAGACACCCCCAAAAACCCGCACTGCCAAGGCCTGCGGGTTTTTTTGTGCCCGCAGGGATTTGCGGCGCCATGGACTGTGCAAGAAAAAACCCGCCATGCCATGCGGCATGCGGGTTTGCAGAAGGTGCCTGGTCCCCTCGACAGGAATCGCAAGACAGGCTGAAACCCGCATGGATGCTAGGTTTAAAGTTCAGTTTGCGAAAAAGTACCGTCAAAAGTACCGTTAACTTAAGAAGTGTCCCTTCAAAGCGGGTTTGCCTTTGCTTTGCAAGCCGCCTACGAAGGAGTGGGTCAACATTTTTGCATACAAGGATAGGCGCTGCACTGTCATTCGATGCCGCCTACCGCATCCGTGTCGATCGGTCGTAGCAATACGCCGTCTGCATACGACAGTTCGCAATAGCGCGCGATTTTGGGGGCCAACGCCTCTACGTCCCCGCATAGCTCATGAAAGACCTGTGCGGCTTCGATCAAGCGCACGCGGTCAGCGGCATACATCTGCAGTTGTGAGACGTCGAGGGCGGCGCGACCAAGCCGTGCGGCTTCTGCCATCGCCAGGGGAATGCTCGCTTCAATGATCGGTAGTCGCACCAGCTGGGCGGAGGCGTCATCGATGCTCAGGCGACCGGCGGCGACCTCTTCGCTTGCAGTCGTCGCCAGCTTTTTGACAGTGATCAAATCGCGGCGCAAATCGTCCACTCGTGCACGCGCTAGTGCGGCCACCTGATTGGCCATTTCTACGGTCTGGCTCTTGGCTGTAAGACCGGCCCGCGCAGCCGGAAGGTCGGCAGCTGTGAGGTAATCGTCATTGTGGTCATGCTCGCAGCCGGGGTGCATGCTTAGCAACATGTCAACACTGTCCAGGCCGACTACACGGAGGGTCAAGGGCTGCTTCATTTTTTGGTTTCCGTTGATTGATTGAGTTTCGCCAACCAAGCGTCGTAATTCACGCGACGGCGGCCGGCGATGCGAATGCTGGGGATGTGCTCCTGTCGGACTGCGCGAACAACGGTCCGGTAACCCAGACCCTGCGCGACGGCAAACTCCTGCAAGGTCATCAGTCGGGGGGCGGCAGGAGGGGCTTCAGTTGAGTCGTCGCGCATATGCACCCTCCATGTAGTCGATGCTGGCAATCAACACCTCGACACGTGCCGACATCCAGTGTTCGAGTGCGATCCGGACTAGATCGTGTTTTGTTTCGTGCGGTTGTTGTGCATGCAGCTTTCTGAGTTCGGCACAGATCGCGCCCAGTTCGGCGCGGTCGATCACAGCTGCCTCCCGGCTCTATGCGCCGCTTGCATCACGGTGGACGGGATACCCTGAAGCGCAGCCAGGCGGTCGCTTAGCCAGTCTGGCAAAGCTACGGGCTCGTCGTCCTCGTGCGTGCAATCCGCCAGCATTGCGGTCAGACCTGCCATGTCTCCGTCTGGTCGTGCGCTGTACAGGCTTAGAGCATCCCGCAACGCCAGCCGGGCGGCTTCTTGGCGGACCAGAGCTTTTAGCAACTCGTACTCAGGCGTGGGATGGGGTGCGTGCAAACCACACAGCCAGCGGCTGAGCGTGCCCAATTCGTTCGGATCGTCAGGTGAGGTAGGTTTCATCGGGATGCAGTGTCCATTCGCACCCAACTAAACCCTCTGCGGCACAATTTCGCCCAACCGGGACAAAGTTGACCCGAACCCTTTCGTAGGAGGTTTGCAAGCCGGCTCCCGTTGGTGGCGACATTCAAGTTTCATATTATGAAATTGCGTGCTCTGTGCGCCTCTGCGTCCCCGCACGGCTGAACTTAAGTGCCAGGGTCCCCCGCGTTTGGTGGCGCGTCGCCGCACCCTCGTAAGCCATCAGAACGGGGCAGGGGACAGCATGACATCCACAGGCCCGAGGCCGTTGTAAATCTGCTCTCCTGTGGCGCGGACCTGCACGCTCCAACGGTCGCCAGGATGACCCGATACGCATTAGGGGGCAGGGGCAGTATTTGTTCTTCTGCGACCGCCACAGGCCAAGACGGGAAACGCAGCAGGGTGAAACGGAATAGCGGGGGTTATCGATAGTCCAGTGGGCCGTAAGGGTCGCATTCATCGGAATCGTCTTCTGGGCTGAAGCCACTGGCGCGGTCTACACGAACCCGCTCCAGCAGGGGCAGGGCATCGGCACGGTCCAGGGCACAAAGCCACGACTGGCCCACCGGCCGCGTGCTGGCCTTGGTGTTGCCGCGCCCCGCGCGCTCCCGGCCTGCCAGGTGCATCACCCCGCCGATACGCACCAGCCGGGCGTAATAGAGAGGCGGAATCAGGTCTTTGCCACCGGTGCGGTCCAGCAAGTGCGCCTCCATGCGGGGTCCATAGCTATCAAGTGGCGAGCGCCTGTATTCAAGCCAGCCCTGCACACTTTGGAGCAAGCTAGGGTCAGTGCCAGCCAGACGGTGGCCGTCCCTGCGCAATCTGAAGATATGACAAAACACTGTGTTAATTTTCAGTATCTAGTGTGTTTTGGGAATGGATAGGATGCGCCATGTGCAATCGCTACGAAGCCCCAACTCGCAGTGCCGTCGAGCGCGTGTGGGCCGCGCGCCAAGTTGTCGAGAAAGAATGGGATGTTGACGCCGACCGAAAACTGAGCCACTTTTTGGTGTGATGCCGACCTAAAACTGAGCCAGGTGTTTTACCTACCCTGCTGTTTTGTGCAGC
>MESL01000029.1:693-139140 GCA_001770955.1 Burkholderiales bacterium RIFCSPLOWO2_12_FULL_65_40 | reverse complement strand
AGGGTTCGTGGACGGCAGCCTCGCTCGTTCGCATGTGGCAACCGCTCGGGTTATCAAGGCTGCGCGGGCAACACCTTGAAAGGGGTGGTCCTGAGGACGCACGCACCCACCACGCCACGCTGGTGGCCGAGGTGGTGCGCATGTTGTGTGCGGGCGTGGTGCACGGCGATTTGTCGGAGTTCAACATCCTGCTGGCCCACCTGCCCGGCACAGACGGTGCGCCCGCAGCGGCGGGACCGGTCATCATCGACCTGCCGCAGGCGGTGGACGCCGCTGGCAACAACCACGCCCAGCGCATGCTGCTGCGCGACGTGGCCAACCTGCGCAACTTCTTTGGCCAGTTCGCCCCCGAGCTGCGCACCACGCAGTACGGCCCGGAGATCTGGAGCCTGTACCAGAGCGGCCTGCTGAGCAACGAAACCCCTTTGACCGGCCGCTACGCCCCAGACCACGTCGATGTGGATATGCAGGCGGTGCTGCGTGAAATCGACGACGCACGCGATGAAGAGGCCGCGCGCAGGCTGCGCGTGGCCAACGCCGGTGCCTTACAGTAGCGCCCCCGCCCTGCGCAAACCCACCCCACCGCAACCCTCAAAGGCATCCACCCCATGACCAAAGAACTGGCCCGACAGCGCGAACTGAACCCGATGGACCTGTGCGAGCCCTGCAAGGGCATCCAGCGCAACTGGCGCAAGGCGCCCGGCCATGCCGAACTGGTGCAACGCGGCAACCGCAAGGAAGAGCGCGAAACCGGCACCGTCACCATCACCCGCTACCAGTGCGACCGCTGCGGCACCTCCTGGGAGTACGAGAACGACAAGAACAACCAGCAGGCGGGCTGGTCGGTGGTGGGTCGTTGATTTGTTGCTATAAATAGCATAGCTTTTTGCGCTTGATGGACGGGCGCTAGAGGCCAATTTGGCTTAAAGAGCGGCCTCGTTCACCCCTTCTCAGCCCAGCACATGTGCCGGCACGCCCCGGCGCGGCGCAGGCCCCACGGGCGGCGCGTAGCCCAGCCGCGCCCACATCTGCACCGTATCACGCCCGGGCGCTGCGCCCAGCAGCGCGTGGATGGCCGCGTAATGGGGCGCCTGCTCGGGGTATTCCTGCAAGGCCTGCTGCAACGGGTGCATGGACAGGCCGTGCGCCGTGGCGGCAAGTTGCGCACGTGCGTAGGCGCGGCCGGCGCGCACCTGCGTGGCGCGGTCGTTGGTCTCGGTCACCATCGCGAAGAAGGCGGGCGTGGCCTCGATCTTGGCGTTGAAGTCCTGCACCTGCTGGGTCACCGCCATGTCGTCAGGGCCGGGCGCGCGGCTGCGGTCGAACAGGCCCAGCGCCGCCAGCACGCGCGGCAGCGGCTCGTTCACGCTCAGGCCGTCGCGGTGCTGGGCAATCTCGCGCGGGCCCACGCGCAGCACCTTCAGGGATTCGAGCATGGTGCGCGGCGTGACCAGCTCCACGCGCCAGGCATCGCGTGCGATGGCGCGGTGCTCGGGCAGGCGTGCGTTGCCAGGCAGGACAAAGTCCGTGCGCAGGCCAGGCGCCGCGCAGGCCGCCGCGATGGCCTGCACCGCCTGCGGCGCGGGCGCGCGCAGCGCGTAGGCCGAGCGGTTGGTGTGGCGCCGGAAGATCTGCGCGAACAGCGGATCGGGCCGCACGCTGGCGTCGGGCGCCAGCCGCACGCGGGCCGTGGCGTGGCGGGTGTGCGGCGGCGCGGGCGGAGTGGCCGGGTCGAACACGCCGTGCGGAAACATCTCCATCTCGGCGCGCAGGCCCTGCTGCAGGGCGGCCAGGTGCAGCAGTTCAAGGAAGGTGCCCTGGCTCATGAGGATCTGGCGTGAGTGCGGGTCGGTCTCGGGCAGCAGGCGCGTGGGGTCGCAGTAGAGCCAGATCTCGCCCGGCGTGTGCAAATCCACCAGCCACGATTGCAGGTTGTGTGAATGCGGCGCCAGGATGGCATGCGCCAAAATCCAGCGGCGCACATCACCCCCCGGCGGCACAGGTGCGGGCGGCTGCCAGGCGGCTAGCGCCTCGGCGGGCAGGGCGGACGAGCAGCCCGGCAGCGCGGGCGTGGCGGCGAGCACGGCGGCCCCGCCGAGGACGCGCAGAAAGGGGCGGCGTTGCATGCTCAGGCTCCTTGGGCGACAGGGGTGGTGGAAGACGGCGTCGGCCCGTTCCACAGGGCCAGGCTGGCACGCAGCGCCTCGCGCAGCGGCGTGTGGGGCACGGGACCGGCGTACTGCGCCAACGCCGTGCCATCGAGCGCATGCGGCACCTGCCAGAGGTAGCGCATGGCCTGCAGCGAGCGCAGCATGGGCACCACCGGAGTGGCCAGGCGCATCCACCCTCAGGGCAGGGATTGCACCCGTAGCGCGCCAGCGCGCGGCCAGCCTTGCTCCTGCGCCCATTCGGCCAGCACCGTCTGCCAGTCGTGGCCGGTAGTGGTGTGACCGGCAAACGCCAGGCAGGGCAACTGCCCAGGCGCGGGGGCGGGCGCGGCAGCCACGCGCACGAAAGCCTGGGCCAGATCCGGCAGGTAGGCCCAGGCGTGCGGCACGTCCAGCAGGCCGGGCCAAGTCATCACGCCCTGGCACAGCTTGCGCGCGATCACCAGGTCCAGCCAGGTGCCCTGGCCCGCGCCAAAAAAGTCGCCCGCGCGCACGATGACGGCACGCAGCCCCTGGGTGGCCACGGCCTGGGCGAGCTGCTGCTCCAGCGCCACGCGCACCTGGCCCAGCGGCGTGCTGGGGCGCTGGGGCGTGTGCGCATCCAGCACGGCGGGCATGCCCTCGCCAAAGTTGTACACATTGCCGGGAAACAGCAGCACGGCACGCAGCGCCAGCGCGGTGGTGATGGCCTGGTGCAGCAGCGCCGGGGCCTCGGCGCGCCAGGCACTGGCGGTGTAGCGCGCCGGGTTCATGGCGTGGACCACCGCGTCGGCCCCCTCGTCCAGCGCCGCCTGCAGGGCCGCGCCCGGCGCCAGCCATTGCACGCCGGGCAGCGCCGGGGCCTGCGCCACCGCGCCATGCCGCCAGGGCGCGCGCACCCGCCAGCCCGCCGCCGCGAAGGCCAGCGCCACCGCCCGCCCCAGGCGCCCGTTGGCGCCCAGCACCCATACCGTCTTGGCCATGTCCATCTCCATGTGCTCTGTGATGGGCTTGATTGTGGGAACCATCGCGAAGTTACACAATTGCATGAATATCCATAGCAGAATTTCATTCATGAATACCGCGTTCGACTGGAACCTGGTGCGCTCCTTCCTGGCCGTGCTGGAGCACGGCAGCCTGCTGGGCGCGGCGCGGGCGCTGCAGTCCAGCCAGCCCACCATGGGCCGCCACATCGCCGAGCTGGAGGCGCAACTGGGCACGGTGCTGTTCGAGCGCACGGGCCGGGGTTTGCAGCCCACGGCCACGGCGCTGCGGCTGGCCGAGTCGGCGCACGCCATGGAGGCCGGCGCGCATGCGCTGGCACGCGGCGTCTCCGGTGCGCAGGCCGGCGCCAGCGGCACGGTGCGCATCAGCGCCAGCCAGCCCGTGGCCTGCCTGCTGCTGCCGCCACTGCTGCTGCGCATGCGCCAGCAGCTCCCGGACATCCAGGTGGAGCTGGTGGCCAGCAACGAGGTCAGCAACCTGCTGCGCCGCGAGGCCGACATCGCCCTGCGCATGGTGCAGCCCGACCAGTCCAGCCTGGTGGCGCGGCGCATCGGCAGCGTGGCGCTGGGCGCCTACGCGCACCGCGACTACCTGCGCCGCCGGGGCACGCCGCGCCAGCCCACCGACCTGCTGGCGCACGAGCTGGTGGGCAACGACCGCAACGACGACATCCTGCGCGGCTTCGCGGCCCTGGGGCACCCGGTGGGGCGCGAGCAGTTTGCCTTCCGCACCGACGACCTCATGGCCTACTGGCAGGCGGTGCGCGCGGGCCTGGGCATCGGCTTCGTGGCTCACTACATGGCGCGCACCGATCCCGAGGTGCTGCCTGTGCTGCCCCAACTGGCAGTACCGCCGCTGCCCATCTGGCTCACGGTGCACCGCGAGATCCGCAGCTGCGCGCGCATCCGGGCGGTGTACGACTTTCTGGCCGAAGCGGTGCCGCAGGCGCTGTAGGGATGCAGCCTGACTCTCCACGCAAGCACAGCCACACCGCAGCGCCCACCAAAGCGCTGTGGAATTGCGTCAAATTACTATCAAAAACATAGCTGTTGGCGCAATGCCTGCAAGCGTCATAGGCCATTTATTGCTTGTTCACTAGAATGCACCGCAGGGGGAGCCCATGACGCCAGAGCAAAAAGCCAGAGTCAGCATCGACGCACTATTGCAGCAAGCGGGCTGGCACGTCTGCGGAGTTGCAGACGCCAACATCCACGCAGCCACCGGCGTGGCCATCCGCGAATTCCCCCTCAACACCGGCTTTGGTTTTGCCGACTACCTGCTCTATGTCAACGGCAAAGCCTGCGGCGTGATCGAGGCCAAAAAAGAAGGCGCCACGCTCACCGGCGTGGAGCTGCAAAGTGGCCGCTACGCCCAGGGCCTGCCCACCACCTTGCCCGCCTGGCGCCGCCCGCTGCCCTTTGTGTGGGAAAGCACCGGCATCGAGACCCACTTCACCAATGGCCTGGACCCCGAGCCCCGCGCCAGGGCCGTGTTCGCCTTCTTCCGCCCCGAGTTGCTGGTGCAGTGGCTGGCCTACCTGCAAAGTTCTTCCAGTTCTCCTGCAAACGGAACCGCCGCGCAAGAAGCCCCCGGCACCTTCCTGCACCGCATGCGCACCATGCCCCAGCTCGTCACCCAGTGGGGCAGCGGCGGCGCGCACTACTCCCTGTGGCCCGCCCAAATCAGCGCCATCACCAATTTAGAGAAAAGCCTAGCCGCCAACAAACCCAAGGCCCTGATCCAGATGGCCACCGGCAGCGGCAAGACCTTCACCAGCATCGGCTTCATCTACCGCCTGATCAAGTTCGGCGGCGCGCGCCGGGTGCTGTTTCTGGTGGACCGGGGCAACCTGGCCCGCCAGACCAAGAAAGAGTTTGACGCCTACGCCAGCCCCTACAACAACTACAAGTTTGGTGAGGAATACATCGTCCAGCACCTGCAGGGCAACCAGCTCGACACCAGCGCCCGCGTGGTCATCTGCACCATCCAGCGCATGTTCAGCATGCTCAAAGGGCGCGAGCTGGCCGATGAGGCCGACGAAGAATCCACCGAAAAGATCGAGACCCTGTTCAAAGACCCCGAGCCCATTGGCTACAACCCGGCCATCCCCATCGAGAGCTTTGACATTGTGGTCACCGACGAGGCCCACCGCAGCATCTACAACCTGTGGCGCCAGGTGCTGGAGTACTTTGACGCGTATCTGATTGGCCTGACCGCCACGCCCAACAAACAAACCTTCGGCTTCTTCAACCAAAACCTCGTCATGGAATACGGCCACGCCCAGGCCGTGGCCGATGGCGTAAACGTCAACTACGACGTCTACCGCATCAAAACCGAGGTGAGCGAGCAGGGCGCCAAGGTGGACAAAGGCTTCTGGCTGGAAACGCAAGACAAAGCCACCCGCCGCAAAACCGCCTGGCAGCTGGACGACGACTTTGAATACCAGCCCGAAGAGCTGGACCGCGCCGTGCAAACGCCCGACCAAATCCGCACCGTGGTCCGCACCCTGCGCGACCGCTGGCAGGCCGACATGTTCCCCGCCCGCACCGAGCTGCCCAAGACCCTGATCTTTGCCAAAGACGACAACCACGCCGAAAAGATTGTGGAAATATTGCGCGAAGAGTTTGGCCGCGGCAACGAGTTTGCGCAAAAGATCACCTACCGCAGCGCCCAGGGCGGCGGCACCAGCCCCGAGCAGCTCATCAAAGACTTCCGGACCAGCTACTACCCCCGCGTGGCGGTCACGGTGGACATGATCGCCACCGGCACCGACATCAAGCCGGTGGAAATCGTCGTCTTCATGCGCAGCGTAAAAAGCCGCAGCTTCTTCGAGCAGATGAAAGGCCGTGGCGTGCGCGTGTGCAACCCCACGGACCTGGCCGCCGTCAACCCCGGCGAACACATCAAAAAAGACCACTTCGTCATCGTCGACTGTGTAGGCGTGTGCGAGCGCGACAAAACCGATAGCCGCCCCATGGACGCCAAGAAAAGCGTGCCCCTGGACAAACTGCTGCAAGCCGTGAGCCTGGGCAACGTGGAAGACGAGGTGCTGAGCAGCATCGCCGCCCGCCTGGCCCGGCTGGACAAAGACGCCAGCGATGCCGATCGGGCCAAGGTGGTGGAGCTGAGTGGCGGCAAAACCCTGCGCGACCTGGCGCGCGGCATTGTGGACGCACTCGCCATCGACGCCACCCAAGACATGCCGCCCGCCGAGGCTGACCAGCGCCTAAGAGACGTAACCAAGCCCTTTGCCTCGCCAACATTGCGTGAGCAGCTATTAAAAATGAAGCAAAAGGCAGACCTGGTGATCGACGTGGTCACCCAAGACAGCCTGCTGCATGCTGGTTTTAGCGAAGGCAGCGACCGCGCCACCGCGCTGGTGCAAAGCTTTGAAGACTTCATCACCCAGCACAAAGACGAAATCACCGCCCTGCAAATTCTGTACAGCCGCCCCACGCGTGCGCCGCTCAAGTTTGAAGACGTGCAAGCCTTGGCCGACGCGCTGCATGCCCCGCCGCTGAACATCGACGAAGGCGCCCTGTGGCAGGCCTACGCCACCCTGCGCAAAGACAAGGTCAAAGGCGCCACGCAGCGCCGCCTGCTCACCGATCTGGTCAGCCTGGTGCGCTTTGCCATGCAGCAGACCAACGAGCTGGTGCCCTTCCCCGAGCGCGTGCAGGCCAACTTCAAAGCCTGGCTGGCCCAGCACCAGCAGACCGACAACACCTCGTTCACCCCAGAACAACAACACTGGCTAGAAATGATCCGCGACCACATCGCCGCCAACCTTGGCATTGAGATAGACGACTTTGAATACGCCCCCTTCAACGCCCAAGGCGGCCTGGGCAAAGTGCACCAGCTCTTTGGCGCGGAACTGCCCAAGGTGATTGAGGAACTGAATCGGGAGTTGGCGGCGTGAGTGAGGTCATTGAGCAAACCGCCGCTTGTTGGCCACAGGTTCTTGTCAGTGACGTTTCCGAGTTGATTCGCGGCGTCACATATTCAAAAAAGCACGCAACGGATAGACCTCAAGAAGGCTACATCCCCGTCTTGCGCGCTACCAACATTCAAGAATCACGGCTCGTCCTCGAATCGGACTTGGTGTTTGTGCCGAACAGCAATGTGTCTGCAAATCAGCGCTTGCGTGCGGGTGACATTGTTGTCGCTACCTCCAGTGGCAGCAAACACTTGGTCGGTAAGTCTGGGCTTCTTCACTCAGACTGGCCTGGCTCATTCGGTGCGTTTTGCGCAGCCATCCGCCCAAAGGCAAACATCGAGTCTCGCTACCTGGCCGCGTTTTTGCAATCGCCCAGCTATTGGAAGCAAGTCGGCAAGAAGGCACTTGGCGTCAACATCAACAATCTGCGGCGTGGCGACATTGAGTCGCTCACTTTGCCATTGCCTCCATTGGAGAAGCAGCGCGAAATCGTCGCCGAACTCGAAAAGCAGTTCTCCCGCCTCGACGAAGCCGTCGCCAACCTCCAGCGCGTCAAAGCCAACCTCAAACGCTACAAAGCCTCCGTCCTCAAAGCCGCCGTCGAAGGCCGCCTCGTAGAAACCGAAGCCACCTTGGCCCGCCGCGAAGGCCGCACCTACGAGACCGGCGAACAACTTTTGCAACGAATTCTTGAAGAGCGGCGGGCGACTTGGAACGGCAAGGGAAAGTACAAAGAGCCGCTTAGTCATGCCCCCCAAGAGTTGCCGGATGCTCTCGAAGGATGGACTTGGTGTTCCCTGGACGTTGTCGCAGAAGAAACACAGCTTGGATTAGACAGGGGGCGAGAACAACAACGTGCAGAACCTGTCGGAGTGCGTTACGTGAAGATGAATAACGTCTCCATGGATGGTGATGTGCAAACCGATGAACTCGTCTATGTTGATGCAAGCCAAGAGGAGGTCGCGCGGTACGAGCTTGCAAATGGTGATTTGCTCTTCAATACCCGAAACAGCTTGGAGCTGGTTGGCAAGGTCGGGATTGTCCGCTCAGTGCCGATAGGCACCGTGTTTAACAACAACCTAATGCGAATTCGAACGTGCAGCGGCGTCTCGTCTGTCTTTTTGGGCTATCAGATGTGTGCACCTGATTTTCGACAGCGAATGGAGAAAGTCAAAAAGGCTACAACCAGCGTTGCAGCTGTTTACCAAAAAGACCTGTTACCTCTACCAATCGCTCTTCCCCCAATACGAGAGCAAGCCCGAATCGTCGCCGAAGTCGACCGCCACCTGTCCATCCTCCGAGAAGTCGAAGCCGAGGTGGACGCCAACCTCCAGCGCGCACAAACGTTGAGGCAGGCCACGTTAGCTAAAGCGTTTACCAGCTATTCATCAGTATTTTGAGAACTAATAGGAGATATTTATGGAGCTGGTTTCCTTTTCAGTGTCAAATTTTCGCAGCGTTACGAGTGCCTACAAGCTTCCAATTCGACGACCTACGGTATTGATTGGACCAAATAACGAAGGTAAATCAAACATATTGCGGGCATTGGTGTCGTCATTGCAGTTTCTCGGCTCACTTGGGGGTGTGCGACTGAGTAATGGCAGGATTGCATCTGTTGCTAGGGCAAAGGAAATTTACGACTGGACGCGTGATTTCCCCGTTTCCTTGCAAGGGAAGACCACAGAAGGGGAGACTGTCTTTGACCTTGAATTTAGGCTTACGCCAGCGGAGGTTGAAGAGTTTCGTAATGAAGTTAAGAGTTCGCTCAACGGGACCCTCCCAATTCAACTTAGATTTGGCCCTGAGGTGTCGAAACTCATCGTCACAAAACCTGGCAAAGGTGGCCCAGCGTTGACAAAGAAAGCGCAGGCTGTTGCCAGGTTCGTCGCGAGGCATATTCACATCGCATACATACCGGCGGTTAGAACCGCCAGTGCTGCTGTTCAAATCGTGAACGACCTTGTTGATCGAGAGTTGGCTCTAGTCGAGGCGCAACCGGCTTACCAAGCTGCAATGGCGGCAGTCGCTGAACTGCAACGCCCTGTTCTCGCGGCGATTGGGGCAAGCATCAAACTGACGCTTCAAGAGTTTTTGCCCAACGTAAAAAATGTAGCGGTAGAAATATCTGCTGATGCTCGATATCGGGCATTGCGCCGGTCTAGCGAGATCGTAATTGACGACGGAACGGCTACACCCTTGGATAAGAAGGGCGATGGTGTTCAAAGCCTTGCCGCATTGAGTCTTATGAAATATGCTTCTCATTCCGGGAGTTCGAACAGGCAACTGGTTCTTGCCATTGAGGAGCCGGAATCGCATTTACATCCAAGGGCCATACACCAGTTGCGAGGTGTCCTAGACGATTTGAGTACCCAACACCAAGTAATTTTGACCACGCATTGCCCGTTGTTCGTGGATCGCACAAACTTGAAGTCAAACATTGTTGTTAACAAAAAGCGGGCAAGTCCCGCAAAGAATGTTGCCGAACTTCGCGAAATACTAGGCGTCCGTGCATCTGACAATTTGCGGAACGCAGAAGTAGCGTTGGTTGTTGAAGGCGAGGATGATCGACTAGCGCTCATGGCACTTTTGCCACATGCTTCAAAAAACATTGGAACCTCTTTGAATACTGGTTTCATCGCTATCGATTCACTTGGTGGTGGTACCAATCTCAGCTACAAGCTTAGTCAACTTCGTGAAACGCTATGCACCTGCCATGTCCTGCTTGATCACGATAAGGCTGGCTTGCAAGCTTATGACAAGGCAAAGGCTGACGGACTAATTTTGCCGGCCGACGTCACTCACGTGATTTGCGCTGGCCTTGATGAATCTGAGTTTGAAGACATGCTGGATGAATCGCTGTACGCGGACTTTTTGAAGAATAAATATGGCGCTTCGCTAGCATCGCCAAAATTCAAAGGTAAGCGTAAGTGGTCAGACCGGCTCAAAGCTGCTTTCGAGCACCAAGGAAAAGTTTGGTCTGCCAGAGTGGAGATGCAGATTAAGTCAGATATCGCTGAATTAATCGCGGCAAGCCCTACAAAGGCTTTGAACGGTCACAAAAGGGGGTCGTTTGATGGGCTTGTGGCGGCTCTGGAGGCAAAGCTAACTCAACTCGATAAATCAAAAAGTGCAATTCAACCCTGATGCGCCAGCTTGACCTCTTCTCCGCCCTGCAGTCCAGCACCGAAGGCATCGACACCGAATTCAAGTCGGCGCGTGGTGGCATGCCCGGCAGTTTTTGGGAGTCTTATTCCGCCATGGCCAACACCCAGGGCGGCACCATTGTGCTGGGTGTGGCCGAAAAGCCCACTGGGCTGGTGTGGGAGGGCGTGCCCGATGCCGCGCAGTTGCGCACGGTGCTGTGGGGCCAGTTGAATGACCGGCATAAGGTCAGCGCCAATCTGCTGCGCGATGACGATGTGCGCACGGTGGAAGACGAGGGCCGCCAGTTTGTGGTGGTGAACGTGCCGCGTGCCTCGCGGCTGCAGCGCCCGGTGTTTGTGGGGCCAAACCCGATGACGGGCACCTACCGGCGTGCGGACGAGGGCGACTACCGCTGTTCGGACGACGAGGTGCGCCGCATGCTGGCGGACCAGTCCGACACACCTGCCGACTCGCAGATCGTGGAGCACTTTGGCCAGCCAGACTTTGACCCAGAGACTGTTCGGCAATACCGCAACCGCTTTGCCTCCCGTGCGCCAGACCATCCGTGGCTGCTGCTGGACGATGCGCCCCTGCTCACCAAGCTAAGCGCCCTGCGCCGTGACCGTGCCACGGGTTTGGAGGGCGCTACCGTGGCGGGCCTGCTCATGTTTGGCCGGTTTGAAGCTTTGCGCGATGCGCTGCCGGGCTTTCATGTGGACTACCGCGAGCGCCTGTCCGACGACCCCGCCGTGCGCTGGACCGACCGCGTGGTACCCGATGGCACCTGGGAAAACAACTTGTTCCAGTTTTATCTGCGGGTGATGCAACGCCTGTCGGGCGACCTGAAAATGCCGTTTCAGTTGGACCGCGAGCTGTACCGCAAGGACGACTCTGCCGTGCACGAGGCGCTGCGCGAGGCGGTGGTCAACGCGCTGGTGCATGCGGACCATCGTGGGCAGGGCGGCGTCGTGATCGAGCGCTACCCGGATCGGATCGAGCTGTCCAACCCCGGCTCGCTGCTGGTATCGCGGGTGCAGTTGTTGCAAGGCGGCGTGAGCGAGTGTCGCAACAAAAGTTTGCAGTTGATGTTCCAGCTCATGGGCGGTGGCGACAAGGCGGGCTCGGGCATGGACAAGATTCGCGCCGGGTGGCGATCGCAGCATTGGCGTTCGCCCCGGCTGGAAGAGTCTTTGCAGCCCGACCGCGTGAAGCTGGTGCTGCCCATGGTCAGCCTGATTCCTGCAGAGGTAGAGCAGGCATTGCGGCAGCGCTTTGGCGAGCGTTTTGCCAAGCTGGACAAGACGGCGGTGCAGGCGGTGGTGACAGCCCAAGTAGAAGGCAGCGTGACCAACAGTCGCATGCAGGAAATCACGGGCGAACACTCCAAAGACATCACCAGCGTGCTGCAAAGCCTGGTGCGCGATGGCCTGCTGACCCAGCAGAACCAGCGGCGCTGGGCCAGCTACCGCGTGGCTGAGGACTCCCCCCAATCCTGCGAGGCCTCCCCTCATTTGGCTGAGGACTCCCCCCAAAGCACCCCCCAATTGGCCGGGGACTCCCCCCAATTGCAACCAAACTCCCCCCAATGGGACCGTTTGGCCGGGCTGTCGCCCGAGATTCAACGGTTGTTGCCCATTGCTGAGCCCGCGCGCAAGAACAAGAAGCTGCCGGTGGATCAACTCAAAGGCGTCATTCGGCGGCTTTGTGAAGAGCGCTGGTTGGCTACGTCGGAATTGGCGGCGCTGGTGGACCGCGATGCCGACAAGCTGCAGTCGCGCTTTTTGACGGCCATGGTGCGTGAGGGTGTGCTGGAACTGAAATTTCCCGACGTTCGCAATCGGCCAGACCAAGCCTACCGCACGGTTGCTGGGGAAAATTGATGAGTGCTATGAGCACCGCAGACCTCAACCGTTGCTACCGCGATCTGATTGTGGATTTGGTGCGCGATCATCAACCCGTGTCACGGGAAGATATCAACAAGCTATTGCTGAACAAGTTGCCCGAGGTGCTGAGTTCTGAGCAAAAGGCCGCCAGGGTGCATAACTTGCTGACTTCCTTGTCGGGAAAGCGCATTAAAAACGTTGGAACCCGGCAGGCTTCCAAATGGGTTTTGATGGCACCAGAAAAGCAATGATTAGGTCTGCCTAACAAGACCTTTTGACTGGCTAAAAAAAGAAAATCATTCAAATTCAACGACTTAGACTTTGTTTTGCCTTGGCTAAACGCCTTTTTCAACAAAGACTAAACAAAGCGTTGAACTTAGCCGCATGAGTCCCGGTCCCCATCTGCAATTTGCATATCGCAAACGCCACACCGTCCACCCATGAACACCACCACCCACTCCCTCGTCCAGAAGCTCTGGAACTACTGCAACGTGCTGCGCGACGACGGCATGAGCTATGGCGACTATGTGGAGCAGCTCACCTACCTGCTGTTCCTGAAGATGGCCGACGAGCGCGCGCAACCACCCTACAATCAGCCAAGCATCGTGCCCGCAGCCTATGCTTGGCCCACGCTGCTGGCCCAGGACGGCGATGAGCTGTTTGACCATTACCGCCATGCGCTGGAGAAGCTGGGGCAAGAGAAAGGCACGCTGGGCCTGATCTTCGGCAAGGCACAAAACAAGTTTCAAGACCCGGCCAAGCTGCGCCGCGTGATCGTGGACCTGATCGGCGCAGAGACCTGGACGATTCTGGGTGCCGACGTGAAAGGCGACGCGTATGAGGGCTTGCTGGAGAAAAACGCGCAAGACACCAAGAGCGGTGCAGGCCAGTACTTCACGCCCCGGGCACTCATTCAGGCCATGGTGGACTGCATCGCCCCACTGCCGGCCGAGCGCATTTGTGACCCGGCCTGTGGCACGGGCGGATTTCTGTTTACCGCGCACAACTACATCACCAGCCACCACAAGAGCCTGACGCGCGAGCAGCTCAGGCACCTGAAGGAAACGGCCTTTACCGGTTACGAGCTGGTGCAGGCCACGGCCCGCGTGTGTGCGATGAACATGATGCTGCACGGCATTGGCTCTGAAAAATCCGTGCCCGTGGTGGTGGGCGATGCACTGGCCGCTGACCCCGGCGAGCGCTATGAGGTGGTGCTGGCCAACCCGCCCTTTGGCAAGAAGAGCAGCACCGTCATCGTGGGTGAAGACGGCCGCACCAGCACCGAAAAAGACACCATCGAGCGCGACGACTTCTGGGCTACCACCAGCAACAAGCAGCTCAACTTTGTGCAGCACATCAAGACGCTGCTCACCACGCACGGCCGTGCGGCGGTGGTGCTGCCCGACAACGTGCTGTTCGAAGGCGGCGCGGGAGAAACTATCCGCAAGAAGCTGCTGCACGAGTGCGATGTGCACACGCTGCTGCGCCTGCCCACAGGCTTGTTTTACGCCCAGGGTGTCAAGGCCAATGTGCTGTTCTTCGAGAAGAAGGGCGCCAGCGAAACGCCGTGGACGAAACAGCTGTGGATTTACGACCTGCGCACCAACAAGCATTTCACGCTCAAGACCAACCCGCTCACCCGGGCCGACCTGGACGAGTTTGTGGCGCTGTACCAGGTGGGCAACAGGCACCAGCGCCAGGCCACCTGGTCGCCAGAAACACCTGATGGCCGCTGGCGCGCATACAGCTACGACGAACTGGTGGCGCGGGACAAGACCAGCCTTGACATCTTCTGGCTCAAGGACGACTCATTGGCCGACAGCGACAACCTGCCCGCACCGGGTGTGATTGCCCTGGAGATTGTGGAAGACCTGCAGGCGGCGCTGGAGCAGTTCAGGCTGATCGCGGCCGACATGGCCGAGGGCGCCATCGAATAGGTGGTCGCCAGCACCGCATGATGCGGGGCGGGTTCAAGCACACCGTTGGAACGCAGTGTTGCACCGCCGAGGGCTTTTCTTGCACGGGTTCAGGCGTTCCAATACCTGAAGGAGATTTGCCATGACCACCCCCTCGCCCGTCCTGCACACCCAGCCCCTCGGCCCGCTGTGGCCCACGCTGGATCCGTTCCTGTTCTGCGCCCACCACGACGATGCCTACCCCGCAGGAAACGGCGCCTTCGCGCCCGCCGTTTCGCTGGAAGGGCGCCAGATGGGTAGCGACTTCAGTCGGAAGGACGGCTGGAGCATGTACCACGGCGAGACGGTGCCGGGTTTTCCCGGTCACCCGCACCGGGGCTTCGAGACGGTGACGTTGGTGCGCAAGGGGCTCATCGACCATGCTGACTCGCTCGGCGCGGCCGCGCGCTTTGGCGGCGGCGATGTGCAGTGGGTCACGGCGGGCCGGGGCATCCAGCATTCCGAGATGTTCCCGCTGCTCAACGCCACCGGGCCCAACCCGCTGGAACTCTTCCAGATCTGGCTGAACCTGCCCGCGCGCCACAAGATGGTGGCGCCGCACTTCACGATGCTGTGGAACGAGCGCATTCCGCGCCTGCAGCACCGCGATGCCGCCGGGCGTCTGACCTCCGTCACCGTGGTGGCCGGCGCCTTGCCCGGCGCTGCCGCACCCCTGAGCCCGCCACCAGAATCCTGGGCGGCGCAGCCCGGCAGCGATGTGGCCATCTGGACGCTGCATCTGGCGCCCGGCGCGCGCTGGGTGCTGCCGGCCGCCCAAGGGCAGGGCACACGGCGCATGCTGTATTACTTTGGGGGCGACGGCCTGGCCGTGGGGCCGCAGGCACTTGCCGGCCATGCCGCGCTCGAACTGGTGGCCGGGCAGGACTGGGAGCTGGTCAACACGGGCGGCACGGTGGTGGAATGCCTGCTGCTGCAGGGCCAGCCCATCGGCGAGCCCGTGGCGCAATACGGCCCGTTCGTGATGAATACCCAGCAGGAAATCATGCAGGCTATGCAGGACTACCGCCGCACGCAGTTCGGTGGCTGGCCCTGGAAGGAGGCCGACCCCGTGCATGGCAGCCAGGCGCGGCGCTTTGCGCGTTACCCCGGGCAGTCCATCGATGAGCTGCCGGCCCCGTAGGATCGGGAATGCGTTGCAGGCGTCACAATGACGGGTTTTGCCATCCGGAGAACGCCGCATGAACATCAGCAAAGACACCGCCGTCACCCTCAGCTACACGGTGACCACGCCGCAGGGCAAACCGCTGGACGCGGGCCATCTGTCCTATCTGCACGGCGGATATGAGAACATCTTCCCGAAGGTGGAGGCCGCGCTGGAAGGCCGGGCCGCAGGGTTCACCACCGCGCTCGACCTTGCCGTGGAAGACGCCTTTGGCGCGCGCGATGAGTCGCTGGTGCGCACCATCCCCAAGAGCGAGTTTCCGCCCGGTGTGAAGGTGGGCGGCCAGCTGCAGGGCGTGGGCAATGACGGCCAGCCTCAGGTGTTCAACGTGGTCAAGATCAAGGGCCCCGAGGTGCACCTCGACGGCAACCACCCGCTGGCCGGCCAGGCGCTGCGGTTTTCCTGCAAGGTGATGGCCGTGCGCGCCGCCTCGGCCGAAGAAATTGCGCACCGCCATGTGCATGGCGACCACGGCCACCACCATTGAGAATGCAGATTCGGATGGAAGGCGCGACTGCACTGCCCTGAGGGCCGTTCAGCCGCCCGCAGCTCCATCGGAACGCGCGCAGACTGAGCGCTCCAGGCTTATTCGGTGTCCTGGCCGCGCACCAGCAACACCGGTACCGGGCAGATGCGCAGCACCTGCTCGGCGTCGCTGCCCAGCAGCATGCGACCTACGCCGCGCCGTCCGTGCGTGCCCAGCACCACCACGTCCGCCGGCCAGGCGCGCACTTCCTCCACCACCCAGTCGGCCAGGCGGCTGTGCACGCCATCATCGAGCACCGTGTCGGCGGCCACGCCCTCGGCAATGGCCTGCTCACGCGCCTGGGCCAGAAGGTTTTCGCCATCGGTGTGCATCTGTGCCAGTACATCGCTGCTGAAGGGGGCATAGGCACCCATCGCGGAGGTCATCGACAGGGCATCCACCCGGTGCAGCAGGCGCAACTGCCCCCCGGTCAGGCGGGCCAGCCGGATGGCCTCGGCCAGCCCCCGCTGCGCGGTGTTGCTGCCGTCGACCGGCACAAGAATTCGTTGGTACATGGCTTCTCCTCGGGTGGCGGGCGCGCAGGCTAGCAGGGTGCGCAAAGCGTGAACGCGCGGACATGGCACGGAGGCGTTCACGGGCGAAAGGGCACCTTAGCAGAACGCCCCGCAGACGACAACGAGGGAGCCGTGTGCGGGTCGCACCCTCTGTCCTGGATCAAGCAGAAAGGGATACATTGGAGTCACCATTTCTGTCGTCGCAGCATCAAGGCCCGATCCCATGCAAAGCACCCCGCACCCCGGCCTGGAGGAGGGCCCTTTTTTTCGTGACCTGCAATCCCTGAGCAACCGCATTCACAACACCGACCGCGTGGAGCAGATCATGGTGGATCTGGAGCAGGACATCTGTGCCCTGTTCCAGGCCGACCGGATGACGCTCTACACCGTGGCCGACGATGGCAGCCACATCGTCTCGCGCTTCAAGACGGGGCTCAAGACCCTGTGCAACCTGCGCCTGCCCATCAAGGCATCGAGCGTGGCCGGGTATGTGGCATTGCAGCGCAAGATGGTCAACGTGGCCGATGCGCACGATGCCGCCGCGCTGCAGGCCATCGCACCGGGACTGAGGTTCCAGAAGGAAGTGGATCAGCGCTCGGGCTACCGCACGCGCCAGCTGCTCACCGCGCCGGTGCTGCACGGTGACACGCTCTATGGTGTGCTGCAACTCATCAACACCGCCAGCAACGAACCCTTTGGCGTGCTGGCCGAGCTGGGCGTGCATGAGCTCTGCCAGACCCTGGCGATTGCCTTCAAGCACCACCGCCAGCCGCTGCAGGTACCGCCCGCAGAGGCGCCTGCTGCCACGCCCGCGCCGCACCTGCCCGGCGGTGCGCGCTACCAGTGGCTGGTGGACCAGGGCCTGCTCGATCTGCCCACGCTGGCGCTCTGCCTGACGCAGGCGCGCGAAGCCGGACGCTCCGGCGAAGAGTTGCTGCTGCAGCACGGCCTGCGCACGGCCGACCTGGGTGCCAGCCTGGCGGCCTTTTTTGGCGTGCCCTACACCGGCTTTGAACCCGATCGGCTGCGCATCGAGGCGCTGCATGGTGGGCTCAAGCGCGAGTTCTTGCAGGCCCAGGGATGGTTGCCGCTGGAAGACACCCCCATCGGCCTGCAGGTGATGTGCCTCGATCCTGAAGCTGTGCTGGCCTCGCGCATGGTGCGCCATGTGTTCCCGCGCGCCAGCAAGATCGAGTACCAGGTCACCACACAACAGGATTTTCTGCAGACGCTGGACCAGATCTACGGCCGCATGGAGGAAGCCAGCGTGGACCGGATGCTGGCCGACATGGCCGAAACCGCCCTGCCGGAAGAGGACACCAACGAGGCGTCGCTGGTGTCGGCTGCGGCCGACAACGAACTCGTCAAGCTGGTCAACAAGATCGTGGTCGATGCCTACCAGCAGGGCGCCTCGGACATCCACATCGAGCCCCAGCCGGGCAAGGGCAAGACCGCCATCCGCTTTCGCATCGATGGCAGCCTGCAGCCCTACATCGAGATCCCTGCGGCCTATCGCGCGCCGCTGGTCACGCGCATCAAGATCATGTGCGACCTCGACATCTCCGAGCGCCGCAAGCCGCAGGACGGCAAGATCCAGTTCCGCCGCTTCGGCCCGCTCGACATCGAGCTGCGCGTCGCCACCGTGGCCTCGGTGGGTGGCGTCGAGGACGTGGTGCTGCGCCTGCTTAAGGGCGGCGAGCCGCTGCCGCTGGAGCAGCTCGGCCTGAGCGAGCACAACCTGCGCCGGCTGCTGCCCACCATCTCCAAGCCCTACGGCCTGTTCTACGTCTGCGGCCCCACGGGCTCGGGCAAGACGACCACGCTGCACTCCATCCTGCGCCAGCTCAACACGCCCGACACCAAGATCTGGACTGCCGAGGACCCGGTGGAAATCACCCAGAAGGGCCTGCGCCAGGTGCAGGTCAACAAGAAGGCCGGCATCAACTTCGCCACGGTGATGCGCGCCTTCCTGCGCCTGGACCCGGACATCATCATGGTGGGCGAGTCGCGCGACCTCGAAACCGTGAGCATGGGCATCGAGGCCTCGCTCACCGGCCACCTGGTGCTCTCGACGCTGCACACCAACTCGGCGCCCGAATCCATCGTGCGCCTGCTCGACATGGGCATGGACCCGTTCAACTTCGCCGACGCCCTGCTCGGCGTGCTCGCGCAGCGCCTGGCCAAGAAGCTGTGCGCTTGCCGCGAGGCCTATGTGCCCGGTGCCGACGAACTGCAGCAGTGCCTGGACGACTACACCCTGCCGCTGCACCACACCACCGCTTGGCTGCAAGACCCTGAGGGCCAGCGGCAGGCCGTGCTGCAGGGCTGGCGCGAACGCTTCGGTGACGCGCAGGGCCAGCTGCGCCTGTACCGCCCCGTGGGTTGCGACAAATGCCAGGGCAGCGGCTACAAGGGCCGCGTCGGACTGCACGAGCTGCTGGTGGCCGACGACGAAATCAAGCGCCACATCCAGGCGCGCTCGCGCGTCGCCGACCTGCTGGCTGCCTGCATGAACGAGGGCCTGCGCACGCTGATGATGGACGGGGTCGAGAAAGCCCTGCAGGGCTTCACCGACCTCAAGCAGGTTCGGCTGGTCTGCTTGAAGTAGCGCTTTACAGCGCGGCTTCGAGAATGGCGCGGCTGACGTCGGGCGTGATGCTGCGGCGCTCGCCCAGCTTGAGCATGCCGTGCGCGGTGAGCTGCGCCACCACGGCGTCCACCGCCTCGCGCCCCAGGCCGTGGCCCGACAGGCGGGTGGGAATGCCCAGGCCCTCGAAAAAGCTGCGCGTGCGCGCGATGGCCGCGTCGATGCGCTGGTCGTCGCTGCCTTCGGTGATGTGCCATACGCGTGCGGCGTATTGCAGCAGTTTCTCGCGCTTGGTTTCGCGCTGCGAATCCATCAGCGAGGGCAGCACGATGGCCAGTGTGCGCGCATGGTCGATGCCATACAGGGCGGTGAGTTCGTGGCCGATCATGTGCGTGGCCCAGTCCTGCGGCACCCCGGCACCGATCAGGCCGTTGAGCGCCAGCGTGGCCGTCCACATCAGGTTGGCGCGGTTGTCATAGTCGGGCGTTTCGGCCAGTGCGCCGGGAGCGATCTCGATCAGGGTTTGCAGCAGGCCTTCGGCAAAGCGGTCTTGCGCCAGCGCCTGTACCGGGTAGGTGAGGTACTGCTCCATGGTGTGCACGAAGGCATCGGCGATGCCGTTGGCGATCTGCTCGCGCGGCAGGGTGTAGGTCTTGGTCGGGTCGAGCACCGAGAACTGCGGAAAGCAGTGGCTGCTGGAAAACGCCAGCTTGGCCTGCGTGGCCTTGCGCGTGACCACGCCGCCGTTGTTCATCTCCGAGCCGGTGGCGGGCAGCGTGAGCACGGTGCCCATGGGCAGGGCGCGCTGCACGTTGCTGCCACGCTTGAGCAGGATGTCCCAGGGTTCACCGTCAAAGCAGGCGGCTGCCGCCACGAACTTGGTGCCGTCGATGACCGAACCGCCGCCCACGGCCAGCAGAAAATCAATCTTTTCGGCGCGCACCTGCTCCACGGCACGCATCAGGGTTTCGTAGGTGGGGTTGGGTTCGATGCCGGCAAACTCGGTCACGGTGCGCGCCCCCAGGGCCGCCTTCACCTCGTCGAGCGTGCCCGTCTTGCGGGCGCTGGCGCCGCCATACAGCACCAGCACGCGCGCATCGGGCGGCACCAGCCGCGCCAGCTCGGCCACCTTGTCTTTTCCAAAAACGATGCGGGTGGGGTTGTAGAACTCGAAATTCAGCATGGGGGATCTCCTGGAAACGGCGGGGGACAGGCTGCAAGTGTCAGCGGTGGCCCATGCTACTGCGCCCGGCGCGGTGCCCCCTGTAACGCGGTGGACAGCCCCGCCGTGCAGCGGGAATTGCCGTCATGGCTGTCGCCGGACCACAAGCAGTCATTCGATGGCTATTGTTTTCATAGCTGCTGGCGCTTATGAATAGAGCGCTGGAGGCTGATTTGGCTTAATTTTTTGCAGCCGCGCCCATCAGTGCCACAAAGCGCCGTGCGCCCAGCCCCAGCGGGCGCTCCTTCGACCAGACCAGATCGACCCACAGCCGTGCGCCGTTGCTGAGGTTCTCGAACGGCATCTCCACCAGGGTGCCGGCGGCGATGTGCGCGGCCACCAGCGCGCGCGGCTGCCAGCCCCAGCCCAGCCCGGCCTCGATCAGGCCAAGCGCGGCGACGTGGTTGTCGGTGCGCCAGTTGTGGCGCGCAAATTCAAAGCGTGGGTCGCGGTGCGCCAGGTCACGCCCTGCGACCACGATCTGACGGGTCGTGGTCAGGTGCTCCTCGCGCAGGCGGGCGGCAGCGGGCGGGTCGCCACGCGCCATGGCAGCGCTGCGCGCGGCCTCCAGCACGGGGTGGGAGGGCGCCATCACGGCCACCAGGGTCTCGTCGCCCACTTCCTGAAAACCCTCGCGGCCGTCGATGCTCGGGCGCTCGAACACCAGCGCCAGCTGCGCGCGCCCGGCGTGCAGCAGGGCCAGCGCGTCGGCCTGTGGCGCGGCCAGCACCTCCACCTGCAGCAGCGGAAACTCGTGCGCCAGCGCGGCCAGCGGCGCGCTCCAGCGTGCGGCCAGCAGTTCGGGGGCAATGGCCAGCGTGAGCCGCTCCTCCAGACCCTGCGTAAGGGACAGGGCCTGGGCATTGAGCTGCTGCAACTGCGCCGCCAGCAGCCGTGCCTGCGGTTCGAGCGCACGCGCCGCTGCCGTGGGCCGGGGCTCGCGCCCGCTGCGGTCGAACAGCAGCATGTCCAGCTCGGCCTCCAGGTGGCCCATGGCCATGCTCACGGCCGAGGGCATGCGCCCCAGCGCCCGGGCCGCCGCCGAGAACGAACCGTGGTCGAGCACGGCCAGGAACAGGTGCACGCTGTCGGAGCTGAAGGCCATTTGTCAATAAAACTGAAATAAGCTGACTTCAATTATCAGTTCAATGGCATTAAATTCAGCGCAATGCATTCTCCGCCCCTTATTCCTGGCCTGCACGGCGTGCGTCGCCGCGTGGTCTATGTCTCCATCTACGAGCTGATCGCCATCGCCGTGGCCACGCTGGGGCTGGCGCAGTTCTCGAACCAGGGCACCGCCCATGCGGGGGTGATGGCGGTGGCGTCATCGGCCATCGCGGTGGCCTGGAATGTGATTTTCAACACCCTGTTCGAGCGCTGGGAGGCCCGCCAGGCCGTGCGCGGCCGCAGCCTGCGCCGCCGCATCGCCCATGCGGTGGGCTTCGAGGGCGGGCTGGTGTTCACGCTGGTGCCGCTGTTCGCCTGGTGGTTCGACGTCAGCCTGTGGCAGGCCCTGGTGATGGACCTGGGCCTGGTGGTGTTTTTCCTCTGCTACACCTTCGCCTTCAACTGGGGCTTCGACCGCGTGTTCGGCCTGCCTGCCTCGGCAGCGTAAGTCTGCGCCGGGTGCCGCCCGCTGCCTGCGCAATGGGCGCGGCCCAAACCAGCGGCCACCGCGCAAGGGCCGCCCCGCCGCGCTGGTGGCGTCCCCCTGCCCGCATCGCGTAGCGATGCGAGAGCGGGGGGAAGGCGCGTAGCGCCACAGGGGGTTGTCAGAAGTCTCCGTGTTGCCACATGTCGGGTGCGAAGCGAACGCACTGGTTGCGTCCACCTTCCTTGGCGCGGTAGAGCGCCACGTCGGCGTACTTGATGGCCTGCCAGAAGCCGTCGGTGTCGCCGGGGAACTCGGCCACGCCGATCGAGATGGTCTTCTGCAGCACCTTCTCGCCCACCGTCACTTTCAGCTTTTCAATGGACTGGCGGATCTTCTCGGCCACCACCACGGCGTCGCCGGACTGCACGTCCATCAGCAGCACCAGGAACTCTTCGCCGCCGAAGCGGATGACGATGTCCGATTCGCGCACCGCGCTCTTCAGCACGATGGCGGTTTCGCGCAGCAGCTGGTCGCCCGCGTCGTGGCCGTGCGTGTCGTTGACCTGCTTGAAGTAGTCGATGTCGCACACCAGCAGGCCGATCTGCGTCTTGCGCCGCAGCACGCCGCTGATGATCTGGGCCGTGTGCTCCTGCAGAAAGCGCCGGTTGTACAGCCCGGTCATGGGGTCCACCATGGCCGACTCGCGCAGGGTCTGCATCAGGCGTTTGGCCTCGATGACCGAGAGCGACTGGTTGATGTACGTCTCGGCGTTGAACAGTTTTTGCGGCGCTGCAGCGTCTTGCATGGCGCCGTCGGCATCGGCGGCAAAGCGCAGCTGCACCACGCCCCCGGTGTGACCACCGGCCATCAGGGGAATGCAGATGTGCCCCACGCCGGCTTGCGGCACGAAGCGGCGGCAGATTCCTGGAAACTCGAACGATGACACCTTGTGCCCCGTCTTGACGGCGCGGCACTGGCCGCAGTCGGACAGCACCTCCAGGTCGCAGTGCAGGCGGGCGTCTCCCACCAGCGGCGGGTGGGCTACGCGCATTTCCTTCTTCTGCGCGTTGACGTCATAGATGGTGTATTCGGGAATGCCCAGGTCGTTCTCGAAGACGTCCCCCAGGCGGTGGTACACCTCGTCCAGCGAGGCGTCTTCTTCGATCACCTTCTTGTAGATCGTCATGCCGTAGACGCTGTCCACCAGGCTGTTGAACTTCTTCGAGAGGGTGCCGATTTCGTCCTGGGACTTGATGGCGACCTTTTTGGCCAGATTGATGTCGCCGGTGCTCAGCGAGTCGATCTGCTGGATGATGGTCGCGATGGGGCGCTGGAAGGCCACGATGATCCAGCGCACGAAGAAGAACAGCAGCGTCGAGGCGATCAGCAGCACGGCCAGGATGGCGTTGACCGATTCGCGGATGACCTGGTAGATCTGCCCGTTGATGCTGCCGTATTCCTCTGCCACGCTCTTGGAATGTGCCGTGGCCAGCGCCACGCCCCTGGCCACCTGTTCCTTGGCGTCGTCAATGGCGGCGGCGATGGCATCGGGGTCGATGGCGCGCGGCAGTTTGCGCTTGGCATTGATGTAGCTGTCCAGGGCGCGATCGACGCGGTCGGTCACCGCCATGATGCCCTGCAGGTACTGCAGATCGGCCGGACTGGTGGTGGCCAGCGAGCGCACGACGTTCTCGATGAACGTGCCGCTCGATCCCGTCTGGCGCAGGCTCAGGCGCGCATTGACGGCGCGGATCGCCTTGACGTGGTCGCGCATCGACTGGACGGCGAGCAGATCGGCGCCCGTATCGGTCGGGCCGATGAACTGCAGGTCGCGGTCGATGTTTTGCAGGTGGGACAGCACCTCGCGTGCCGCCAGGTCGTGCGGCATGATCTGCTCGGACACCAGGTGGTACTTGTACTGGATGGCGGTGAGCGCGAACACAGTGACGACCGCCATCGACCCAAACCAGAACAGGGTGCCGATGGCCAGCAGCAGAAACTTCTGCTTGATCGGCAAATCGACGAAGGTCAGCAGCCGCAAAAAGCGGCGCAGCAATCCCGGGGTGGGGGTAGCGGCCATGTCCTCGACTGTCACTGTGTCGGTGCGGCCGCGATCGTCTTCGTGCATGGTCATTCTCGTGTGGGGGTAAGTCCGGAGCAGGGCCAGGGCGCCAGACAGGCTGCGGGGCTGCGTGTGTGAGCACACCTCGCAAGAATGTATCAAAAAGTTGCACGCATTTTGCACCAATGCCCGGTCGTCCTATCCGCCGCTGGTGGGCCCAGGGAGAGCAGGGTCTGCAATCGCCGGTAAAATAGGCGCTCGTCCAAGGAGCGTTGCAGCGGCATGTGCCGTCAGGCTTGGACCGTGCCCCCGAACCGCAACGACGCTCACCTGTTTGTCGGTTTTTTGCACAGGTGAGTCGCATGTCTGAAATTTCCCTTCCCCCCATGAGGCTGTCGGGCCTGGAGCCCGTGACCATCGGCGCGGACGCGCTTTTCGTCAACGTGGGCGAGCGCACCAACGTCACCGGCTCCAAGGCGTTCGCGCGCATGATCCTCAACGGCCAGTTCGAGGAAGCCCTGGCCGTGGCCCGCCAGCAGGTGGAAAACGGCGCCCAGGTCATCGACGTCAACATGGACGAGGCCATGCTCGACAGCCAGGCCGCCATGGTGCGTTTCCTGAACCTGATGGCCTCCGAGCCCGACATCGCGCGCCTGCCCATCATGGTGGACAGCTCCAAGTGGACGGTCATCGAGGCCGGTTTGCGCTGCCTGCAGGGCAAGGGCATCGTCAACTCCATCTCGATGAAGGAGGGCGTTCAGGAATTCAAGCGCCAGGCGCGTCTGGTCAAGCGCTATGGCGCGGCGGCGGTGGTGATGGCCTTTGACGAAAAGGGCCAGGCCGACACTTTCGAGCGCAAGACCGAGATCTGCGAACGCGCCTACCGCATCCTCGTGGACGAGGTGGACTTCCCACCCGAAGACATCATCTTCGACCCCAACATCTTCGCCATTGCCACGGGCATCGAAGAGCACAACAACTACGCGGTGGATTTCATCAACGCCACGCGCTGGATCAAGCAGAACCTGCCGGGTGCCAAGGTGTCGGGCGGCGTGTCCAACGTATCGTTCAGTTTCCGGGGCAACGACCCGGTGCGCGAGGCCATCCACACGGTGTTCCTGTACCACGCGATTCAAGCGGGCATGGACATGGGCATCGTCAACGCCGGCATGGTGGGCGTCTACGACGACCTCGAACCCGTGCTGCGCGAGCGCGTCGAAGACGTGGTGCTCAACCGCCGCCCCGATGCGGGTGAGCGCCTGGTCGAGATTGCCGAAACCGCCAAGAGTGGCGCCAAGGACGAGAGCAAGAAGCTCGAATGGCGAGGCACGACCGAGCACCCCAAGACCGTGGGCGAGCGCCTGAGCCATGCGCTGGTGCATGGCATCACCGACTTCATTGTGGAAGACACCGAAGAAGCCTACCGCGAGATCCTGGCTCGGGGCGGGCGCCCGCTGCACGTCATTGAAGGCCCGCTCATGGACGGCATGAGCGTGGTCGGCGACCTGTTTGGTCAGGGCAAGATGTTTCTGCCGCAGGTGGTCAAGAGCGCGCGCGTGATGAAGCTCGCCGTGGCGCACCTGATTCCCTACATCGAGGAAGAAAAGCGCCAGGACGAGGCGGCCGGGCGCGACGTGCGCACCAAGGGCAAGATCGTCATCGCCACCGTCAAGGGCGACGTGCACGACATCGGCAAGAACATCGTCACCGTGGTCTTGCAGTGCAACAACTTCGAGGTCATCAACATGGGCGTGATGGTGCCTTGCCACGAAATCCTGGCGCGCGCCAAGGCCGAAGGGGCCGACATCATCGGCCTGTCGGGCCTGATCACCCCCAGCCTCGAAGAGATGCAGTACGTCGCTGCCGAAATGCACAAGGACGACTATTTCCGCGTCAAGAAAATACCGCTCCTGATTGGCGGCGCCACCTGCAGCCGCGTGCACACCGCCGTGAAGATTGCCCCGCACTACGAAGGCCCCGTGGTCTACGTGCCCGACGCCTCGCGCAGCGTGGGCGTGGCGCAAAGCCTGCTGGGCGACAACGCCGGCAGCTTTGTGCAGGAAGTGCAGGCCGACTACGACAAGGTGCGCAGCCAGCACGCCAACAAAAAGCAGGTGCCGCTGTGGCCGTTGGCCAAAGCACGGGCCAACCGCACCGCCATCGACTGGGCCGCTTACCGGCCCACCGCGCCGCGTGCGCTGGGCCGGCGTGTGTTCAAGAACTTCGACCTGGCCGAACTGGTGCCCTACCTGGATTGGGGCCCGTTCTTCCAGACCTGGGACCTGGCGGGTGCCTACCCGGCCATCCTGCAGGACGAGGTGGTGGGGCAGGAGGCGCAGCGCGTCTTTGCCGACGGCAAGGCCATGCTGAAAAAAATCATCGAAGGCCGCTGGCTGCAGGCCAGCGGCGTGATGGCGCTGCTGCCCGCCAACAGCGTGGGCGACGACATCGAGTTCTACACCGACGAAACGCGCAGCCAGGTCGCCATGACCTGGTACGGCCTGCGCCAGCAGACGGAAAAGCACGCGGTCGAAGGCGTGATGCGCCCGAGCCGGTGTCTCGCCGACTTTGTGGCGCCCAAGGACAGCGGCATCGCCGACTACGCCGGGCTGTTTGCCGTGACGGCCGGTCTGGGCGTGGAGAAGAAGGAGCAGGAGTTCCTGGCCGCGCACGACGACTACTCGGCCATTCTGTTCAAGAGCCTGGCCGACCGCCTGGCCGAGGCTTTTGCCGAATGCCTGCACCAGCGCGTGCGCACCGACCTGTGGGGCTATGCCCAGGGGGAAGCCTTGAGCAACGATGCGCTCATCGCCGAGCAGTACCAGGGCATCCGCCCGGCGCCCGGCTACCCGGCCTGCCCCGATCACAGCGCCAAGCGCGATCTGTTTGCGCAGCTGCAGTGCAGCGAGATCGGCATGCAGCTCACCGAGGGCCTGGCCATGGCGCCTGCTGCGAGCGTGAGCGGCTTTTACCTGGGCCACCCGCAGAGCACTTATTTCAGCGTGGGCAAGATCGGTGAGGACCAGGTGGAAGACATGGCGCAGCGCCGGGGCATGGACGTGGCGGAGCTTACGCGGCTACTGGCGCCAAATCTTTGATGCTATAAATTGATGAGCTGCTGGCGCTTATTCCATGGGTGCCAGAGGCCTTTTTTATTGAGAATCGGCATCCGGGTCCGGGCCGGGAGCAGGCGCCTGTGTGTATTCGTCGGGTATTGCGGCGGGCCTTCGCCAACCTCTCTACACTGGGTCTTTTTTGCTCCCCAACCACTGGACCCCAAGGCATGCGCACCGATCCCAAGAACTGGTTGCAACGCCACATCGCCTGGTTCATCCTGTTCCTGGGGTTGCTCGCCACCGCTCTGGTCGGGCTCAACGTCCAGCGCGGCATTGAAACGGCGGCGGTCCGGCAGTTCGCCTACGTCAGCGACCAGATCACCACCAAGGTACGCGAGCGATTGGCGGCGCAAGAGATGCTGCTGCGCAGTGGCGCGGCTTTTTTGTCCGCTTTCGAGGGGTGAGCCGGGGCGACTGGCGCCTGTTCTGGCAGGAGTTGCAGACGCAGCACTTGTTGCCCGGTCTTCAGGGCTTCGGGTTTGCGCAGCGCATCGCGCCCGAGCAGTTCGACGCCCACATCCTGCAGATTCGCCGCGAAGGGTTTGCCGACTACACCGTGCGCCCGCAAGGGCCGCGCGAGGTCTACACCTCGATCGTGTACCTCGAACCGTTTGCCGACCGCAATCTGCGCGCCTTCGGGTACGACATGTTCTCGGACCCTGTGCGGCGTCAGGCCATGGAGATTGCGCGCGACACGGGCCAGGCCTTCCTTACTGGCCGGGTGCGGCTGGTACAGGAAGATGACCAGGCCCCCCAGGCGGGGGTGTTGATGTATGTGCCCGTTTTCCGCAAGGGCTTGCCGCTGCAGACACAGGAACAACGCCAGACCGCGTTGCGGGGCTGGTCCTACAGCCCCTATCGCATGGACGACCTGATGGCGGGCATGCTGCGCGACTGGCAAGGGCAGATGGGCACGGAAATCCTGCTGTCGGTGTACGACGGCACGCAGGTGGCCGAGGGCAGCCTGCTGTACCGCAGCGGGGCTGACGCAGTGCGTCACGATGACGGCTTGTTTTCCCAGCTGCGGCAAGTCCACTTCAACGGGCGCACCTGGCTGTTGGCCCTTCATCTGGTGCCCGGCCCCGACCGGCTTGATTACACCCCGCTGTGGCGCTCGCTGCTGAGCGGTCTGGCATTGAGCTGCTTGTTGTTCTGGCTGGTCAGAAATCTGCAAAACCGCAGCCTGCAGGCGAGCCAGATGGCCGCCCGGCTTGCCGCCGACATCCGGCGCCAGGAGCAGCACCTGCGCGAAAGCGAGTTCCGCTGGAACTTCGCGCTCGACGGCTCGGGCCTCGGCGTGTGGGACTGGGACATAGCCACCAACGCATCGTTCTATTCGCTGCGCTGGAAGCAGATCCTGGGCTACGTTGACGGGGAAATCGACAACCGTTACCAGGAATGGGAACAGCGGATCCATCCCGAAGACAAGCCCCAGGTGATCACCCAGCTGAACGCCTACCTGGACGGCACGGCGCCGGAATACGACAGCACCCACCGCCTTCTGGCCAAAGACGGCCGTTTTGTCTGGGTGCGGGTTCGTGGAGCCGTGGTGGAGCGCAGCCCGGCGGGCCTGCCCCTGCGCATGATCGGCACGACGGCGGATGTGGCCGAGCAGACAAAAAACACACTGCGCGTACAGCAACTGGCCCGGCTCAACGCGGCCATGAGCGAATGCAATGCCGCCATCATCCACTGCACCACGCAGGACCAGCTGTTGGACCGCATTGCGCGCGTGGTGGTGGAGTCGGGTGGCATGGCCCTGTGCTGGATCGGATTGACCGACCCGCAAACCGGTCTGGTCCGCCCGGTGCACGCCTATGGCCGGGGCACCGACTACCTGAAGGGCATCGAAATCTCGATCCACGCGGACGACCCGCGCGGGCGTGGTGCCACCGGCACGGCGGTGCGTGAAAACCGCCCCGTCTGGATTGAAGACTTCCAGACAGATCCGCGCACCGCGCTTTGGCGCGACCGGGCGGCGCAGTATGGCTGGCGCTCGTCCGCCGCGTTGCCGATCGCGCGTGCCGGTGATCCTATCGGCGCCTTGACGTTCTATGGCGGACAGGTGGGCTGGTACGACCGCGAGGTGCGCGCCCTGCTCGAGAGTTTTGCCGGGCAGATCAGCTTTGCCCTGGACAAGTTTGACGCCCAGGCCCAGGTGCAGGCGCAGCAGCAACGCGTGCTGCAAGCCAGTGCACACCTGCAGCAGGTGTTTGAGGCCACACCAGTGCCCATGCAGATCTACGCCGTGGCACAGCAGCGTTTGCGCTTCATCAACCGGGCGCACCGCCAATGGCTGGGCTACGAGCTGCAAGACATCGCCACCCAGGCGCAGTGGCACAGCGCCATGGGCTACACGCCGCAGGCGATTGCCGAGCACCAGCAACGGTGGGGCGCCACGCTGGCGCAGCTGCAGGACGGGCAAACTGCCGTGGTGCAACTGCCCGAGTTCTCGCTGCGCAGCAAGGACGGCCGCCTGCGCGTGGCGCAGCCCGTCGCGACGCGGGTGGGTGATGACATCGTCATGGTCTGGGCCGACCTGACCGATATCCGTCACCAGGAGGCCGAACTGCGGGAAAGCGAAAAGCGCTTCCGCTCCATGGTGGAGCACTCGGTCAGCAGCATGTATGTGCGGCGCGACAACCGGCTCATCTACGTCAACGACAGTTTCTGCAAGATGCTGGGCCGCTCGGCTGACGAACTGCTGGGCCATGATGTGACCGAATTCATGGCCACGAGCCCGCAGGAATGGCAACAGGTGCTGCAGGCCCGAGGGCAAGTGCAGGCCGGAGGCCACCATGTGGTGACAGAAGCCACGGTGCGCCACAAAGACGGCTCGCTGATCGAGGTGGGTTTCAGCATCAGCCCCATCCAGTGGGACGACGGGCAGTCGGCGGTGATCGGGCTGGCCGAGGACATCACCGCGCGCAAGCGCGCTGCCGAGCAGATTGCCAGCTATGTGCAGCGCCTGGAGCAATCGCTGCAGGCCACCTTGCAGGTGGTGTCCACGATGGTGGAAATGCGAGACCCCTACACCGCAGGACATGAGCGGCGTGTGGGCCTGGTGGCGGCCGCGATCGCCCAGGAACTGGGCTGGTCGCCAGAGCGCTGCAAAACCATGGAAATGGTCGGCCTGGTGCACGATATCGGCAAGATCGCCGTGCCCTCGGAAATTCTGACCAAGCCCACCCGCCTGTCCTCGATCGAGATGCGGCTGGTGCAGGAGCACGCGCAGGCGGGGTATGACATCCTCAAGGACGTGCCCTTCGATGCCCCGGTGGCCGAAATCATTCGTCAGCACCACGAGCGCATGGACGGCAGCGGCTACCCGCGTGGCCTCCAGGGCGACGACATCCTGCCCGAGGCCCGGGTGCTGGCCGTGGCCGATGTGCTCGAATCGATGGCTGCACACCGCCCGTACCGTCCGGCGCTGGGCCTGGACGTGGCCCTGAAGGAACTCCTGCAGAACCAGGGGCGGCTGTACGACCCGGCCGTGGTCGACGCCACTGCGCGGCTGATCCGTGACAAGGGCTACGTGCTGCCGCAGTAGCGGCGTTGGGGGATGGGGCCTACACTGCTGACTGCCAAGCCCTCGCCACGCCCATGAACCCCCAGCCGTCCCCTGCGACCGACCGCATTGCCGGGTTTCTGGAGCAATGGGCCTGGTATCGCGGGCTTTCGCCCGAGTTGCGCGCACTCACGCTCGATACCGCCAGCGAGAAAACCGCAGAACCGGGCGACTACATTGCGCGCGAGGGCATGCCTAGCCTGTATTGGTACGGGCTCCTGAAGGGCTACCTGCAGATGTACGTCGTGGGCGCCGACGGCTCGGAGACCACCTTGTATTGCCTGCGTGAAGGCGAATGGGGCGGCGATGGCTCCCTGCTCAAGAAGGAAATGCGCCGTTACGATCTGCGCGCTCTGACGGCCGCGCGCATCTGCCTGATTCCGGCCCAGACCTTCGAGACCCTGCGCAACGCCTCCATTCCGTTCAATCATTTCCTGACCGAAACCATGAATGCGCGCATGGGTGCGTTCGTGACCATGCTGGCCGCTTCCCGGCTTTTGCGGCCCGAGTTTCGTGTGGCCCGGGGGCTGCTGATGGTGGCCGACGACCAAGCCAGCGGCGTGCAGGAACTGGCCATTTCCCAGCACGAGCTGGCCTTGATTTGCGGCCTGTCGCGGCAACGGGTCAATCAGGCGCTCGGCGAGTTCAAGCTGCGCAGGCTGGTGAGCATCGAGCCCAAGAAAGGCCAGCTTGTGGCCCATGTGCCCGGGCTGCGCAGCTACGTGCTGAGCGAAGGTCAGGCGGCCAGCGACCCGGGCTGATGGTGGCTTCGCGCAGCGGCAGCCGGTCGCAGCCTGTGCATCGGGGGCATGGCCGTCGAATTCCCGCTCAGCGCTTGTGCATGATTTCCTGCCGGCGCCGGTCCTGCGCCCGGCGATTGCCCTCGTCGCTCATGCCCACGGGCAACTGGGCATCCAGGGCCACAGTGCGCTCCTGGATTTGCCGCATCACGCTGTCCTGCAAGGCCTTCTTGGACATGGCGTAGGCGGTGTTGCAGTCCGGGGTGATGCAGCGGGCGTAGTCGATTGCAGTGGCGATGAGCTGGTCGGGTTCCACTACTTCGTGGAAGAAGCCCAGGCGCTCGGCCTCGTCGAAGTCGTACAGCTTGCCGCGCAGGGTGGTCAGTGCGCCGACCTGATCGCCCAGGGTGTATTTGATGATTTCCACATAGGCCGCAGGCATCGGGATGCCGATGGGCACCTCGTTGAGGCCAAACTTGGCGGGCTTGCGGGCTGCCACCCGGAAGTCGCAGTCCAGCGCCGTGATCAGGCCTCCGGCGATGGCATGGCCGTTGACCGCGGCCACCGTGGGGCGCGGGTAGGTGAAGATGCGCAGATTGGTTTCGCGGTAGGCCCGGTACCAATCCCTGATCTTGTCCGGATTTCCGCTGCCGAAGATGTCGAAGCTGTACTGGAAATCGATGCCGGCCGAGAAGGCATTGCCCTGGCCGGTCAGCACCACGGGCAACTCGCTGAACTCGCGCTCCAGCCGGTCAAAGGCGCCATGCAGATCGCCGAAGAACTGCTCGTTCTGGACGTTGACCTTGTTCGTGTTCATGCGCACCACGGCGCATTCGTTCACCACTTCAATATTCCATGCCATGCTGAGTCTCCTTGAGAGTCCGGTCGCCGGAATTGGCGATGGCCCAGTGTAGGAAGCGCAGCGTGGCCCGCTTGTCATTGCGACGACATCAGCCGCCAGGTTCTCCGCCTTGCGGTGTGGTGGGCTGCGCAGCAGCGCTTTGCGCCATCTCCAGCTGCATCATCACCATGTTGACCAGCGTACTGACGGTGGGACGCCCGGTTTCGATCACATAGTGCGCCGTCTCGCGGTACAGGCGGTCGCGCTGCGCGTAGAGCTCGCGCAGCTTCTCCAGGGGGTTGCCGCCCTGCAGCAAGGGACGGGTTTTGTCGTGCTTCACGCGTTTGTAGATCTCTTCGGGCGAGGCACGGAGGTACAGCACGGTGCCCAGGCGGCGCAAAACCTCCCGGTTTTCGGGGCGCAGCACGGCACCCCCGCCGGTGGACAGCACCAGGCCGCCGGGCTGCTGCGCCACCTCGGCCAGCACGCGCGCTTCGAGGTCGCGAAAGCGCTCCTCGCCTTCCGTTTCGAAATAGCTGCGGATGGTGGTGCCAATGACCTGCTCCAGCCGGTGGTCCAGGTCCACGAATGCCACCCCGAGCCGGTGGGCCAGCTGCCGGCCCACGGTGGACTTTCCCGAGCCGGGCATGCCGACCAGTGCACAGCGAATCTGCATAAACCTCCATCCGTTCACGGGACGCGTGACATTCAGGGCAGGCCACCATCGGCCTGCCGGGACTCCAGTTTACGGCGCTGCCATGCCGCAGCCGGTGGCGCCGGGGTGCTGCGCGGCGGCCGAATGGTTCCGAAAATAGGAATAAAAACCGGCAATGGCGCTCATGTATAAAGCGTCAACAGCTATATTAATAATAGCAAAATAGGCCGCGAATGGGGCGCTGCTCCAGCGCATCGTCCCGGTCAGGGGTGGCCGAAGCCTGCACTGGCGAGGTTTCGTGGTTGTTCTGCATTACAGAACTGTGCAACGCCATGGCACGCTGTGACAATCGAATGGCGATTGCAAAAATCCGTAACTGCCGTCAAAAGTCATCTATGTGACTGGAACAGACCCGCAGGCATGGGTGTTTACCCTCAAATTGTTCTGCATAGCGGAATTCGTACTTTTGGCCTATCGATCGGCCCGTAAGCTGCGCTGGCAATCCCCCTTTCGTCCGTACGCACCCATGGGGTGGATCGGAACAGAGCGGCCCGCCACAGTGCCAACTTACAGGAGCCAGATGATGCAGACACTCCCGGACACGGGGTCCAACGCCCGCAGGGCATGGCCCCCGCATGACAGGCGGGCCCGGTGCCCGGCCCCCGCCGCAGCCCGGAGGGCCGTATGATGGAGATGTTTCTGCAGCAAGTCCTCAACGGCTTCACCCTGGGCGGCATCTACGGTCTGGTGGCCCTGGGGCTGACGCTGGTGTACGGCATCCTGCACGTGCCCAACTTTGCCCACGGCGCGTTCTACATGTTCGGCGCCTTCGTGTCGTTCCACCTCATGTCGGCCTGGGGCTGGAACTACTGGCTGGCCATGGGTGGCGCGGCCCTGTGCGTGGCCTTGATTGCCGTGCTGGCCGAGCGGCTGGTGTTCCACCCGCTGCGCAACGCCTCGGGCCTGCACCCCATGATTGCCGCCATCGGCATGCTGCTGTTTTTGGAGGCCGCCGCGCAAGCCGTCTGGGGCGCCGACTTCCACCGCATGCAGACGCCCTACAACGGCATCATCGAGCTGGCGGGCGTCACGGCGCCGGTGCAGCGCCTGCTCATCATCGCCGCCGCGTTCGCGCTCATGGTGGTGCTGCACCTGTTCCTGAAAAAGACGGTCATGGGTTCGACCATCATCGCCATGGCGCAGAACCGTGACGGTGCCTCGCTGGTCGGCATCGACGCCAACCGCGTGGCCATGCTCACCTTCGCCATCTCGGGTGTGCTTGCCGCCGTGGCGGCCACGCTGTATGCGCCCATCAACCTCGTGTACCCGGCGATGGGGCACCTGGTGATCACCAAGGCCTTCGTCATCATCATCCTCGGCGGCATGGGCAGCGTGCCCGGCGCCATCGTGGGCGGCCTGATCATCGGCTTCGCCGAGAGCTTCGGCGCCTTCTACATCTCCACCGACTACAAGGACATCATCGCCTTCGTGCTGCTGGTGTTCATCCTGTCGCTGCGCCCGCAGGGCCTGTTCACCAAGGGAGTGCGCTGACCATGGCATATCTCGAAGGCAAGCTGGGCTGGGCCCTGCTGCTGGCTGCGGGCCTGCTGTTTCCGCTGTTCACGGGCAACGACTACCACCTCACGGTGATGGGCACGGCCTACATCTTCGCCATTGCCACCATCGGGCTGAACCTCATCACCGGCTACACCGGGCAGTTCAACCTGGCGCACGCGGGATTCATGGCCGTGGGGGCCTACACCGTGGGCATTCTCACGGTGGACCATGGCTGGTCGTTCTGGGGCGCCTTTGCGCTCTCGGGCGTGGTCACGGCCTTCCTGGGCTACTTCATCGGCATCCTGTCGCTGCGGCTCAAGGGCCACTACTTCTCGATCTTCACGCTGTGCGTGGGCTACATCATGTTCCTGGTGATCGAGAAGTGGGAGGGCCTGACGCACGGCACCGTGGGCATCATGGGCATCCCGGCGCCCGAGCCCATCGGCGCGATCCGCTTCGATACGCCGCTGGCGCTGTACTACCTGGTGTTCTTCTGGCTGGTGGTCGGCCTGTGGGCCATGCGGCGCATCGTCAACTCGCTGCTGGGCCGCACCTTCATGGCGATTCGCAACAGCGATGAACTGGCCGAGTCGCTGGGCATCAACCTCATGCGCAACAAGACGCTGGCCTTCATGCTGTCGGTGTTCTATGCCGGCATGTCGGGTGGGCTGTATGCGGGTTACGTGCGCTTCATTGGCCCCGGCGTGGCCGGGGTGGAGCACACCTTCGACATGACCATGTACATGCTCATCGGCGGCCTGGGCACGCTGCTCGGCCCCCTGCTGGGCGCGCTGGCCATGCCCTGGCTCACGCAGTACCTGCAGTTTCTGCAGGAATACCGCTTCCTCGTCTTCGGGCCCATCCTGGTGCTGCTGGTGATTTTTGTCCCGCACGGCATCGTGGGCACCTATCTGGGCTGGCGCGCGCGCCGCGCCGCACAGGGAGGCCAACATGCTCAAGATTGAACACCTGACCAAGCGCTTCGGTGGGCTGGCGGCCGTCAATGACGTCAGCACCACCATCGAGGCGGGCAAGATCAACGCCATCATCGGCCCCAACGGTGCGGGCAAGACGACGTTCTTCAACCTCATCAGCGGCGTGCACCGCCCCACCTCGGGCACCATCACGCTCGAAGGCCAGGACGTGACCTCGCTGCGCACCGACCAGGTGGCGCACCTGGGCGTGGCGCGCACCTTCCAGACCACGGCGCTGTTCGATATGGCCTCGGTGCTCGACAACCTCATCGTCGGCCACCGCCTGCGCACGAAATCCGGCCTGCTCGACGTGCTGCGCGGCTCCAGCCTGCTGCGCGAGGAAGAGCGCATCTGCCGCGAGAAGGCGCGCGACGCGCTGAACTTCGTCGGCCTCTCGCACCTGGAGAACCGCATGGCGGGCGACATCTCGCAGGAGGAGCGCAAGCGCGTGGCGTTCGCCCTGGCCCTGGCCACCGGCCCGCGCCTGCTGCTGCTCGACGAGCCTGCCGGCGGCGTGAACCCCGACGAAACCCAGGGCCTGGCCGACCTCATCCGCAAGATGGTGCAGAGCGGCCTGACCGTGTGCCTGATCGAACACAAGATGAACATGATCATGAGCCTGGCCGACAAGATTCTGGTGCTCAGCTATGGCGAAAAAATTGCCGAAGGCACGCCCGCCGAGATCCAGGCGAACCCGGCCGTGATCGATGCCTACCTGGGGAGCGAGCATGCTGACGCTTGAGAACGTATCGCTGAACTACGGCAGCTTCACGGCCCTCAATGGCGTGAGCCTGCACGCCGACCAGGGCGAGCTGGTGGTGCTGCTGGGCGCCAACGGCGCGGGCAAGAGCTCCATCTTCCTGACCATCAGCGGCATCCACAAGGCGGCGGGCGGTGCCATCCGCTATGGCGACAAGAACCTGGTGGGCATGAAACCCTCGCAGATCGTCGCCCACGGCGTGGTGCAGTGCCCCGAGGGGCGCAAACTGTTCCCCGGCATGTCGGTGTTGAAGAACCTGATGCTCGGCGCCTACGTGCACCGCGGCGACAGTGCCGGCAACCGCCAGCGCCTCGACGAGGTGCTGGCGCTGTTCCCCATCCTCGACCAGAAAAAGGACGACCCGGCCGGCTCGCTCAGCGGCGGCCAACAGCAGATGGTGGCCATCGGCCGCGCGCTGATGGGCCGGCCCAAGGTGCTGCTGCTCGATGAGCCCTCGCTGGGCCTGGCGCCGCTGGTCATCAAGCAGACCTTCGAGGTCATCCAGCGCATCAACCAGGCCGGCACCACGGTGCTGCTGGCCGAGCAGAACGCGTTTGCCGCGCTGAAGATTGCCCACCGCGCCTACGTGATCGAGAGCGGCCGCATCGTCATGGAAGGCGACCGCGAGAGTCTCATGAACAACGAAGCCGTACGCCGCGCCTACATCGGCGCCTGATTTCCCCTTTCTTTCCACCACTAGGAGACAGCATGAAACGCAAGACCATTCTTCGCCTGTGCGCCAGCACCTTCGCCGCAACGCTGCTGGGCGTTGCCCCGGCCATGGCCCAGCAGGTCGTCAAGATCGGCTATTCCGGCCCCTTGAGCGGAGGCGCCGCGCTGTACGGCAAGAACGTGCTCAGCGGCATGGAGATGGCCATCAAGGAAATCAACGAGGCGGGGCTGGAGGTGGCGGGCCAGAAAGTGAAGCTGGAGGTCGTCGCCCTGGACGACAAGTACAACCCGTCCGAAACCGCCATCAACACCCAGCGCCTGGTGCAGGAGCACAAGGCTGCCGCCGTGCTGGTGCCGCACTCGGGTGGCAGCTTTGCCGTGCAGGCCATCAACGAGCAGCAGAAGGTGCTGCTGCTGTCCTACACCAGCGTGCCGCAGATCACCGAGAAGGGCAACAAGCTCACGCTGCGCATTCCGCCCGAGTTCACGTCCTATATCAAGCCCTTCGTGAGCCACGCCATGGGCAAGTACGGCAAGAACGTGGCCGTGGCCAATGCCGACCATGACTACGCCAAGGCCTGGACGGCGGCGTTCAAGCCCGCCTGGGAAGCGGCTGGCGGCAAGGTCGTGGCCGAAAACCCGATGTCGTACAACCGTGCCACCGACTTCTACAGCGGCGTGAGCCGCGTGCTGGCGTCCAAGCCCGACGTGCTGTTCATCGGCGGCGCCTCCGAGCCCACGGGCCTGGTGGTCAAGCAGGCGCGCGAACTGGGCTTCAAGGGCGGCTTCGTCATCATCGACCAGGCCAAGATGGACGAGATCGGCAAGATCACCGGCGGCTATGGCCCGCTGGAAGGATCGATTGGCGTGCTGCCGGTGGTGGAGGACAGCTCTCCCATCACCAAGGCCTTCGTCGAACGCTTCCGCAAGCTCAACCCGGGCCGCGACCCGAGCTCGGAGGTGTCGCTGAACTACACCGCCGTGCACGCCACCGCGTTGGCCATGAAGATGGCCGGCAGCACCAGCGATGCAGCGGCCATTCGCGCCAATCTGGACAAGGCTTTCAAGGCCCTGCCCGATGCGCACAACCCGCACGACATCAACGGTGTGAACGAACGTGGCGGCTCCACGGCCAACACCCGCGTGGCCGTGATCGAGGGCGGCAAGGTGCGTGAGATCCGCCTGAGCGATCTGGCCAAGTAAGCCAGGCGCCAGATCACAAGGCCCGCCATCGCAAGAGGGCGGGCCTTGTTGTTTCAGAGCGCTGCGTACACCAGGGCAGGGTACAGCTCGCAAAGATAGCGCAGCTGGCCAGGGGCCTGGGTGAGCAAGATGGCAAACAGGTCTTCGGCCGGGTCCACGAAGAAGAAGGTGCCCCCGAGGCCGCTCCAGCTGTAGTGCCCGGCCGAGCCCGGGCGCGTGGCCAGGCCGGTAGCGGTGCGCACCGCCACGCCCAGGCCAAATCCATAGCCCGTGGGCAAGATGTCACCCACCACGGGCAGGGTGCCCAGGTGGTCGGCCGTCATGAAGTCCACCGTGGCGCGGCCCAGCAGCCGCACGGGGCCGTCCGGGCCCGGTGCGGTGCCCCGGCCCAGCATCAGCTGCAGAAAACGTGCGTAGTCGCTGGCGGTGGACACCAGCCCGCCGCCCGCCGACTCGAACACGGGTGGGGCGGTCACGTCGATCAGCGCCACCTTCAGGCCGGTCTGCGGGTCGCGTGCAAAGGGCTCGGCCAGGCGGTGCTGCTGTGCTGCAGGCACCGAGAACCCGGTGTCGTGCATGCCCAGCGGGCCGAACACGCGGCGCTGCAGGATGGCGCCCAGGGGCTCGCCCTCGATCACTTCCAGCACGGCGCCCAGCACATCGGTGGCGCGGCTGTATTCCCAGCAGCTGCCGGGTGCGTGCACCAGCGGCAGCGGGCCGAGTGCGGCCGCCAGTTCGGTGTTGCTGTGGCGGCGCGATCCGATGCGCGCGGCGCGGTAGGCGTCGGGCACGGTGCCCAGGTCCCAGGCGTAGCTCAGGCCGGCGGTGTGGCGCAGCAGGTCGTGCACGGTGGCCTCGCGCGGGGCGGGGGTGGTGGCGCCTGTGGTCGGGTCGTACACCTGCTGCGCGGCAAAGGCCGGCAGGTAGTGGGCCACCGGGTGCGACAGCAGCAGGCGGCCTTCTTCCATCGCCATCATCGCCACCAGCGAGGCGATGGGCTTGGTCATCGAGTAGATGCGAAACACCGTGTCCGGCGCCATGGCGGGCGCTGCCGCTTCGGCGGAGGGCGGGCGCTGGTGGCCCACGGCTTCGTGCAGCACGGTCCGGCCCCGGTGGTGCACCAGGGCCACGGCACCTGGCAGAAGGCCCTGGTCCACATGGGTTTGCAGCACGGAGCGCAGGCGGGCGAGGGCGTCGGGGTTCATGGGTTCAAGTGTTTTTGGCATCCAGCGCTTGATGGACAAGCGCTAGAAGCTATCAAAAAAAGAGCAAATTCGCCAACATGCCGGGCTTGTCACCCGGCGGTGCGTGCGGGCTCCTGCTCCTGCAATGCGCGCCATTGGACCTTGCCCGTGCCCGACTTGGGCAGGCTGTCAACAAACGATACCAGCCGCGGGCTCTTGTAGGCCGCCATGTGGCCGTGTGCCCAGTCGACGATCTCCTGCTCGCTCACCTGGCCCCTGAAGGCATCGCGCAGCACCACCACGGCCTTCACCGTCTCGCCCCGGCGCTCGTCGCGCGCGGCGATCACGCAGACCTCCTGGATGGCGGGGTGGGCGTACATCAGCGCCTCCACCTCGGCCGGCCAGACCTTGAAGCCCGAGGCGTTGATCATGCGCTTGAGCCGGTCGACCATATAGAAGTAGCCATGCTCGTCGGTGCGGGCCAGGTCGCCGGTGCGCAGGAAGCGCTTTCCGTCCAGGGTGACAAAGGCGGCTTCGGTGGCCTGAGGCTGGCCCCAGTAGCCCTGCATCACCTGCGGGCCGTGCACGATGATCTCGCCCACTTCGCCCGGGGGCAGCTCGGCCAGCGTGGCGGGGTCCACCACGCGCGCGTCCACGTCGAAGATCGGGATGCCCAGGCACTGCTTCATGGGCCGTTCGGGCGGGTTGATGTGCGTGGGCGCCATGGTCTCGGACATGCCATAGCCCTCGATGTAGTCGAGGTTGCACAGCTCCTTGAGCCGGGTGGCCACGGCCTCGGGCATGGCCGCGCCGCCGCCGCTCAGGCGGCTGATGCTGGAGAGGTCGTATTCGGCCAGGCGCGGGTTGGACAGCAGGTCCACCACCATGGTCACGATCATCTGCGTGCCCGTGACGCGGTAGCGCCCGATGAGCTGCGCGGCAGCGTCGCGGTCCCAGCGCGGCAGCAGCACGATGGTGGCGCCCACGTAGAGCGAGCCGTTCATGCCGTTCTGCATGCCGGTGACGTGGAACAGCGGCAGCACCACCAGCGACACCGCGTCCTGCGGCGTGCCCAGCCACTGCGTGCCGGCGACGGTGTTGTACATCACGCTGCGGTGCGTGTGCATGCAGCCCTTGGGGTGGCCCGTGGTGCCCGAGGTGTAGGGCATCACGGCCAGGTCGTCGGGGCCGGCCTCGATCGGGCCGGGGTGCAGGCCGGCAGCCAGCGCGTCCGTCCAGGCCACGGCACCCGGCTCGGTGACGGGCTCGCGCGGCGCGCTGACGAAGGAGGGCACCGGCAGATCGGTGGGCGCGGTGGCGTAGTCGCTGTAGGCCGCCACCACGGCATGGCGCAGGCCGGGCGCTGTGGGGTCGGCTGCCGCAGCGGCCAGGCCCTCACGCAGCAGCGGGCGCACCTGGGCGAACAGGTCTTGCGTCGCGAGGATGGTGCGCGCGCCGGCGTCGCTCACGTAGTGGCGCAGTTCCTCGGTGAGGTTCATCGGGTTCACCGGCACGACCACCGCGTCGGCACGCAGGATGGCGTAGAAGCCGATGACGAACTGCGGGCTGTTCTGCATGTAGAGCAGCACGCGGTCGCCCTTGCGCACGCCGCACACCTGCTGCAGGTGGGCCGCCAGGCGCTCGGTCTCGTCCTGCAGGCGGGCGTAGGAGACGACGGAGTCGTAGAACACCAGCGCGGCCTTGGTCGGGTAGCGCAGGGCCGAGATTTCGATGTTGCGGTAGAGGTGCGTGGCCGGCACGGTGAGGTGGCGCGGCAGCGTGCGCGGCCAGTGGGCGAAATGGCGGTCGGACATGGGTGATTCGTTGGCTATGGGGTTTCAGTGATCCCTGGCGCATCGCCGCCCGTGGGCGTGTGGCACTGGCGCAGCGCCACGGGTTAGAAGGTCGCGGAGCAGGCCATGCCAGCGGACGCCGTGGACCGGGCTTGGCCCGGCCACGGGCGTCGTCCCCCTGGGGGGAAGGCGCGAAGCGACTCAGGGGGGTTACTTCAGGTACCGGGCCAGTTCCATCTTGCCGATCTGGTTGCGGTGCACCTCGTCGGGGCCGTCGGCGAAGCGCAGCGTGCGCGCGCTCGCGTAGGCGGCGGCGAGCGGGAAGTCGTCGCTCACGCCCGCGCCGCCGTGCACCTGCATGGCCCAGTCGATCACCTGGCAGGCCATGCTGGGCGCGGCCACCTTGATCATGGCGATTTCCTTCTGTGCGACCTTGTTGCCCACGGTGTCCATCATGTAGGCGGCGTTGAGCACCAGGAAGCGCGCCTGGTCGATCAGGATGCGCGCGTTGGCGATGCGCTCGCGCGTCACGCCCTGGTCGGCCACCGGGCGGTGGAAGGCCACGCGGCCCAGTGCGCGCTTGCACATCAGCTCCAATGCGCGCTCGGCCACGCCGATCAGGCGCATGCAATGGTGGATGCGCCCGGGGCCCAGGCGCCCCTGGGCGATCTCGAAGCCCCGGCCCTCGCCGAGCAGCACGTTGCCCACCGGCACGCGCACGTTGTCAAAGCTCACCTCGCCATGGCCGTGCGGCGCGTGGTCGTAGCCGAACACGGGCAGGGCGCGCTCCATGGTCACGCCCGGGGTCTTCATCGGCACCAGGATCATCGACTGCTGCTGGTGGCGGCTGGCGTGTTCGGGGTCGGTCTTGCCCATGAAGATCAGGATCTCGCAGCGCGGGTCGGGCGCGCCCGAGGTCCACCACTTGCGGCCGTTGATCACGTACTCGTCGCCGTCGCGCTCGATGCGCGCCTCGATGTTGGTCGCATCCGACGAGGCCACGGCGGGCTCGGTCATGGCGAAGGCCGAGCGGATGGAGCCGTCGAGCAGCGGGCGCAGCCACTGCTGCTGCTGCTCCTCGGTGGCGTAGCGCACCAGGGTCTCCATGTTGCCGGTGTCGGGCGCAGAACAGTTGAAGGCCTCGGGCGCCACATGCGAGCGGCCCATGATTTCGCACAGCGGCGCGTATTCCAGGTTGGTCAGGCCCGCGCCGTATTTCGACTCGGGCAGGAACAGGTTCCACAGGCCGGCCGCCTTGGCCAGGGTCTTGAGCTGTTCCATCACCTTGGTGGGCTGCCAGGGGTTGCCGGCCTTGCGGTTCTCGGCGACCTCGTGGTGGTACACGCTTTCTGCGGGATAGATGTGCTCTTCCATGAAGGCCGTCAGGCGCTTTTGCAGGTCGACCACCTTGGGGGAGTAGGAGAAATCCATGTGCAATCCTTGGTGATCAGATAAGACTTGCGCCGCCGTCGACCACCAAGCCCTGGCCCGTGATGTGACGTGATGCGTCGGAGGCCAGGAACACCACGGCGCCCTTGAGGTCCTCGTCGCCGCCGATGCGGCGCAGCGGTGTGCGCTCGACCATGGCAGGGCCGAGCTTTTCGATCAGGCCGTTGGCCAGCTTGCTCGGGAAGAAGCCCGGGCAGATGGCGTTGACGCGGATGCCGTAGTGGCCCCACTCGGACGCCAGCGTGCGCGCGAAATGCAGCGCGGCAGCCTTGGAGGTGTTGTAGGCGATGGTGTTCATGCCGGGCGGCGTGCCCTTGATGGCGGCCACCGAGGCGGTGATGATGATATTGCCCCGGCCCTTGGGGATCATCACGCGCTTGCCGACCTCGCGCGAGAGGAAGAAGGGCGCGTTCACGTTCAGGTCCATCACCTTGTTCCAGGCGGCGTCGGGGTAGTCCTCGGCGTTGGCGCCCCAGGTGGCTCCGGCGTTGTTCACCAGGATGTCGATGGTGCCGAAGCGCGCCAGCACCTGGTCCACCATGGCGGGAATCTGGTCGAACTTCGATAGGTCGTTGACCACGGTTTCGACTTCGTAGCCCAGGCCTTCGAGGTGCGCCTTGGCCTGCGCCAGTTCATCGGCCTTGCGCGCCGAGATGGCGAGTTTGGCGCCCATCTCGCCCAGTGCTTCGGCCATCTGCAGGCCCAGGCCGCGCGATCCGCCGGTGATGAGGGCGACCTGCCCGGTCAGATCGAAAAGTTGTTTCACGCTCATTGCTGTTGCTCCTTGGTTGTTCATGGCCCACGCTCGGGCCGTTGTTTCAGCACACTTCGAAAAGACCAGCCGCGCCCTGGCCGCCGCCAATGCACATGGTGACCACCACGTACTTCACGCCCCGGCGCTTGCCCTCGATCAGGGCGTGGCCCGTCAGGCGCGAACCCGACACGCCATAGGGGTGGCCCACGGCGATGGCGCCGCCATTGACGTTGAGCCGCTCGTCCGGGATGCCCAGCTTGTCGCGGCAATACAGCACCTGCACGGCGAAGGCTTCGTTGAGCTCCCACAGGCCGATGTCATCGACCTTCAGGCCCGCCTTGGCCAGCAGCTTGGGCACGGCGAACACCGGGCCGATGCCCATCTCGTCGGGCTCGCAGCCGGCCACGGCAAAACCCCGGAAGATGCCCAGGGGCTGCAGGCCGCGCTTTTCGGCCAGCTGGCGGTCCATGAGCACGCAGGCCGAGGCGCCGTCCGAGAACTGGCTGGCGTTGCCGGCGGTGACCACGCCGCCGGGCAGGGCGGCGCGGATCTTCTGCACGGCCTCCAGGGTGGTGTCGGGGCGGATGCCCTCGTCGGAATCGATCGTCACCTCCTTCATGGTGATGCGGCCCGTGGCCTTGTCCACCACACCCATGGTGGTGGTCATGGGCGCGATCTCGTCCTTGAACAGGCCGGCGGCCTGGGCGGCGGCGGCGCGCTGCTGGCTGCGCACGCCGTACTCGTCCTGCGCCTGCTTGCCGATGTGGTAGCGCTGGGCCACCTGCTCGGCGGTCTGCAGCATGTTCCAGTAGATCTCGGGCTTGTGCTCGACCAGCCAGGGGTCGCGCCGCATGTGGGTGTTGGCCTCGTTCTGCACGCACGAGATGCTTTCCACGCCGCCGGCCACGTACACCTGGCCTTCGCCCGCGATGATGCGCTGCGCGGCCAGCGCGATGGTCTGCAGGCCCGAGGAGCAGAACCGGTTGATGGTCATGCCCGCGGTGGTGACGGGCAGGCCGGCGCGCAGCGCGATCTGGCGCGCCACATTGCCGCCGGTGGTGCCCTCGCCGAAGGTGCCGCCCATGATGACGTCCTCGACCTCGGCCGGATCAATGCCCGCGCGCGCCACGGCGTGCTGCACGGCATGGCCGCCCAGCGTGGGGCCGTAGGTCATGTTGAAGGCGCCCTTCCAGCTCTTGGCCAGGCCGGTGCGGGCGGTGGAGACGATCACTGCTTCTGTCATGGTGTGCTTGTCCTGTGGTGGTGTTATTCCTTTTCCAAATCATTCGTGTCTAGGCGCGAAGCCGCAGACAGTGCTTGAGCACGGCAAGGCGAAGCAACAACGACACGGATGGTTTAGAAATGGAATTAGTTGAAGCTCCGGCCTTCTGCGGCCAGTCGCACGAGCAGCGGCGCGGGCTGCCACGAGGCGTCGGCACCCGGCTCGGCGGCGAAGCGGCGCAGGCTGCGCACCACCTGCGGCAGGCCCACGGTGTCGGCGTAGAGCATGGGGCCGCCCCGGTGCAGCGGGAAGCCGTAGCCGTTCAGGTAAACCAGGTCGATGTCCGAGGCGCGCGCGGCGATGCCTTCTTCGAGGATGCGCGCGCCCTCGTTCACCAGCGCGAAGATGCAGCGCTCGACGATCTCCTCGTCACTGATCTTGCGCGGCGTGATGCCGTGGGCCGCGCGGTAGTCGGCGATGAGCTGCTCGGTCACGCTGTCGGGCAGGGGCGTGCGGTTGCCGGCCTCGTAGCGGTACCAGCCCGCGCCCGTCTTCTGGCCGAAGCGCCCGGCCTCGCAGAGCTTGTCGGCCACGATGGGCTTCATCTCCATGCCTGCCTCGGCGGCCTTGCGCTTGCGCGTGGCCCAGCCGATGTCCAGGCCCGCGAGGTCGCCCATGCGGAACGGCCCCATGGCCAGGCCAAACTTCTGCAGCGCGCCGTCGATCTGCTGGGGCAGGGCGCCGGCGTTGATCAGGCCCTGGGCGGCGGCGCCGTAGCGCGCCAGCATGCGGTTGCCGATGAAGCCGTCGCACACGCCCGAGACCACGGCCACCTTCTTGATCTGCTTGGCGAGCTGCAGGCTGGTGGCCAGCACGTCGGGCGCGGTCTGCGCGCCGCGCACGATCTCCAGCAGGCGCATCACGTTGGCCGGGCTGAAGAAGTGCAGGCCGATCACGTCCTGCGGGCGCTGCGTGAAGGTGGCGATGCGGTCAATGTCGAGGTACGAGGTGTTCGACGCCAGGATGGCGCCGGGCTTGGCCACCGCGTCGAGCTGGCGGAACACGACCTCCTTCACGCCCATTTCCTCGAACACGGCCTCAACGATGAGGTCCGCGTCCTTCAGCGCCGCGTATTCCAGCGTCGGCGTGATCAGGCCCATGCGCTGCTCCACCTGCTCGGGCGTGAGCTTGCCCTTCTTCATGGAGTTCTCGTAGTTCTTGCGGATCGTGGCCAGGCCACGGTCCAGCGCCTCCTGCTTCATCTCCAGCAGCACCACGGGGATGCCGGCGTTGAGGAAGTTCATGGTGATGCCGCCGCCCATGGTGCCGGCGCCGATCACGCCCACGCGGGCGATGGGGCGCAGTGGCGTGCCCTCGGGCAGGCCCGGCACCTTGGCGGCCGCGCGCTCGGCCTGGAACACATGGCGCAGCGCGCGCGACTCGGGCGTTTGCATCAGCGCCTGGAATAGCGTGCGTTCGGTCTGCAGGCCCTCGTCGAAGGGCTTGAGCGAGGCTGCCACGGCCTCCACGCACTGCAGCGGCGCCGGGAACGGCTTGCTCGCGGCGGCCACGGTGTTGCGTGCGAACTGCAGGAAGGCGTCGGCGTTGGGCTGCTTCACCTTCAGGTCGCGGGCGCGCGGCAGGGGTTCGCCACGGGCCGCCACCTGGGCGGCGAACGCCACCGCGCCCTCGACCAGGTCGCCTTCGATCAGCGCGTGCACCAGCGGTGTGCCGGCGAAGGCCTTGGCCGGCACGGGCTGGCCCGAGACGATCATGTTCAGCGCGGGTTCGAGGCCGATCAGGCGGGGCAGGCGCTGCGTGCCGCCCGCGCCGGGCAGCAGGCCCAGCTTCACCTCGGGCAGGCCAAGCGAGGCGTCGGGTTGGGCCACGCGGTAGTGGCAGCCCAGGGCCAGTTCCAGCCCGCCGCCCAGGCATACGCCGGCGATGGCGGCGACCACGGGCTTGGTGGAGGCGTCGAGCGCGCGTATCACACTGGGCAGCGTGGGCTCCTGGCCGGCCTTGGGCGTGCCGAACTCGCGCACGTCGGCGCCGCCAGAGAAGGCGCGTGTGCTGCCGGTCAGCACGATGGCCTGCACCTGCGGGTCGGCCAGCGCCTGGTCGAGCGCGGTGACGATGCTACTCCGCAGGGCGTGGCCGAGGCCGTTGACGGGCGGGTTGTTCAGCGTGACCACGGCCACGGGGCCGTGTACTGCGTAGGCGGTGGAAGAGGGGGTGGTGCTCATGGGGGTCCGGGTGAAAGGGCCAGTGAAAAAGCCAATGGTTCTGCATTGCAGAATCAGCGCCTGTTCCATGCTATCGGCCGCCCGCCGTGCTGTCTGTCACCTGCGAAACTCGGTGGCGTTGCCGGCCCTTCTTGCCGCGCATACGATGGCGGCACCTTCACGCCCCTGCCCGGGCCCTGCCGGGGCGGTGCGGCCATCGCCATAAAATTCTGCAATGCAGAACAACGGAGGCTCCATGCCCGAATCCCTGCTCATCAACCGCCGCGACCTCGACTTCCAGCTGTTCGAGGTGCTGCAGGCCGAGGCGCTGGCGCAGCGCCCGCGCCACGCGGACCACAGCCGCGAGACCTTCGCCGCTGCGCTGGACACGGCGCACGCCATTGCACAGGAGAAGTTCGCGCCGCACAACCGTGCCTCGGACGAGAACGAGCCCACCTTCGAGAACGGCCGCGTGCGCATGATTCCCGAGGTGCGCGAGGCGCTCGACGCCTACTGCGCCGCCGGCCTGCTGGCGCCCACCAAGGATTACGAGCAGGGCGGCATGCAGCTGCCCGTGGTGGTGGCACAGGCCTGCTCGGCGCTGTTCAAGAGCGCCAACGGCGCCACCACCTCCTATGTGGGCCTGACGCTGGGCAATGCCAATGTGATCGAGCGCTTCGGCAGCGAGGCGCAGAAGGGCAAGTACCTGGGGGCGCTGCTTTCGGGCCGTTTCTTCGGCACCATGGCGCTGACCGAGCCGCAGGCCGGCTCCAGCCTGTCGGACCTGACGACCAGCGCCACGCCGCAGCCCGACGGCACCTACCGCATCAAGGGCAGCAAGATCTTCATTTCGGCGGGCGACCATGAGCTGCGCGAGAACATCGTGCACCTGGTGCTGGCGCGCATCCCCGGCGCGCCGGCCGGGGTCAAGGGCATCTCGCTGTTCACCGTGCCCAAGTTCCGCGTCAACGCCGACGGCAGCCTGGGGCCGCGCAACGACGTGACGCTATCGGGCCTGATCCACAAGGCGGGCTGGCGCGGCACCACGTCCACCCTGCTGTCGTTTGGCGACCAGGACGACTGCGAGGGTGAACTCGTGAGCCAGCCGCACCAGGGCCTGGCCTGCATGTTCCACATGATGAACGAGGCGCGCATCGGCGTCGGCATGGGCGCCGTGATGTACGGCTACCGGGGCTATCTGGCCTCGCTGCAGTACGCACGCGAGCGTCTGCAGGGCCGCCCGCCCGCCGCCAAGGACCCGCTGCAGCCCCCCGTGCCGCTGGTGGCGCACGCCGATGTGCGCCGCATGCTGCTGGCGCAGAAGGCCTATGTGGAGGGCGCCTTCGCGCTGGGCTTGTACGCCGCGCGCCTGGTGGACGAGCAGCGCACCGGCGAGAGCGAGGCCGCCCGCGCCGAGGCGGGCCTGCTGCTGGACCTGCTCACGCCCATCGTCAAATCCTGGCCCTCGCAGTGGTGCCTGGAGGCCAACAGCCTGGCCATCCAGATCCACGGTGGCTACGGCTACACGCGCGAGTACCCGGTGGAGCAGTTCTGGCGCGACAACCGCCTGAACATGATCCACGAGGGCACGCATGGCATCCAGGCGCTGGACCTGCTGGGCCGCAAGGCCGTGATGCAGCAGGGTGCGGCCATAGCGCTGTTCGGCCGCGAGCTGCAGGCCACCGTGGCGCAGGCGCGCACGCGGCCCGCGCTGGCCGGCCACGCCGAGGCCTTGCAGGCGGCCTGGAACGACGTGCTGGCCACGCTGGCCGTGCTCACGCCGCTGCTGCGCAGCGATGGCGACCGCGCCCTGGCCAACGCCAGCGTGTTCCTAGAAGCCTTCGGCCACACCGTGCTGGCCTGGACCTGGCTGCGCCAGGCAGTGGTCGCCGACGGCGCATTGCCGGCTGCCCCTACGCCGCAGGACGTGGACTTCTACCAGGGCAAGCTGCAGGCCTGCCGCTGGTTCTTCCACTGGGAGCTGCCGCGCACCACGCCCCAGCACGCGCTGCTGCGCAGCCTGGACGACAGCACGCTGGCGATGCAGGACGCGTGGTTCTAGAGGGTTTGAATGAAATCGGGCTCTGGCGCTTTACTGGTAGGCGCAAGTAGCTATGAAAACAATAGCTTGCAAGGCGCTCAGCGTGCTGCTGGCTTGACCAGCGGCAGCCCGCGCCGCGCCCATTCCGACATGCCGCCCTCGACATAGCGCACGTTGGTGTAGCCGCGCTCGCGCAGCGCCTGCCAGACGGCCCGCGAGCGGTTCTGCGTGTTGCAGATCAGCAGCACGGGCTGGGCGGCGTCCTTGGGAATCTCGGCCAGACGGGCGCCGATTTCGCGCATGGGCAGCAGCTTGGCCACGCGTGAGACGCCGGTGGCGTGTTCCTGCGGTTCGCGGATGTCCACCAGCAGGGCGCGGCCCGCCTCGGCCTCTGTGCGGGCGGTGTCCAGGCTTACCGTATCGGTGGACGGGATGGCACTGGCCTCGAAGGCCGTGGCGGCTCCCAGGGCGAGGGCCAGGCGCAGAAAAGAGCGGCGGATCAGCGGTGTCATGGGGTGTCCTGCGGGGTGGCGATTGGGCGATTGGGCGATTGGGCGATTGGGCGATTGGGCGATTGGGCGATTGTCGCAGGCGCTGCACGTGCCAGGGTGGCTGTCAGCGGTTCAGCGCCGCCTCGATGCGTGACACCATTTCGATCAGCCGGGGGCGCACTTCGCCCAGCAGAAACTCCGGCGAGACATTGAACGAGGGGCCGCCGCAGTTGATCACCATCGGCGGCAGGCCGCCGCCGGGCTGAAAAGCGCGGGCGATGGCGTTCACATTCCTTTGCCAGTCACCAAACGAGCAGGCCACGCCCAGGCTGCGGTAGTCCTGCAGCGCCTTGTCGATGCCGGCCTGCACCTCGGGCCAGGCATGCTCATCGCGGGCACGCAGCTGCTCCAGCAGGGGGCGGCGCTCGTCCTCGGTGATGGCGGCGAGCCAGGCGCGCCCGATGGCCGAGGTGGCCAGCGCGATGCGCGAGCCCACGTCCAGGCTCAGCGTGAGCAGAGCCGAGCTGCGGCAGTTCTCCACGTAGATCATCGAGAATCGGTCGCGCGTGCCCAGCGAGACTTCGGCGGTGGCGAAGTCGGCCAGATCCTGCATCAGCGGGCGCGCGATCTGGCGCACGTCGAGCCGTACCAGCATGGTGCTGCCCAGCGAGAGCGTGGCCGTGCCCAGGCGGTACTTGCTCAGCTCTTCGATGTGGATGAGGTAACCCAGCCGCGTGAGCGTGTAGGTCAGGCGCGAGACGGTGGACTTGGGCAGCTTGCAGCGCTGCGCGATCTCCTGGTTGCCCAGGGCCTTGTCGCCCGAGCGGAAGCACGCCAGCACGTCCAGGCCGCGCGCCAGTGCCGTCACGAAATGGCGGTCCTCGGGCGGTCGCGGTGGGGCGGTGCGTGGGGTGGTGCGGGGCGGCGGCATGCGCGCATTATGGCGAGGGGCCAGGTGGGCGCCTCCGCTGCCGCGCCCGCCGTGGGACTGCGCCTACCGCCCTATCCGTGAATGGCGGATGGACGGCAGGGCCGTACGGCCTTAGGCTGTTGCGATGAACGTACCTCTTTCTGCCAGGCGACGCCTTGCACAGTTCTGGATGCCCGCGTGGCGGCTGGTACAGCCTTTCTGGCGTGCGGCACAGATGTGGCTGGATGCCGACGGCTTGCGCATGAGTGCCGCCATGTCCTTCTACGGCATGCTGAGCCTGGCGCCGCTGCTGCTGCTGCTGGTGGGCGTATTGGGCTGGTGGATGGACCGCAGCTACCTGGAAAGCAGCCTGGTGGGCCAGGTGCAGTCGGTGATGGGGCAACAGGTGGCCGATGTGGTGCGCCAGGCGTTGTCGAGCGCCCAGGCCCCGGCGGAAGGGCGCCTGGCGTCCGTCATCGGGTTTGGGGTGTTGCTGTCGGGTGCCACTGGGGTGTTCGTGGAACTGCAGTCGGCGCTGGAGCGCCTGTGGCGCAGCGAAGACCCCGGGGCGCCGCGTGCCGCCTGGTGGCACATGGCCTCGCTGCGTCTGCGCGGGCTGGCCTATGTGCTGGCGCTGGGGTTCTTGCTGATGGTGTCGCTGGCGCTGTCCACCCTGATCAATCTGCTGGCCGGGTGGGCGGGTGCACGCTTGGCCATTGCCCCGCTGGCGCCGCTGTTTCTGATCATCAACGAGACGGTGGCGTTTGCCTTTGCGGTCGCACTGTTTGTCGGGCTGATGCGCATGGGCACGGGCCCCAAGCCGCACCTGCACCATCTGGTGCTGGGGGCCATGGTGGGCGCCACGCTGTTCACCCTGGGCAAGCTGCTGCTGGCCTGGTACCTGTCGACGGCGGCGGTGGTGTCGGCCTACGGCGCGGCGGGCTCGCTGGTCGTTCTGCTCATGTGGATCTATTTTTCGTCGGCCATCCTGCTGTTTTCGGCCAGTTGCGCACAGGCGCTGGAGCAGGACAGCGCCCGGGCAAGTGCCCGGGAGCCAGCGGTGTGAACAGGGAGCCGGGCTGGTGCACCGGCCGCCCCGGGGTCACTTCTCAACGAAGGCCCGCTCGATCACGAAGTCGCCCGGCTTGGTGGTGTTGCCTTCCTCGAAATCGCGCTGTTCCAGCAGCGTCTTGAGCGAGGCCAGCATCTCGGGGCTGCCGCAGAGCATCACACGGTCTTCCAGCGGGTTCAGCGCAGGAACGCCGAGGTCGGTGAACAGCTTGCCGCTTTCGATCAGGTGGTTGATGCGGCCCTGGTTGCGGAAGGGCTCGCGCGTGACCGTGGGGTAGTACTTGAGCTGCTTGCTGACCAGCTCGCCCAGGAACTCGTGCTGGGGCAGCTCCTGGGTGATGTAGTCGTGGTAGGCCAGCTCTTTCACCTCGCGCACGCCGTGCACCAGGATCACTTCCTCGAACTTCTCATAAGTCTCGGGGTCGCGGATCACGCTCATGAACGGCGCCAGACCCGTGCCGGTGGAAAGCATGTACAGGCGCTTGGCCGGCAGCAGGTAGTCGATCAGGATCGTGCCCGTGGGCTTCTTGCCAACGATAATGGTGTCGCCCACCTGGATGTGCTGCAGGCGCGAGGTCAGCGGGCCGTCGGGCACCTTGATGGAGAGGAACTCCAGGTGTTCCTCGTAGTTGGCGCTGACGATGCTGTAGGCGCGCAGCAGCGGCTTGCCGTCCACCTTCAGGCCGATCATGGTGAAGTGCCCGTTGGAGAAGCGCAGGGCCGGATCGCGGGTGGTGGTGAAGCTGAACAACCGGTCGGTCCAGTGGTGGACGGTCAGTACGCGTTCTTCGAGAAAGGCGCTCATGGTGTGTAGGCTGGGATGTTGAAAAACGGGTGCCCGCAAGACGTAGCAGATGCCGCAGCGCAAGGGCGGAAGGGATGCGGGTTATCCCCGTATTGTCCTGCAAAGTGGACAACGCCCTGCACATATGCTTATAACGGCCAGCGCCGGTTCGCCCGCGCGGCCTTGGCGCCGCTCAGGTGCCACCCACATAGGGGTTGCTGCGCCGCTCGCGCCCGAAGGTGCTTTCAGGGCCATGGCCGGGGATGAAAACCGTCTGGTCGCCCATGGGCCAGAGGCGCTGGGTGATGCTGTCGATGAGCTGTTCGTGGTTGCCCTGGGGGAAGTCGGTGCGGCCAATGCTGCCGGCAAAAAGCACGTCGCCCACAAACGCACGGTCGATCTGCGGGGCGTGGAACACCACATGGCCGGGCGTGTGGCCGGGGCAATGGCGCACCTGCAGTACTTCGTTGCCGATCTGCACCTGGTCGCCATCGTGCAGCCAGCGGGTGGGTGTGAAGGGGAGCGCGGGCGGGAAGCCGAACATGGCGCTTTGCTGCGCCAGGCCGTCAATCCAGAACTGGTCGCCCGGGTGCGGGCCCACGATGGGCAGCTGCAGGCGCTGCGCCAGTTCGCCCGTGCCGCCTGCATGGTCGATGTGGGCGTGGGTCAGCCAGATCTGCTCCAGTGTGAGGCCCAGGCGCCGGGCTTCGGCCACCAGCGTATCCAGATCGCCGCCCGGGTCGATCACGGCGGCCTGGTGGGTGGCGTCGCACCAGACCAGGGAAGCGTTTTGTTGAAAGGCGGTCACGGGGACGGTGAGGTACTGGAGCATGGAACAGGGGCAGGGTGCAGAGAACAAGAACGCCAGACTTCGGTGCACGGCGTTCCACCATGGGTGCAAGTGTAGAAGTGTAGAAGTGTAGAAGTGTAGAAGTGTAGTTTTGCCGATGCCCGGGTCAGGAAGCCTGCTGGGGGCTGCCGTGCCAGAAAAGCCGATTTCAGCCATACTGACACTTGAAGTTTCATTTGGTTGCAGAGTCGGCCCGGTGGCATGCCCTCGGCCGCCACCGCGATCCCGTGAGGATTTGGCACACCGTTCACCCCGTGGCGCAGGGCCCCAACACCAGGCATTTTTCCCATGAACACTCCAATGGAAACGCTCCCGACCGCCTCCCACGAGGCCGCGCGCACGGCGGCGCTGCTCAATGCGCTGGAGCATGTGCAAGCCGTGATCGAGTTCGATCTGGAGGGCCGGGTGCTGCGGGCGAACCGCCTGTTCCTGGACCTGATGGGTTACTCCGCCGACGAGGTCGTGGGCCAGCACCACCGCATGTTCTGCCCCCCGGAGGTCACAAGCAGCGCGTCGTACCAGGCGCTGTGGGAGGGGTTGCGTGCCGGACAGGTGCGCGAGGATGTGTTCTTGCGCGTCACCAAGACGGGTCAGCAGGTCTGGCTGCAGGCGTCTTACAACCCGGTGCGCGATGGGGAGGGGCGCACGGTGGGGGTCGTCAAGCTGGCCACCGACATCACCGCCCAGCGGGTGCAGCAGGCGGAGTTCGAGGGCAAGATTGCGGCGATCCACCGGGTGCAGGCCGTGATCGAGTTCGACCTCGCCGGTCATATCCTGGACGCCAACGCCAATTTCCTGAACACCTTTGGCTATGGACGGGAGGAGGTTCTTGGGCAGCACCATCGCATGTTCTGCCAGCCTGGGTTTGCGGCCTCAAGCGAGTATGCGAACCTGTGGGAGCGGCTGGGCCGGGGCGAGTTCTTTGCCGGACGCTTTCGCCGCCTGTCCAAAGATGGCACGGAGATCTGGCTCCAGGCCTCGTACAACCCCATCCTGGACGCGACCGGCAAGCCCTACAAGGTGGTGAAGTTCGCCGTCGATATCACCAACGACATGGTGTCGGCTGCCGAAACCAAGGGCAAGATCGATGCCATCGGCCTTTCGCAAGCGGTGATCGAGTTCGATATGGAGGGCAACGTGCTCGTGGCCAACCCGAACTTCCTGCGCACCATGGGCTACACCCTGGCGGAAATCCGCGGGCAGCACCACCGCATGTTCTGTGAGCCGGGCCTGGTGCAGACCCAGGCGTACCGCGACTTCTGGGCCGATCTGGGCGAGGGGAAATTCCAGAGCGCACGCTATCGCCGCATCGGCAAGCACGGGGCCGAAGTCTGGATCCAGGCGACCTACAACCCCATTCTCGATGTCGATGGCCGACCCTACAAGGTGGTGAAATACGCGGTGGACATCACGGCCCAGGTGCAGCGCGAGCGTGCGGTGGCGCAGAAGGTGGATGACATCACCGCCGTGCTGCGCGCGATGAGCGAGTCGATCCAGCGGCTGGCGCGCAGCGCGGGCCGCTCCACCGAGCTGGCCGAACAGACGCAGCGCGAGGCAGAGGACGGAACCGAGCGGGTGCGCCGTTCGCGTGACGCGATCATCGCCATCGAGCGCTCGTCGTCCGACATCCATGAGATCGTGGACACGATCAGCGAAATTTCCAGCCAGACCCATCTGCTGGCCTTCAACGCGGCCATCGAGGCGGCGCGCGCGGGCGAGCAAGGGGTGGGCTTTTCCGTGGTGGCGGACGAAGTCCGCAAGCTGGCGGAGAAGTCGTCGCTGGCCGCCCGCGAGATCGCCAAGCTGATCCACCAGACCGTGGGACGCGTGGCCGAGGGCAGCCGCCTGTCCGAGGAGGTCGATGCCGCGTTCTCGCGCATTCTGGGCGCGGTCGAGAAAACCACCCGCTCCATCAGCGAGATCCGCATGGCCACCGAGGAGCAGGAACATTCGACCCAGGATGTGGCCCGGCTGCTTGATGACCTGCAAGGCAGTGGCAGCCCGCGCAAAGCGGGTTGAGCCGGTCGATGCCTGACGTGATCCCGCCACCGGCCACCTCCCGCTTGGCGCTGGTGCAGCATGTCCATGTGCGCGTGGGCCGTTGCCACATCGCCGTTCCCATCGATCAGGTCCAGCAGGCCCTGCCACTGCCGCCCCAGGGGTTGACGGCGCTGCCACGCCGCAGCGGCGGCTTGCTGGGCGTGGCCGATGTGGACGGTGCGGCGGTGCCCATCGTCGCGCTGGAGCGCTGGGTGCCGCTGGAGACCGGGGGCGACGCCGCCGCCGGGGTGCCGCGGCTGCTGGTGTTGCAGCACGCAGGCGCTCTGGTGGGTATCCGGGTGGATGCCGTGCTGGGCGTGAAAGCGGTGGCTGCCGCAGACATCCGCAGGGTGCACCACACGCCGGATGAGAACGAGCTGTTCGAGTCGGTGGTTCCCGCGTCCGCTGGTGCGCCGACGCTGTGCATCCTGGAGGTGGCACGGCTGATGCAACTGGGCCGGGCCTGGTGCGCGGCGGCAGAGCTGGCTCCGGCGGGGGCTGCCGACGCGGTGGCATCGGCCCGCGCCAGCCCACCGGGTAGCCGCACGCAGCGCCACGCGGTGTTTCGCATCGGGGTGGAGCACTGGGCGGTGCCGGTGGACGCCGTCGAGCGGGTGGCGCCCGTGCCTGCGACGGAGCTGGCGCTGGGGCGTGCACAGCGCAGCTGGGCCATTGGCCAATGGCAGGGGCGCAAGCTGCCGCTGGTCGATATCAGCGAAGGCCGTCAGGCCAGCGATCGCAACGCCGCGCCGTGGATGGTGCTGCTGGGTCAGGGGCCGCTGGTGCTCGGACTGACGGTCTCGGCGTGCGAGCAGTTCGTCGATCTGGTGCTGGAGGCGGTGGCCCGAACGCCCGGTGAGGCCCTGGTGGCCGGCGTGGTTCTGCTGCCGGATCTTGGCAAGCTGCAGGTGCTGGATGTCGGCAAGCTCTTTGGCCTGACGCCCGAAGCATCCATCAGCCGCAGTGCGCAGGCCGCCACGCTGGCCCGCAGTGACGCAGAGCTGTCAGACGCCACCGAGCCCTTGCCCTACCTGGTGTTCGATGCCGATCAGCGCTATGCCACCCCGGTGGAGGGCATTGTGGGTGTGGTGGAGCTGCCAACACAGGCCAGGGAAGATCTTCGACAGGGGCGCCAGGCGGTTCTGGCCTGGCGTGGCCAGACGGTCCGGCTCGTCAGCCTGCCCGCCATTGCCCGCACCGGGGGGCAGAACGACCCGCTGCTGGCGGTGCTCGTCCAGGCGCCCGGGGGCACTGCCCCGCCCATCGGCATCGCCATCCGCAGCCTGTGCGACTGGCTGCCCGCGCACAGCGTGCGGCGCAGCGGCATGCGCATGGGCGCGATGGGAGAGTTCGGGCTGATCAACGCCAAAGGCGCTCTGGACCACGCCAACCTGGTGGTGGTCGATCTGGCCCAGATGGCCTATCTGCTGGGCTGACACAACGCAACAGCCCTATCACGACAGGATTCACCCATGACCCCCGCACCCATACCCGCTGACGAGGACGAACGGCTGAGCGCCCTGCGCGCGTTGTTGTTGCTGGATACACCGCCCGAGGAGCGCTTTGACCGCCTCGCCCGCTTTGTGGCCGAGCAGCTCGATGTGCCGATTGCCCTGCTGACGCTGGTCGATGGACAACGCCAGTGGTTCAAGGCGCGTGTCGGCCTCGACGCCACAGAGACGCCTCGCGACATCTCGTTTTGCGGGCACGCGATCATGAAGAATGATTTTTTCATCGTCGAGGACGCCAGCCGCGACCCCCGCTTTTCCGACAACCCGCTGGTGACGGGCGAGCCGCATATCCGGTTCTATGCAGGTGCGCCGCTCAGCGCCCCCGGAGGGCACCGCATTGGCACGCTGTGCGTGATCGATACCGTGCCGCGCACCCTGGGGCCGGTGGAGCTGTCGATTCTGGATGCCCTGCGCCGCCTGGCGAACGAGACCGTGGCCGGACGCGAGGACGGGGAATGACCGCGCCGCTGCCCCGGGTCCTGCTGATCGAGCCGCAGTTTGTCTTGCGCCGCACCATCGTCATGGTGGCCCGCGATCTGGGCATGGTGGACTTCGATGAGGCCAGCAATGTGGGCCGCGCCCGCACGCTGTTGGCGGGCGATGCCTTTGACGGCCTGGTGCTCGACGTGCAGGAGGGCGCGCAGGCGATGGAACTGCTCAGCGATCTCCGGCGGGGCCGGTTTGCCACGGCGCCCGATGTCCGGGTCGTTGTGCTGGCCACCGACGGCAAGCCCGTCGACGAGGCGCGCCTGCAGGCCTTGGGGGTGTCCCGCGTACTCGGCAAGCCGGTGCGCATCAGCGACCTGCTGGCGGCCATCGCGGATGCGCAGGCCCCCGGGGGTGGCTTTGCCCGGTAGGTAGTTTGCTCTTGTTTTGATAGCTTTTGGCGCTTATCCAGAAAGCGTCAGAGGCCATTTTGGCATCAAGTCCGTCACAAATTGGTGGCGGCCACCACTTCGGTCATGTCGGTCAGTCCTTGCAGCACCTTCTCGATGCCATCCTGGCGCAGGGTCAGCATGCCGGCCGAGAGCGCCGCATGCCGGATGTCGGACGCGGGCGCGCGATGGCGGATGTGCTGGCGGATGGTGTCATCGCTCAGCATCAGTTCGTGGATGCCCATGCGACCACGGTACCCGTGGTGCTCGCATTCGTCACAGCCCCTGGGGCGCCACAGGGTGACTTCTCCGGACGCGTTGCCGTAGTTCTTGCGCCAGCGGTCCACCTGGGCGGCGCGGTCCTCGGGGGAGTTGTGGGTTCCGCTGGCCAGGTATTGCGAGGCCAGCCCGAGCAAGGTGTCGTCGTCCGCGATCCAGGACTCGCGGCAGGCCTTGCACAGGCGCCGCACCAGGCGCTGGGCCAGGATGGCCAGCAGAGAATCCGAAAAATTGAACGGGTCCAGGCCAATTTCGAGCAGACGCGCAATGCTCTCGGGGGCCGAATTGGTGTGCAGCGTGGACAGCACCAGGTGCCCCGTGAGCGAAGCCTCGATGGCGATGCGCGCGGTTTCCTCGTCGCGCATTTCGCCGATCATGATCACATCGGGGTCGGCGCGCAGAAAGGTGCGCATGGCGGCCGCAAAGGTCCAGCCGATGCGCGGGTTCATCTGCACCTGGCGCAGGCCGCTCTGGGTGATTTCGATCGGGTCTTCGGCCGTCCAGATTTTGCGGCCCGCGGTGTTGATGTCGCGGATGACCGAATGCAGGGTCGTGGTCTTGCCGCAACCCGTGGGGCCGACCACCAGGATCAGGCCATAGGGCTTCTTTACCACGTCCCGCAGTGTGGTGAGGTTGTTGGTGCTCAGGCCGATGTCTTCCAGCGGCAGCGGCTTGGCGCCTGCCAGCAGGCGCAGCACCACGTCTTCCAGCCCCCGCGAGGTGGGCACGGTGACGACGCGCAACTCCACCGGCGGGCCGCCAAATCGGGAGAAATCGATCTTTCCATCCTGGGGTTTGCGGTGCTCCGAGATGTCCATGCTCGCCATGATCTTGATGCGTGCCACCATGGCATAGCGAAAGCGCGCAGGCAGTTCGAGGTAGGGCACCAGATCGCCGTCGATGCGCAGCCGCACGCGGACGTTCTGCGGCGCGGGCTCGGTTTCGATGTGGATGTCGGAGGCGCGGTGGGCAATGGCTTCGTCGATGACGGTGTTGATCAGCCGCACCAGCGTGTTGTCGGCCTCGCTCACCACATCGGTTTCTTCGGTGTCCGTCTCGGACCCCGCACTGCTCAGGTTGGTGGCCAGTTCCTGCGAGGTGGCGCGCACTGCCGCCGGGCTGCGCAGGCCATTGGTGCCCCGGGGTGCCGGGCCGGAAGGTTTGGTGGTCTTGCTGCTCTGGGTCGGGTGAACGCTGTAGGCATTGGCGATGGCCGGCATCAGCGTGCCGGGCGCGGCCTGCAGCGGTATCAGGCGCCGCTGCGTGAGAAAGCGCAGCTCGTCCAGCAACACGCGGTCATACGGGTCGGCCATCAGGACGACCAGGGCGTCCTCGTGGGTCATCAGCGGCAGCACGGATTCGCGCTCGGCCACCGCGCGCGGCACCAGGGCCAGGGCCGTGGCATCCGGGCTCAGCAGGCCCGGATGCACCATGTATTCCCCCAGCCAGGAGGCGATCACCTGGCTCAATTGTTCCTCGGTGAGATCCCCGCGCTCGATCAGGATCTGCCCGATGGGCCGGTCTTTGCCCCGCTCTCGCTCCAGTTGCTGGATGGCCAGGCTGTCGGCCAGGGCCGAGGGGGTGATCGCTCCGGCGTGCAGCAAGGCCTCGCCGAGGTGGTGCGCCTTGCCCACGACGGGGTGCGGCGCACTCACCAGTTTCCACAGCGCCTCGTTATTTTCAGGGCGAAAGCACTGGGCCGGTGCCGGGTTGGTGTCGAGGGATTCGGGCATGGGCGGTGGGCGTGGGCTGAAGGTCAGAGCGTGAAGGCGTAGTCCACAGTGATGGGAGCATGGTCAGAGAACTTCGTGCCCTTGTAAATATGCTCTGCGCGTGCCAGGGAGGCCAGTGCGGGGGTCGCCAGATGGTAGTCCAGCCGCCAGCCCACGTTGTTGGCGTAGGCCTGTCCCCGGTTGCTCCACCAGGTATAGGCAGTGTCGGTGGCGGTGGGTTGTAGCTGGCGGTAAACGTCGATCAGGCCACCGCCTGGGTCAGTTGTGTGCAACAACTTTGTCATCCAGGCGCGCTCTTCGGGCAGGAATCCGCTGTTCTTCTGGTTGCTGCGCCAGTTTTTCAGGTCGATCTGCTGGTGGGCGATGTTGATATCGCCGCACAGAATGAATTCGCGCTGCGCCTTGGTGTGCATCAGGTGCGGATGGAAGACTTCCAGAAAACGGAACTTGGCCAGCTGGCGCTCCTCGCTGGACGAGCCACTGGGGAAGTACGCACTGATGATCGAGAGCTTGCGCGAAGGCGTGTCAAAGCGCAGTTCGAGGAAGCGGCCCTCGGCGTCGAATTCGGGTGACCCAAACCCTGCAATCACCTCGCTGGGCTCATGCCGGGTGTAGATGCCGACGCCGGAATACCCTTTCTTCTCGGCGAAATGAAAATGACCCTGCAAGCCGGCCAGTTGTTCAAAGCGTCCATCGATATCGGCCGCCTGTGCCTTCACTTCCTGCACGCAAATACAATCCGGCCCGGTGTCGGCGATCCATGACTCCACGCCCTTGCTGGTGGCGGAGCGGATGCCGTTGAGGTTGAGACTGGTTAATCTGAACAAGGAATTTGCCATGGTGGATAAAGGCGCACAAACGGGGGCGGGGAACGATCTGGCGCAGGATTTCGTGCGTTTTGCCGTCGAATCCGGCGTGTTGCGGTTTGGTGAATTCAAGACCAAGGCCGGTCGGTTGAGTCCCTATTTCTTCAATGCGGGGCTGTTCGATGATGGCGCCAAACTGGGTCGCCTTGCAGAATTCTATGCAAAAGCCCTGCTGGCCAGCGGTATCGAATTCGACATGGTGTTCGGCCCTGCCTACAAGGGCATTCCGCTGGCGGCCACGGTGGCCGTCGAGCTGGCCCGGCGTGGCCGCAATGTGCCCTTCGCCTACAACCGCAAGGAGGCCAAGGACCACGGCGAGGGGGGCACCCTGGTGGGCGCGCCGCTCCAGGGCCGGGTGCTGATCATCGACGATGTCATGTCCGCCGGAACGGCCGCGCGCGAGTCCATCGCACTCATCCGTGCAGCGGGCGCCACGCCCCACGCCGTGGCGATTGCGCTGGACCGCCAGGAAAAAGCCACCGAGAATGGCCAGGACGTCGAGCACAGTGCCGTCCAGTATGTGCGCCGCCAGTTGGGGCTGCAGGTGTGCGCGATCGCCACGCTGGCAGACTTATTGCTGTATCTTTCCAGCAGCGGTGGCTCCGACATGGAGATTCACCGTGACCGCGTGCTGGCGTACCGCCAGCGTTATGGTGTCGAGGAAGGATGATCCATTGAAAAACCGGGTGTGGAAATACGGAGTGGGCGGCTTGCTGGCAGGCCTGTGCGCCGCCGTGGCCGCGCAAACCAGTCCGGGTGCCCTGAGCATCTACACCTGTGTGGACAAGCAGGGGCGCAAGCTCACGTCCGACCGTCCCATCCCCGAATGCATCGACCGGGAGCAGCGCGAGCTGGGGCCGTCCGGAACCCTGCGCCGCGTCATCGGCCCCACCCTCACGCAGCAGGAGCGCGAAGCCCTGGAGGTACAGCGCCGCAAGGAGCTGGAAGAGCGCAACCGCATTGCCGAGGAGCGCCGGCGCGAGCGGGTGCTGCTGGCCCGTTACCCCGATCAGGCCGCCCACGATGCCGAGCGTGCCACCAGCCTGGCGCAGGTGGACGAGGTGACGACCATTGCCACCAAACGCATTGCCGAGCTGCAGGCCCGGCGCAAGACGCTCGACCAGGAGATGGAGTTCTACCGCAAGGACCCCTCCAAGGCGCCCATGACGCTGCGACGCCAGCTGGCGGAGAACGACGAGGACGTGCTGGAGCAAAAACGCTTCATCGCCGGTCAGGACCAGGAAAAGCGCCGCGTGCACCAGCGGTTTGATGCGGAGCTGGCCCAGCTTCAGCAGCTCTGGGCCAGCCAGCGGGGCACTTCCGTGATGTCAGCGCCGGTGGGTTCGGGCGCTTCCAGCGCGCGCTGAAGTGAAACAACACCCCCCCTGAGTCGCTTCGCGCCTTCCCCCCGCTCTCGCATCGCTGCGCGCTGCGGGCAGGGGGACGCCGCCAGCGCGGCGGGGCGGCCCTTGCGCGGCGGCCCTGGCCTGGGGCGCGCCAGTTTCATGCGTCGCGGGTGCAGCGTTCGCAGAATGGATAACTGAAATGTGCCGGGCCTTGCCGCGCACCGCGCGGCGAGGTCCACACTGCAGGGTACAGGCGCTCAGGCGCTCAGGCGTGCACGCAGCAGGTCGGTAGCCTGTTGCGGGTTGGCCTTGCCCTTGCTGGCCTTCATGACCTGGCCCACCAGCGCGTTGAAGGCCTTGTCCTTGCCGGCCTTGTATTGCGCCACGTTGTCGGGGTTGGCGGCAATCACCTCATCGACGATCTTCTCCAGCGCCCCGCTGTCATTCATCTGCTTGAGGCCCTTGGCTTCGATGACGGCGTCCACATCGGTGGCCTCGCCAGTCCATAGCGCGTCGAACACCTGTCGGGCTGCGTTGTTGGAGATGGTGCCGTCGGCAATGCGCTTGAGCAGCTCTGCCAGTTGTGCGGCAGCCACCGGTGCCTGCTCGATGCCGGATTCGCCCGCGTTCAGGCGCCGCGAGGTTTCACCCATGATCCAGTTGCTCGCCAGCTTGGCCTGACCGCTGGCCTGGGCCGCGGCTTCAAAGTAGGTCGCCATGGCCTTGCTCTGCGTGAGCGTGGTGGCGTCGTACTCGGGCAGGCCGTAGTCCTGCACGAAGCGTGCCGCCATGGCGCGGGGCAGCTCGGGCATCTGCGCGCGCGTGGCCTCCACCCACTCGGGTGCGATCACCAGCGGCGGCAGGTCGGGGTCGGGGAAGTAGCGGTAGTCGGCCGCGTCTTCCTTGGTGCGCATGGCGCGCGTCTCGCCCGTGTCGGGGTTGAACAGCACCGTGGCCTGCTCGATGGCGCGGCCGTCCTCGATCTCCTCGATCTGCCAGCGGATCTCGTAGTCGATCGCCTGCTGCATGAACTTGAAGCTGTTGAGGTTCTTGATCTCGCGGCGCGTGCCCAGCGGCTGGCCCGGCTTGCGCACCGAGACGTTGGCATCGCAGCGGAAACTGCCTTCCTGCATGTTGCCGTCGCAGATGCCGATCCAGGTGACGATCTTGTGCAGCTCGCGCGCGTAGGCCACCGCCTCTTCGCTGGAGCGCATGTCGGGCTCGGTCACGATCTCCAGCAGCGGCGTGCCGGCGCGGTTCAGGTCGATGCCGCTCATGCCGTGGAATTCTTCGTGCAGCGACTTGCCCGCGTCTTCCTCCAGGTGGGCGCGCACCAGGCGCACCGTCTTGGGCTCGTCGCCCAGGTAGAACGACACCTCGCCCCCCTGCACCACGGGAATCTCGAACTGGCTGATCTGGTAGCCCTTGGGCAGGTCCGGGTAGAAGTAGTTCTTGCGCGCGAAGATGCTCCTGGGCGCGATGTGCGAGCCCAGGGCGAGCCCCAGCTTGATGGCACAGGCCACCGCCTCGCGGTTCATCACGGGCAGGGTGCCGGGCAGGGCCAGGTCCACGGCGCAGGCCTGGGTGTTGGGCTCGGCGCCGAAGGCGGTGCTGGCGCGGCTGAAGATCTTGCTCTTCGTGGCCAGCTGGGTGTGGGTCTCGAAGCCAATGACGACTTCGTAACCGTGGATCAGTTTCGCAGACATGGGGAGCTGTCCTTGGCTATCAAAAAGGGGAGCTGCCAGCGTTTGATTTATATAGGTTTCAGCATGTTTTTATGCTGAAATGCTTACTGATCAAGCGTAAGCAGCTATGGTATTCAGAGCGGGCTGCGCAGGTGGAAGTCCGTGGCCTGCTGCAGGCGGTGCGCTGCATTGAGCAGGCGCGCCTCTTGAAAATAGTTGCCGATGAGCTGCAGGCCCACCGGCATGCCGCCTTCGCCAAAGCCCGCAGGCACGCTCATGCCGGGCAGGCCGGCCAGCGATGCGGGCAGCGTGAAGATGTCGGCCAGGTAGTCGGCCAGCGGGTCGCTGCCATGCTCGCCGAGCTTCCAGGCCACGGTGGGCGCCACGGGGCCGGCGATCAGGTCGCAGTTCTTGAAGGCGTTCTGGAAGTCGTCGGCGATCATGCGGCGGATCTTCTGCGCCTGCAGGTAGTAGGCGTCGTAGTAGCCGTGGCTCAGCACGTAGGCGCCGATCATGATGCGGCGCTTGACCTCGTCGCCAAAGCCCTCGGCGCGCGTCTGCTTGTACATGCTCAGCAGATCGGTGTAGTCCTTGGCGCGGTGGCCGAACTTCACGCCATCGAAGCGCGAGAGGTTGGACGAGGCCTCGGCCGGCGCGATGATGTAGTAGACGGGAATCGACAGCTCGGTGCGCGGCAGGCTGATGGGCACCAGCGTGGCGCCGAGCTTTTCGTACTCTTTCAGCGCGCCATCGACCGCAGCGCGCACGTCGGGCGCCAGGCCGTCGCCGAAGAATTCGGCCGGGATGCCGATGCGCAGGCCGTCCAGAGAGTCATTGAGTGAACGGCTGAAGTCTTCGGCAGGCAAGTCGAGCGAAGTCGAATCGCGGTCGGGGTCGGGGCCGCACATGGCGGAGAGCAGCAGTGCGCAGTCTTCGGCCGAGCGGGCCATGGGGCCGGCCTGATCGAGACTGGAGGCAAACGCAACCATGCCGTAGCGGCTGGCGCGCCCATAGGTCGGCTTGATGCCGGTGATGCCGCAGAAGGATGCAGGCTGGCGGATCGAGCCACCCGTGTCGGTGCCGGTGACGGCGGGCGCCAGGCGCGCGGCCACGGCCACGGCGCTGCCGCCCGACGAACCGCCGGGAATGCGGTCGGTGGCCCAGGGGTTGCGCACGGGTGCTGGGGCCTCGAAGCCCACCGGGGCGACGGCCGAGTTCTCGTTGGCCGAACCCATGGCGAACTCGTCGCAGTTGAGCTTGCCCAGCGTCACGGCACCCGCCTGGGCCAGGCGCGCGACCACGGTGGCGTCGAACGGCGACTGGTAGCCGGCCAGCATCTTCGAGCCGGCCGTGGTGGGAAAGTCGCGGGTGACGAAGATGTCTTTGTGAGCCAGCGGTACGCCTTCCAGCGCGCCTGCGGTACCGGCGGCGATGCGGGCATCGGCGGCGCGGGCCTGGGCCAGGGTGGCTTCCTCGTTCAGGGCCACATAGGCGCCCAGGTGCTGGTGGGTGTGGGCGCGGGCCAGAAAATGCTGGGCGGCCTCGACGGCGGAAACGCGGCGTTCGCGCAGTTCGGTGGCGAGCTGGGCCACGCCCAGGTCATGCAATGCGGGGTGGGTCATGCGGGGCTCACTCGATCACTTTGGGAACCAGGAACAGGCCGCGTTCGACGGCCGGTGCGCTCTTCTGGTTGGCTTCGCGCTGGTCGGGCTCGCTGGCCACGTCGTCGCGCAGGCGCAGGGCGATGTCCTGGATGGTGGCGACCGGGTGCGCCAGGGGTTCGATGCCCTGGGTATCCACAGCGCGCATTTTCTCCACGATGTCGAAAAAACCATTCAACTGTGTGAGCATGCGCTCACTTTCGTTGGGGCTGAGTTCAAGCCGAGCCAGATGGGCGATGCGGCCAATGTCCTGGGATGTCAGTGCCATAGGGGGAAAATGGATCGGAAACCGGATGTAAAGCTTCGCAAGCGGGAATTGCGGCAGGAGTTATTCACAGGGGATGCGTTATTATCCCGCCTTTGCTGCAAAAGACCGCAATGGGCCGGATGTTGCACGCAAAAAGCCAGTTTAGACCCCACAAAACCGGCGATGGCAGGCCGAAGCGCTTGTCGTGCCCGAGAGGATTTTTGAATGTTCGGAGCTTTCCGTCGGTACTTTTCCACCGATCTTGCCATTGACCTTGGCACCGCCAACACCCTGATTTTCGCGCGAGGCAAAGGTCTGGTGCTCGATGAGCCCTCCGTGGTGGCGATCCGCCATGAAAGTGGTCCGCACGGCAAGAAGGTCATCCAGGCCGTGGGCCGCGAGGCCAAGGCCATGCTGGGCAAGGTGCCCGGCAACATCGAGGCCATCCGCCCGATGAAGGATGGCGTGATCGCCGACTTCGTGATCACCGAGCAGATGATCAAGCAGTTCATCAAGATGGTGCACCCGCGCACCCTGCTCACGCCCAGCCCGCGCATCATCATCTGTGTGCCCTGCGGTTCCACCCAGGTCGAGCGCCGCGCCATCAAGGACGCGGCCGAAGCGGCCGGTGCCACGGCGGTCTACCTCATTGAAGAACCCATGGCCGCCGGCATCGGCGCGGGCCTGCCAGTGTCCGAGGCTTCCGGCTCCATGGTCGTGGACATCGGCGGCGGCACCACCGAGGTGGGCGTGATCTCGCTTGGTGGCATGGTCTACAAGGGCAGCGTGCGCGTGGGCGGCGACAAGTTCGACGAAGCCATCATCAGCTACATCCGCCGCAACTACGGCATGCTGATCGGTGAGCCCACGGCGGAAGCCATCAAGAAGCAGATCGGTAGCGCCTTCCCCGGTTCGGAAGTGCGCGAGATGGAAGTGCGCGGCCGCAACCTCTCCGAGGGCGTGCCGCGCAGCTTCACGATTTCTTCCAACGAAGTGCTGGAAGCCCTGACCGAACCGCTCAACCAGATCGTATCGGCCGTCAAGAACGCGCTCGAGCAGACGCCGCCCGAACTGGGCGCCGACATCGCCGAGCGCGGCATGATGCTGACGGGCGGCGGCGCCCTGCTGCGCGACCTCGACCGCCTGCTGGCCGAGGAAACCGGCCTGCCCGTGCTCGTGGCGGAAGACCCGCTGACCTGCGTGGTGCGTGGCTGCGGCATCGCGCTGGAGCGCATGGACCGTGCCGGCAGCATCTTCACCAGTGAGTGATGCACGAGGGCCTAGCCACATGCGGGCCCCGCACGCCAACATGGGCATGAATCAACGTGTTTTCTCGCGGTATGCTGCCATGGTGGAGAACCACCCCATGAGCCACGCCTGACCGGGACACACCATGCCGCTTGGAACCCTGGACCGCAGAGCCCCCTCCTTCTTCCGGCAGGGGCCCTCGGCCCTTTCCCAACTTGTCCTGTACAGCGCCTTGGCGCTGTTTTTGATGGTGGCAGATGCGCGCTTCCGGGTGGCAGAACCGCTGCGCAAGGTCGTGGCCACCGTGCTGTATCCCGCCCAGTGGCTCATGCTCCAGCCCGTGGCCATGGTGGATCACGCCACCCGGTATTTTCAGTCCCTGGATAGCGCACAGGCGCAGTCCGATGCCGCGCGCAAGCAGTTGACCCTGCTGGCGCAGCGCGCCCACCAGGCGGATCAGCTGGGGCAGGAGAATGACCGCCTGCGGCGATTGCTCGACCTGCGCGAGCGCTTGCAAGTGCCGGCCCAGGCGGCACAGATTCTTTACGATACGGCCGACCCGTACTCGCGGCGGGTCATGGTGGATCGGGGTCAGGATACAGGCGTGCTGCCGGGCTCGCCCGTGCTCGACGGAGCCGGTATTCTGGGCCAGGTGACGCGGGTTTATCCGTTTGTAAGCGAGGTCACGCTGCTGACCGACCGTGAGCAGGCCATCCCGGTTCTCAACAACCGCACCAGTGCCCGGGGCGTGGCATATGGCGACCCGGTCGCGAGCCACGGCGGCGGTATCGAGCTGCGCTTCGTGTCCGCCAACGCCGATGTCCAGGAAGGCGATCAGCTCACGACCAGCGGCCTGGATGGGGTGTACCCGCCCGGTCTGCCGGTGGCCCGTGTGGTGCGGGTCGAGCGGCGGGCCGATTCGGCTTTCGCGCGGATCTATTGCGAACCTGCGGCCGCGATCCAGGGGGCGCGCCATGTGTTGCTGCTGCAGCCTCTGACCGGCCAGCTGCCACAACGCCCCGAGCCCGACCAGCCCGAAACGGCGGTCCGTAAAAAAGGCCGCAAATGAAGATCTGCCAGAAGAGACCGGCCTGCGCCTGCCGTACCGAGGAAGGGTCGCCATGATCATGCCGCGTGGGCAGCAGCTGTTGCTGCCGGTCAACCCCGTCTTCATTGGTGCCAGCCTGGTGGCTGCATTGGCGTTCAATATGCTGCCCTTGGGGCGCGCACCCTGGATGCCGGACGCGCTCATCGTGCTGCTGGCTTTCTGGGGGGTGCACCAGCCACTGCGGGTGGGGATGGGAATCGCCTTTCTGCTGGGGCTGTGCATGGATGTGCAGCAATCAGCCTTGCTGGGACAGCATGCGCTGGCCTACGTGGCGTTGCTGTATGGCACCGAGCGCATCCACCGGCGTGTCCTGTGGTTTCGGCCCCTGGAGCAATCGCTGCAGATGATCGGGCTGTTCTTTGCCGCCCATGCGGTGCATCTGTTGGTCGGTATGGGTGCGGGCGGGGCTTGGCCGGGGTTTTCGATGCTGCTGTCCCCGCTGTTCGAAACGCTGCTCTGGCCTTTGGCCAGCTGGGTGCTGCTCGCACCGCAGCGCCGCTCGCTGGACCACAACGAAAATCGTCCGCAATGACTCGCCTCGAAGGATCTCTGGCACCCCTGCGGGGCAGCGCCGCCCCGCAGGCGACCCTCGTTGATGCCGTTGGGTTGTCATGACTGAATTGCGCAATGTCGAACTCGATGCGCAGCGCTTTCGTCTGCGGATCCTGGTGGTGGCTGCGGTGGTTTTTGCGGCTTTCTGCCTGGTTCTCGCACGGCTGGTGTTTCTGCAGGTCGTGCGGCATGAAGACCTGGCGGAGCAGGCGGAAAGCAACCGTACCGCCGTGGTGCCCATCGTGCCCAATCGGGGGCTCATCCTCGATCGCAATGGCGTGGTTCTGGCCACCAACTATGCCGCCTACACGCTCGAGATCACCCCTTCCAGGGTGGCAGACCTGGACGAGACCATCGAGGCGCTGGGCCAGGTGATCGATATCCACCTGCGTGACAAGCGCCGTTTCCGGCGCCTGATGGATGAATCCCGTGGGTTCGAATCCCTGCCCATCCGCACCCGCCTGACCGATGAGGAGGTGGCGCGCTTTGCGGCACAGCGCTACCGTTTCCCCGGAGTGGATGTGAAGGCGCGGTTGTTCCGCAACTACCCGCTGGGAGAAGTGGGCAGCCATGCCATCGGCTACATCGGCCGCATCAACCAGACGGAAAAAGCGCGCATCCAGGATTCGGAAGACGAAGCCAATTACCGGGGCACCGAATACATCGGCAAACTGGGAATAGAGCAGAGTTTCGAGACGCAGTTGCACGGCACCACCGGGGTGGAGCAGATGGAGACCTCGGCCGGGGGTCGCGCCGTGCGCAGGCTCGACAGTTTTCCCGCCACCCCGGGGCAGACGGTGACGCTGTCGCTCGACATCAAGCTGCAAAAACTCATCGAGGATCTGTACGGCGAGCGCCGCGGTGCACTGGTGGCCATCGATCCGCGCAACGGCGAAATACTGGCGCTGGTCAGCAAGCCCACGTTCGACCCAAACCTGTTCGTCGAAGGCATTGACGTCGAGAACTGGAACGCGCTCAACAATTCGCTGGACAAGCCCCTGCTCAACCGCGCCCTGCGCGGGACCTATCCGCCCGGCTCCACATACAAGCCGTTCATGGGCATGGCGGCCCTGGAAACCGGCAAGCGCACGCCGGGGGCCGTCACCATGGACAACGGCTCCTGGACCTTTGGGGGGCATACCTTCCGAAGCCATGGCGACCATGGCCTGGGTGCGGTCGACATGCACCGCAGCATCGTGCAGTCGAGCAATGTGTACTACTACCAGCTGGCCAACGACATGGGCGTGGATGCCATGCACGACTTCATGAAGCCGCTGGGCTTTGGTCAGATCACCGGAATCGATCTGAATGGCGAAGTGCGCGGGGTCTTGCCCAGCCAGGCCTGGAAGCGCGATGCCTACCGCCGCCCCGAGCAGAAAAAATGGTACGCCGGAGAAACCATCTCGCTGGGAATCGGCCAAGGCTACAACAACTTCACCATGCTGCAGCTGGCGCTGGCCACCGCCACCCTGGTCAACGGAGGCGTGCAGCACCGGCCCCACCTGGGGATGGCCACGATGGATGCCGTGACGCGGGAACCCCGTTCGATCGAGCAGGCCCCGTCCGTGAATCTGGGCTACAAACCCTCCAATGTCGAAGTGATCAAGCGCGCCATGGTGGCTGTGACCCAGAGCGGTACCTCGACGCGTGTCTTTGCCGGGGCGCGTTACCTCTCCGGCGGCAAGACGGGCACGGCGCAGGCGGTGACGATCGGGCAGAAGGAGAAGTACAACGCGGCCAAGATGGAGGAGCGTCAGCGCGACCATGCCCTCTATATCGCCTTCGCGCCCGCCGAGGAGCCGCGCATTGCCATTGCGGCCATTGTCGAGAACGCCGGGTTCGGTGCCGCCCATGCGGCGCCCATTGTGCGGCGTGCTTTTGACTATTGGCTGCTGGGTGAGTATCCCAGCGAGGAAGACATCGCAGCCGTACGCAAGGGCCAGGCCGCCGCACCCATCGGCAAACCGCGTCCGGTGGACGAAGTGCCGCTGTCCGCGGCGCCCTGATCAGTCGGGGATGCCGGTGCGGGCTGGTGGGTCCATCTGGCTGAAAACCAGCGCTGCCACCACCAGACTGGCGCCCGCCAGGCCGGCCCAGCCCAGGCTTTCCCCGAGCAGAAACCAGGCCGTGAACGCTGCGAACACCGGCTCCAGCCCGAAGACGATGGCGCTGCGCATGGCATCCACACGTTGCTGGCCCCAGGCTTGCAGGGTGACCACCACCACACTGGCCACCAGTCCCAGGTAGAGCAGCGCCACCCAGGCAGGAGTGCCGAGCGAGCCCAGGGCCTGCATCCACGACAGGCCTTCCTCGCGCGACAGCAGCAGCAGCGTGGAGGCCAGGCACATCATGGTGGCCTGGGCGGCTGCCATGCGGGTGGCCCGCAACGGAAAATCGCGGTTGCTGCGTGAACATTCCTCCAGTGCCAGGATGTAGATGGCATAGAAGAAGGTGCTGGCCAGGGTGAGCGTATCGCCCAGGTTCCAAGGTTCGTTTTCGTGGAACATCAGCACCATGCCGGCGCAGGCCATGGCGCAGGCAGCCCACAATCGCCAGCCATAGCGCCGCCCGAGCACCAGCATGGCGATGATGGGCACCACGAGGACGTTGAGCCCGGTCACGAATGCGTTGCGGTTGCTGCTGGTGCGCGCCAGCCCCTCGATCTGCAGCCAGAACGCCAGGAACAGCAGCAGCCCCAGCGCACAGCCCCACAGTCGCTCATTGCGGCGCATGCCCCACCACAGGGGGCCGAGCACCAGCAGGGCGATGGCAAAGCGCAGCCAGATGATCTGCAGGGCATCGAGCTGCGCGGACAGCAGCTTCATGGCGGGAAACGTGGTGCCCCAGACCATGGTGACAATCAGCAGGGCCCACAGGCCGAAACGTTCAGAGCGCATGAAAAAAGCTGACCGGTTGCCCGGTCAGCTTTGGTGGAAGACCCGGATGTTGGGGTCAGTTGAAGAGGTAGCGTGCTTGCAGGTTCAGGCGTGTCATGTTGCCCTTGTCGCCGCCAAAGGTGATGCGGCGGCCGCCCAGCAGTTCGCCGCCGAGTTCGACGTTCTTGATGGGCGAGTAGTACAGGCCTGCATGCCACTGGAACAGCTTCAGGTTGCCGTTGGCACCGTAGGCATTCACGTAGTCGTCACCAAGTGCATTGCGCGAGCGCACCCAGGCCATGGACAGGGTGCCGCGCAGCTTCTCGCTAAACACGTTGCCCAGGCCCAGCACCACGCCCTGGGCGCGGTCCAGGCGCAGGCGGGTGCCATCCACCACGGGGTAGTTGGCGCCCACAAGGTAGGCGCCGTCGTTATCGCCATCCATCAGGGTGTATTGCGCCATCAGGGTGGTGGTGCCGGTGATCTTGTAGGCGCCCGACAGGCCGAAGCCCATGCCGCGCTTGCTCACGCCGCCCATGCGCTGCTCGTGCGACAGGACGCGTGCGCTCATGCTGCCCCAGTCGTAGGCCTTGTCGATGCGGGCGACGAGGTTGGGCGAGTGCGCACCGTCGGAGGGGTCTTCCAGCGCGAACTGGAACTTTGCCAGGCTGGGGTTGTTGTAGGTGTAGCGCACCTGCACGGGGCGGCGGAAGGTCGCGCCCGGTGGGCCGTTGAAGTCCACGGTCTCGGGCAGGTTGTCGATGTCCATGAAGGTGGACCAGGTCTGGCCGATCAGCCAGCCTGCGTACTCGCCGTAGGCGTGGCGCAGGCGCAGGCGATTGCGGTTGCACTCGGCGCCGCAGTAGCCGTAGAAGTCGGCTTCGATCTTGGTGTTGAACGCGCCGTTGGCGAGCGGGGTGGAGGTCTCGAAGCCGAAGCGCGAAGTCTGGCCCGTCAGCACGGTCTTGCCATGGTCGCTGCTGCCCAGGGGCTGCTCCATCAGGTTGGAGAAATTGTCGCCGGGCGCCGTGCCCTTGAAGTCCTTGATCAGGTTGGCCTCGGCGTGGCCGTACACGCGGATCGAGGTTTCGCTACCGGGTAGGCGAAAGCTCCCCGGAATGTCGCCCAGCACCACAGCGTCTTTCTGCTTGAGTTCGACGGCGTCGATGCGGTCGTTCCAGGCCGATGCCGAGGCGGCAGGCGCCTGGGCCTGCTGCGTCTTGAGCTGGTTCAGCTCGGCGCGCAGGGCTTTGAGCTCGTTGCGCAGCTCTTCAAAATCCTTGGCAGACTGGGCCAGGGCGCCCGGGGGCAGGCTGCACAGGCCGGCGGCCAGCAGGGTCACGAATGCAGGGGTCAGTTTCATGGTCACTCCGTTGGGTTTTTGGGGGTGTTGCGAAGGCAGTGGGCTCTGGATCTCAGTCGCCCATGCGGCCAATGAAGGCCCGGATGCGGTCATTGCCCGGGTCGTTGAAGAAAGCGGCCGGTGGGGCATCGTGGGCAATGCGGCCCTGGTCGAAGAACAGCACGCGGTCGGCCACCTCGCGGGCAAAGCCCATTTCGTGCGTGACCACGATCATGGTCATGCCGCCGCGCGCCAGTTCGCGCATCACATCGAGCACTTCCTGCACCATTTCAGGGTCGAGGGCCGAGGTGGGCTCGTCGAACAGCATCACCTGCGGCGCCATCGCGAGAGCCCGGGCAATGGCCACGCGCTGCTGCTGGCCCCCTGAAAGCTGCCAGGGGTATTTGTGGGCATGTTCGTGCAGGCCCACACGGCGCAGCAGCACCATGGCCTGCTCGTTGGCCTGCGCACGGGGCGTGCGGCGAATGCGCCGGGGTGCCAGCGTGATGTTGTCGAGCACGCTCAGGTGTCCGAACAGGTTGAACTGCTGGAAGACCATGCCCACTTCGCAGCGCTGCTGCTGCAGGGTGTGCGGGTCGTCCGTCACCGGAACACCGCCGACGGTGATGGTGCCGCTGTCGTGGGGCTCGAGACGGTTGATGGCGCGCAGCAGGGTGCTCTTGCCCGAACCCGAGGCGCCGATGATCACCGTCACCTCGCCGGTGTTGAAATGGGTCGAGACATCGCGCAGCACCTGGTGCGTACCGAACGACTTGCAGACACGGTCTGCCACGATGTAGGGGGTGGGCTGGCTCATCGGCTGCGTCCCTCCACATCGAAGCGGTACTCGATGGCGTTGGAAATCTGCGTGACCAGCGTGGTCAGCAGCAGGTAGGTGACGGCCACGGTGGTGAGGGTGGCAATCGGCTGAAAGGTGGCCGACTGGATGCGGTTGCCCACGTTGGTCAGCTCCACCACACCAATGGCATAAGCCAGCGAGGAGTCCTTGAGCAAGGCCACGAAGTTGCTCACCAGCGGGGGGAGCGAAATCTTGAAGGCCTGCGGGAAAACCACATCAAAAAAAACATGGAAACGCCCCAGGCCCAGGGCGCGTGCCGCCTCGGTCTGCCCGCGCGGCACGGCCAGCAGGCCGGCACGGATGGCTTCGGCGTTGTAGGCCCCGACGTTCAGCGACAGCGCCACCACGGCGGCGGCAAAGTCCGGCAGGTTGAGCCCGGGCACGAGCACTGGCAGGGCGAAATAGACAAACAGGATCTGCACCAGCAGCGGCGTACCGCGAATGACCCAGATGTAGAAGCCTGCCACCCAGCGAAGGGCTGTCCAGCGCGCCGTGCGCGCCAGGGCGGCGCCCGTGCCCAGCGCCAGCCCGACGCTGCCGCTGACCAGGGTGAGCCACAGCGTGGTGCGGGCACCGGCAGAGAAAGCCTGCGCATTCGGGCCAATCGGCTCGGGCAGGAACGACAGCACCTGACCCAGCAGGGCCAGGGCGAGCACCATCAGGACCAGAGCGCTGACCAGCGTGGCATTGCTGCGCTGCTGGCGGCTCCAGTGGTGCGGCCAAAGGGCGATAAGCATGAAAATCCGTCCGGCGGGGCGCAGGCCCGCGCTCAGTTGCAGCGCACGTCTTCGTTGAAGTATTTCTTGGAAAGCTGCGTATAGCTGCCGTCGGCCATGGTGTCGGCCAGGGCCTTGGACCAGCCCTGTGCAAGCGACTGGTTGCCCTTGGAGACGGCGGCGGCGATGCGTTCGATGAAGAGCATTTCACCCAGCTTGAAACCTGCGTTGGGGTTCTTGTCCACCACGGCCTTGGCGACAAAGCGGTCGGTCACCCAGGCATCGACGCGGCGCGAGTTGAGGGCGCTGCGCGCATCCACGTCGGTGGGGAAATTCTTCATTTCCTTGATGGCGGAGACCTTCTGCACGTTTTCCAGGTAGCTGGTGCCGGTCTGCACCGCCACCACCTTGCCCGCCAAGTCCTTGGCGGTGCGGATGGCGGGGTCCATCGCGATGATCATGCCGCCCGAGCAGTAGTGTGGCTGCGTGAAGGTGACGGCCTTGGCGCGCTCCTCGGTGATGCCGTGAGAGGCGATCACGAGGTCCCAGCGGTCCTGGCGCAGGCCGGTGAGCAGGGCGTCGAAGCCCAGGGTCTTCCACTGGATGGTCACGCCCATCTTCTTGGCCACGAGTTCAGCCAGTTCGACCTCGAAGCCGGTCAGGGTGGTGCCGTTGAAGAAGTTGAAGGGGGCAAACTGCCCTTCGGTGGCAATGAGGATCTTGCCGTCTTTCTTGATTTCGTCGAACGTGCGGGCCTGGGCGGCAAACACGGCGCACAGCGCCACGGCGGAGGCAACAACCTTGAGCAACTTCATTGCGTGTCCTGTCAGGGGTGGTTCAGGTACAAAAAAATCCGGCCTGCGGGTAGCGCAGCCGGAACCAGAAAATCGGCACGCCCGCATGGGGTTACCAAGCAGACATGTCATCAAACTGACGCAATTATAGGCGGGGGCTATTTGCTTATGCCTATTGCGGAGAACCCCTATGGTCAGCGCAGGAAGGCGTCGTAACCGGTCTTGAGGATCAGTGCGCTGACCACGAAGATGAAAATCCAGCGCACGAAATGGGCGCCGTGTTTGAGGGCCATGTGCGTGCCCAGCAGGCTGCCGACCACGTTGGCCACGGCCAGGGGGATGGTGAGATGCCACCAGACATGGCCCTTGGCGGTGAACAGGATGATGGCTGCGATGTTCGTGGAGACGTTGAGCAGCTTGGCCGACGCCGAGGCATTGAGAAAGTCGTAGCCCAGCAGGCGCACGAACAGGAAGACAAAGAAGCTGCCCGTGCCCGGGCCGAAGAAGCCGTCATAGAAGCCCACGGTCAGGCCGATCAGGCTGGCGACCAGTCCTTCGGCCCGTGCGGCCAGCCGGGGCACATGGTGGCGTCCGAGATCCTTCTTGGCCAGTGTGTAGACGAGCACCACCAGCAGTACCAGCGGCAGCAGGCGGCGCAGGAAATCGGGCGACAGGATGGTGACGGCCCAGGCCCCCGCGAAAGCCCCCGCAAATCCGGCCAGCGACGCCGGCAACATGGACTGCCACCGGATCTGCACGCGGCGGCTGTATTGCCATGTGGCCATGGACGTGCCCCACACCGATGCGCTTTTGTTCGTGCCCAGCAAGGTGGCCGGGGGGGCGCCGGGGAAGGTGGCAAACAGCGCCGGCAGCAGAATCAGGCCGCCGCCGCCCACGATCGCATCTACGAAACCGGCGAACAGGGAGGCCAGAGAAACCAGTATCCATTCCATGCCGGGATTGTCGCACCCCGTGTGCGAATGATTTGCTTACATACGACCCGATGCCCTGTGTGCCGCCAAGCGTGCGGGGGAAAAGGCCAGACGAAAAAAAACGCCGACAGAGTCGGCGCTTAAAAAAATGACACCTCATCGGGTGTTTGGGAATGTGGTTGTGGCTGTAGGTTGTCTCCTCGGCCCCCCGTTCGGCGCACCGGGGTGCGCTTTCGAGTGGTCGTACTGTAACGGCGCAAGCCCTGGAGTGGGATAGGGGATTTCCCGCCCTTTCGGCCGCTGCTCAGCGGGCGTTGTCTTCCGCGATCCAGGCTGCTGCTTTCTCGGCCATCATCAGCGTGGGGGAGTTGGTGTTGCCACTGGTGATGAGGGGCATGGCCCCCGCGTCCACCACGCGCAGTCCGGCAATGCCGCACACGCGCAGGCGCGCGTCGAGCACGGTCATGGGGTCGTCGGTACGGCCCATCCGGGTGGTGCCCACGGGGTGGAAAATGGTGGTGGCGATGTCCCCAGCCAGGCGGGTGAGTTCCTCGTCGGTCTGGAACTGCACGCCCGGCTTGTATTCCTCGGGTTGGTAGCGCGCCAGCGCTGGCTGGGCCACGATGCGGCGCGTCACGCGCAGGCTGTCGGCCGCCACCTGGCGGTCCTCGGGCGTACTGAGGTAATTGGGGGCGATGGCGGGGGCGTCCTGGAAGTTGCAGCTCTTGATCTGCACCGTGCCCCGGCTCGTCGGGTTGAGATTGCAAACGCTGGCGGTGAATGCGGGAAAGCCATGCAGCGGCTCGCCGAAGGCATCGAGCGAGAGCGGCTGCACGTGGTATTCGATGTTCGGCCAGGGCTGGTCGGCGCTGCTGCGCGTGAACGCGCCGAGCTGCGACGGGGCCATGCTCATCGGGCCGCTGCGGTTGATGGCGTACTCCAGGCCGATCCTGGCCTTGCCGACGAGCGAGCTGGCGAGCGTGTTGAGCGTCTTGACGCCCTTGACCTTGTAGACCGAGCGGATCTGCAGGTGGTCCTGCAGATTGGCGCCCACGCCGGGCAGGTCGTGCACCACGTCGATGCCGTGCTGGCGCAGCAGTTGCGCCGGGCCAACGCCCGAGAGCTGCAGCAACTGCGGCGAATTGACGGCGCCCGCGCTGAGCACCACTTCGCGCGTCGCGTGCGCCGTGACCATCTCCTTGCCATTCCAGACCTGCACTCCGGTGCAGCGACGGCTCCCGTCGGCCTGGGTTTCGATGATGAGCCGGGTGGCGTGCGCGTGGGTCCACATCTCGAAGTTGGGGCGCCCGTAGCAGGTGGGGCGCAGAAAGGCCTTGGCCGTGTTCCAGCGCCAGCCCTTTTTCTGGTTCACCTCGAAGTAGCCCACGCCCTCGTTGTTGCCGCTGTTGAAGTCGTCGGTGGCCGGAATGCCCGCCTGTTGCGCCGCGTGGGCGAACGCGTCGAGCACGTCCCAGCGCAGGCGTTGCTTCTCCACGCGCCACTCGCCCGTGCTACCGGTGGCTTTGTTGCCGTGCAGGCGCCTGAAGTTCTCGTTGACCCCCTCAGGCTGGTCCAGGCGCCAGTGGTCTTCATGGCGGCGGAAGGCCGGCAGCACGTTGTCCCAGCGCCACTCATCGTCGCCCGTGAGCTGGGCCCACTGGTCATAGTCGCGTGCCTGGCCGCGCATGTAGATCATGCCGTTGATGCTGCTGCAGCCGCCCAGCGTCTTGCCACGCGGATAACGCAGGCTGCGGCCGTTGAGGCCGGCGTCGGGCTCGGTCTGGTAGAGCCAGTCGGTGCGAGGGTTGCCAATGCAGTAGAGGTACCCCACGGGGATGTGGATCCAGTGGTAGTCGTCCTTGCGACCCGCTTCGATGAGCAGCACGCGCCGGTTGCTGTCGGCGCTCAGGCGGTTGCACAGCAGGGCGCCGGCTGTGCCGCCACCGATGATGATGTAGTCGAAAGTGGTATCGCTCATGGTGTCTCTGGGTTGGAATCGGCAGCCGTCTGTGCGGCCTCTGGCGCCTATTGTGCGATGCCGGCAAGGGTTGCATGTCTCATGCGACTATTTTGCTATTAAATAGATAGCTTGTAGCGCAAACCAGCATTGAGTTATGTGACATTTTTAATGATACTCTGGCGATGGGAAGGGCGTCCCCGGGCTCCTGCCGCCGCTGGGCGGTGGGCCAGCCGCTACCATGTGCGGTCCGCAGCCGCTAGCCCCTACCGCTCCATTCCTGCTCCGCCATGTCCGACAGTTCGCCCCGCATTGACCGCGCCGACACGCCCACAGGGCTGTGTGCCCTGCCGCGCGGGCGCTGGGGCGCGGCCGAACTGGGCACGCGGGCGCAGTGGCTGGCGCTGTCGGCGCAGCTCGGCGCTTTGCCCGCCGATGCGGGCCTGGCCTGGGACCTGCGCGGCCTGCAATGGCTCGACCATGTGGGCGCGCAGTTGCTCTGGAACCACTGGGGCCAGGCCTGGCCGCAACGTCTGGAACTGGACCCCGGCCAGCGCGCCATGCTCGAACGCGTGGCCGGGTTCACCACGGTGGCCCCGCCGCCCGAGCCCTGGCGCCTGGCCGACCAGGTGGACCGGCTCGGCGTGCTGGTGCTGCATGGCCTGGACCATGCCCGCCACCTGCTGGTGCTGGTGGGTCAGATGCTGCTCGACAGCCTGCGCCTGGTGCGTGCGCCACGCCGTGCCCCCTGGCGCGATGTGTCGGGCCACCTCTACCGCATGGGCGCCACGGCGCTGCCCATCACGGCGCTGGTGGGCTTTCTCATCGGCGTGGTGCTGGCCTATCTGATGTCGCTGCAGTTGCGCCAGTTTGGCGCCGAGGCCTTCATCGTCAACATCCTGGGCATCTCGCTAATCCGCGAACTGGGCCCCATGCTCGCCGCCATCCTGGTGGCGGGGCGATCGGGCTCCGCCATCACGGCGCAGATCGGTGTGATGCGCGTCACCGAAGAACTCGACGCCATGCGCGTGATGGGCATCCCGCACGGCTTCCGGCTGGTGCTGCCGCGCGCGCTGGCGCTGGCGCTGGCCATGCCGCTCATCAGCGTCTGGACCACGCTGGCGGCGCTGGCGGGCGGCATGCTCGCGGCCGACCTGGCCATGGGCATCTCGCCGGCGTATTTTTTCCATGCGCTGCCCGCTGCCGTGGGCTTTGGCAACCTCACGCTGGCGCTGTCCAAGTCGGTGGTTTTTGGCACGCTGATCGCGCTCATCGGCTGCCACTGGGGCCTGCGCGTCAAGCCCAATACCCAGAGCCTGGGCGAGGGCACCACGGCCTCGGTGGTCACCTCGATCACCATGGTCATCATCGTCGATGCGCTGTTCGCCGTGGCCTTCAAGAACGTGGGCTTTTGACCTATGGACGCCGCCGTGCAGCCCCTTTCCAGTGCCGAGACCGTGGTCCGTATCGAGGGCCTTTGGTCGGTCTTCGGCAAGGGCAGCGAGGCCTTCGCCGTGCACCAGGACCTGGACCTGACCGTGCGCAAAGGCGAGATGCTCGCGCTCGTGGGCGGCTCGGGCACGGGCAAGACGGTGCTGCTGCGCCAGATGCTGGGTCTGATGCACCCGGCGCGCGGCAGTGTCACCGTGCTGGGCCGTTCGGCCGAGCTGATGGGCGGCGAGGGCGCGGCCAGCCGCGTGGGCATGCTGTTCCAGCACGGCGCGCTGTTCTCGGCCTTCAACGTGCTCGACAACATCGCCTTTGCGCTCAACGAGCAGGGCACGCTGCCGCCCGATCTGGTGCGCGACGCCGCCATGGTCAAGCTGCAGATGGTGGGCCTCAAGCCCGAGCACGCCACCCGCATGCCGGCCGACCTGTCGGGCGGGATGATCAAGCGCGTGGCGCTGGCGCGCGCGCTCATCATGGACCCGCCGCTGCTGCTGCTCGACGAACCCACCGCCGGCCTGGACCCCAACGGCGCCGACGAATTCTGCGCCCTGGTGCGTGAGCTGCACGCTGCGCTGGGCCTGACCATGGTGATGGTCACGCACGACCTCGATACCCTGTTCGCCCTGGCCACGCGGGTGGCGGTGCTGGCCGACAAGAAGGTCATCGTCACCGACGTGCCCTCCAAGGTGGCGCAGTTTGACCACCCCTTCGTGCACGATTTCTTCCAGGGGGAGCGTGGCCGCCGAGCCATGGCCGACCTGCCCACCGCCGCCGAGGAACACTGATGGAAAACAAGTCGCATGCCTTTGCCGCAGGCATTTTCGTGATGGTCGTCACCGCCCTGGTGATCGGCCTGGGCGTCTGGCTGACGCGCGACCGGGGCAACTACAACACCTACGAACTCTCCAGCCGCGAGGGCGTCAGCGGCCTGCAGCCGCAGGCGGCCGTGCGCTACAAGGGGGTGTCGGTGGGCAAGGTCACGCACATCGGGTTCGACACCCAGACCAACGGCAACGTGCTGATCCGCATCGCCGTGAGTGTGGACGCGCCCATTTCGCCCACCACCTACGCCGTGCTCGGCTACCAGGGCGTGACCGGGCTGGCCTATGTGCTGCTCGACGACGCCGGCGAGAGCTACCCGCCCCTGCCGCCCGGTCCGAGCGGCCTGCCGCGCCTGCCGCTGCGCAACTCGCCCTTCAGCCAGATCTCCGAGCAGGCGCCGGCGATCCTGAGCCAGGTGCAGGAGGCCACCAAGCGCATCAACCAGCTGCTGGACGAGGACAACCAGCGCCTGCTGCGCGAGGCCGTGGCGAATATCGGCCAGGCAGCGGGCGGCGTCAACGCCCTGAGCCGCCGGCTCGATGCCACCGTGCAGCAGCGCCTGGACCCGGCCCTGGCCGCGTTGCCGCCGCTGGCACAGGATGCCCGCCAAACCCTGCAGTCGCTGCAACAGGCCGGCGCGCAGGTGTCCGCCACGGCCGCCGAGTTTGGCCAGACGGCCCAGCGCCTCAACGCCCCCGGAGGCGTCATCGACCAGGCCACCCGCAGCGCGCAGACCCTGTCCCAGGCGGTGGACCGCTTCGGCACCAGCACCCTGCCGCGCATGGAGCGCGCAGCCGACGAAACCGCCCGCGCCGCCCGCCTGACCGGGCGCGCCGCCGCTGCCGTGAGCGACAACCCGCAGGGCTTCCTGTATGGACCTGGGCGCGGCCTGCCTGGTCCGGGGGAGCCCGGCTTCACACCACCGCAGCCAAAGCCTGCAGGAGAGTAAGCATGAATGCTATGAAAAACAGAGCTGCACGCGCTTTATCAATGGGCGTAGCAGCAGTTTTTGTTCAAATACTTCTGGTGGGCTGCTCGGCCCTGCCCGCGCCACCCGTGCGCCCCGTGCTGTACGACTTCGGACCGGGCCTGCAGGCCCCCGCCGCTTCGGCGGCGTTGGCGCCTTTGGCGCCGCTGGCCCTGGAAACCGTGGACAACGCCAGCCTGCCCGACGGCGTGTCCCTGGTCTATTACCGCCTGGCCTACGCCGATGCACAGCAACTGCGCCCCTACCAGGCGGCGCGCTGGAGCCAGCCACCCCAGCAACTCATGCGCGAGAGTCTGCAGGCCCGCCTGGGACAGCGCCGTGCGGTGATCGGCACGGGTGGCGCCCTGGCCACGGCGCGTGTGGATGGGCTGCCCCCGGCAGTGCTGCGGGTGGAGCTGGAGGAGTTCAGCCATGTCTTCGCCAGCCCGGCGCAAAGTGCGGGTCTGGTGCGACTGCGCGCCACGCTCACGCAGCCATCGGCCCAGGGTGAGAATCTGGTGGCTCAGCGCCTGTTCGTCGCGCAACAACCTGCCGCCACACTGGACGCCGCTGGTGGTGCCCGCGCCATCGCCCAGGCCGCCGAGCAGGTGGCCCAGCAGGTGGCCGACTGGCTGGAGCAGGCCGGACGCTGACCTGCCTGCGGACCCCGATCTGACAGTCGGCGTAGGTCTGTGCTGACGCCGGGTGCGTGATGCTGCCTACGCCGCGTCTGCCGCCCGAAACCTAAAGTTTCCCCATCGCCTCACGCAGTGGTTCCCGGCACAACGCCCGGATGGCTGAAGCGAGCAGATGAAGGAAGCAACCATGAACGAAGACCGCATCAAGGGCAACTGGAAGCAATTCACCGGCAAGATCCAGGAGCAATGGGGCAAACTGACGAATGACGACCTGGAAGTGATCGCTGGCAAGCGCGAACAATTCATCGGCAAGCTGCAGGAGCGCCACGGTCTGGCGCGAGAAGCCGCGGAAAAGCAGTTCAAGGAATGGCAGGAACGCAATCCCGGTTTCTATTTCGACGAGTGATTCCTTTTCCAAATCATTCGTGTCTAGGCGCGAAGCCACAGGCAGTGCTGTAGCACGACAAGGCGAAGCAACAACGACACGGGTGATTTAGAAATGGAATGGGTGACGCAGGGCCTGCAGAGGCCTTGCAGCGGCGCGCGCACCCCGGTGCCGCGCCACTTTTCTGATTTTTGGAGACTGACACGATGACCTGGGCACGCCACCTGATGCTTCTGGCCTCCGCCAGCCTGATGGCCACGGGCGCTTTGGCCATGGACCTGGCCGAATACAACACCGCCAGGCAGCGCATCGGGGCCGATACCAAGGTTCGCCTGGAGAAATGCCGCCCGCTGAGCGGCAATGCCAGGGATGTCTGCGCGAAAGAAGCCAGGGGCGTGGAACGCATCGCCCGGGCCGATCTCGATGCCCTGTACCGGCCCAGCGAGCAGGCCCATTTCAAGGCACGCGTCGCGCGGGCCAACGTGGCCTACGAGGTCGCACGGGAAAAATGCGATGACCTGGCCCACCAGCCCAGAAAAGTGTGTCAAAAAGACGCCAAAGGGGTCCATGTGCGCGCCGTCGAAGATGCCAAGGTGGCCCAGGTAGAGGAGCGTGCGGGGGACACCCCGGCGGCCAAGAGTGCCGCCGTGGTCCAGGCACGCAAGGATGCCGCCGCCGAACGCCGCAAAGCCGATTTCGACGCCGCCAAGGCGCGCTGTGACGCGCTCTCGGGGGATCTTCAATCGAAGTGCGTCGCTGATGCCCGGCGCGTCTACGCCCCGTAGGTCACCAAAGGCCGGCCCGCAGAGCTGGCCGCTACGGGTGGCTCAATCCCGCATCAGCGCCTCGATCTCGTCGGGCTGCACGGGCACGCCGCGCGTCATCAGTTCGCAGCCGCCAGGGTGCACCACGGCGTCGTCTTCGATGCGGATCCCCAGGTGGTGGAAGGCCTCGGGCACGCCCGGTGCGGGGCGCACGTACAGGCCAGGCTCGATGGTGAGCACCATGCCGGGACGCAGGATGCGGCTCGGGCGGTCCTGGATGGTTTCGCCCGACAGCGGGTCGCGCCGCTCGCTGACCTGACCCACCTCGGAAGGCTCCACATAACTGCCGCAGTCGTGCACATCCATGCCCAGCCAGTGGCCGGTGCGGTGCATGTAGAACGGAAAGTAGGCGCGCTTTTCAATGACGTCCTGCACGCTGCCGTGCTGGTTCGTGTTCAGCAGGCCCAGGTCGAGCAGTCCCTGCGCCAGCACTGCCACGGTGGCGTCGTGCGGTTCGGTGAAGCGCGCGCCCGCTTTCGTCGCGGCCACGGCAGCTTCCTGGCTGGCCAGCACCAGGTCGTAGAGCGCGCGCTGCGGTCCGGTGAAACGCCCGTTGGCCGGGAAGGTGCGCGTGATGTCGCTGGCGTAGCCGTCGTATTCGCAACCGGCGTCGATCAGCACCAGCTCGCCGCTGCGCACCGGGGCCTTGTCCGCGCGGTAGTGCAGCACGCAGGCGTTGGCGCCGGCCGCCACGATGGAGCCATACGCCGGGGCCTGGGATCCGTGTTCGCGGAACTCGTGCAGCAGCTCGGCGTCCAGGTGGTACTCGCGCACCTCCTGGCCTGCGCGCAGCATGCGCGCGCAGCGCTGCATGGCGCGGATGTGGGCCTGGGCGCTGATCTGGGCGGCGTGGCGCATCAGCGCCAGTTCGTGCGCGTCTTTCACCAGGCGCATCTCGTCGACCAGCAGGCACAGGTCGGCCTGCCGCGGGGGGCAAAGTGCGCCGTAGCGTACGCGGGCACGCACCGGGTTGAGCCAGCCGTCGACACGCGCGGCCAGGCCGGCGTGCGTGGCGAAGGGGTACCACACACAGGCGCGGTTCTCCAGCAGGCGCGGCAGGCGCTGGTCCAGCTCGCCCGCGGGCAGCGCGGCATGAACGCCCAGCGCGGCCACGGCGGCCTCGGGCCCAAGGCGGTAGCCGTCCCAGATTTCGCGCTCCGCATCCTTCGGGTTGCAGAACAGCGTGCTCTGGCCGTCGCTGGTCAGCACCAGACAGGCGCCCGGTTCGGTAAAACCCGTGAGGTAGTAGAAGTAGCTGTCGTGGCGGTAGAGGTAGTCGCTGTCGCGGTTGCGCATGCGTTCGGGCGCAGTGGGGACGATGGCGATGCCACCATCGCCCAGTTGCGCGGCCAGGCGTGCGCGGCGCTCTGCATAGACGGAATTGGGCACGTTCTGGGTCATGGCGGGGAAGCGGTTGCGTTGAGTTGGTTGAGGCGCTGCGGTGTGCCCACATCGACCCACAGACCGGTGTAGAGCGCGGCGCTCACCCGCCCATTGTCCATGGCGTGGCGCAGCAGCGGTGCCAGGGGGGCTTTGACGCCCTCGGGGTTGCCGGGGGGAATGTCGCACCAGGGCGGCGCGAACAGCTCGGCGCGCAGCAGCGCGATGGTGCTGTAGGTGTAACGCGGTACCGTGGATTCCTGCGCCAGGTTCAGAGCAAGGCCCTCGGGCGAGAGTCCGAAATCGCCGCGCGGGTGGTGTGCGGGGTTGGGCACCAGCCACAGGTGGGCCAGCATGCCGCTTGCCGCAAAGGCCTCGGCGGCCGCCACGTCGAAGCGGAAATCGGGCGCGAACACATCGCCTGCAGCGAGCCAGAACACTTCGCCCAGCAGCGGCAGCGCACGTGCGATGCCGCCCGCCGTCTCAAGAGCGTCGCCGAAGTCGATGCCCTCGTGCGAGTATGAAATAGATAGCGCATCGCGCAAATCCGGCGAGCCTTGCGGTCTGAAATGATCCAGAAACCGTGCGCTGATCTGCTCGCCCAGCCAGGCCGTGTTGATGACCGCGCGGCGCACCCCGGCCGCCTGCAGTGCCTGCAAATGCCACTGCAGCAGCGGCTGGCCACGCACTGCGAGCAGGGGTTTGGGGGTGGTGTCGGTCAGTGGTCGCATGCGCTCGCCACGGCCTGCGGCCAGCAGCAGGGCAGGGGGCTGTCGGTGGGCGGACGGAGGGGGTGCGAGGCCGTTCATGGCGGCACTGTAGTGCATCGCCGCAGCCGCGAACGGCGGGCCCGTGCAGCGCCCATCGGGGCAGGCCGCTAAAATCACGGGTTTTCCCTCCTCTCCCTGACCGGAACCGCCCCACATGGCCAATTCTCAACAGATGGCGAATGCGATCCGCGCACTCGCAATGGATGCCGTTCAACAAGCCAATTCCGGCCACCCCGGTGCCCCCATGGGCATGGCGGACATGGCCGTGGCGCTGTGGGGTCGGCACCTGCAGCACAACCCGGCCAACCCGCACTGGGCCAACCGCGACCGTTTCGTGCTGTCCAACGGCCATGGCTCCATGCTGATCTATGCGCTCTTGCACCTCACAGGCTACGACCTGCCCATGCAGGAGCTGAAGAACTTCCGCCAGCTGCGCAGCAAGACCGCCGGTCACCCCGAGGTGGGCCACACCCCCGGCGTCGAGACCACCACCGGCCCGCTGGGCCAGGGCATCACCAATGCCGTGGGCATGGCGCTGGCCGAAAAGCTGCTGGCTGCCGAGTTCAACCGCGATGGCCATGCCGTGGTGGACCACCACACCTATGTGTTCATGGGCGACGGCTGCCTGATGGAGGGTATCAGCCACGAGGCCGTGGCCCTGGCCGGTGCCTGGAAGCTGAACAAGCTGATTGCGCTGTACGACGACAACGGCATCAGCATTGACGGCCAGGTTGCGCCCTGGTTCATCGACAACACCGCGCTGCGCTTCGTCGCCTGCGGCTGGAACGTGATCGGCCCGGTCGACGGGCACGACGCCGAGAAGGTGGACGCCGCCATTGCCGAGGCGCGCCAGCAGACCGAGCGCCCTTCGCTCATCATCTGCAAGACGCACATCGGCAAGGGCTCGCCCAACCGTGCCAACACCGCCAAGGCCCACGGCGAGCCGCTGGGTGCCGAGGAAATCGCACTGACGCGCGAGGCCCTGGGCTGGAGCCACGCGCCCTTCACCGTGCCCGACGAGGTGTACGCCGACTGGAACGCGCGCGCCACCGGCTTTGCCGCCGAGCAGGCCTGGAACGAGCGCTTCGCCGCCTACCAGGCCGCCTTCCCTGAGCTGGCCGCCGAGTTTGTGCGCCGCATGAACGGCGACCTGCCAGCTTCGTTCGCCCAGGTGGCCGTGGACACCGTGGTGCAGGCCCACACCAAGGGCGAGACCGTGGCCAGCCGCAAGGCCAGCCAGCTCGCGCTGGAGGCCTTCACCGCCGCACTGCCCGAGCTGCTGGGCGGTTCGGCCGACCTGACGGGTTCGAACCTCACCAACACCAAGAGCACGCCCAACCTGCGCTTCGACATGCGGGGCCACGTGGTCAAGAACGAGGCCGGCGTGGGTGGCCGCCACATCAATTACGGCGTGCGCGAATTCGGCATGGCCGCCATCATGAACGGCGTGGCACTGCACGGCGGTTTCATCCCCTACGGCGGTACCTTTCTCACGTTCAGCGACTACAGCCGCAACGCCATCCGCATGGCCGCGCTGATGAAGCAGCGCGTGATTCATGTCTTCACGCACGACTCCATCGGTCTGGGCGAAGACGGCCCCACGCACCAGTCCGTCGAACACGTTGCCAGCCTGCGCCTGATTCCCAACCTCGATGTCTGGCGCCCCGCCGACACGGCCGAAACCGCCGTGGCCTGGAGCGTGGCCCTGAGCAACCGCGACAAGCCCACCGTGCTGGCCCTGTCGCGCCAGAACCTGCCCTATGCGCCCAAGCGCGACCTGGGCGACATCTCGCGTGGCGCCTATGTGCTGTCCGAGCCCAAGGACGTGGGCCTGAAGAAGAAGGCCCAGGCCGTGATCATCGCCACCGGCTCCGAAGTGCAGCTGGCGCTCAAGGCGCAGCGCCTGCTGGCAGCAAAAAAGATAGCTGTCCGCGTTGTATCCATGCCGAGTACGACCACTTTTGACCATGAAGACGTGAAGTACAAGAAGGCCGTGCTGCCCACGGGCATCCCGCGCATCGCCGTGGAGATGGGCGTGACCGACGGCTGGTGGAAGTACGGCTGCGCGGCCGTGGTCGGCATCGACACCTACGGCGAATCGGCCCCCGCGCCGGTGCTGTTCCAGCATTTCGGCTTCACCGAAGAGAACGTGGCGGCCACCGTGCAGGCGGTGCTCAAGCGCAAATAAAGCGCACGTGAAACGCAAGAGATTTCGGCAATCAACCTTGGAGAGATAGAGCTATGACGATCAAGATTGGCATCAACGGCTTCGGCCGCATCGGCCGCATGGTGTTCCGCGCTGCAGTGCAGAACTTCTCGGACATCGAAGTCGTGGGCATCAACGACCTGCTCGAGCCCGACTACCTGGCCTACATGCTCAAGTACGACAGCGTGCACGGCCGCTTCAAGGGCGAAGTCTCGGTCGAGGGCAACACCCTGGTCGTGAATGGCAAGAAGATCCGCCTGACCCAGGAGCGCGACCCCGCGAACCTGAAGTGGAACGAAGTCGGCGCCGACGTCGTGGTCGAGGCCACCGGCCTGTTCCTGGACAAGGCCAGCGCCGAGAAGCACCTGGCCGCCGGCGCCAAGAAGGTGCTGATGTCCGCCCCCTCCAAGGATGACACGCCGATGTTCGTGTTCGGCGTGAACCACGAAAAGTACGCTGGCCAGGCCATCGTCTCCAACGCCTCGTGCACCACCAACTGCCTGGCTCCCGTGGCCAAGGTGCTGAACGACAACTGGGGCATCAAGCGCGGCCTGATGACCACGGTGCACGCCGCCACCGCCACGCAGAAGACCGTGGACGGCCCTTCCAACAAGGACTGGCGCGGCGGCCGCGGCATCCTGGAAAACATCATCCCCAGCTCCACCGGGGCCGCCAAGGCCGTGGGCGTGGTGATTCCCGAGCTGAACAAGAAGCTCACCGGCATGTCGTTCCGCGTGCCCACCTCCGACGTGTCGGTGGTGGACCTGACGGTCGAGCTGGAGAAGGAAGCCGACTACAAGGACATCTGCGCCGCCATGAAGGCCGCTTCGCAAGGTTCCATGAAGGGCGTGCTGGGTTACACCGAAGACAAGGTCGTTGCCACCGATTTCCGTGGCGAGCCCTGCACCTCGGTGTTTGACGCCGATGCCGGCATCGCGCTGGACAAGACCTTCATCAAGGTCGTGAGCTGGTACGACAACGAGTGGGGCTATTCGAACAAGTGCCTGGAAATGGTGCGCGTGATTTCCAAGTAATTCACGCCCTGTCCTTGGCCTGAAAAAAAACCGGCCGCCCTTGAGGGGCGGCCGGTTTTTTTCTATCGCGGCCATCGCGCAGCATGAGTGCCGGAACGCCGCGGTGCTGCCCGCCCGGCAGTTACCGGCGATTGCTCTTGTCGACCTCGTTGCCGATCACGCCACCCACGGCTGCACCGCCGATGGTCCCGATGGCGCTGCCGCCGGTCAGGACAGCGCCGCCGACGGCCCCCACGCCGGCGCCCACCGCAATGTTTTTGTCGCGCGTGGACATGTTGCTGCAGGCCCCCAGGCTGGTAAGGGCTGCCAGGGCCATCGTGAGGGCCAGAATTCGTTGTGTCGTTTGCATGGGGAACCTCTTGGAATTAACCTCCCGACCGTTCTCGGGTGTGTGCTCCAGTGAAGGCCTCTGAACGGTGCGTGCCGGAGCTTTCACTGCCGGGCGACATGCCCAGAGCGCCAAGGCTACTCACCGGGGCATCGGGCGTCTGTTCGCTGGCGCACTTTGCGGCGTTGTCATCTGAGGCGCAGAGTCAGCCGTCCAGTGGCAACTCAGTTCCCCAGCGCGATGACGAGGCGGCACTTGGCGAGAGCCGGGACGGGTCCCACTCTCGGAGAAGGCAGTGATCAGTAATGCGGAGGCATATCGTCGCGCGGATTGCGTGACGCGGGCCCGTCTTCAGGCATCTGCTGGCGCAGATGGGTGATTTCGCGAATCAGCCGGTCAATTTGCTGCTGCTGGCGGTAGACGGTCATGTTCAGTTGCTCCAGCAGGTCGTCGGTGTAGCTGGCCTTGATCTCGAGTTCGGTCAGGCGCTGGTCGGTGGGGTGTGAATGGGCCATGCGGCGATCGGACAGGACGGGGCGCACGGTGCGCAATAAACAATAAAAAAGAGCTGCAGGCCTTTTCAAATAAGCGCTTGCAGCTCTTGAAAGAGGAGCGTTTGTCCGGTGTCGCACAGGCGCGGCACCGGACACTGCGTTCACTCTTCCTGCGTACGGATGGTTTCGCGGCCGTTGCGGTCTTTCACGCGGCCCAGATCGTGATCGAGGGCGCGGGCCAGCTTGTCCACGGCGCCGGTGAAGGCGTCGGCCAGTTTGTCGGCGTCGGCCGTCACCGTGACGGGCTGGCGACCCGCGGGGCGGGCTTCCAGGCGGCAGCGCTTGTCGTTGGCGCCCGATTTGCCGGCATCCACATCGGAGAGGAAAACCTCCACCCGGGTGATGTACTCACGAAAACGCCCCAGACGGGACGTGGCTTCTTCCTGAATCCACTGGGCCAGCGATTCGCCGCCCTGGATCTTGTTGTCGGTGTGCACTTGAACTTGCATTGATTCTCCTTTGGCAGGGGCCGGCAGCGGTGCCGGAATGAACATCCACTGTCACCTACATCATGCCTGCAATGGCTGACACGGACTTGAGGGGCGTCAATTTCTGGGTGCAGGGGCGGGTTACCTGGGGCTACAGCTTGTCCAGTGCCACGGCCGCAGACCAGGGAGTGCCCGGCGCAAGGCTGCGGGCTTCGGTGATGCGCCCGAGCAGGCGCTGGGCCGCAAGGTCCCCGGGCTGGCGTGCGAGCAATGTCCGCAGGTGCTCCTCCGCCGCGTCCCAGGCGCGGGCGTGGAAGGCGTCGAGCGCCGCGCGGGCCAGGTGGCACAGCTCGGCGTCGTCGCAGGGCGTGTACACACGCACGGGTTCGGTCTTGCCTTTGACGATCACGTCGTCGAGGGCTCGCACCGGGATGCTGTCGGGCAGATGTGCCGCCGTGGCTGCCGACAGCAGGATGCCGGTGCCGAAGGCCTTGTTGGCGCCTTCGAGCCGCGCTGCGAGATTCACCGCGTCGCCGATGGCGGTGTACGAGAAGCGCTGCGTTGATCCCACGTTGCCCACGACCACGCGGCCCGTGTGCAGGCCGATCCGCATGTGGATGCCGGGCAGGCCGCGCGCGTGCAGGCGGGCCACCAGCGCTTCCATGGCCTGTTGCATGGCGATGGCGGCGCGCACCGCGTGCTCGGCATGCCGGTCATCGGGCAGTGGCGCGCCCCAGAAGGCCATCACCGCGTCGCCGATGAACTTGTCCACTGTGCCGCCCGTGGCATGGATGAGCGGTGTCATGGCGTTGAAGTAGCCCGTGAGCACTTCCACCGTCTGCTCGGCGCTGAGCTGCTCCGACAGCGTGGTGAAGCTCGCCAGGTCGGTGAACATCAGCGTGACCTCGCGCGCCTCGCCGCCCAGGCGCAGCAGCTCGGGCTGGGCGATCAGGCGCGAGACCACCTCGGGCGGCACGTACTGGGCGAACATGGCGCGTGTCTGGCGTGCGCGTCGGCGCGCGGTGGCGTAGGCCGCCAGGGCTGTGGCGCCGTAGATGGCAAGTGTGGCGGCGAAGGGCAGCAGCGGCGGCAGCCAGAGCCCGGCCCGCGTGAACAGACCCCACGACAGCAGCAAGGTGCCGCCCGCCAGTGCACCGGCCAGCGCGGCCACCGCGCCGGGGTGCCAGAGCACGCTGGCGGGTACTAGCACGGCCAGTGCCAGCAGCACCAGCGCGGCGCTCCAGCCCTCGTGCCCGGGGCGCAGGCTGTCGCCTTGCACCCGGTTATCGAGCAGTGTGGCCTGCAGCTCCACGCCGGGGAACAGGCGCTCGCCCCCGAGTGCCGCAAAAGGTGCGTTGAACAGATCTACCTGGGTGTGCTGCAGCTCGCTGGCTGTGAGCGCCGAGCGGCCCACGAGCACCGTCTTGCCGTGAAAGTACCCGGGTGGGAGCAGACCGGGTTCGAGCGCCTGGTAGTACGAGCGCGTGTCAAAGGTGCCACGTGGCCCACGGTAGGCAATCAAACCCGGTGGAGGTGGGCCCAGGCTGCGTCCGGACAGGGCCTCGGCCAGCGCGGCCGAGAAGCTGCGCGCATTCTGCGGCAAATGGCGCACAACGAAGTCGTCGTCGGGTTGCACGCCCGCGTCGCCGTGGTCTGCGCCGGCATCGCGCAGGGCCTGTAGCGGCAGTACCTCGGTCCAGAGCGTGGCACTGGCACTGTCCACTTTTTCGCGACTGGACGCCAGCACCACGGGCACGCCCGCTGCCACTGCACGTGCCACGGCCTGTGCCAGCGCGGCATCCTGCGCGGCGTCCTGCGCAGGGTCGGCAAACACGATGTCCAGGCCGATGGCGGCGGCACCGTCTTCACGCAGGCGGTCGATCAGGAGCGCATGCAGGCTGCGCGGAAACGGCCAACCCTGCCCGAGCTGCTGAAAACTGGGCTCGTCGATGGCGAGAATGACCGCCGGCAAGGCGCTGCGCCCAGGTGCGGCCAGTGCGGTCCAGAGGTCGAAACTCTTGAACTCCAGCGCATGCCAGGGGCGGCTGTGCGCGGCCGCCCACACCAGCAGCAGCGCCAGCACGGCGGTACCCAGAGCCTTAGAAACGGTAGCGCGCATCGAGCAGGTAGCGGGTCTTCTGGCGCTCGGACTTGGGCCCCCAAAGGTTGAGCGCGGCCACGCCGATCACCCAGCGCTTGTCCTGCGACTCCCAGAACCCCATGAGGTCCAGACCCCAGCCCGCAGGGCGGCGCGAGAGGTTTTCCTTGTCCTCGAAGCGCTCGGAGCGGTACACCGCGCGGCCACTGAGATATACGCGTGCGCTGCTCGCCCAGGTGGCGCCCAGCACCAGGGTATGGCGGGGAATATGGGGGATCATGCGGCCGGTGATCACGTGGCCGCCGTCGAGGTATTCGCTGCGGCTGTGCTGGTAGTGGTACTTGCCGTAGGCGGACCAATGGCGGTTGAACATGTGGTTCACGCCGGCGGCCAGTGCATTTAGCCGACCGGCCTCGAAGCTGGGTGTGTCTTCCAGCAGGTCGGAGGCCGAGAGGTTGGCGAGCTGGGCGTTGCGCATCTCCTCCAGAAACGGCAGGCTGGGCGTGCGCATGTCCACGCCGATCGTGCCCGGGTTCTCAAGGCGCAAGTGGTCGGCGCGCGCATTCACGAAGGTGCTGTGGCCCAACTCCTGGCTCCATTGCGCCACCAGGCGTTTGTGGCGGCCTCCCGCCTCCAGAAGCCGGTCTTCCACGGCAATGCCGGCGGTGTCGACACGGGTCAGGGTGGAGGTGCTCAGGGGGCGCATCCAGTCCTGGTAGGCCAGGCGCAGGGTGCTTCCGGGCGCGGGCTGCCAGACCGCGCCTAAGCGTGGACTGAGTACGCGCTCGGTGTCGTTGCGCTCGGCAACGTCGATGCTCTCACCCCCCAGATTCAGCAGGCCGATGCCGCTGCTGCCTTTGACCCGGTGGCGGATCTGCTGGATGCCCAGGGCGCCGTCGATCCGTAGCGCAGGGTTCATCTGCCGGTGCCCGTCGAGCGTGACGGCGGTGTAGCGCCGGTTGATGTTGTTGAGGGCGGCGAAGTAAAGGATGTCCGAGAGATTCTGGCCGTCGCTCAGCTGGCCGCTGATGGTACCGGCGGCCGTTGTCTGGCTGGCCTGCCGTTCGCGCACATGCTCCAGCGCGACGCTCCAGCGCGTGCCGGGTTCGGGATCTGCGCTGTGACGCAGTTGAACGTCAGAGAACGCCTTGCGAGGCATTCCCGAGAGAGCCAGAACCCCCCACAGTGGGTCGAATGTGAACAGTGCGGGGTAGTCCTGAAAGCGGGTGCTCTCCAGGCTGCGTCCGATCTTGAACCAGGTCTGCTCGGCTGGGCTCCATCGGTAGGACAGGCCCAGAAAGCCCTGTTGCGCGGTGTTGTCCAGTTCGGTGGCGAAGCGGTTGCTGGCGCGCAGGCTGACATCGAAATGGTTTGCATAAGCGAACAGGTTGAGCCGCTCGCTGGGCTGCAGGCCCAGTCCGAGCGTGAGCGCATCGGCTCCGCCTTTGGCGGTGCCCGTGGGGTCGTGGAACGCGGGGAAGTTCACCACCCCGACGTTGATGGGAAAGTTGCGTGCCGAGGCATGCTGCGCCTTGAAGAACCACGACACGGGCACCTTGCTGTTGTCCATGCCGTTGAGCGTGACCGACGGAGCGGACATGCGGTAAAAGTCGCGGTCCAGCGTCAGTCCCACGGCACCATGGCTGCCGGGTTGCTGCAGCAGGGAAGAATGACGCTGGCTTGCGCCAAAAGCCATCGGGTCCGTCAGGAAGCCCTGGAATAGCGCCGAATTCTTATTGAACTCGCCCCGGTATCGGTCTGCCAGAAACAGGTGGCTGCCGCCCCAGTAGGGTGAGAAGCTCTGCTGTGCCAGTTCCAGTGCCCAGTCTTCCATGCCGAAGAAAGCCAGGGAGGCGCCCAGGTTGGCACTGCCCTTCTGGTCGTTGGCGACCTGGTTGAGCGATTTGAGGTAGGGCATGCGTTGCAGGGCGGCGCGGGCCGACTCCACCGCCTCGCCGGGCTGGAACAGGTCGGTGTGGATCTGCGCCAGCAGCATGTGCGGCAGCGGATCCTTGTCGTCGAGAGCTGCTGCCTGCCCGAGCGTGGCGATGGCGTCGCGGTGGCGGCCGAGTTGGTAGTAGGCCACGGCGGTCCAGGTCTTGGCACGGGCGTAGCGTGGCTCCATCACGCCAGCGCGCAGGAAGGCGTCGAGTGCCGCCTGGGGCTGGCCCTGCTTCAGGCGCAGCAGCCCCTGGCCCGTGAGCGCCACGTAGTCGGCAGGGTTGTCGCCCAGCGCCGTGGCAAAGGCCGATTCGGCCTCACCGAAGCGGTTGGAGAAGGTTTCCAGCGTACCGCGCTCGCCCTGTGCGCCCGCCGCATGCGGGTCGAGCCGCAGCGCCTGCATCAGGTTCTGGCGGGCCGGAGTGGTGTTTTCGCGCTCGGTGTGCGCGCTGCCCAGACCCTGCCATCCCCGGGCGTCGTCCGGAGCGAGCCGTATGGCTTCGCTGTAGGCTGCCAACGTGCCGGGCGCATCGCCCTGGCGCCGGGCCAGGGCTGCGCGCGCCAAGGTCAGGTCGGCGCTGTTGGCGGCAGGGGCGGCGGCCAGCGTGGTGCTGGCGTCTTCCACGCGGTCGGTCAGCAATAGCACACGGGCCTGCTGCGCCAGCAACGCGGGGTGCTGCGGCCAGCGCGCCAGCGCGGTGCGCAGCGTCTGCAGAGCGGCGTCGCTCTCGCCGTCCATGAGCTGCAAGTCGGATTGCATCAGCCACACCGCCAGGTGCGCGGTGCCGTCCTCCATTGGGCGGACCAGCTGCATGCGCGCGCCGGGCAGGTCGCCGGACTGCAGTGCAATGGCCGCTTCCAGTGCCGCCGCCCAGGCGGCCGGTATGCCGGCATGTGACTGGGCCAATGCTGAGCGCGCCGCCCCGGGGTCGCGTGCAGCCAGCGCGCTCAGTACCGGTTGCGTTGCCTCGGGCGGGGTTGCGGCACGCAGGTGGGGCAGTGGGTCGGCCTGAAGCGCGTTGACCCATTGCACGCGGTCCCGCGGCTGGGCCAGCAGCATCTTCACCGGAGCCCTCCCCACTTCGGCGAAGGCGGACTCGTTCGGCCCCACGCTCACCTGGCCTTGGGCATTGCCGAACTCCACCGTGCCCGAGAGCACGGTCAGCAGCGTGCGGCCGTCAGGCTCGACGCTGATGTCCCAGTCCGTACCACGTATCGCGGCGGTGGCAGCCGGGGTTTCAAGCTGCAGCGGGCTGCCCGGGGGGCGGCGGGTCTGCGTCCAGGCACGGCCGGCGTCCAGGCGCAGCGTGGTGGTGTTCTGGCCTGGCGCGGCCACCGCCTTCACCTGCAACACGGTGTTCTGGTGCAGGCGCAGCTGGGTTTCGTCGGCGAACACAAGGGCCATCCGAGCCGATTCGCGTGTGCGCACAAAGTCGCCAGCGGCCAGCGGCTGCGCCTGGCGAGCGGGCTGCCAGGCGGCGGCGCTGGCGGTGCGCTGATCGCCCGCGCCCTGCAGGCTCAGGATCTCGGCGGCTGCGCCCGGAGGTAGTGTGGCCAGGGCGTGCAGGGGCCAGATCAGGGCCAGTGCGGTGGCCAGTGAAAGAGTGCGAAAAGGCAGCGTGGGCATGATGCATCCTCGGTGCGGGTGGCCGCAGTGCGAGCCGGGTACTGTCCTGCCAGTCGCTTGCGCAGGCAATCGCGTTATCCAATTCAGGGCGGCGGTGTGCACCTTGCCCTGCGCTTGAATCCATCGATTTCATGTCATGCAGCCACTTCCGGGACAGCACATTCGGAGTGACGGAAATTATGCGGCGGTGTGTCCTTTGACGGGATCGGGGTTTGGCGCAAAAAGCAACACAAATTCACGAAACCCCCTGTTGTGTGGCGGGTCGTGGTGTGCGCCTACAAGGCCGGGTCCGTTGCAGTGCTACAAAAGACCCATGTTCGCACCGCGCCGCCTCAAGATCGGTCTGTCGGCCTGTTTTCAGCATGCCGACCCTTCACGCTCGCTGTTCACCGGCAAAACACTGCAATACGTGGAGCAGTCCATCGCGCACTGGATCATGTCTGCAGGGGCCATGGTGGTCATGGTGCCCTGCCCCACAGGCGAGACTGCGCGGGGCGATGTGACGCTGGCGCACTATGCCGATTGGCTTGACGGGGTGGTCATGCATGGTGGTGCCGACGTCTGGCCCGGCAGCTATGGTGAGGAGCCCTTGCGCGAGGAGTGGCTGGGTGACCGGGTGCGCGACCTTTATGACCTGGCCGTGGTCGAAGCCTTTGCCCAGGCGGGCAAGCCCATATTTGGCGTTTGCCGGGGGTTGCAACTGATCAACGTGGCCTTTGGCGGCACGCTGTACCAGGACATCGAGACGCAGCACCCCGGCGCGCAGCAGCACCGCAACGCCAGCACGTACGACCAGCATTTCCACGAGGTCGATATCGTGCCCGACACCCGCCTGGCGCAGCTTTACCCGGGACAGCCCCGGGTGCACGTGAACAGCATCCACCACCAGGGCATCAAGCGGCTGGCGCCGGACTTTGTGATTGAGGCCTACAGTCACCCCGATGGCGTGCCCGAGGCGATCCGCCGGAGGCCCGGGCGCGGGAGGGGCTACATCGCGGCCACGCAGTGGCACCCCGAGTTCCACAAAATCGGATCCGAGACGGTGGATGACACGGCCATCCTCAACGACTTTCTGGCCGCCTGCAGCGCGGCCCGCTCGCGTCCGTTTCCTGGGCACAGTCCCCTGCAGATCCGTGACCGGGCGGCGCGGCTGTTGCGCCAGGCATTGCTGCGGCAGGAGTGAGGGGCGTTCAATGACGCGAAAACGGGCACTGGAATTCCGTTTCTGGCGGTAAGCTGTGAGGGGAATACCACCGGAGAATTTCATGGCCCATCCGTTTGTGTCCAGCAGCAAAGAACTCTCTCAGCGCTGGTCGCGTTGGCAGCCCGACGGGCGCGACCACGATGCGGAAGACCGCGCTGAAGAGCAAACCGAGCGCCGCAAAGCCGGGAAGCACCGCAAGAGCCTCTCGCTCAAAGACTTCGATCCCTCAGACAAGCCCTTTTCGCTGGGTGACAAGGCCCAGGACAAGGCCGTGGTGGAGTCGCTGGCGCTGGAACTCGACGAGTTGCAGAACCTGTTCTATGCGGACAAGCGCTACAAGCTTCTGGTGATTCTGCAGGGCACCGACACCTCGGGCAAGGACGGCACCATCCGTGGCGTGTTTGGCCGCATGAGCGCGCTGGGTGTGCATACCGTGGGCTGGAAGGCCCCCACCGAGACCGAGCGCGCGCACGACTACCTCTGGCGTATTCATCAGCAGGTGCCTGCGGCGGGCGAGGTGACCATCTTCAACCGCAGCCACTACGAAGAGGTGTTGGTGCCCGTGGTCAACGGCTGGATCACGCCCGAGCAGCACCACCAGCGCTTTGGCCACATCAACGACTTCGAACGCATGCTCAGCCAGACCGGGACCATCGTGCTCAAGTTCATGCTCCACATCGGCGCCGAGGAGCAGCGCCAGCGCCTGCAGGAGCGCCTGGACGACCCCACCAAGCACTGGAAGTTTGCGATGAGCGACATCGATGCGCGCAAGCAGTGGGCGCAATACCAGAAAGCCTACGAAATGCTGCTGTCCGCCACGCACACCCCCTGGGCGCCGTGGACCATCGTGCCTTCAAACTCCAAGACGCACCGCAACCTGATGATCGCCACCGTGTTGCGCGAGGTGCTGCGCAACCTGGAACTGCGCTACCCACCAGGCGACCCGCTGCTGGCAGATTTCAAGGTGGAGTGAGATGTGCCGGGCAGACTGCTGAAGCACGCCCTCAAGGGCCTTCACGTTCAGGCCATGATGCTGTGCGCCTGCGCCAGCGCATGAATATTCGCTGCGCGAAGATTTGCTGCCAAATCCACGCTCAGCTGAGAAAGCAGCTTTTGCACCAGTGCGGGGTGCTCGGTAGAAAGCCGTTGGAATGATCCGAAGTTCAGTCGCATGGCCTCGACGGCGGTTTCAGCGACCACCGAGGCTGAACGGTTCTTCCGGTCGATAAATCCGATTTGCCCCACGATGATCCCGGCGCGCACGCCCGAGACGCGCAACGGCGCTCCATCGCCGGTGGTGATTTGTACGCTGGCCTGCCCGCGTGTGATGAACCACAGTGCATCGCTGGTTTCACCCTCACGCATGATGCAATCGCCTGGATCGAACTGATGCGAAGTCATGGCACGCTGCAAGGTTCGGCTTTCTTCGCCGCTCAGGTGCTCGGGCCAAAGCAAGTGACCATTGGCATCCTCCAGTTGAAACGGTGGCAGATGCATTTGCAAAAGGAGGTTTTCCGCAGTTTCCAGTGCCCGGTCCAAATCGGGGGCAATGCTCGTGCAAGGCACATGGATGGACAGCAAGGCATATACGTTGCTGTTTTTCCATTGCGTGCCAGCGTGCACCAGCACACCTCCCAAGTGAAGTGACTGTGCTTGCAGTTTGCCCACCACCTGGGCAATGCTGGAGTCAATTCGCCGCACTGCCGTCCAGTCCAGGATCACAAAACGGGCATCCGTGAACGACTGGCGCACGCCGTCCTGCAGCAAGGCAGCAGAGGCAAAGAACTGATGGCTATCCAATTGCAGCACCCGGATGGCGTGACCGTGCTGCGCCAGCACTTCGAGCTCTGGCGGCGTCCGTGCGCAGTTCGATTTGATCTCCAGGCCGGACATTGTTCTTCGTATGGGCTTCTGGGTGTTACGGTGCGCATGCAGCAACAGGCCCAACAGCAATCCCGCCATCAGCGCTGCCACCATGTTGGCCAGAAGGGATACGGCCGTTACCCCGGCGATGAGCATCAGATCTTCTTTGTGATGCCATTCCAACGGATCGCCGCGCAACAGGAGCCACGCGTGCCGGACACTGGTGCGGTCCCACAGCTTCCACGCCTCGACGAGCAGCAGACCCGACAGCGCAGCCACCGGAACCAGCACCAGGGCCGAGGAGCAGTACAGCCCCGCCAGCGACAGCGCCAGCGCACCCAGAGTCCAACGGCTCAGAGGCTGCGACCGTGCCGCCATGAACGACACGACGTTCGAACCCGAAATGGCGGGCGATCCCAGGGCGCCCGCGCTGGCGATCGCCAGTGCCTGAAAGGTTTTGTCGGAAGGCTTGAGCAGGCGCCTGTCGTCCTTTTGCGCCATCTGCTCGCTGGTAGCCACGTTGTTCAGAAAGACAAGCACGCCCAGCATCAATGCGCCTTGGATCAGCTCCATCCACCAGCCCCAGCGGTGCCCGTCGGGCCCCCACAAGCCGGTAAAGTCAGCGAGCTGTACCGGAAGATGCCACGACTGCGACTGGACCAGCTTGGGCAGCGGCGTCATACTCAGTGCGCCCACCGCGCCAACCAAAATGCCCGCGATCAGGCCAAGGGCCGATGCAGGCCATTGGGGGCGAAAGCGCGCGACCACCTGCGCACAAACCACCACGCTGATCACCGTTACCGCGGCCCATAAACCCACCTGCGGCTGGCTGATCTGCTTTGCCAAACTGCTCCATTGGGAAAGCAGGACGGACAAGGCAATGCTGCTCGCAAAACCAAGGTATACCGGCGCCGGAATGAACCGTGCCAGCCACTCTGCACGCAAAAGCCACAGCAGCCCCACCACCAACCCTGCCATCGCTGTCAGCCCGCACATCAGGCCCAGTCGCATGCTTTCTGTGTCTTGCAAACCGTACCTTGGCAGTTGGGCTGCCATCTGCAGTACTAGCGTGGCCAGTGTCGTTGCTTCCAGAAAGCGCGTGGCGTAAGCGATGGGCCGCCCACTATGGAATGTGAATAACGTCACCCAAGCGACGCCCATGAAGGCCGCAAAAAACCCTGCGCCCATCGCCGTGGGAGCCACCTGCGCAAACAGAATGACCGTGCTCCCCAGAATAAACGGCAGACTGACGGCCATGCTGTCCAGGGCCGTGAAAATCATCTGCAAATTAAGGACTGGAGGAGCGCGAAGGGCTTGGGTTTCTGACATAAAGCTATGGAAATAGTCTTTTATACGTCCATCGGTTTTTCGTCATTCAATCGCAGCCAACCTTTAACGATCCTAAAAATAACAAATATCCCGGAGAAAATAATGAGAAACATCCCGGCTCCCCACCAGCCCGAAAAAATCATAACAAAACCCAACAAAACATTAATAAGACCTTTCCAAAATGTCCCGATCTGCCATTGATAATGGCTTTCTAAATATGTGCCAACTACATCATTCTTTTTGATGTAGTTTATCATAATCGCAATTATCCCGGTAATTCCAAAAAAGAAGGACGCCGCATAGAGGCCATAGATAACAGCCGTTAAGGTTTTCTCTTTCTTTTCTGTATCTGTTATCGGCGAGTTTTTCATTAAAACGGCGGACATTACTGCTGCAGGACCTTGGGGTGCTCTCCCCTCCCTACCTTCGTCTTCTGTCGGACATCCGCAGGTCGGACAGAACTTCACTTGCCCGATTTGATGGCCACATTCAGCACAAAACATAATTTTTTCCTTTGAGATATATTCCGACCATGGAAACGGGATCGCTTATGACCTAAAAAAATTGCACGGACTACAACACTCGATCCCTCACCCCAATATGGAAGCCCGTTGAACGGGTAGGAGCCATGAGGACGAATCATGTTGAGGCGCTCTACCTGAGACCGCCGTTTGAATCAATATTTCGAAAACTTGCCATTGACGGCCATTCCCTGGGTGTGGCTATTTTGTTCGGAAGTGTCGAACTCAGAACACAAGACGCTAATTTGAAAGATCGCAAGATAAAGTAATTCTCGCTGATCGTGTTTTTGTCTGGTGCAGAATTGGAGTCACTTCGTCGTCCATTTCATTAACTCTCTTCTGGATTTTTAGGGAGTTTTTTTGAAGCAAGTTGGCTGCTTCTTTGGCCGTCTTCACATTTCGAAACTGTAGTTGTGAAGCGCGGATGCCATTAGAGTTGCCGACAGAAAAAGTCAACACACTCACATCAAGCGGTCCGAACATCATCGTTCCAGGTTCAAATTTCAGTATATATTCATAGTATTCCTGGTGGAACTTGAAGTCAGCCACCGCCTTGATGTTGGCCGGAAGGGTAATATCGCCTTTTTTGCAATTCTTTTGCTGCAAAATTTCATCGCTCGAATTTCTGCATATTTTTTTCTCGAATGTCAGAAATTCCTTTGAATGCTCGCAACCGTACAAAAAGCCAGCCAGGAAATGGTCTTTGGCGATAGGCGATTGTGCATAAGCCAGTGGTGTCAAATCCAATGCTGCCAGCAATACAGTTGCAATTTTTATAAATACTTTTTTTGTCTTCATGCTGATCTTTTTAAAAATAAAAATGACGATAAACTTTCAGGATGCTCCGCAACCGCAGGTGTGCCAAACAAGCGCCCGCGATAAGCGGAATCCTCGCGAATCATGAGAAACGAAATGCGCAAGAAGTCAACCCAATCGCACGGGATACAGCACTCAGTGCCATGCCCTTTTTTGTGGAGCTTTGGCCCATTTCTGTGCCCCGGCAGGCAGCATGGCTGTCATCTTGCTGACGCGTTGCAGCACACGATTTGAATTAAATCAACATCTTGAAACATTCATGCTGCGAGCAACGCCGAACTGTTCCGTCTTCGTGAGAAATTGCACGATTGTCGATAGCACCCTCCAGCTCGCACGTCTGGCCTTCGCTCAGACGGCCGGGTTCACAAAACCGGGGCAAGCGTCGCGAGTCGGAGCGTGCACACCGGCCATCAGATGGCAAGATGGGTGCCTTATGCAGCGGCTGCATAGTTTCGTAACACTCCGGCCTTGGACAGCGCGAAACCGCGCGCCTATCCTTCGCGGCTTGATCTGATCCCACAAGGAACCTTCGCCATGTCGCATCCCACCGGAACGTCCGGCAGCACCGCCACACACACCCTGCCGTCGTACCTCGACGCCAACCACCTCGGCCCCTGGGGCAACTACCTGCAGCAGGTAGACCGGGTCACGCCCTACCTGGGCAGCCTGGCGCGCTGGGTAGAGACGCTCAAGCGCCCCAAGCGCATCCTGATCGTGGATGTGCCCATCGAACTGGACAACGGCACCATCGCCCACTTCGAGGGCTACCGCGTGCAGCACAACCTGAGCCGTGGCCCCGGCAAGGGTGGCGTGCGCTTCCATCAGGATGTCACGCTGTCGGAAGTGATGGCCCTGTCGGCCTGGATGTCGGTGAAGAATGCTGCCGTGAACGTGCCCTACGGCGGTGCCAAGGGCGGTATCCGCGTCGATCCCAAGAAGCTCTCGATGGGTGAGCTCGAACGCCTGACGCGCCGCTACACCAGCGAGATCGGCCTGCTCATCGGCCCGTCCAAGGACATCCCCGCGCCCGACGTGAACACCAACGGCCAGATCATGGCCTGGATGATGGACACCTACTCCATGAACGTGGGCGCTACCGCCACCGGCGTGGTCACCGGCAAGCCGGTGGACCTGGGCGGCTCGCTGGGCCGCGTCGAAGCCACCGGACGGGGTGTGTACACCGTGGGCGTGGAAGCTGCCAAGCTGACTGGCCTGCCGATCGAGGGCGCCCGCCTGGCCGTGCAGGGCTTCGGCAACGTGGGCGGCACCGCAGCCAAGCTGTTCGCTGACGCCGGCGCCAAGGTGGTGGCCGTGCAGGACCATACCGGCACCCTCTTCAACAGCAACGGCCTGGACGTGCCCGCCCTGCTGGCCCATGTGAAGGTGACCGGCGGCGTGGGCGGCTTCGCTGGCGCTGACGTGCTTGCCAACGACGACTTCTGGGGCGTGGACTGCGAGATCCTGATCCCCGCCGCGCTGGAAGGCCAGATCACCAAGGACAACGCGGGCAAGATCAAGGCCAAGATGGTGATCGAGGGCGCCAACGGCCCGACGACCACCGAGGCCGATGACATCCTGCACGACAAGGGCGTGCTGGTGTTGCCCGACGTGATCGCCAACGCTGGCGGCGTGACCGTAAGCTACTTCGAATGGGTGCAGGACTTCTCCAGCTTCTTCTGGAGCGAGGACGAGATCAACGCCCGCCTGGTGCGCATCATGCAGGAGGCCTTCGCCGGCATCTGGCAGGTGGCCCAGGAGCACAAGGTGAGCCTGCGCACGGCCACCTTCATCGTGGCCTGCCAGCGCATCCTGCATGCCCGTGAAATGCGCGGCCTGTATCCATGATGTCCGCCTGATGTGGGAGGTCCGGCTTACAAGGCCGGGCCTCCAGTGAGAGGAGCCCCCAGCGCCGGACCGGCACTGGGGGCTTTTTTTCAGGGAAGGCGCGTCAAGGCCTGCGCGGATCGTCCGGAGTTCCCGCCGGGGCATCGACTGCGGCGACGGGCGTTACCACCCGCATCGCCAGGCAGAACGGCTGCGGACAGGCGGCCCTCCCGGCGTAGGGGCAGCCGGGAGTCTGGCAGAGGTTGGCTTCGCGGTCGCGGGCCAGGTCTTCGTCCCGGGGCAGATGTCCGCTGGCCTGCAGCACGGCCATCTGCAGCCAGGGGTCTTGCCGGGCCTGCAGCATGTCGCGGCCATAGACAGAGGCCTGTGCCAGGGGGGCAAACTCCATGACCAGCAATGCGCTGGTGCGTGCCGCCGTCTCGGTCGATTGCAGCACCAGTGCAAAGGCGCCCACCTGCAACGCCTGGGGCCGTCCCGCGAAGGCCAGAGAGAGCGCAGCCCCCTGCAGGGGCGCTGCGGCAGGGGCTGGCTGCTGTTGCAGCCATGGCACGGGCGCCTTCAGAGTGAGGGTGAAGGTGCGGGCTCCTTCGGTGGTCTGCATGCTGCCCTGACGCACCAGCCAGGTCTGCAACAGGGGCAGCGTGACGCCTGGAGAGTCGCTTTGGGGATCGGCTGCCCCATCAAGCTGTCGCACCAGTTCGGCGGGCCAGTGCTGTACGCTGACCACTCGCTGCGGATGTCCGCCGTGAGTTGTTTGCTGGACCAGGGCGCTGATCAGTGCCTGTACGGGAGGGCTGACACCGGTGGCCGGCCAGGCGGCCGTGGGCTGCAGTGGCGAGCCCTGCGCAACCGCTCCTGTGGGCAGGGGGAGCGGCGGTGGCGGTGCCTGGCGGGGTGCAGCGTCGTTCCGCAGGCTGACGGCGGGGCGCGCAGTGGCACCCTCTGCTGCGTTTTCTTCCGCTATCGCCTGCGCTCCGAGGGCGTGCACAGCCTGGGGCGAGAGACTGACGCGGTCGGATACCACGGGGGGTGGCAAGCCTGCCGCCCCGGGTGTGGCGTGTCCTTGTCCGCCGGCCTGTGTTGCGGGCTGTCGTTCTGCGCCCAGCAAACTGCTCTGGCGCTGCAAAGCCGCCTCGGCCAGGGCCAGTGCGGCACCGGCCACTGCATGGCGCGGGGGGTCAATGTGAGCGCTCATATCCGGCCTCCCAGCGTGGACAGCGTTCCATTGTGGGTGATCCATGCCCGGGGGCGCAAGCCTGGCATGGGGATCAGCGCTAGGGATGACCTGCATAACTCCCTGCGGTCTGTGATAGCACGGTCTCGGGCGGTCCACTGCGTTGCTTTTCTTGCCAATAGCCGAGCTATTGGCCGCAAAAAGACGCCTTGTGGCCCATCCCGATCCGCACTACCACCGATCCGCGAGGGTCATGCAGGTCATCCCTAGATATCGGGCCAGATTTCTTTGGGCTCCATCGGGGGGGAACTGCTTTCGGGTCCCGTCGAAGCGGGTGCGGCACCATGCAGTACCACGCGGTTGCGGCCGGCGGCCTTGGCCTGGTAGAGCGCCTCGTCGGCCCGCTCCAGAATCTGTTCAACGCTTTCGCCCGCATGGCCTATGGCCAGTCCGATGGACACCGTGACATGCAGTGCACGGCCCGCTGCAGGTGTCTCCTGCGCCTGCACGGAGGTGCGTACACGGTCCAGCAATGGGTGGACGCAGTCGGGGTCTGTGTCGTAGAGCATCAGGACGAACTCCTCGCCCCCCCAGCGGGCCAGTACATCGGTGCTGCGCAGGGCGGCCTGCACCGTGAGGGCAAAGGTCTGCAGCACCTGGTCGCCCACGGCATGACCTTGGGTGTCGTTGATGTGCTTGAAAAGGTCCAGATCGAGCAGGGCCAGGATCAAGGGTCGGCCATTGCGCTCGCAGCGCTGCCATTCGGCCTCCATCAGCTCGGTCATGCGACGGCGGTTGACCAGCCCCGTCAGTTCATCGTGGGTGGCCAGATGCCGGATCTGCTCGACCGCGCGGGTCAGCGCCAGCTTCTGCTGCGTCAGGCGCTTGCGAATTTCTTGCAACCGGATGGCAATGAAGGTGCTGCCCAGCAGCACCAGCATGATCATGACGGCGTTCGCGGCCTCCAGACCTGGCATGCGCCCGGGCTCATCCAGCCAGGCGACTATGCCAATGGCTGCGCCAAACAGCACCAGCGCAAACACCATGTTGGCTGCCAGTTGGCGCTTGGACATGCCAAAAATGCCGAACATCAGGATCATCGACAGAATCACCGGAGTGATACCCCGAGCCTGGCCCAGAAGAACGTAGCCGGTGGCGTTGCAGACCAGTGCGTAGCGAATCTGAAACTGCGTGAGCGCCGGATCGCGCAGGCGCTGCGACCAGCCACTGCGGATCAGGACCAGCACCACCATCAGCCCCATGCCGGTGAACAGGCCCCACCACAGAGCCCAGTCCTTGCGCCCGTAGCCTGCCAGGGTCAGCGACACCACGATGATGGCGGACACCGTCATCATCAATGACGCGAATCCGGCCATGGCCATCCGGATGCGCTGGTGCGGATCGGTGGTCAGAAGCCAGTCGGCCAGCGCCTTGCAGCGCGCACCAGGGGGCATGGAGTGATGTCCTGAAGTTGGAAAGAGGCGGGGCCAGCGTCAACACATTCTGAGGGACGCCACCATCATTCTAGAGTGCACTATGTTGGTGCAATGGGGAATTGCCTTATAGACGCGGAGTCCATGGCTCCCCGGTACGGCGGCTCCCTGCCGATGGGGTCCGCGCCCGCAAGGGGGACTCTTGCGTTCCCATCATTCCACAGATAAGATAGTAATAGATTACTTACTTTGCGATTCTTGTGAACATCCTTGCCAAACACCTGCCCGCAGACGAGCGCCGGGCTGCCACCGTGAACGCCGTAGTGCAGCTGGCGGCGACGCAGAACCCCAGCGAGATCACCACCACGGCGATCGCGCAGCACATGAACCTCACGCAAGGTGCGCTGTTCCGGCACTTCCCCACCAAGGAGGCCATCCTCCAGGCGGTGATGGAATGGGTGGCTGTGCAGCTCCTGGCCCGCATCGAGCGTGCAGCGACGGGTTGCGAATCTCCCCTGGAGGCTATGCGGGCCATGTTCATGGCCCATGCCGATTTCGTGACCGAGCATCCGGGCGTACCGCGAATGATGTTTGGCGAATTGCAGCGCGCCGGTGAAACGCTGCCCAAGCGCATGGTGCAGACCCTGCTGGCGCGCTATGGCGAGCGGCTGCGCACACTGATCGAGGAGGGACGGCAGGCCGGCGAGATCGATGCCGGACTGGACGCTGAGGCCGCCGCCACCTTGTTCATCGGCAGCATCCAGGGCCTGGTCATGCAGTCCATGCTGGCGGGCGATGTGGACCGCATCCGCCGCGATGCGCCCCGTGTCTTTGCCATCTACCAGCGCGGTATCCGGAGCACACCATGACCCGCATTCCCATGCAACGTCGCACCCTGGCCCTGTTGGCGGTTGTGGTGCCGTTACTGGCGCTGTTCATCTACGTGGCATTGCGCTCGGGTCCGCTGGCCCCCGTCGCGGTGACGGTGGTGACGGCGGAAAACCGGCCGGTCGCGCCGTCGCTGTTCGGCATTGGCACAGTGGCGGCGCGCAGCACGTACAGGATCGGTCCGACGGTCTCCGGCCGCCTGCAGAAGCTCACCGTGGAAGTGGGTGACAGCGTACAGGCGGGGCAGGTGCTCGGCGAGATGGACCCGGTGGATCTGGACGAGCGACTGCGCGCGCAAGAGGCCGCCGTGCGGCGCGCGCTGGCTGTCCTGCGGGAAGTGCAGGCCCGTCAGCAGCACGCGGAGGTACAGGCCCGGCGCTACCGGGAGCTGCTGGACGCCCGATCGACCAGCGAGGAAATAACGGCCACGCGCGAGCAGGACCTGCAGGTCGCCAATGCCGCGCTGGAGGCTGCGCGCGCCGAGGCCGAGCGGCTGCGTGCCGAACACGCGGCCCTGCGTGCGCAGCGCGCCAACCTGCGACTGGTGGCGCCTGCCGCCGGACGGGTGACAGCCCGACAGGTGGAGCCGGGAAGCACCGTGGTGCCCGGGCAGACGGTGGTCGAGCTGGTCGATCCGTTCAGCCTGTGGATCCATGTGCGTTTTGACCAGGGCAGCGCCAGCGGCCTGGCCGCCGGACAGATGGCGCTGGTGGTGCTGCGCTCGGGTGGGGGCACCGCGCTGCCGGGGCGCGTGCTGCGCGTCGAACCCCTGGCCGACGCCGTGACCGAGGAAACCCTCGCCAAGGTCGTCTTTGACCACTTGCCAACGCCACTGCCTCCCTTGGGCGAACTGGCCGAGGTCACGGTGGGGCTGCCCGAAGTCGCCGCAGCACCCACCATTCCGAATGCTGCGCTGCGGCGCGTGGATGGGCGGGTGGGCGTGTGGCAACTGGAGGGGGATGGTTTGCGCTTTGTACCGATCCGCCGTGGTGCCGCGGACCTCGAAGGCAACGTGCAGGTCGTCGAGGGCCTGAAGGAGGGAGCGCGCATGGTCGTCAACAGCGAAAAGGTGTTGAACAAACGCAGCACGCTCAAGGTGGTCGAGCGCATCGGTGGAGCCACCCGATGATCAGCCTGGCCGGGCGCGACATCCTGCATGCGTGGGGCAAGTTTGTCTTCACAGGCATCGGTCTGGGCCTGCTGATTGGTGTGACATTGACCATGGCCGGCGTCTACCGGGGCATGGTGGACGATGGCCGTGCGCTGCTGGACAACAGCGGCGCCGACATCTGGGTAGTGCAGCAGGGCACGCTGGGCCCCTACGCCGAGCCATCCAGCGTGCACGACAGCACCTGGCGCGGCATCGTGGCGCTGCCGGGCGTTTGGCAGGCGGGCAACGTCACCTACCTCACCATGCAGGTGCGCAAGGACGGCAGCGACGTGCGCGCCATGGTGGTCGGCATCGCGCCGGGCGAGGCAGGCGCACCGGGCTGGCCGCCCTATCTGGTGGCCGGGCGCCACATCACACGCAGCCACTACGAGGCGGTGGCCGACATCGCCAGCGGGCTGGCGCTGGGCGAGCGCATCCAGATCCGCCGCAACTTCTACACCGTGGTGGGGCTCACGCGGCGCATGGTTTCATCGAGCGGCGACCCCATGGTTTTCATCCCGCTGAAGGACGCGCAGGCGGCGCAGTTCCTCAAGGACAACGACGCCATCTGGCAAGGGCGCCAGCGCACCGAGGAGAGCCCCGCCTTCAATCGCCCCGGCGTGCCGGGGCTGCTGGAGGCCGTGATCGCGTCGCAGAGCAGCAACCCCTACGTGAACGCCGTGCTGGTGCGCATCCGCCCAGGGCACGACCCCGAGGAGGTGGCGCAGACGATCCGCCGCTGGAAGCACCTGACGGCGTACACCCGGGTGCAGATGGAAGACATCCTGGTGGGCAAGCTCATCGCCACGTCCGCCAAACAGATCGGCATGTTCCTGGCCATCCTGGCGGTGGTCAGCGCGGCCATTGTGGCTTTCATCATCTACACACTCACCCTGGGCAAGATCCGCGAGATCGCCGTGCTCAAGCTCATCGGCACCAAAAACCGCACCATCGCCGGCATGATCGTGCAGCAGGCACTGGGCCTGGGGCTGATCGGCTTCGTGGTGGGCAAGATCACCGCCACCTTCATGGCGCCAGCCTTCCCCAAATATGTGCTGCTGATTCCGCAGGACACAGTCACGGGCCTGGTCGCCATTCTGGTGATCTGCGTGCTGGCCAGCGGAATCGCCATCCGGGCCGCGCTGCGCGTCGATCCGGCCGAAGCGGTAGGAGGCTGACATGGCTGGGAAAGGCATTCTCATCGAGGGCTTGCGCAAGCGATATGGCCAGGGCGACACTGCGGTGGACGCGCTCAAGGACGTCAACATGGCCGTGGCGCCTGGCGAGGTGGTGGGGCTGATCGGCCCCTCGGGTTCGGGCAAGAGCACCCTGCTCAAGTGCCTGGGCGCCGTGATCGAACCAAGCGCCGGACGCATGACGCTGGGCGACGAAGTGATCTACGACAACGGCTGGAAAACCCGCGATCTGCGCGCGCTGCGGCGTGACCGCATCGGCTTCGTTTTCCAGGCACCGTACCTGATACCGTTCCTCGACGTGACCGACAACGTTGCGCTGCTGCCCATGCTGGCCGGTGTGCCCAACAAGGAGGCGCGCCAGCGTGCGCTTGAGCTGCTGCAGGCGCTGGACGTGCAGCACCGCGCCCGCGCCATGCCCTCCCTGCTCTCGGGCGGCGAGCAGCAGCGCGTGGCCATTGCGCGCGGATTGGTGAACCGACCACCCGTCATCCTGGCGGACGAACCCACCGCGCCGCTCGACAGCGAGCGCGCGCTGGCCGTGATCCGCATCCTCAACGACATGGCGCGCCGTTTCGAGACGGCCATCATCGTGGTCACACACGACGAAAAGATCATTCCCACCTTTCGGCGGATTTACCACATCCGCGACGGCGTCACGCACGATGAAGCCGGCGAAGGGCGGGATATCGAACTCCCCGCATGAAGGAATCCGCATGACCCACCCATCGCAAAGCTCGCGCTGGATTCGTGGCGCTGCCGTGTTGGCAGCGGTCTTCGGCCTGATGACGATCAAGGAGGGCGGCACGGTGCTGTTCGGAGACGCTGCGGCGCGCGCCGCCGCAGGGGCCTACGTTCCTTTTGTGTTGTGGTTCAACTTCCTGGCAGGCTTTGCCTATGCCATTGCCGCCATCGGGCTGTGGCGCCGACAGCGCTGGGCTGCCTGGCTGGCAGCGGGCATTGCCATGGCCACCGCGCTCACGTTTGCGGTCTTTGGTGTGCATGTGCTGGCAGGGGGCGCCTACGAGCAGCGCACCGCGCTGGCCATGGCGTTGCGCACCACCGTCTGGACGGTGATCGCTGCCTTGGCGTGGCGCCAGCTTCCCGGCCGCACGGCCTGACATCCCCTTGCCAGCGAGACACGACGCCATGATGGTCACTTCCACACGAATGCAAGCCACAGGCCCGCGCGTGGCCTTGCTTCTGGCGGCCCTTCTGGCCGGTTGCGCTGCGGGGCCTGATTTCCGGCCGCCAGCGCTTCCTGCCGATGCGGGATCTGTGGGCGTACCGGCCCAGGCCCAGACGGCGTCTGCCGCGACGGCACTGGGCCAGGCCCAGCACTGGAATGACCGCATGGACCTGGATGCGCCTTGGTGGCGGCACCTGGGGTCGCCGCAACTCGACGCGTTGATCGACGAAGCGCTCGCCGCCAGCCCCACGCTCGCATCGGCACAGGCCACGTTGCGCCAGGCGCAGGAGTTGCAGGCAGCCCAGACGGCCACGCTGCAACTGCCGCGCGCCGACCTCGCGCTGGGCAGCCAGCGCCAGCAGACATCGCCCAGCGCACAGGGCCAGGCGGGGCCGGGACGGGAGTTCAGCCTGCACAGCGCCAGCATCGGCGTGCAGTACCCGCTGGACCTGGCGGGTGGGAACCGGCGTACGCTGGAAGCCCTGGCCGCCCGCACAGAACACAGGCGCTACCAGCTTGAGGCCGCGCGCCTGGGGCTTGCGGCCAGCGTGGCATCGGTCGCCATCACCCAGGCGCGGCTGGCGGCGCAGGCCGAGGCGCTGCAAGCCATCGTGGACAACCAGCAGCAGCAAGGTGCGCTGGCCCGCGCGCGCGCGCGCCTGGGGCAGGCCGCGCCCGACGAGGTGCTGGCGCTGCAGGCGCAGCTGGAGCAGGCCCGCTCCGGTCTTCCGCTGCTGCACAAGCAGGAGCAACAGGCCGCCCACCTGCTGGCCATGCTGGCGGGGCGCGCGCCGGGAGCCGCTGCGCTGCCGTCGTTCACCCTGCGCGACTTTCACTTGCCTGAGGCGTTGCCACGGGTCATTCCGTCGGAACTGGTGCGCCGTCGCCCCGATGTTCAGGCGGCGCAGGCGCTCTTGCAGGCCGCCAGTGCGGACCATGGCGTCGCCGTGGCGCGCCTGTACCCGCAGATTCGCCTCAGTGCCAGCCTGGGCAGCCAGGCACTCAGCATGGGCGCGCTGTTTGGTGGCGAATCGGCGGTGTGGGGCCTCATCGCCCAACTGACCCAGCCGCTGTTCAACCCGGCCCTGCCGGCGGAGCGGCGCGCGGCCCTGGCCGCTCTCGATGCGGCGGCGGCCAACTACCAGGCGGTGGTGCTCGACGCCCTGCGCGGTGTGGCTGACGCCATGCGAGCTGTCGAAAGCGATGCCGAGGCGCTGGCCGCGCTGGCGCGGGCCGATGCCGCCGCCCAGGCCAGCCTGCAATCCATGGAGCGCCAGCGCGCATTGGGTTCTGCCAGCTACCTGCAGTGGCTGGTGGCGCAGCAGCAGGTGCTGCAGGCGCGCGGCAACTTGGTGGCGGCGCAGGCCCAGCGGCTGGCCGACAGCGCTGCGCTGTTCCAGGCCGTGGGCGCCGGTTGGGAGGGGGCAGGGTCAGCTGCCGGTGTTGCCGGAGGGCGCTGACCCGGCGCGCCGACGCTCGAAGTGGCGGCCGATGTGATCGCACACCCGGTCGCACAGCACATCCACCGAACCGTCGGCCCGGCGGTAGTACGCGTTCTGGCCCCGCATCTCGCGCAGCACCAGGCCATGGCGGGTCAGCAGCGCCAGATGGCGTGACACGTTGGCCATGCTGCAGCCACACAGCTGAGCCAGCTCGCCCACGTTGCGCTCCCCCGCGCCCAGCCACTGCAGGATCTGCAGCCGGGTGGGCTCGCCCAGCACCCGGAAATGGTCCGCCACCTGCTCCAGCACCGCATCGGGGAGCTGGGGCAGGGCATCGCATGACGGGGGAGGTGGCGTGGGCGTCATGGCGTCAGAAAGATAAAAATCAACTTATTGACTATTTAGTTAGTTGCGCAAATAATATCGCAACACACCCTGACTGACCAGCCCTGTCCGACAGACGGGACATGCCACGAAAGAACGACCATGCAGAAGATTCCTCCCTTGCTCAGAGCCCTGGCCTTGGCGCTGCCCCTGACCCTGGCGGGTGCAGTCGGCGCGGCCGACATGGCCACCGCACCGGCGCAAGCCTCGGCGTTGCAGGGGCAGACCGGTTTTGACGGTGTGGTCGAGGCCGTGCGCCAGACGGTGATCGCCGCGCAGGTGCCGGGCGCGGTGGTCGAACTGAACGTCAAGGCGGGCGACCGTGTGCAGGCCGGGCAGCTGCTGCTGCGCATCGATGCACGCGCCGCCGACCAGACTGCCGCCGCCAGCAACGCACAGGTGCAGGCGGCCCGCGCTGCCCTGGACGTGGCTACGCGCGAATACGAGCGCCAGAAGCAGCTGCACCAGAAGAAATACATCAGCCAGGCCGCGTTGGAGCGGGCCGAGTCCGAATTCAAGGCCACCAGCGCCCAGGTCGCCGCGCAGATGGCGCAGGCTGGTGCGGCACGCACCCAGACCGGGCTGCACACCGTGCGTGCACCCTACGCGGGGGTGGTGGCCGAGGTGCCGGTGGCGCTGGGCGACATGGCCATGCCCGGCCGCCCGCTGCTGATGCTGTACGACCCCGCCGCGCTGCGCGTGACGGCCTCGGTGCCGCAATCGGCCGCAGGCAGCGTGCAGGCCGACACCGTGCGCGTGGAGCTGCCCGGCCTGGCGGCCGCGCAGCAGTGGCCGCGCGCCACACGCGTGCAGGTGCTGCCCACGGTGGACGCCGCCACGCACACCGTGCAGGTGCGCGCCGAGCTGGGCGCAGGGCCGGACGGCGTGGCCCCCGGCATGTTCGCGCGCCTGTGGCTGCCGGTCACCGGCAGTGCCACGGCGGGCAAGACGGTGACCGTACCGCTCAAGGCCGTCGTGCGCCGCGCCGAAATGACCGGCGTGTACGTGCAGGGCGAGGGCGGCAAGCCGCAGCTTCGCCAGGTGCGCCTGGGGCGCTTTGATGGCGAGCGCGTTGAGGTGCTGAGCGGCGTGGCGCCGGGCGAGCAGATCGTGGTCGATCCGCAGTCCGCGCTGCGAGTACGCTGAAAGGCAGGCCATGCAAGACCAGAACCACAAGGGCATGGGCATCTCGGGCCGCATCGCGGCCTTCTTTCAGGCGGCGCAGATCACGCCGCTGCTGGCGCTGGTGGCGCTGCTGCTGGGCATCTTCGCGGTGCTGGTGACGCCGCGCGAAGAAGAGCCGCAGATCAACGTCACCATGGCCAACGTGCTGATTCCGTTCCCGGGCGCCAGCGTGCGCGACGTGGAGCAGATGGTGGCCATCCCTGCCGAACAGGTGCTTGCGCAGATCAGCGGGGCCGAGCATGTGATGTCCGTCTCGCGCCCCGGCGTGGCCATCATCACCGTGCAGTTCAAGGTGGGCGTGCCGCGCACCGAAGCGCTCGTGCGTCTGTATGACACCGTGAATTCCAACGCCGACTGGCTGCCCAAGGGCCTGGGCGTGCTCGATCCCATCATCAAGCCCAAAGGCATCGACGATGTACCCATCGTCACGCTCACGCTGCACAGCGCAAACCCCGAGACCGGCGCCTACGACCTGGAGCGCGTTGCGCACAGCGTCGAGGCCGACCTCAAGCGCGTGCCGGGTACGCGCGAAGTCACCACCCTCGGCGGCCCCGGTCGCGCCGTGATGGTGGAGATGGACCCCGCACGCATGTCCGGTGCCGGCGTCACCGTGGCCGATCTGCGCATGGCCCTGCAATCGGCCAACCTGGGCCTGCCCGTGGGCGAGCTGCTGGGAGCCAACCGTTCTGTGGCCATCGAGTCGGGGCCGTTTTTGCGCAATGCGGACGAGGTGGCCGAACTGGTGGTGGGGGTGCGCGGGGGCAAGCCGGTGTTCCTGCGCGAGGTGGCCAGCGTGCGCGACGGCGCGCCGCCGCCCAGCCGCTACGTGTGGCACGGCACGGCGGGTGAGGGTGCCTACGAGACCCCGGCTGTGACCATCGCCATCACCAAAAAACCCGGCGAGAACGCCATCGACGTGGCCAACGCCGTGATGGCGCGGGCCGAGGCGCTGAAGAACACGGTCATCCCGGCCGACGTGCAGGTGAGCGAAACGCGCAACTACGGCGCCACCGCCGATGGCAAGGCGCGCCAACTCATCCAGAAGCTGCTGTTCGCCACGGCCTCCGTGGTGGCGCTGGTGTTCATCGCCCTGGGTCGGCGCGAAGCCGCCATCGTCGGCACGGCCGTGGTGCTCACGCTCACCGCGACATTGTTTGCCTCCTGGGCCTGGGGTTTCACGCTCAACCGGGTGTCGCTGTTCGCACTGATCTTTTCCATCGGCATCCTGGTGGACGACGCCATCGTGGTGGTCGAGAACATCCACCGCCACCAGCAGCTCCACCCCGGAAAGACCCTGGCGCAAATCATCCCCGGCGCGGTGGACGAAGTGGGAGGTCCCACCATCCTGGCAACGCTCACCGTGATCGCCGCCCTGCTGCCCATGGCCTTCGTGAGCGGGCTCATGGGGCCGTACATGAGCCCCATCCCGATCAATGCCAGTATGGGCATGCTGTTGTCGTTGGCTATTGCCTTCGTCGTCACGCCCTGGCTCGCGCGGCTGTGGATGAAGGCGCACCACGGCGATGCGGACACCCATGGAGCGCAGGCGGCGCCTATAGGCATGGCAGCGCGCATCACCCCGCTGTTCACACGCGTCTTCACGCCACTGCTCGACGAAAAAACCGGAACGCGCAACCGCCGCTTCCTGGGCCTGGGCATCGCGCTGCTCATCGCCCTCTCGGTGGCGCTGCCTGCCACCGGGCTGGTGTTGCTGAAGATGCTGCCGTTCGACAACAAGTCCGAGTTCCAGGTGGTGGTGGACATGCCCGCTGGCACCCCGGTGGAGCAGACGGCCGCAGTGCTGCACGCACTGGGCGCACACCTGGCCACGGTGCCCGAGGTGACCGACTACCAGGCCTACGCCGGCACGGCCGCGCCGATCAACTTCAACGGCTTGGTGCGTCAGTACTACCTGCGCGCTGGTGGCGAGGTGGGCGATATTCAGGTCAATCTGGTCGACAAATCGAAGCGCAAGGACCAGAGCCACGCCATCGCCACGCGCGTGCGCCCAGCGCTGCAGGAGATTGGCCAGCGCTTTGGCGCCAACGTGAAAGTGGTCGAGGTGCCGCCGGGCCCGCCGGTACTGGCGCCCATCGTGGCCGAGATCTATGGACCTGAAGAACAGGGCCGGCGCCAGGTGGCCAAGGCCGTGCGCGCGGTGTTCGAGAAAACCCCCGGCCTGGTCGATGTGGACGACACCAGCATCGCGGACGCCCCGCGCACCCTGCTGCTGGTGGACCGCCGCAAGGCCGCCATGCTGGGCGTGCCGCAGCAGGCCATCGTGACCACGCTGCGCGCGGGCCTGGCGGGCGAAGCCACGGCCTACGTGCACGACCAGAGCAAATACCCGGCCGCCGCCACCCTGCAACTGCCGCCGCAGATGCACGGCGACCTGGCTGCCCTGCTGCAGCTGACGGTGCGCTCGGCCTCGGGCGCGCTGGTGCCGATTCGCGAGCTGGTGACGCAAAGCAGCACTCTGCGCGAACAGCCTGTGATCCACAAAGACCTGCTGCCCGTGAACTTCGTCGTGGCCGATATGGCCGGCACGGTGGACAGCCCGCTCTACGGCATGTTCGGCATGCGCGCCGACATTGCCAGGCTCCCCATGCCTGACGGTGGACAGATCAGCGAATACTTCATCAGCCAGCCCCAGGACGCCTGGCGCGGCTACGCCATCAAGTGGGACGGCGAATGGCAGATTACCTACGAGACCTTCCGCGATATGGGTGCGGCGTATGGCGTGGGGCTCATCCTGATCTACCTGCTGGTGGTGGCGCAGTTTGGCAGCTACCTCACGCCGCTGATCATCATGGCGCCGATTCCGCTGACCATCATCGGCGTGATGCCCGGCCACGCGTTGCTCGGCGCGCAGTACACGGCCACCAGCATGATCGGCATGATCGCGCTGGCCGGCATCATCGTGCGTAACTCGATTCTGCTGGTGGACTTCATCAACCTGCAGGTGCGCAGCGGCATGCCGTTCAAGGACGCCATCGTCCAGTCGGCCATCACCCGCGCCCAGCCCATCGTGTTGACCGGGCTGGCGGCCATGCTCGGGGCCTTCTTCATTCTGGACGACCCGATCTTCAACGGCCTGGCGATCTCGCTGATCTTCGGTATTTCTGTCTCCACCGTGCTCACGCTGGTGGTCATCCCCATCCTCTACTACGTGGCCTACCGCCACCGCCTGCATGCGCTGACGGGCGCCGCAGCCCCATGAATGCTATTGGTTAAATAGCTTTTGGCGCAATGCCCATAAGCATTTGAACCCGATTTGATTAAAAAACCCAGGATACCGACATGGCACAGAGCTACCTCGACATCACCCGGCAAACCTCGGCACAACTGGCCCAGTTGCGCGCCGAAATCCCCGACACCCTGCGCGGCTTCTCGGCCATGGCACAGGCCGCCACCAAGGACGGCGCGCTCGACGCCCGAACCAAGGAGCTGATCGCCATTGCGTTGTCGGTGGCCGCGCGCTGCGACCCCTGCGTGGGCTACCACGCGCAGGCGCTGGTCAAGCTGGGCGCCACGCGCGCGCAGGTCACCGAGGCGCTGGGCATGGCGGTCTACATGGGCGGCGGCCCGTCGCTGATGTACGCCGCCAAGGCCTCAGCGGCATTTGACGAATTCAACGCCGCTGCCGCCGCACCGGTATCTGCGTGATGTGTCCCTGCTGGGCGCGCCACGGCGCGAATGTGGTGCATTGGGTAAAGGCCCTCTGGGCGCGTTGGAGGTAAACGACATGCGACGAACCTTGCGAATCACCCTGCTGGCGCTGGCCTGCAGCGCCCCCGCTGCCTGGGCCACCGACCTGCTGCAGGTCTGGCAGGCCGCGCAGCAGAACGACCGTGAACTGGCCGTGGCCCGCGCCGCGCAGGCCACGGCACAGCCCCGGCGCGACCAGGCTGCTGCGCTGTGGCGTCCGGGCGTGGCCTTCTCTGCCACCGCGGGAGTGGCCACAGGCGAGAGCAGCATGCGCGGCGCGCAGTTCTCGGCGCCCGGCATGGGCACATCGAGCGGCGTGAACTTTGGCACCTCGGTCACCGGCGGCACCGCCACGCGCTGGGCGCTGCAGGCCAGTCAGCCGCTCTACAACCCGCAGCGCCGTGCCCAGCAACAGCAGCTCGGCCTGCAGGCCGACATGGCCGACCTGGAATGGCAGGCCGCGCAGCAGGCGTTGATGTTGCGCACCGCGCAGCGCTACTTCGATGTGGCGCTGGCGCAGGAGGCAGTGGGGGTGCTCGATTTGCAGCTCCAGGCCGTGCAGAAGGCGGCCACCGAGGCGCAGGACCGTTTCGACATCGGCAGCGCGCCCGTCACCGACACCCACGAGGCGCGCGCCCGCCTGGCCGCGCTGCGCGCGCAGCAGCTGGCAGCGCAGACCGACCTGGACGTGAAACGCCGCGCCTTGGCCGACAGCACCGGCCTGCCACCCGGTGCCCTGGCGGTGCGCCTGCCCGGCGCCAGCGCGCCCCCGGCGCCGCGCGCGCTCGACGCGTGGCAGCAGGAGGCCGAAGCCACCAACCCGGCCATCCGCCTGCAGCAGCTGGCCGCCGACATGGCGCGCGCCGAGGCCGAGAAACACCGCCGCAGTGCTTCGGCCACCGTGGACCTGGTGGCGCAGGCCGGGCAGGAGCGCCTGCAGGGCAGCGGCGACTACGGCAGTGCTCGCAACAAGAGCGTGAACGCCCTGGTGGGTGTCCAGTTGAACGTGCCACTGTTCACCGGCGGCTACCGCAGTGCCAAGGAAGAAGAGGCCCTGCGCTTGTTCGACAAGGCCCAGGCCCAGGTGCAGAGCACCCGCGAGCAGGTGGCACAGCAGGTGCATGGCGCTTGGCTGGGATTGAGCCTGGGCGCCGAGCGCGTGCAGGCCCTGGCCGAAGCCCTGAGCGCCAGCGAGGCACGGCGCGATGCCACCCAGACCGGACACGAGGTGGGCCACCGCACCCTGCTGGACCGGCTCAATGCCGAGAACGACACGGCCGCCGCCCGCCTGGCGCTGGCCCAGGCCCGTGCCGGTCTGCTGCTCGACCGCCTGCGCCTGGCGCAGCTGGTCGGGCGGCTGGACGAAGACACCCTGCGCGCCACCAATCAGGCGCTGAGCGCTGCGCCCTGAATTCCCAAGCCACCCGCCGGCCTGACCGGCACTACCAGGAGACAAGCATGGCCCATATCGTGATTCTTGGCGCAGGCACCGGCGGCACGCCGGCGGCCTATGAACTGCGTGCCAAACTGGACAAGTCGCACCGCATCACCGTGGTGAACGCGCTCGACTACTTCCAGTTCGTGCCGTCCAATCCCTGGGTGGCCGTCGGCTGGCGCGAGCGTGGCGACACCACGCTGGCCATCGGGCCCTGCCTGGAGAAAAAGGGCATTGACTTCATCGCCCAGCGCGTGCAGCGCATCGACGCCGAGGGCAACGCCATCGAGCTGGCCGACGGCCGCCGTGTGGACTACGACTACCTCGTCATCACCACCGGCCCCAAGCTCTCGTTCGACGAAGTGCCGGGCGCCGGCCCCGAGGGCCACACGCAGTCGATCTGCACCATCGACCACGCCGAGAAGACCTGGGCGGACTACCAGGCCTTTGTGCAGGACCCCGGGCCGGCCATCATCGGCGCCATGCCGGGCGCCTCGTGCTTCGGCCCGGCCTACGAGTTCGCCTTCATCTTCAACAAGGACCTGCAGCGCCGCAAGCTGCGCAACAAGGTGCCGCTGACCTTCGTGACCAGCGAGCCTTACATCGGCCACATGGGGCTGGGCGGCGTGGGGGATTCCAAGTCCATGCTGGAAAGCGATTTCCGCAACCACGACATCAAGTGGATCACCAACGCCAAGGTCACCAAGGTCGAGGCCGACAAGATGTTCGTCACCGAGATGGACGAAAACGGCCAGCCGAAGAAAGAGCACGAGCTGCCCTTCAAGTTCAGCATGATGCTGCCGGCCTTCAAGGGCGTGGACGCAGTGGCCGCCGTGGAGGGGCTGTGCAACCCGCGCGGCTTCGTGCTGATCGACGAGCACCAGCGCAGCAAGAAGTACAGCAACATTTTCTCGGCCGGCGTGTGCGTGGCCATCCCGCCGGTGGAGGTCACGCCCGTGCCCACGGGCGCGCCCAAGACCGGCTACATGATCGAGACCATGGTCTCGGCCATCGTGCACAACATCGCCGCCGAGCTGCAGGGCCAGCCCGCCGACGCCAAGGCCACCTGGAACGCCATCTGCCTGGCCGACATGGGCGACACCGGCGCGGCCTTCGTGGCGCTGCCGCAGATCCCGCCGCGCAACGTCAACTGGTTCAAGAAGGGCAAGTGGGTGCACCTGGCCAAGGTGGCGTTCGAGAAGTACTTCATGTACAAGATGAAGAACGGCACGGCCGAACCGCTGTACGAAAAGCATGTGCTCAAGGCGCTGGGCATCGAGCGGTTGGAGAAATAGCGCGAAAGCACGAACGCTCTCAATTGAATAGCTGCGGGCGCTGGATGAATAAGCGCCAACGACCATTTTTATGTATCCACCGGAGACTCCCATGAACCCGCCCTACGCCTTCGCCATCACCCTTGCCCAGCCGCTTGCGCAGGCGGTGGAAACCCTGCGCGCGGCGCTGGCCGCCGAGCAGATGGGCATCGTCAGCGAGGTGGACATGCAGGCCACGCTGAAAGCCAAGCTCGGCATCGACAGCGCGCCCCAGCGCCTGCTCGGCGTGTGTTCCCCAAAGGTGGCGCACGCGCTGGTCACCGCCGAGCCCGACCTTGCCGCCTTGCTGCCCTGCGGCGCCAGCGCACATGAAGCCACGCCTGGCCAGACGCGCGTGTTGCTGCAGGACCCGCGCGTCATCCTCGCCGCCAGCGCCAGCCAGGACCCCGCCGTCAAGACGGTGCTGGAAGAGGCCCGCGGCGCCGTGCTTCGCGTGGTGGCGGCCCTGGGTGGCCAGGGGGCCTGAGCGGTGGAAGCAGGCGCTCGCATCAGCGTGCTGGGCAGCGGCTTTGGCGCGCTGTCTGCGGTGCGCGAACTCCGCGCACGCGGCTGCCAGACCGAGATCACGCTCATCTCGCCGCGCGCCGAGTTGCACTACCTGCCCGGCATCATCTGGATTCCGAGCGGCCTGCGCACGCGTGAGCAGCTCATCGTGCCGCTGGCGCCGTTCTTCGAGCGCATGCGCGTGCGCCACGTTGCTGCCGAGGTCACCGGCCTGCAGGGCGGCGGGCGCACGGTGCTCACCACCGCTGGCGACGTACAGAATGACGCGCTCGTCATCGCCACCGGCGGGCGCTTCATCAAAAAGCTGCCGGGCATCGAGCATGCCATCACGCCCTGCGAAGGTATCGCTGCGGCTGAGCAAATCCGCGACCGGTTGCGCGCCCTGCAGGGAGGGACCATCGCCGTGGGCTTTGCCGGCAACCCCAACGAACCCACGGCGGTGCGCGGCGGGCCGATGTTCGAGTTTCTGTTCGGTATCGACACGCAATTGCGCCGCGAAGGTCGGCGCGATCGCTTCGAACTGGTGTTCTTCAACCCCACCCAGGAGCCGGGCAACCGCCTGGGTGCCAAGGCGGTGCAGCACCTGCTGGCCGAGATGGCGCGGCGCGGCATCCGCACCCACCTGGGCCACAAGATGCAGCGCTTCGAGGCCGGCAAGGTGGTCACCGAGGGCGGTGAATTCGCTGCCGATCTGATCCTGTTCATGCCCGGCATGACGGGCAACGCCTGGTTCGACCAGACCGATCTGCCGCGCTCCCCCGGCGGTCTGCTGCGCGCCGATGCGCAGTGCCGCGTGGACGGGTGGGAGCATGTCTACGTGGTGGGCGACTCCGGGAGCTTTCCCGGCCCCGACTGGAGCCCGAAGCAGGCGCACATGGCCGACCTGCAGGCCCGTGCGGCCGCGCAGAACCTGCTCGCCGGCCTGGCCGGGCGGCCCCAGACTGCGGGTTTCGAGCCCGAGCTGGCCTGCATCATCGATGCGCTCGACGAGGGTACGGTGGTCTGGCGCACGCCCCGGCGCAACGTGGTGCTGCCGCCCTCGCGCCTCTTTCACTGGGCCAAGCGCGCCTTCGAGTGGCACTACCTGCGCCAGTACTGGTAGAGCGGGCTCATCCCTCCGGCAGCACCAGTTCCACCCGCAGCCCCGGTGCGGTATTGCGCACCTCCATGCGTCCGCCGTGCAGCGCCATCACGCGCCGCACGATGGCCAGCCCCAGGCCGGAGCCGCTGCGCTCGCCATTGGGCCGGGCGGTGGTGAAGAAGCGCTCGCCCAGGCGGGGCAGGGCGTAGCCGGGCACGCCGGGGCCGCTGTCCTGGACGGCCACGCGCGGGCCGTCGAGTTCCACCCGCACGGTGCTGCCCTCGGGCGCAAAATCCACCGCGTTGTCGAGCAGGTTGGTCAGCGCCAGGGTGATGAGTTCGGCCTCCCACGGGCCGCTGGCGCCGTGGCCCGCAAGGGCAAGCACCACGCCGCGCTGCGCCGCGCGCGCCTGGGTGTGCGCGATGGCGGTGCGGGCGCAGTCGTGCAGGGCGACCGGGCGGTGGCCCTCGGCGTGCTGGCGCTGCTCCAGTTTGCTCAACTCCAGCAGGCGTTCGATGAGGCGCTGCAGCCGCTCGCTCTGCTGCACCACCTGGGTGGCGAACTGGGCGCGGTCTGCGGCGGGCAGGTCGTCCTGCAGCAACTCGCCGGCGCCCCGGATGGCGGCCACCGGGCTTTTGAGCTCGTGGGTGAGGGCGCGCACATAGCCTTCGATGTAGTCGCGCCCCTCCAGCCGGGCGCGCATGCGGTCCATGGCGCGCGCCAGGTCACCCAGCTCGCCGGGCACCTGGGGTACCGCCAGCGCGGTGGCCGGGGGGGTGTCGTGCTCGCCATCGACGGGGCCCTGCACACTCAGGGCGTAGTCGCGCAGGCGGCGCACGTTCCACACCATCCACAGCGTCACGGCCACGCCCACGGCGGCCGACAGGGCCAGCAGCAGCAGGCCGCCCATCAGTATCTTGCGCTCGGCCCGGTCAATGAATCGCTGCACCGTGCGCACTGGCTTGGCTACCGTCAGCACGCCGAGGATGCGCCCCTGCACACGCACCGGGGCTGCCACATGCATGACGCCGCTGGTGTCGTCGCTCGGCACCTCGCGGGTCATGCGCGCACCGTACTCGCCGCGCAGGGTGCGGGCCACGTCGCGCCACTGCGAGAAGTCCTGGCCCACGGCCAGGCCCTCCGAGTCGAACAGCACGCGCCCGGCGGCGTCGGTGACGTAAATGCGGTAGTCGAGCGACTGCTTGGCAAAGCCCCAGATGCCTGCGTCCACGGCGCGGCTGGCGTAGTTGCGCACCTGGCGGGCAAATGCGCTGCTGCTTTCTCCCTGCGCCAGGCGCCCGGCCGCCAGGTCATCGCTGGCCAGCTCGGCCAGCAGGTTGGCGGTGTCCACCATCATGTCCTCCATCACTTCGCGCACGCTGGGCTTGATCTCGGCGGTGAACACACGCAGCACGAAGAAGGCCGCGATGCCGTTGATGAGGAAGAACGCGAACAGCAGGCGGATGCCAAGGCGCATGGGGAAGCAATGAGGGCTTAAGGTTTATCAAAAATCATAGCTGCTTGCGCTTTATCTATAAGCTCTGGAGGCCGATTTGATGCATAAATCAAAGATCCAGGCAATAGCCCATGCCCCGGTGTGTGCTGATGTAGTCGCGCGCCGGGTCGGCCTCGCGCAGCTTGGCGCGCAGGGTCTTGATGTGCGTGTCCACCGTGCGGTCCGTGCTTTCGCTCTCGTTGCCCCAGGCGGCTGCCAGCAGCGTGTCGCGTGCATGGATGCGGCCCGCGCCTGCGAGCAGGCAGGCCAGCAGGCGGTACTCGCGCCGGGTCAGGGCCAGCGGCTGGCCGTGCAGGTGGATGCGCTGGCCCACAGGGTCGTCCTGCAACGCGGCGCCACGGGCAGGCGCCGGTGCCTGAACGGCGGCGCGGCGCAGCAGCGCCTTCACGCGCGCGGCCAGCTCCCGCGGGCTGAAAGGTTTGGCCAGGTAGTCGTCTGCACCCAGCTCCAGGCCCAGCACGCGGTCGATTTCCTCGCCCTGCGCGCTGAGCATCAGCACCGGCGTGCTCGCCCGGGTGCGCAGCCCGGCGGCGCCGCCATGGCGCAGTTCGCGCAGCAGTTCCAGGCCGCTGCCGTCGGGCAGGCCCACGTCCAGCACCAGCAGGTCGAAGGCCTCGGCACGCATCTGCTGGCGTGCATCGTGCAGCAGCAGGCTGTGCAGCACCTGCAGGCCTTCGCGCTCCAGCGCGTACGCCACGGTGCGGGCAATGGCCGGGTCGTCTTCCAGCAGCAAGAGCCGGGAATGCAGCGCCAAGGGACTTACCTCGTCATCAGCACCGGGAACAGCTTGCTCAGGCCCTCGGCCATCACCTCCACCGCCAGCGCGGCCAGAATCAGGCCCATGAGCCGGGTCATCACGTTGATGCCGGTCTTGCCCAGAAAGCGCGCAATCGGCTCGGCCAGCGAGAAGCACACCGCCGTGGCGGCGGCAATCACCACGCCATAGCCCACCAGGGCGGCGTGCTGCCAGAAAGTCTGGGCGCGGTCGGCGTAGATCACCACGGTGGACATGGTGGCCGGGCCGGTGAGCAGTGGAATGGTCAGCGGCACCACGGCAATGCTGGCGCCGGCAGCGGCCTTCTCGGCGCCTTCCTCGAATTCATGCGTCGTCGCCTTGGCCTCGGCGGGCTGGGCATTGAGCATGTTCATCGCGCTGATGAGCAGCAGCATGCCGCCGCCCACCTGGAAGCTCTGCAGCGAGATGTTGAAAAAATCGAGAATCTGCAACCCCAGCAGCGCGCAGGCCGCAATCACGCAAAAGGCGCTGAACGCGGCCGTGCGAATGGTGCGCTGGCGTTGCGGAACGGAAAACCCCTGCGTGTAGTGAATGAAAAACGGCACGATGGCCAGCGGATTGACGATGGCCAGCAGGGTGATGAGCGGCTTGAGGTCCATCAGTGGCCTCCTGCCTGCAGGGCATGCGCGGCTGCGCAGGGGGGGGATGTGCGTGCGTCCAAGTTCGGTCTCCTGCATGAATGCCGTGGGGCATCCGTGTGCCGCATTAGAGCACTTTCAGCAGGGGGCAAGAAGGCTGCGCAGGCGCCACGGACGCCTGCGCAGCGACAGCGTCAAGCGGCCAGCAATGGCTGGGCGGGGCGCAAAGACAGGTGGCCTGGGGCAGCGTGCGCCGCATGACCCGCGGGTGCATGCGCAGGGTCCGCATGCGCCGGGCTGCGTCCTGCTTCGCCCGCCAGCGTGAACACGCCGATGGTCCGCACCTGCTGCCGGGCCTGGTCTTGCAGGCTGCGCGCGGCGGCCGACAACTCCTCCACCAGCGCGGCGTTCTGCTGCGTGGTCTGATCGAGGTGCTGCACGGCCTCGCCGATCTGGCCCATGCCGCTGCTCTGCTCGGCGCTGGCGGCGCTGATATCGGTCATGAGGGTGGTCACGCGCTGGATGGCGGCCACGGCTTCCTCCATGGTCTGGCCTGCGGTGTTCACCAGCTCGGTGCCCTTGCCCACGCGCTCCACGCTGGAGCTGATCAGCTGCTTGATCTCCTTGGCGGCATCGGCCGAGCGCCCGGCCAGGGCTCGCCCGCGCGGGCCGCTTCCACGGCCGCGTTGAGCGCCAGGATGTTGGTCTGGAAGGCAATGCCGTCGATCACGCCGATGATGTCGGCGATCTTGCCCGAGGAGGTGTGGATCTCGCGCATGGTGCTCACCACCTGGCCCATCACTTCGCCCCCGCGGGTGGCCACGGCGCTGGCACTGGCGGCCAGCTGGTGGGCCTGGCGCGAGTTGTCGGCGTTTTGCTGCACGGTGGCGTTGAGCTGCTCCATGGCGGCTGCGGTCTGTTCCAGCGCGCTGGCCTGCTGTTCGGTGCGGCTGGCCAGGTCGTGGTTGCCGGTGAAGATCTGGCTGGACGCGCTGGCCACGTTTTCACTGCCTTCGCGGATGTCGGTGACGATGCCGGTCAGCTGCTTCTGCATGGCGTCCAGTGCGTGCAGCACCTGCGCGGCTTCGTCTTTGCCATTGGCATGAACGGGGTGGCTGAGGTCGCCCTTGGCAATGGTTTCGGCCACATCGATGGCATGGCCGAGTGAACGGGAAATGCCGCGCACCAGCGCAAAGGCAAACAGGGTGGCGAACAGCAGGCCCGACAGGATGGCGGCCACCGATGCGGCGCGGATCATCTGGTACTGGCCATCGCCCTTTTCGTAAGCCGCCTTGCCTCCGTCGAACTGCAGCTTGATCAGCGCGTCAATGCCTTCTCCCACCGGCTGGTACAGCGGGCGCACCTTTTCGACCACGAGTCGGCTGGCGGTGGGTATGTCGCCCGCACGCAGCGCCGCCACGGTGGGCAGCAGGCCTTCGCGCACGAAACGCCCTCGGTTTTCGGTGAAGGCCTTGGCCAGCTGCTCCTCCTGCGGGCTGTGCGGGCGTGCCAGATAACCGTCCCAGATGCGGGTGATGGCTGCGATGTTGGCCTCCACCGTGGCGGTGCTGGTCTTGATCGTGGCCTCGTCGGGGGTGACCAGGGCCACCGCCAGTGCCAGCCGGTTGGCCAGCAGCAGGGCCTGGATCTTGTTGACCTCGCCCGTGGTCACCAGGTTGTCTTCGAACATGGAATGCAGGGCCTTGTTGGACTGGGCGATGCCCCACAGGCCCAGCCCCCCTATCGCCAGAAGCAGCAGTGACAACAGGCCTGCGAGGGCAGCGACGCGGGTGGAAATCTTGAAGTGGTTCATGGGATCTCTCTTTGGTGTGGGGCCACGGGCGTGGCGTTGGCTGCGGCGGGAAAGGACGAATAGGGAGACTGTTCGAGCCATTGATCGAAGCGCTCGATGGGCAAGGGCTTGCCGAAGAAGTAGCCCTGGAACACCAGGCATTGCAGGTTCAGCAGGGCCTGGCGCTGGGCCAGGGTTTCCACGCCCTCGGCAATCACGCGCAGGCCGAGGTTGTGGGCCATGCCGATGATGGTCTGCACGATGGCGGCGTCGCTGGGGGCGCTGACGATGTCCTGCACGAAGCTGCGGTCGATCTTGAGGTGGTGCAGCGGCAGGCGCTTGAGTTGCGCCAGGGACGAGTAGCCCGTGCCGAAGTCGTCGAGCGCAAAGCGCACGCCGCGCTGCTGCAGGGCCTGCATCTTGCACACCGTGTCGGCCAGGTCGTCGAGCACCAGGCTTTCCGTCAGCTCCAGCACCAGCCGGGCCGGGTTGGCGCCCGCCCGCGTGAGGGTCTGGCATACCTGCGCGACGAAGTCGGGGTGGCGAAACTGCCGCGCACTCACGTTGACGGCCAGGTCCAGCAGGCGGTTGCGGGGGTGGCGCTCCCACGCCTTGAGCTGGGCGCAGGCCTGCTCCAGCACCCAGGCGCCAATCGGCAGGATGAGGCCGGTGGCCTCGGCGATGGGAATGAACTGCGCAGGTGACACACTGCCGTGCACCGGGTGGTTCCAGCGCAGCAGCACCTCGGCGCCCACCGGCCGCCCTGTGGCGCCCACCTGGGCCTGGTAGTGCAGTTGCAGTTGCCCCGCCTCGATCGCGCTGCGCAGGGCGGTTTCCAGCGCCCGGCGGGCTTCCAGTTCGGCCTGCATGGACGGGTCAAAAAGGCAGTGGGCATTGCGCCCTGCGTTCTTGGCCTGGTACATGGCCGCATCGGCGCGCCGCAGCAGGTCCTGGATGCTGGCGTTGTGGTTCCGGAACAGGCAGATGCCTATGCTGGCGCTGCCGAAATACATCTGCCCGTCCAGCGGGCAGGGCTGTGCCACGGCGGACAGGATGTCGCGTGCTAGCGCCTGTGCCTGTGCCAGTGCGGCGGTCTCGTCGGTCGAAAGGGCATCGGTCAGAACGACAAACTCGTCACCGCCGATGCGCGCGACGGCATGGGGGGCTTGCACGGTCTGGCGCAGCCGATGCGCCATCTCGACCAGGTATTGGTCGCCCACTTCGTGGCCCAGGGTGTCGTTGATGGCCTTGAAGTGGTCCAGGTCGAGCAGCAGCACCGCGCGGTGCTGGTCGTCCTCGCGGCTGGCCGTCAGGGCCGTCTGAATGCGCTCGCGCAGCAGGCGGCGGTTGGGCAGGTCTGTCAGCGGGTCGTAGTAGGCCAGCCGGTAGATGGCTTCTTCGTTGGCCGCCAGGCGCTGCTGCATCGCCTGCAGGTCGGCCAGCACTTCGCAGATTTCGTCTTGCCCCTGCACGACGATGGGTGTGTCCAGCCGGCCGTCGGCAATGTGGTGGAACACCTGGGACACCTGGCGCAGCGGGCGTACGATGGAGCGGATCAGCATCACCCCCAGAAACCCCAGCACGACCATGGAGAGCACCAGTGCGCCCACGGCCAGGCTGCGGGTTTGCTCGTAGCGCTGCACGCCCGAGGCGTATTCCGCATGGGCGCGGTCGAATTGCAGGTCGATCAGCGCCTGGACTTCCGGACTGGCTCGCTCATACAGCAGGCGCGCCTTGGTGGCCAGGCGCTGGGTGTCCTGGTAGTCGAGGTTGCGCAGGGCCGCCAGGGTCGGCATGACGGCGTCCCGCAGGTACTGCTCGCGGCGCTGGGCAAAGTGGTCGGCCAGTGCAGACTCCAGCGGGCCTTTGGCGGTGGCGGCATAGGTGGACCACAGCTGGTCGATGGTCGCCATGTTGGTCTCGATGACGCGCACTGCCTTGCCGGCAAAGTCCGGGTGCAGGGTGGTTCGGGCCGGGCTGCTGGCCGTTTGCGCCAGTGCAATCTGCAACTGGTGCTGGTTTGCCAGCATCAGCTGCGAGATCTGGCCCAGGGTGCGCACGGGCTTCATCCGGTCCTCGTACACCACATGCAGGCTCTCGTTGGAAGCCGCCAGGCCCTGGATGCCCGAGGTGGCCAGCAAGGCGCTGACCAGCGCCGCCAGCACCATCATGGCCGCCAGGCGCGTGCCGATGCGAAAACGCGAGAAAAGATGGTGTCCGACGCCCTGTGGGCTGCCCACCGCAACCATGTCGGCCGAGGGCGCATCCAGTGGAAGCGATGCCATGGTCATGGCGCAGCCCCGGGAGCGCCGCAGCGCATGGCCCCGTTCGCCAGGGAGCAGGCTCCGGGCGTCCACAAGGCAACCGATAGAACAAAAGAGGTGATGCCGAACATTGGGATGAAACCCGGGGCGTGGGGCCATGGGTTTGTGCGAGGCGTGTTCGGGGCCCCGGATTCTGGACAGCCGGGGGCACGGGCTGTTCAGTTATGTGTAAGTTTTGATTCTGATTCGTTGATGATATGTGTACATACGTGAAAACCCGATGACAACGGTCAAGTTTTTGGACCGTTGTGCAGGCCGTCGCACGTCTGGATGACTTCCCGTGCCAGTTCGGCCAGTTTGCGCCGCTGCGAGCGTGAGGAGGCGCGCAGCAGCTCGAAGGCTGCAGCGCGCTGCAGCCGGTACTGCACCATGGTGATGCCTGTGGCGACATTGATGTCGCGGTCGCCATCAAGCGCCTTCTGCAGTTGTGCGCGTGTCTGGCGCAGTTCGTCGAGTTCGCGGGCGCGCCGCAGGCCCGCTTCCACGGCGGGCCGGATCTGTGCCACATCCAGGGGCTTGACCAGGTAGCCCAGCGCGCCCAGGCTGGCTGCGCGCTCGACCGTCTGCGCATCGCTGTAGGCGCTGAGCATGAGGAAGGGAATGTGGTCCAGATCGCGCAGGCGCTCGGCCAGCTCCAGGCCGCTGCGCCCGGGCATGCGCATGTCCACGATGGCCATGTCCGGGCGCAGGCCGCTGGTGAGCAGTGCCTCGGCATCGTCCACGGACTCTGCGGTGGAGATCTGATAGCCCGCGTCGCGCAGGCCGCTTGCGAGGGTGGCCAGGATGAGGCGGTCATCGTCCACCAGCAGAAGGTGAGCCGGGCTGGGGAGGGAGGTTTCAGGCATGGCGGGAAGCGTCGCTGGATTCAAGGTGGATGACGGGAGAGCAGAGTTCAAGGTGCAGTACCGCCCATTCGCCCATCTGGGCGCGGGCCAGCTGGGCACCGTTGCGCGGCATCAGAGCCGCCACCAGCCCCAGGCCGCCGTGCGATTCTGCCGCGAATTCCGGCCAGCGGCCGGGGTTGGAGATGGTGATCTGAACGCTGTCCGCCTGCAATCCGTCATGCAGCCGGATGCGTACGTCCTGCTGGGCCTTGCCGCCATGCTTGACCGCGTTGAGGATCAGCTCGTTGAGCACCAGCGCCACGGGCACGGCTTCTGCGGGAACCACGTAGCAGGCTTTCCACCAATGCGGCGTGTCCACATGGATGGGGGTGTTCCAGAGCGATTCGATGCCGCCCGCAATGGCGCAGATCAGGTCGCTCAGGCGCACCCGGTCGGCCGTGGTGCTGCCCTGTAGTCCGTGGATGACGGCAATGCTGTGCACCTGGCCGATGACCTGGTTGATGGGGCCGTGCAGCCGCGGGTGCTTCTGGTCGAGCGTGCGCAGCATGCCCATCACACCCTGCAGATTGTTCTTGATGCGGTGGTGCACTTCCTGCACCAGGGCTTCGCGGTGGGCCTGCTCCATCTGGCGGCGTTGTTCTTCCTGCTGGCGCAGGTCGGTGATGTCGGTCAGCGTGAGCACGTAGTGCGTGATGCGGGCGTGGTGGTTCCGCACCGGGCTCAGGGTGATCCACACGGGGAACAGCTCGCCCGACTTGCGGCGGTGCCATTCGCGGCGCTGCAGGTTGTGTGCAGGCGCGAAGTCCACCGGGGCGGGGGGCATGGGTTCGGGCGCGGCGTCCGGCGGCGCAAGAACGAAGTGCGGTGTGCGGCCCAGCACCTCATGCAGTGCGTAGCCTGAGGTTCTGAGGAATGACTGGTTGGCCTGCAGGATCACCGAGCGCTCGTCGGTGATCAGAAGACCCTCCTGGCACTCGAAGGCAATGGCGGCCACGCGCAGCGCGGCCTTCTGGTGTCTGCGTTCGGCCATGTAGGCCGCCAGCGACATGCCCACCAGCGCCAGAATCATCATGTACGACCAGTAGCCAAAACCCTGGCTGCCGTCGAGGTCGCGTGCAAAGAAGCCCATGCGGTGGGAGGTGCCCCACAGCGCCTGCAGCGCGATCATGCACAGCAGGCCCACGGTGCCGAACATGCCCAGCCGCACGCCTGCCCAGGTGATGAACAGGAACATCCAGTAGGCGTTGGCCACCGGGTCGAGCGCATGGGCATGCCAGTCCGAGAAGATGGCCAGGCCCGCCAGGAAGGTCAGCACGTACGCGAGCGTGCCTTCGGGAATGCGGTACTGCGTGGCGCTGCGCTGCAGCTGGCGCTGCCACGACAGGATCAGGGGCGTGACGAGCACGATGCCGAGCGCATCACCCATCCACCAGCGCAGCGCGTGGGGTGTCCAGTCGGCGGCACCGATCTGGCCGGTCAGGAGCAGGCCGGTGCTGCCTGCCAGGGCGCTTGCGCCTCCACCCACGCAGCAGCCCAACGCGAACAGCCTGCGGCAGCCGGCGAAGGTGGCGCATTGCGCCTCGAAATCCGGTTGTCGGCGCAACAGCCAGGCACCCAGGGATGCCGAAGCAGTGGCCGCCAGCGCTTCAATGATCGCCCGGTCGGGCGGCGTGCCGCTGGCGGCCTGGGTGAGCAGGCTGCCCACCAGCACGCTGGTGGCCATGTGTGGGCCCCCCATCAGCAGCAGGGCCAGGGCCAGGCCGCTGGCGGGGCACAGCAACAGGTTCAGACCGTTTCCGTGCAGCGGGGACGAGGCCATGGTGACCACGGCCATGTACAGCAGCGCCGCCGCGGCGAGTGCCAGCGGCCGGGCCGGTGCGGGGGGGCTGCGCGGGGGCATGCGTTTCGGGGTGTGGGGCAGGACCGGAGCGCCCGGGTACTGCGCTGGGCGCCGGCGGGCGGTGCCTGGCATCGTAGCCTAAGCACCGCCGTTCGTGACCGTTTGCGGCGGGGTATGGCTCGCCGCGTTGATGCAGGTCAATTTAAAGTTTTGCGCCCGCCCATTGGACGCCAAAAGCTACTATTTTTGTAGCAAACGCGCTGCGTCGCGGGCGAAATAGGTGAGCACGCCGTCGGCGCCCGCGCGCTTGAAGGCCAGCAGGCTCTCCAGCATCACGGCGTCGTGGTCGAGCCAGCCGTTCTGCGCAGCGGCCTTGAGCATGGCGTATTCGCCCGACACCTGGTAGGCGAAGGTGGGCACGCGGAACTCGTCCTTCACGCGGCGCACGATGTCGAGGTAGGGCATGCCGGGCTTGACCATCACCATGTCGGCGCCCTCGGCGATGTCCATGGCCACCTCGCGCAGCGCTTCGTCGCTGTTGCCCGGGTCCATCTGGTAGACCTTCTTGTTGCTCTTGCCCAGGTTGGCGGCCGAGCCCACGGCATCGCGGAAGGGGCCGTAAAAGGCGCTGGCGTACTTGGCGCTGTAGGCCATGATGCGCGTGTGCACATGGCCATGGGCCTCGAGCGCGTCGCGGATGGCGCCGATGCGCCCGTCCATCATGTCGCTGGGCGCAACGATGTCCACGCCGGCCTCGGCCTGGGTCAGCGCCTGGCCGGTGAGCACTTCGACGGTGGCGTCGTTCAGGATGTAGCCGGTGTCGTCCAGCAGGCCGTCCTGGCCGTGGCTGGTGAAAGGGTCGAGGGCCACGTCGGTCATCACGCCGAGGTCGGGAAACTCCTTCTTCAGGGCGCGCACCACGTGCGGCACCAAGCCGTCGGGGTTGAGGGCCTCTTTGCCGTCGGGCGTCTTGAGGCTGGCGTCGATCACAGGGAACAGCGCCATCACCGGGATGCCCAGTTTCACGCAGTCCTCGGCCACGGGCAGCAGCAGGTCCAGGCTCAGGCGTTCCACGCCGGGCATCGAGCCCACGGCTTCACGGCGGTTGGCGCCGTCGAGCACGAACACGGGGTAGATCAGGTCATGGGCCGTGACCGCGTGCTCGCGCACGAGGTTGCGGGTGAAGGTGTCGCGGCGCAGGCGGCGCGGGCGGCTGGCGGGGAAGGGGGTGGGGCTGGAGAGGTGCATGGGGAAAATTGTGCCCGATCCGGCAGCGTCCCGGTCTGCGGTGGTGTTGCGGGGCGGCGCGGTCGGTGCTAGATTGGCGCCGGGCAGCACTTCTGCCCCCCGCTTTTTCCTCCCTGAGCGGGGCCCGCCGGCGCCAGCGCCCCCGGGCTTTCCTGGCCCGGCACTCCCGCCGGGCCTTTTTTTGGCGTGCTGGAACCGCGTGGGCCACTACACTCGCCGCCATGCTCTGGGTCAAATCCTTTCACATCGTTTTCGTGGCCAGCTGGTTCGCTGGTCTGTTCTACCTGCCCCGCATCTTCGTCAATCTGGCCATGGTGGCGCCCGGTTCGGCGGCCGAGCGCGACCGGCTGCTGCTGATGGCGCGCAAGCTCATGCGCTTCACCACGCTGCTGGCCGTGCCTGCCGTGGCCCTGGGCCTGTGGCTGTGGCTGGGCTATGGCATCGGCCGGGGGTCGGGCAATGGCTGGATGCATGCCAAGCTGGTGGTGGTGGTGCTGGTGCTGGGCTACCACCATGCGTGCGGCGTGTTGCTGCGCCAGTTCGTGGCGGGCACCAGCCGCCACAGCCACCGGTGGTTTCGCTGGTTCAACGAGGCCCCGGTGCTGATGCTGGTGGCAGCCGTGATCCTGGTGGTCGTCAAGCCTTTCTGAGCCGCCCGCGCACAGGCCGCCCCCGATGCATAAGACCTCTGCCTGGCCCCTGGCGCTGGTGTATGCGGCGCTGATTATTTTCGCCAGCCTGTTCCCCTTCATGGGTTGGCGTGACCAGGGCATATCGCCCGAGGTCTTCCTGAGAGCGCCCTTGCCGCCGCCGTACTGGACGGGGTTTGACGTGGTCACCAATGGGGTGGGCTACGCACCCCTGGGTTTTTTGCTGGCACTGGCGCTGCTGCGCACGGGCCGCGGCCTGCTGGCCGTGCCGCTGGCGCTGGCGGCGGGCACCCTGCTGTCGCTGCTGCTGGAGTTTCTGCAGATCTATCTGCCCCAGCGCGTGCCCTCCAATCTGGACCTGGTGCTGAACATGGCGGGGGCGCTGCTCGGGGCGCTGAGTGCAGCGCTGCTGGAACACTGGGGTGCCATTGACCGGTGGAGCCGCTTTCGCAATCGCTGGTTTGCGCCGGACGCCCGCGGCGCCCTGGTCCTGCTGGCGCTGTGGCCCTGGGCGCTGCTGTTCCCGGCGGCCGAGCCTTTTGGCCTGGGCCAGGTGCTGGAGCGGCTGGAAGGCGCGCTCGTCGAACTGCTGGCGGGGACCCCCTTTCTGGATTGGCTGCCCGTGCGCGAGACCCCGCTGCAGCCGCTCTCGCCCGTCGCCGAGCTGCTGTGCGTGGCTCTGGGCCTGCTGGTGCCCTGCCTGCTGGCCTATGGAATGGTGCGGCACATCGGGCGGCGCGTGGTGCTGGTGCTGATCATTGCCGTGGCGGGGGTGGGTGCGACGGCCTTGTCGGCCGCGCTGAGCTATGGCCCGGCGCACGCCTGGGCCTGGCTGGGCCTGCCGGCACGGGTGGGTATCTGGGTGGGGCTGGTGCTGGCGGCTTTGCTGGTGGCGCTGCCGCAGCGCGCCAGCGCGGTGCTGCTGCTGCTGGTGCTGGCGATTCAGCTGGGGCTGCTGAACGACGCGCCCACCAGCGCCTATTTTGCCCAGACGCTGCTGACGTGGGAGCAGGGGCGCTTCATCCGCTTTTATGGCCTGGGCCAGTGGCTGGGCTGGCTCTGGCCTTATGCCACGCTGGTGTATGTGCTGCTGCGCGCCTCGCGGCGCAGCCATGCTTCCTAAAATGGCGGGCATGAGTGAAACCACCCAGCCCGCGCCCGGCTACTTCGAGCGCCACATCTTCTTCTGCCTCAATGAGCGCGCCAATGGGGAGGCCTGCTGCGCGCAGCATGGCGCCCAGGAGGCGTTTGACCGCTGCAAGGCACAGGTCAAGGCGGCCGGCCTAGCCGGACCCGGCAAGGTGCGCGTGAACAAGGCGGGCTGCCTGGACCGCTGCGCCGCCGGCCCCGTGGCCGTGGTCTACCCCGAGGGCGTGTGGTACAGCTACGTGGATGCGGCCGACATCGACGAAATCGTTGAATCGCACCTCAAGAACGGCCAGGTGGTCGAACGCCTGCGCACGCCGCCGGAACTTGGGCGCTGATTCGGACTCCATCAGACTTCAGGTTTTTTTGGCCTCCGGCGCTTGATGGTCAAGCGCTGATAGCTATTGTATTGGTAGCATTTTGTGAACGCACACACTGAGAAACTGGTCCTGACGGGCGAGGCCGGCGCCATCGAGGCGCGGCGCGATGCCCCGGCGGCAGGCACTGCGCCGCGTGGCGTGGTGGTCATTGCCCATCCGCACCCGCTGTTTGGCGGCACCCTCGACAACAAGGTGGTGCAGACCCTCGCCCGCGCCTATGTGCAGTGCGGCTGGGTTGCCGTGCGCTTCAACTTCCGGGGCGTGGGCGGCAGCGCCGGCGTGCACGACGAAGGCCGCGCCGAGCTGCAGGACCTGCTGGCAGTGGTGCGCCAGGTGGCGCCCGAGGGGCCCATCGCTCTGGCGGGGTTTTCCTTCGGCGCCTTCGTGACCAGCCACGCGCTGGCGGCCCTGTGGGACGGGCGCGAGGTGGCCAGTGCGGTGCTGGTCGGTACGGCGGCCAGCCGCTTCAGCGTGGCGCCCGTGCCGCCGCCGGCCCACCTGCGCACCCTGGTGCTGCACGGCGAGCAGGACGATACGGTACCGCTGGCCGCCGTGATGGACTGGGCGCGCCCGCAGACACTGCCTGTCACAGTCATTCCCGGAGGCGGGCATTTCTTTCACGGACAATTGCACCTGCTCAAGGAACTGGTGGTGCGCCACCTGCAATCGGTGGCGTGAGCGCCGCCCTGCCGCTGCCCGGCTCCCTGCGCGCCTTCGAGGCGCATGTTTTCCTCTTCTGACTGCTTTCCCCATGAACCGAATTTTTTCCCTGCTGCGCACCCTTGCCTTGGCTGTGGGCGTTGCGTCTGCTGCCCTGGCGACGCAGGCGCAAACCCTTCAGCCGCCTGAGATCGCCGCGCGCAACTACCTGCTGGTCGATGTGACGTCGGGCCAGACGCTGGCCGCCAAGGACATCGATGCGCCGGTCGAGCAGGCGTCTCTGACCAAGCTCATGACCGCGTATCTGGTGTTTGACGCCCTGCGCGCGAAGAAGATCGATCTGCAGCAAAAGCTGCCCGTGAGCGTGCGCGCCTGGAAGATGCCAGGCTCGCGCATGTTCATCGACCCCAAGATGCAGGTGCCCGTGGACGACTTGCTCAAGGGCATGATCGTCCAGTCGGGCAACGACGCCACCGTGGCACTGGCCGAGGGCGTGGGCGGCACGTTCGAGAACTTCGTCAAGCTCATGAACGACCAGGCCCAGGCCCTGGGCATGAAAAACACCGCCTACCGCAACCCCGAGGGGCTGACCGAGCCTGGCCACACCACCACGGCGCGCGACCTGGCCACCCTGGCCACGCGGCTGCTGAAGGATTTTCCGGAGTACATGCATTACTACTCCATCAAGCAGTACCGCTACGAGGGCACACCCGCGTCCAACAGCAACAACCGCAACCTGCTGCTGTACCGTGACCCGAGCGTCGATGGCCTCAAGACCGGCCACACTGCCGCCGCAGGCTACTGCCTTGTGGCCACGGCCAAGCGCGAGTTTCCCAATGTGGGCACGCGCCGCCTGGTGTCCATCGTGCTCGGGGCTGCCAGCGAAAATGCCCGCGCCAACGAGAGCCAGAAGCTGCTGAACTGGGGCTACACCGCCTTTGATGCCGTCAAGCTGTTCGACGCCGGTCAGGCCGTGGACACCCCCGCGGTGTGGAAGGGCAAGGCCAACACGGTGAAGATCGGCCGGACCGAGGCCATCGTGATCGCGGTACCCGCAGGCAGTGGGGGCAAGATCAGCACGCAGATCACGCGCCGCGATCCGCTGGTGGCGCCGTTCAGTTCCGGGCAGGAAGTGGGCACGCTCAAGGTGGTGCTGGGTGACCAGACGCTGCGCGAAGTGCCCCTGGTGGCCCTGGAAGGAGTGGAGCAGGCCGGGGTTTTTGGCCGTGCCTGGGATGCCATCCGCCTCTGGATCAAATGATGCGCCTGTGCCCGGATGAGAGGCTGCGGCGCGCCGATCGACGTCCGGGCTTGCCGCAGAAGGGGTGATCTGCTACATTTGAAGGCTTTTCGGAAATTCCGAAGGGATTCACGTTTTCGTTTTTTACGTTTAGGGACGATAGTTCATGCCAACCATTAACCAGCTCGTGCGTCACGGGCGTGAGGTCGAGAAGACCAAATCCAAGAGCCCGGCGATGGAGAACTCGCCGCAGCGCCGCGGTGTGTGCACCCGTGTGTACACCACGACGCCCAAGAAGCCCAACTCCGCTCTGCGTAAGGTCGCCAAGGTGCGCCTGACCAACGGTTTTGAGGTGATTTCCTACATCGGCGGCGAAGGCCACAACCTGCAGGAACACAGCGTGGTGCTGGTTCGCGGCGGTCGTGTCAAGGACTTGCCCGGTGTGCGTTACCACATCGTCCGCGGTTCGCTGGACCTGCAAGGCGTGAAAGACCGCAAGCAGTCGCGTTCCAAGTACGGTGCCAAGAAGCCCAAGGCCAAATAAGCCCTGCGCTTTTGCACAAGAATTTTCGGTGCTGTCTCCCGCGTGGCGCGGTGATGCAGCGTAGTGACCCCAAACGCAGGTGTTCTGCGCGGGTCGAGTAAGTGGGAGTCCTTGATTGGCTCTCGCGGTGTCTGAAAAGACGCCAACTGAAGCAAAGATAGAGGTAAAAAATGCCACGTCGTCGCGAAGTCCCCAAACGTGAAATCCTGCCGGATCCCAAGTTCGGCAATGTAGAGCTGTCCAAATTCATGAACGTGATCATGGAAGGCGGCAAAAAAGCAGTGGCAGAGCGCATCATTTACGGCGCCCTGGAGCTGATCGAGAAGAAGCACCCCGACAAGGATCCTCTGGAAGCCTTCACCGTTGCCATCAACAACGTGAAGCCCATGGTCGAAGTGAAGTCCCGCCGTGTCGGCGGTGCCAACTACCAGGTGCCCGTCGAAGTGCGTCCCGTGCGCCGTCTGGCCCTGTCGATGCGCTGGATCAAGGAAGCCGCCCGCAAGCGTGGCGAGAAGTCGATGGCCCAGCGTCTGGCCAACGAACTGCTCGAGGCCACCGAAGGCCGTGGCGGCGCCATGAAGAAGCGTGACGAAGTGCACCGCATGGCCGAAGCCAACAAGGCATTCAGCCACTTCCGCTTCTAAGCTGACGAGCTGCTCTCATCGCAAACGCAAGGCTGCCGGCATTTTTGCCTGCAGCCTTGTGGCGATTGAGGCAGTCACAAAATTGACGGGTTGCAGCGCCAAAAATGCTGGGCCCGCCCCCTGAATAACACGACCCATCCAAGGATCCACCATGGCTCGCAATACTCCCATCGAGCGTTACCGCAATATCGGTATCTCGGCCCACATTGACGCTGGCAAGACCACGACCACCGAACGCATTCTGTTTTACACGGGCGTGAGCCACAAGATTGGTGAAGTGCACGATGGCGCTGCCACCATGGACTGGATGGAGCAAGAGCAGGAGCGCGGCATCACGATCACCTCGGCTGCCACGACCTGCTTCTGGAAGGGTATGGACAATACCTACCCTGAGCACCGTTTCAACATCATCGACACCCCCGGCCACGTGGACTTCACGATTGAAGTCGAGCGCTCGATGCGCGTGCTGGATGGTGCCTGCATGGTGTACTGCGCCGTGGGTGGCGTGCAGCCCCAGTCGGAAACCGTCTGGCGCCAGGCCAACAAGTACAAGGTGCCTCGTCTGGCCTTTGTGAACAAGATGGACCGTACCGGTGCCAACTTCTTCAAGGTCTATGAGCAGATGAAGTTGCGCCTGAAGGCCAACCCCGTGCCCGTGGTGATCCCGATCGGTGCCGAAGACAAGTTCACCGGTGTGGTCGATCTGCTGAAGATGAAGGCCATCATCTGGGACGAAGCCTCGCAGGGCATGAAGTTCAACTACGAAGAAATCCCGGCCGACCTGGTGGCATCCGCCAAGGAATGGCGCGAGAAGATGGTAGAAGCCGCTGCCGAAGCCTCGGAAGAGCTGATGAACAAGTACCTTGAAGAGGGTGACTTGAGCGAAGCGGAAATCAAGCTGGGCCTGCGTACGCGCACGATCGCCACTGAAATCCACCCCATGCTGTGCGGCACCGCGTTCAAGAACAAGGGCGTGCAGCGCATGCTGGACGCCGTGATCGACTACCTGCCCGCGCCCACGGACATTCCGGACGTGACCGGCACCGACGACGACGAAAATCCCGTCACCCGCAAAGCTGATGACAGCGAGAAATTCTCGGCCCTCGCGTTCAAGCTGATGACCGACCCCTTCGTGGGCCAGCTGACCTTCGTGCGCGTGTACTCCGGCGTGCTGACCAAGGGCGACACCGTTTACAACCCCATCAAGGGCAAGAAGGAGCGCATCGGCCGTATCGTGCAGATGCACGCCAACGAGCGCCAGGAAGTCGAAGAAATTCGCGCAGGTGACATCGCCGCTTGCGTGGGCCTGAAGGAAGTGACCACCGGCGAAACCCTGTGCGACGTGGGTGCCCAGATCATTCTGGAACGCATGATTTTCCCTGAGCCCGTGATCTCGCAGGCTGTCGAGCCCAAGACCAAGGCCGACCAGGAAAAAATGGGTATCGCGCTGCAGCGTCTGGCCGCCGAAGATCCGTCCTTCCGTGTGAAGACCGACGAAGAATCCGGCCAGACCATCATCTCCGGGATGGGCGAACTGCACCTCGAAATCATCGTGGACCGCATGAAGCGCGAATTCGGCGTGGAAGCCAATGTCGGCAAGCCCCAGGTGGCTTACCGCGAAACCATCCGCAAGACGGTGGAAGAAGCCGAAGGCAAGTTCGTTCGCCAATCCGGCGGCAAGGGCCAGTACGGTCACGTCGTGCTCAAGATCGAACCCAACGAAGCCGGCAAGGGCATCGAGTTCGTCGACGCCATCAAGGGCGGTGTGGTTCCGCGTGAATTCATCCCGGCCGTGGAAAAGGGTATCAACGAAGCCGTCACGCAAGGCGTGCTGGCCGGCTACCCCGTGGTGGACGTCAAGGTCACGCTGC
>MESL01000029.1:0-684 GCA_001770955.1 Burkholderiales bacterium RIFCSPLOWO2_12_FULL_65_40 | reverse complement strand
TCAAGGTCACGCTGCACTTCGGTTCGTACCACGATGTGGACTCGAACGAACTGGCGTTCAAGATGGCTGCCATCTTCGGCTTCAAGGAAGGCTGCAAGAAGGCCGGTCCGGTCATCCTGGAACCCATGATGGCTGTGGAAGTGGAAACGCCTGAAGACTACGCCGGCAACGTGATGGGCGATCTGTCCAGCCGCCGTGGCATGGTCCAGGGCATGGACGACATCCCGGGTGGTGGCAAGGCCATCCGCGCGGAAGTGCCCCTGTCGGAAATGTTCGGCTACTCGACCACGCTGCGTTCGGCCACGCAAGGCCGTGCCACCTACTCGATGGAATTCAAGCACTACAGCGAAGCACCTCGCAACGTTTCGGAAGCCATCATGGCAGCACGCGCCAAGTAATAGCCAAATTAGCTGCTAGCGCTTGTATGTAAAGCGCAGGCAGCTATTTATTTAATAGCAAAGCATTTTTTGCAATCTGCGATCCGGTGCCGCCCCGTTGCCTGTGCAGGGCGAATCAGCAACCGGATGCAGACGTTAAACCACTACACAGGCATCGCTCTTTGGAGAATTGAAAATGGCAAAAGGTAAGTTTGAACGCACCAAGCCCCACGTCAACGTGGGCACGATCGGTCACGTGGACCATGGCAAGACGACGCTGACGGCGGCCATCGCCACGGTGCTGTCC
>MESL01000028.1 GCA_001770955.1 Burkholderiales bacterium RIFCSPLOWO2_12_FULL_65_40 | reverse complement strand
CACGGCCTGCTGCAGGACGACATCTCGCTGCACCTGGACAGCGAGGCCGGCACCGCCACGCTCTCGCTCACCACGCGCCGCGATCTCGGGCCGTACCGCGAGTTCTGCCCGGTCTCGGTGCTGCGCAACGCGCACGGTCTGGCCTGCTGGTTCATCGATTCGCGCATTCCGCTGCAGGGGGCGCAGTTTCCGTTTGCCCGGCCCGCGCACCACGACGCCTATGCCGTGCTGTTTCCGGGCCCCACCCGGTTCGACGCGGGGCCCGCCGCCCTGCGCTTCGACGCACGTTACCTGCAACTCCCGCTGCAGCGCGACGAGGCGGCCCTGCGCCAGATGCTGCAGCGAGCCCTGCCACTGACGGTGCTGCAGTACCGCCGCGACCGGCTGCTGGTGCAGCGCGTGCGCCACACGCTGGCCGCCGACCCGACCGCCGCACACAGCGCAGAAGCCCTGGCGCAGCGCCTGCATCTGTCGCCGCGCACGCTGCACCGCCAGCTCAAGGAAGAAGGCGCGTCCTTGCAGGGCCTCAAGGACGAGGTGCGGCGCGAGCGCGCCATTGCCCTGCTGCACCGCACCGACCGCCCCATCAAGCAAGTGGCGCACGAGGCGGGTTTCACCAACGACAAAAGTTTCATCCGGGCCTTTCGCGCCTGGACAGGACAGTCCCCCGCCGAATTCCGGCGCACCGCGCGCAGCGCCGCCTGACACGCCCCGCGCACCCCATACGCACCGGGGCCGGGCGTCAATCCGCACATGCCCTTTCGGCGCGGATAAAACTTCAACACCCCCTCCAAGAATGCTCAATCCGGCTGCGACAGCGACCCGTAAAGTTGCGCACTAGCGTTTACACGGTGACGCTTTCGCCAGGATGGCTGCCCCAGGAGCCCTCATGGCGCGACAGGCGTTTTGTGCTCCTTGGCGCCCCTTGCGGGCCCATCGGGCATCAAGGCACCTGTCTCCTGTGTAGCCAGGCCAGACCCGTGGATCGTTCTTCCGGGTCTGGCCCCTGTATCAGCCTAAGACCTACGGAGACAAGACACATGAAACATACGCTGAAGACCCTGGCCCTTGCCGCCACCCTGGCCACCGTGGCCACTGCCGCCACCGCCCAGGAAACCGTGCGCTGGGGCATCCCCATGTCGTTCGGGTCCAACCTGACCGCTCTGGGCGACACCATGCCCTGGGTGTCCGAGCAACTGAAAAAAGTGTCGGGCGGCACGGTGAACCTGCAGGTGTTCGAGCCCGGCAAGCTGGTGCCCCCGCTGGCCATTTTTGACAGCGTATCGACCGGCAAGGTCGAGGCTGGCTACAGCTGGATGGGCTATGAAATCGGCAAGGTGCCAGTGTCGGCCCTGTTTGGCGCGGTGCCCTTCGGCATGGAGTCGCCCCAGTTTGCCGCCTGGATGTACTTCGGTGGCGGTGACGCCCTGCTCAAGGAAGCCTTCAAGCCGCACAACGTGTACCCCATCTTCTGCGGCTCGATCAGCCCCGAGGCCGCAGGCTGGTTCCGCAAGGAAATCAACACCCCGGACGACCTCAAGGGTCTGAAGTTCCGCGCCGCCGGTCTGGGCGGCAAGATCTACCAGAAGCTGGGCGCCTCGGTGACCATGCTGCCCGGCGGCGAACTGTTCCAGGCACTGGAAAAGGGCGTGCTCGATGGCACCGAGTTCTCGCTGCCCACGGTGGACGAGCAACTGGGCTTCTCCAAGGTGGCCAAGAACTACTACCTGCCCGGCTGGCACCAGCCCGCCACCAACCAGTTCCTGTATGTGAACACGGCGGCCTGGGGCAAGCTCAAGCCCCAGACGCAGGCTCAGATCGAGACCACCTGCACCGCAGGCGTGACCATGGCCCTGGCCAAGGCCGAAGCCCTGCAGGGCGCCGTGCTGACCAAGTTCGAAAAGGACGGCGTGAAGGCCCGCCAGTTCAACAAGACCATGCTGGATGCCTTTGCCAAAGCCTCCAAGGAAGTCCTGGCCGAAGAAGCCGGCAAAGACCCGATGTTCAAGAAGGTGCTCGACAGCATGACCGCCTTCCAGAAACAGAACGAGCAGTGGCACCACCTGGGCTACCTGCCGCGCGACTACAAGCACTGATCCACCGGCCTCTGGCCTGATCGCGCTCTACCGTGCCAGCAAGCGCCCCCTTGCTGGCACGGTTTGGTTTTCCCGGGAGTTACACATCCATGCCATCACACGCACACAGCACCGCTGCCCCTACCGCCGGGCCCTCAGGCATCGTCCTGCCCGTTACCGCCTTTTCACGCAACGCAGACCGTCTGATCGGCTGGTTTGGCGAAATCGCCTCCCTGCTCTGGACCGTGCTGATGCTGGTCATCGTCTTCCAGGTGGTGCTGCGCTACGTTTTCGGGCTCGGCTCCATCATGCTGGAGGAAACCCAGTGGCACCTGTATGCCGTGGGCTTCATGCTCGGCCTGTCGTTCACCGAGGTGCGCGAGCGCAACGTGCGCATCGACGTGCTGGCCGAGAATTTTTCGCAAAAAACCCGGTTGTGGATCGAGCTGGTCGGCATCACCGTGTTCCTGCTCAGCTTCACGCTGCTGGTGATCTGGTTTGCGGTGCCCTTCGTGGTCACCTCATGGCAACTCAATGAGGTGTCGGCTGCCCCGGGCGGGCTGCCCTACCGCTGGGTCCTCAAGTCGTTCCTGGTGACGGCCTTTGCACTGCTGGCGCTGGCCGGCGTGAGCCGCCTCACCCGGGTATGGGTGGCACTGTTCGGCCGCTGAGCCCCCAGGCACCCCACGCACACCCCTTTCTGAAGTCCGCCCATGCCCTTCTACGAATTACTCTCCCTGGCCCTGATGGTGACCTTCATCCTGGGCCTGTTCCTCGGCTACCCGGTCGCCTGGCTGCTGGCCGGCGTCTCGGTGCTGTTCGCCACCATTGCCATCGTGCTGACAACCCAGTTCGGCGTTGACACCTTCCTGATGACGAGCTGGGTCAAGTTCTCCGGCATCATCGACCGCTTCGACGCCATCATGTCCAACTGGGTGCTGGTGTCGCTGCCCATGTTCGTCTACATGGGGCTGATGCTCGACCGCTCGGGCGTGGCCGACGTGATGATGCGCAACTTCGTCAAGGTGTTTGGCGGCATCCGCGGCGGCCTGGGGCTGACGGTGATCGTCATCGGCATCCTGCTGGCGGCCTCCACGGGCATCGTGGGCGCCTCGGTGGTGTTGCTGGCCATGCTGTCCATGCCCATCATGCTGCAGCACCACTATTCCAAGGCCATTGCCTCGGGCCTGGTGGCAGCGTCGGGCACGCTGGGCATCCTGATTCCACCGTCCATCATGCTGGTGCTGATGGCCGACCAGGTGTCGGTTTCGGTGGGCGACCTGTTCATGGGCGCGCTCATTCCCGGCCTGTTGCTGGGCGTGCTGTACATGGTGTTCATCGTGGTGGTGGGCTTCGTGCGCCCCGACCTCGTGCCCCCCCGCCCGGCCGACGCCGAAAAGCTGACCTTGCGCCAGGTGGGCATTGCCTTCCTGTCCACCCTGCCGACCTTCGGCCTGATCCTGGTGGTGCTCGGCTCCATCTTCTTCGGCATCGCCACGCCCACCGAGGCCTCGGGCCTGGGCGCTTTTGGCGCCATGCTGCTGGCAGCAATCAACCGCCGTCTGAGCTGGCAGGTGATCCGCCAGGTGGGCATCGACACCACCATCACCACCAGCTTCATCTTCGCCATCTTCATCGGCGCCACAGTGTTCGCCTACGTGCTGCGCATGATCGGCGGCGACGAGCTCATCACCGAGTTCTTCAAGGGCACGGGCCTGGGCCCCACGGGCCTGGTGATGCTGGTGCTGGCAGTGGTGTTCGTGGCCGGGTTCTTCCTCGACTGGTTCGAGATCGTGCTCATCATCCTGCCGCAGCTGGCCCCGGTCATCAAGCTCAGCGGGATCGACATGACCTGGTTCCTGATCCTGGTGGCGCTGATGCTGCAGACCTCCTTCCTCACCCCGCCGGTGGGCTTCTCGCTGTTCTATCTCAAGGGCGTGGTGCCCAAGAACGTGACGATCCGCGACATCTACGTAGGCATCATCCCCTTCGTGCTGCTGCAGTTGGCCATGGTGGGGCTGTGCCTGCTGTTCCCGCAGCTCATTCTGTGGATGCCGCAGCAGATGTACGGCTCGGGCGGATAAGGCCAGGGCACGCAAACCGCTATTTAAAAAATAGCTGCCAGCGCTTTTCTGCATTGCCTGAAACGCCATTTTCATCATGAGAATGGCGTTTTTTTTTGGGGCGCTCTCGGCGCTGTTCCTCTCCCGCTCCGGGCCACAGACCGGCGGCATCGGGTTCCGCCCTAGGCGGCGCAGGCGGGCCCTGTGTCACCATGCCCTGATGCATTCACCCACCGTGCCTCGCTGCCCAATCCCCTGCTGCAAGGTGGGAGATGGCCGGGCACCCGGCGCAAGTCCCGCCATCGGCCCATGCTTGGTGCTGCCATGCACTGACAATGCCCCGGCTCCCTGCCACCTGACGGCCCTGACCCCGCCCCGATGACTGCCCCGCTCCGAGCCCATCTTCTGCTGCTGGTGATTCCGCTGGTCATCCCTCTGGTCGGGTTGATCGGCTACAACGCTTACCGCGATGCCGAAGATGCACTGGCACAGGCCCGCACGGCGCAGCGCCCCCTGGCAGCCATCGTTGCGTCCGATGTCGCGCGCACGATCGAATCCGCCCACGCCACCCTGCGCCGCATTGCCGAGCGCCCCCGGGTACAGGCCATGGACCCCCTGCAGTGCGACGGCGTGCTGACCGAGCTGCATACGCTGACGCCCGAGTACGCCAACATCGTCACCACCGACCGGCAGGGCCGCACGCTGTGCTCGGCCGCGCCCCTGCCCATCGGCCAGCCGGTCGACGTGGGCGACACCGACTGGTTCAAGAAGCTCATGGCCGAACAGCGCTTCAGCGTCGGTCCACCTCACCGGGGCCCCATCACCGGCAAATGGGTTTCGGTGCTGAGCATGCCCGTGCACGATCGCGCCGGACAGATCGTGGGCGCCGTGCACCTGCCCCTGGACCTGCACGCCTTCAAGCTCGGTCTGACGCCCCAGAACCTGTCCGCAGACAGCCGCTACGGGATCATCAGCGCTGATGGCACGCTGATCTGGCGCAACAGCGACCCGGAACACATCATCGGCACCCGGCCCGATTGGCCGATCGCCCGCAGGGTCATGGACATGCGCAACGGCGATTTCGAACTGGCCGGTCTCGATGGCGTGGAGCGGTATTACTCCACCACCTTCATTCCCGAGGCCCAGTGGGTGGCCTTTTTCGGTGTGCCCAGCGCCCCGCTGGTCGCCCAGGCCCATCGCAAGGCACTGATCAGCGCCGCCGTCGGGATGCTCAGTGTGCTGGGCCTCGCACTGTTCGCACTGGCACTGGCACGGCGCGTCGAGCGCCCCATCGACTCACTGACCCAGGCCATCCACCACTTCAAGCAAGGCGGAACGGCCCTGGCGGAGCCCTCGGGCCCACGGGAACTGGTCGATCTGGTGACCGACTTCAACACCATGATGTCCGATCGGCTGGCCATCGAATCGGAACTCGACACGCAGCGCCGCCAGTTGCAGCGGGCCAAGGATCGCATCGACCTGGCCCTGCAGATTGCCCAGATGGGCATGTGGAGCTGGAACCTGCAGACCCGCATGGTGCACAGCGACGAGATCATGGCGCACCTCTTTGGCTATGCACCCGAAGACCTGGCCCAGGTGCCCATCGAGGAATGGCGCCGCAGGACGCACCCGGACGATCTGCAAAAACTGGACCCTGCGCTGCGCGCCAGCCTCAAGGGCGAATCCGCGCAGTTCGAGGTGGAGCAGCGCATCCGGCACCAGGACGGCCACTGGATCTGGGGCCTGTGGCGCGGGCGCGTGACCGAGCGCGATGCACAGGGCCGCGCGCTCGTGATGGTGGGCTCGTTCCACGACATCACCGAGCGCATGAAGGCCCACGAAAAGCTGCAGCTGGCCGCCAGCGTGTTCACCCATGCACGCGAGGGCATCACCATCACCGACCCGCGCGGCACGATCATCGACGTGAACGACACCTTCACTCGCATCACGGGCTACACACGCGAAGAAGCCATCGGCAACAACCCGCGCATGCTCCAGTCGGGCCGCCAGGGGCCCGAGTTTTATACCGCCATGTGGCACAGCCTGACCACCCGGGGCCACTGGACAGGCGAGGTCTGGAACCGCCGCAAGGACGGCTCGCTGTTCGCCGAAATCATCACCATCAGCGCCGTGCGCGACGCCCGGGGCGAGGTGCAGCATTACGTGGCCCTGTTCACCGACATCACCGAACTCAAGGAGAACGAGCGTCAGCTGGAGCATGTGGCCCACTACGATGCCCTCACCGGCCTGCCCAACCGGGTGCTGCTGGCCGACCGGGTGCAGCAGTCCATGCTGCGCTGCCAGCGCACCGGCCAGTCGCTGGCGGTGGCCTTCCTCGACCTCGACGGTTTCAAGGCCGTGAACGACCACTATGGGCACGAGCGCGGTGACGAGCTTCTGGTGGCACTGGCCCATCGCCTCAAGGCCGCCCTGCGCGATGGCGACACGCTCTCGCGCATCGGCGGCGACGAATTCGTGGCCGTGCTGGTGGATCTGGACCAGGCGCACGACTGCGAACCTGTGCTGTCACGCCTGCTGCACGCGGCCGCCGATCCGGTGCAGGTGGGCGACAGCCTGCTGCAGGTCTCTGCCAGCATCGGCGTCACCCTGTACCCCACCGACGGCGCAGAACCCGACCTGCTCATCCGCCATGCCGACCAGGCCATGTACCAGGCCAAGCAGGCGGGCAAGAACCGCTACCACCTGTTCGACGTGGCCCACGACACTGCCGTGAAAACCCAGCGCGAAGAAAGCGACCGTGTCCGCCTGGCCCTGGAACGCGGCGAATTCGTGCTGCATTACCAGCCCAAGGTGAACATGCGCACCGGCGTGGTGATCGGGCTGGAAGCCCTGATCCGCTGGCAGCACCCTGAACGTGGGCTGCTGCAACCCGCCAGCTTTCTGCCTGCCATGGCGGGCCACACCATCAGCATTGCCGTGGGGGAATGGGTGATTGCCACGGCCCTGGCCCAGATGGCCGAGTGGAAGGCGCTCGGGCTCGACCTGGCCGTGAGCGTGAACATCGACGCCCTGCAACTGCAGACCGAAGGCTTTGCCGTGCGGCTGGGTGCCCTGCTCGCGGCGCAGCCCGGTGTGCGGCCCGACCGGCTGGAACTCGAAATCCTGGAAACCAGCGCGCTCGAGGACATTGCCCATGTCTCGAACATCATGCACCGCTGCCAGGCGCTGGGCGTGCGCTTCGCACTCGACGATTTCGGCACCGGCTACTCGTCGCTCACCTATCTCAAGCGACTGAATGCCGAGGTCATCAAGATCGACCAGAGCTTCGTGCGCGACATGCAGAGCGACCCGGACGACCTGGCCATCGTCAAGGGCGTCATCGGGCTGGCCGATGCCTTCCGCCGCGAAGTGATCGCCGAAGGGGTGGAAACCATCGAGCACGGCAGCCTGCTGATTCCGCTGGGCTGCGACAACGCCCAGGGCTACGGCATTGCCAGGCCCATGCCGGCACACCAAGTGCCTGAGTGGGTTGCCTGCTGGCGCCCCGATGTCCGCTGGCAACAGCGCGACAAGGCGCCCCTTTGACCCTGCCGGCACCATTGCAATCGAAAATAAGGGAAAACCCTCAAAATGTAAAATCGCGTAACACCCTGCTGTGGCCAGCCCCGGTGCCGTCTCACCCTTGTCCCGTGAAGACGAAACAGGCACCGTGCCTGCCACCCGACCCCTGATTGTTCCCATGCAGGTATCTGTACCCCTGAACCCGGAGATGCCATGTTCAATATTTCTTCCTGGCGCGTGCGCACGCGCCTGACCGTCGGCTTTAGCGTGGTCTGTGCGTTGCTGGTCGCCTCGGTGCTCATGGGCCTGATGGCCATGGGCCGCATCGGAGCCGACCTCAACGCCGTGGTCAGCCACCATTTCCCACGCATCGTGATGTCTTCCAACATCGCCACGCAAACCGACGTGATTGCGATTGCGCTGCGCAACATGATGCTGACCTACGACGCAGGCGACCGCGAGCGCCAGCTCCAGGTCATCCAACAGGCGCGCCAGGAGTCCGTCAAGCTGCTCGACGCCCTCGACAAGGCACTGAGCGATCCCCCCTCCCGCGCCCTGCTGGAAAAAGTGCAAACGCAGCGCGCGCTGTATCTGGCAGGACAGCAAGAGCTGATCAACCTGATCCAGAGCGACCATGCAGACCTGAGCCGCGACTACCTCACCACCAAGCTGCGGCCGGTGCTGGCCAACTACAAGACCGCCATTGGCGCACTGGTGGAAGCAGAAAAGGACGCCATCGTGCAGGCGGGCACGAACGCCCAGGAAACAGCCCTCAGTGCGCGCGCGGGCCTGATCGGCCTGGGCATGGTGGCCCTTCTGGCAGCGGCGGTCCTGGGCTGGCTGATCACCCGCAGCCTGCTACGCGAGCTTGGCGGTGAGCCGCGTGCCGCGGCCCAGGTGGCCCGCACCGTCGCCGAGGGCGATTTCACCCAGCACATCGCCGTGCAGGCCGGCGACCAGTCGAGCCTCATGGCCCAGCTCGCCACCATGAAAAGCGGTCTCGCCCAGGTGGTCTCCCAGGTGCGCCGCAGCTCCGAAAGCGTGGCCATGGCCAGCGCAGAAATCGCGCAAGGCAACCAGGATTTGTCGGCCCGTACCGAGAGCCAGGCCAGTGCGCTGGAAGAAACCGCAGCCTCCATGGAACAACTGGGGGCCACCGTGCGCCAAAACGCCGACAGCGCCAGCCAGGCCAATGCGCTGGCGCGCAGCGCCTCGGATGTGGCCGTGCGCGGCGGCGAAGTGGTGGGCCAGGTGGTGGAGACCATGAAGGGCATCAACGAGAGCAGCAAAAGAATCGCCGACATCATCAGCGTGATCGACGGCATTGCCTTCCAGACGAACATCCTCGCGCTCAATGCGGCCGTCGAGGCTGCCCGTGCAGGCGAACAGGGCCGGGGCTTTGCCGTGGTGGCCAGCGAGGTGCGCAGCCTGGCCGGGCGCAGCGCCGAGGCCGCCAAGGAGATCAAGCAGTTGATCAGCGCCAGCGTGGAGCGCGTGGAACAAGGCAGCGCCATGGCCGACCAGGCCGGCGAAACCATGACCGAGGTGGTGCAAAGCATCCGCCGCGTGACCGATCTGATGGGTGAGATCAATTCCGCCAGCGCCGAGCAGGCCAGCGGCGTGGCCCAGGTGGGCGAGGCGGTGACGCAGATGGACCAGGCCACGCAGCAAAATGCCGCGCTGGTCGAAGAGATGGCTGCTGCCGCAGGCAGCCTGAGCAGCCAGGCGCAGGAACTGGTGCAGGCCGTGGCGGTGTTCAAGCTCGACCCAAGCCTGGGCGGCTCCGGCGGTTTCAAGGCCCAGGCCCCACGGTCCGCACCGCGCCCGGCTGCAACCGCACCGGCGGTCGCCCGCGCCGCAGCGCCCCGGCCGGGCATTGCGCGCACCAAGCCTGCCATGCCCGCCAAGGCAGCGGCCTTGGCGGCCCCTGCCGCCCCCAGGCCTGCCGTACGCAGCGCAGCGCCATCGAACGACGATTGGGAGTCGTTTTAAAGCGTGACTGCCAGCGCCGCCTGGTGCGGCATGGCACGGATCAGTCCAGCAGCCCCGGCAATTCGCCCATGTGCTCCATCACCTGCACCGCCCCGGCCGCACGCAGCGCCTCGGGCGTGCCGTGGCCCACGGGCGAGGGGCTGTAGCCCACCACGGTGGCGCCGGCCGCTACGCCTGCGGCGACGCCGGTCACCGTGTCCTCGACTACCAGGCAGCGCGCGGGCGGCACACCCAGCGCGGCCGCCGCGGCCAGGTACACGTCGGGCGCGGGCTTGGTGCGTGGCATCTCGTGGCCGCTGAAAATGCGCCCTGCAAAATACGGCGCCAGCCCCACCATCTCCAGTTGCATCTCGACCTTGAAGCGGTCGGCCCCCGAGGCACAGGCGATGCGCCCGCCGAGCCGCCCATGCACGGCGCGCACGGCCTCGACCGCGCCCTCGATCGCCTGCAGTTCGGCCTCCAGCCGCGCATTGCGGCGCGCATAGAACTCCGCCATCCAGGCGTCGGTGAGCGGTCGGCCGGTGTGCGCCTCGATGCGCGCGGCCTCGCTGCGCACCGTCTTGCCAATGAAGAGGCGCATGCACTCCTCGGACGACAGCGCCCAGCCCGCCTCGTTCAGCATGGTGCACAGCACGCCGTTGGTGATGGGTTCGCTATCGACCAGAACACCGTCGCAGTCGAACAGGATCGCTTCAAATTTCATAGCTGGCAGCGCTTATGGTAATTGGCTTAAAGCCCTAATTTATCTAAAACTCTGGGATCGCGGCTAGCGGATGTCACCGTCGACGTAGTACCAGCGCCCGGCCTCGCGCACAAAGCGGCTGCGCTCGTGCAGGCGTACGGCGCGCCCGCCCACGCGGTAGCGCGCCACGAATTCGACCTCGGCGCTCTCGGGGCCGGTGCTGCGGCATCCGCGCACCTCCAGCCCGAGCCAGCGCGCGCCGGCATCGAAGTCGAGCGTGGCCGGGCGGGTACTGGCATGCCAGGTGGCCTGCAGGTAGTCGGCCCGTGCACGCACGAAGGCGGTGTAGCGCGAGCGCATGAGGCTTTCAGCGTCGGGCGCGGGGGCCTCGTCCCAGTGGTCGATGTAGCGGCCGCAGCAGTGGGCGTAGGCCCGCAGTGCCCCCCGGTCGCCGGTGCGGCCGCAGGGGCAGGGGTCAGTGGGCAAGGTCATGGATGCAGCGCCGGTGACGAAAGAGCCGGCATTGTCGCCAGAAGGGGAACTCTGCCCGCGGATGCCTCAGAGAATCGCCCCGGACTTCTCGCCACGCTCATACACCACATGGGCGCGGCCCACGATGAGCGGGTCGAGTTTGCCGATGGACTCGGCCGTCTTGTTGGCGTAGGGCAGCTTGTGCAGCACGTAGCGCAGCGCGTTGAGGCGCGCGCGCTTCTTGCAGTCGCTCTTGATCACGGTCCAGGGTGCGTCGGCCGTGTCGGTATCGAAGAACATGGCCTCTTTGGCACGGGTGTAGTCCTCCCATTTGTCGAGCGAGGCCAGATCGACAGGGCTGAGCTTCCACTGCTTGAGCGGGTGCACCTCGCGCTCCTTGAAGCGGCGGCGCTGCTCGGCACGGCTCACCGAGAACCAGAACTTGATGAGGTGCACGCCACTGCGCACCAGGTGGCGCTCGAACTCGGGCGCCTGGCGCATGAACTCGTGGTATTCGGCGTCGGAGCAAAAGCCCATGACGCGCTCGACGCCCGCGCGGTTGTACCAGCTGCGGTCGAACAGCGCGATCTCGCCCGCCGTGGGCAGGTGCTGGATGTAGCGCTGGAAGTACCACTGGCCACGCTCGACGTCGCTGGGTTTTTCGAGCGCCACCACGCGCGCGCCGCGTGGGTTGAGATGCTCCATGAAGCGCTTGATGGCGCCGCCCTTGCCGGCCGCATCGCGCCCCTCGAACAGGATCACCACGCGCTGGCCGGTCTCCTTGACCCAGGCCTGGAGTTTGAGCAGCTCCACCTGGAGCTGGTATTTCTGCGCCTCGTAGGTGCTGCGGCGCATCAGGTTCCGGTAGGGATACGCGCCATCGCGCCAGTCAGGCGCCAGTTCGTCGTCCGGGTGGCCCTTGGCGATGGGGGCGGCATTCTGCTGTGCATCGGACAGCAGGGCCTGGCGCAGCATGGCGCGGTCGTCCTGCGAGGCGCCCTCCAGCAGCGCACGCAGAGCCGCAGCGCGCTGGCGCACCGGAATGTCGGTGTTGTCCACCAGGTCCTGCACGGCGGCCAGCTGGCTGGCCTGCGCGGCCTGCGTGGCTTCGCTCTGCACATGGCGCGCCACGGCGGCCTGCGTCAGCGCGGGGGCCGTGTCGCCCTTGCGCGCGCTGCGCGGGCGCCCGGCCTGCGGCGTGGCGCTTGCCGCACGGCGGCGGCTGGGAGATGCAGGGGTGCTGGAGGCAGTGGTCGTGACGGCAACGGCCGGTGCGGTGTCTTTGGCGCTCATGGATACATTCTGACACCAGCGATGGCGCCCCCTGGCTGCGCTCGGAATCAGGCCAAGGCGCGCTGAATGATGATCTTCTGCACGTCGCTCGTGCCCTCGTAGATCTGGCACACGCGCACATCGCGGTAGATGCGTTCGACCGGGAAGTCGTTCACCACGCCGTAGCCGCCCAGCGTCTGGATGGCGGCGCTGCAGACGCGCTCGGCCATCTCGCTGGCGAAGAGCTTGGCCATGGCGGCTTCCTTCAGGCAGGGGCGGCCCGCGTCGCGCAGCGCGGCGGCGTGCCAGATGAGCTGGCGCGCGGCCTCGATCTGCGTGGCGCAGTCGGCCAGGCGGAAGCCCACGGCCTGGTGGTTGAAGATGGCGGTGCCGAAACTTTCGCGCTCCTTGGAATACGCCAGCGCCGCATCGAAGGCGCTGCGCGCCATGCCCACGCTTTGCGCGGCGATGCCGATGCGCCCGCCTTCGAGCGCGCCCAGCGCGATCTTGTAGCCCTCGCCCTCGGCACCGATGAGGTTCTCGGCCGGGATGCGGCAGTTGTCGAAGTTGATCTGCGCGGTGTCGCTGCTGTGCTGGCCCAGCTTGTCTTCGAGCCGCGCCACCACGTAGCCAGGGTTGCTGGTGGGCACGAGGAAGGCGCTCATGCCGCGCTTAGCAGCGCCCTTGTCGGTGACCGCGATGACGATGGCCACATGGCCGTTTTGGCCACTGGTGATGAACTGCTTGACGCCGTTGATGACGTACTCGTCGCCCTGCTTGACCGCCGTGGTGCGCAGCGCCGAAGCGTCCGAACCCACATGCGGCTCGGTGAGGCAGAAAGCGCCCAGCATCTCGCCACGCGCCAGCGGCGTGAGCCAGTCGCGCTTTTGCTGCGCGTTGCCGTAGCGCATGAGGATGGCGTTGACGGGGCAGTTGGTCACGCTGATGGCGGTGCTGGTGCCGCCATCACCGGCGGCGATTTCTTCGAGGACCAGGGCGAGCGTGACGTAGTCGAGATTCGCGCCGCCAAATTCCTCCGGCACGCAGATGCCGTAGGCACCGAGCGCGGCCAGACCCTGATGGGCCTCCTGGGGGAAGTGGTGTTCCTTGTCCCAGCGTGCAGCGTTCGGCCACAGTTCGGTTTGAGCAAAGTCGCGCACGGCGTCGCGGATCATTTCCTGGTCTTGGGTCAGCAGCATGGGGTCTCCGTCAATGTGTTCAGTGGGCGTTTACCAATGGGCGGCGCGCTGGCCGTCGTGGTGCAAAAGCCGGCCCTTGTCGGCAGGGGTGAGGTGGGCGAGCGTGTGGCGCATGCCGCGCACGCTGGCTTCCACGGTCAGCGGCGCACCCTCGCCGCCCATGTCGGTGCGCACCCAGCCGGGGTCGATGGTGACGAGCGTGGCGCCAGGATAGTCGTGCTGCGCGGCGGCCACGGCCATGTTGAGCGCGGCCTTGCTGGTGCGGTAGAGCCAGGCGCTGCTCTCACCCACGCTGCCGATCTGCGACATGGACGAGGACAGGAAGGCGAACACGCCGCCCGCGGCCTCCACCATCGGCGCCACCTGCGGGATGGTCTGCATGGCGCCGAGCACGTTGGTGTGCATCACCGCGTCAAAGTCGGTCTGCGTGGGCGGGGTGCGCGCGCCGGGGCGGCGCATCACACCGGCCACGTAGAGCGCGACGTCGATCTCCTCGCCATCGAGCTGCCAGGCCAGGCCGCTCACGCTGGCAGGGTTGGCCACGTCCACCGTCAAGGCCTGGGCGCCGAGCGCCTGCACGCGCTCGCGGGCTGCGTCGTCGCGCACGGTGGCGATGACGCGGCAGCCCTCGGCGGCGTACTGGCGCACCAGCTCCAGGCCGATGCCGCGCGAGGCGCCGATCACCAGGATGGTAGACATGGAATAGGTATCAAAATGGCCTACAGCACCCGATTGATGGGCGCCATCAGCTATCAACTAAATAGCAATCAAACCAGCTCGATCGCCATGGCCGTAGCCTCGCCGCCGCCGATGCACAGCGTGGCCAGGCCCTTCTTCTTGCCGCGCGCCTGCAGCGCGTGCAGCAGCGTGACCAGAATGCGCGCGCCGCTGGCGCCGATGGGGTGGCCGAGCGCGCAAGCGCCGCCGTTGACGTTCACCTTGTCGTGCGGCACCTTCAGGTCATGCATCAGTGCCATGGGCACGACGGCGAAGGCTTCGTTGATTTCCCACAGGTCCACGTCCTCGGCCTTCCATCCGGCCTTTTTCAGCGCCTTTTCGGTCGCGCCCACGGGGGCGGTGGTGAACCACTCGGGCTCTTGCGCGTGCGTGGCGTGGGCAACAATCCTGGCCAGGGGCTTGCAGCCCAGCTCCAGGGCAGTGGACTGGCGCATCAGCACCAGGGCGGCGGCGCCGTCGTTGATGCTGGAGCTGGCGGCGGCGGTGATGGTGCCGTCCTTCTTGAACGCGGGCTTGAGCGTAGGGATCTTGTCCAGGCGGATCTTCAGTGGACCTTCGTCCTGCGCCACCGTCACCTCGCCCTTGCGGGTGCTGAAAGTGACGGGGGTGATCTCGGCCTTGAAGGCGCCGGAGTTGATGGCATCCTGCGCACGCTGAACGCTGGCCATGGCGAAGGCGTCCTGCTGTTCGCGCGTGAACTGGTACTTGGCAGCACAGTCTTCGCCGAAGGTACCCATGGAGCGACCGGCCTCGTAGGCGTCTTCCAGGCCGTCGAGCATCATGTGGTCGAAGATCTTGTCGTGGCCCATGCGGTAGCCGCCGCGGCCCTTCTTGAGCAGGTAGGGGGCGTTGGTCATGCTCTCCATGCCGCCAGAGACCATCACGTCGCGGCTACCGGCAACGAGCTGGTCGTGCGCGAGGATGGTGGCTTCCATGCCGGCGCCGCACATCTTGGACAGCGTCACCGCGCCAGTGCTGCGCGGCAGCCCGCCCTTGAAGCCGGCCTGGCGCGCGGGCGCCTGGCCCTGACCCGCCATCAGGCAGTTGCCGAACAGCACTTCATCGACCTTCTCGGGCGCGATGCCCGCGCGCTCGACAGCGGCCTTGATCGCGGCGCCGCCCAGGTCGTGCGCGGCGAGGTCGGAAAAATCGCCCTGGAACGCGCCCATGGGGGTGCGCGCTGCGCCGACGATGACGATGGGGTCTTGGGATGCGGACATGGAGATCTCCTGAATGAACGGGGAAAGAAAAAACGGAATCAGATACCTTGCGTCTCGTGCACGTGCTTGAAACGGCGGCTGACGTCATAGGGGAACACGTCATACACATGGCCCGCAAGAATGCGCTCCTTGTGCGATTGCCAGAAGTCCACACCCAGCAGGTCGCTGTGGTGCTTCATAAACACATCGCGCACGGCGTCGTTGCCGAGCAGGAAGGGAGCGAAGGTTTCGGGAAAGACGTCGTGCGGACCGACCGAATACCAGATTTCGCCGCTCATCTCCTCCTCCTCATTGCGCGGCGTGGGCACGCGCCGGAAGTGGCAGTCGGTGATGTACTCGATCTCGTCGTAGTCGTAGAACACGACCTTGCCGTTGCGCGTGACACCAAAATTCTTCCAGAGCATGTCGCCGGGAAAGATGTTGGCCGCCACGAGGTCCTTGATGGCGTTGCCGTACTCGATGACGCTGTGTTCCATCTGCTGGCGCGCGCGCGCATCCTGCAGGCCCGTGTCGAAGGCCTCCTGCAGGTAGATGTTGAGCGGAATCATCCGCCGCTCGATGTACAGGTGCTTGATGATGACTTCCTGGTGGCCGTCACCGTCGCGGTCGCTGATCTCCAGCTGGCTGGGTGCGAACTTCTGGATCTCGGCAATCAGCGCATCGTCAAAGCGTTCGCGCGGAAAGGCGACTTCGCTGTATTCGAGCGTGTCAGCCATGCGCCCCACGCGGTCGTGCTGCTTGACCAGCAGGTACTTGCCCTTGATCTGCTCGCGGGTGGTGTCCTTGGGCGGCGGGTAATAGTCCTTGATGAGCTTGAACACGAAGGGAAAGCTCGGCAGGTCGAACACCAGCATGACCATGCCCTTGATACCGGGCGCGATGCGGAACTTGTCGCTCGAATGCTTGAGGTGGTAGAGGAAGTCTCGGTAAAACAGCGTCTTGCCCTGCTTGGCCAAGCCCAGGGCGTTGTAGATCTCGGCGCGTGGCTTGCGCGGCATGAGGCTGCGCAGGAACTGCACGTAGGCGCTGGGGATCTCCATGTCCACCATGAAGTAGGCGCGCGCAAAGCTGAACAGCATCTGCAGGTCGTCCTCGCCGAACAGCGCCGCGTCGATGGTGAGCTTGCCGTCTTCGTTGTGCAGGATGGGCAGGGCGAACGGCACCTCGTTGAAGCCATTGATGATCTTGCCCACCACATAGGCGCCCTTGTTGCGGAAAAACAGGCTGGAGAGCACCTGGATCTGGAAGTTGGCGCGCAGGCGCACCTTGTCGAGCCGACCCTGCATGGCGCCGAGCACGTGACGCACATCGCGCGGCAGGTCTTCGAATTCGCGCTGCAACTGGAAGTTTTCGACAATGCACAGCAGCGTCTCGAAGATGCTCTCGCGCGAGGGGTAGTAGGCGCGGTAGGTGGGGCGCGCGGCGGGTTCTTCGTTTTCGATGTATTCGGTGCTGACCGCCGGGCGCACGAAGATGAAGTTGTTGTGGAAGTGCGTGCGGTGCAGGATCTTGGTGGTGACCGAGTTGAAGAAGGTTTCGGCCAGCTCGGGCTGATGGTGGTTCACCAGCAGGCCGATGTAGTGCAGCTTGACCTGGTGCCACACGTCCATGGGCTGCTGCCCTGCCTTGAATTCCTTCTCCAGCCGCTTCGTGCATTCCTTGACGCGCAGGTCGTAGAACTCGATGCGCTCGCGCTGCGCGCGCTGCTGGCCGTGCCAGTCGGCGGTTTCAAAGCGGTGCTTGGCGCGGGCCGATTCGGTGCGGAACAGGCGGTAATGGCGGTTAAAACCGTCCATCATCGCCTTGGCGATGTCGTAGGCCTGGGGCGAATCGAGCCGCTGGGGAAACATGGGCGTGTCGTCCTGTGAAAGCGCAAGGCCCCCGACTTTAGCGCCGTGCGGCAATCACTCCATCCACAGCCGCCTTGTAGAGCGAGTCGATCCCCTGATTGCCATCGAGCGTGATGTGCAGGTTGTTGATGATTCCGTCGCCCAGGCCATAGCACCAGCCGTGCAGATGCACCTTTTGCCCCCGTGCCCAGGCATCCTGCATCACGGTGGTCTGCGCGATGTTGATGACCTGCTCGATCACATTCAGCTCGCACAGCACATCATGGCGCTTGACGGGCTCGATCGCAGCGATCAGTTCGCGGTGGCGGTCGCGGACGTCTTTGACATGGCGGATCCAGTTGTCGGCCAGACCCACCCGGATGTCCTCGAGCGCGGCCAGCACGCCGCCACAGCCGTAGTGGCCCACCACCATCAGATGCTCGACATGCAACTGGTCCACCGCGTACTGGATAGTGGACAGACAGTTGAGGTCGGTCGGCACCACCACGTTGGCCACATTGCGGTGCACGAACACCTCGCCTGGCTCCAGCCCTGTGATCTGGTTGGCCGGCACGCGGCTGTCGGAGCAGCCGACCCACATGTATTTGGGCTTTTGCTGCGCCATCAACTGGGTGAAGAAGCCTGGCCGGTCGCGCTGCATCTGCGCTGCCCATTCGCGGTTGTGGACAAACAGGTCATCAATCGAGTCGGTGGCCATGGCTTCTTTCCTTGCGGGTGGTTGGCGGGGACGGGTCAGCAGGTTTCAGCGAACAGCTCGCGGCCGATCAGCATGCGGCGGATCTCGCTCGTGCCGGCACCGATCTCGTACAGCTTGGCATCGCGCCAGAGGCGGCCCAGCGGGTATTCGTTGATGTAGCCGTTGCCGCCGAAAATCTGGATGCCGTCACCCGCCATTTTGGTGGCTTGCTCGGCGCACCACAGGATGACGCTGGCGCAGTCCTTGCGCACCTGGCGGACGTGTTCGGTCCCCAGCATGTCGAGGTTTTTGGCCACGGTGTAGGCGAACGAGCGGCCCGCCTGCAGCAGGGTGTACATGTCGGCGACCTTGCCCTGGATGAGCTGGAATTCACCGATGCTCTGGCCGAACTGCTTGCGGTCGTGGATGTAGGGCACGACGTTGTCCATCACGGCCTGCATGATGCCCAGGGGGCCACCGGTGAGCACGGCACGCTCATAGTCCAGGCCGCTCATCAGCACCTTGGCACCGTTGTTCACGCCGCCCAGCACGTTCTGCGCTGGCACTTCCACGTCCTGGAACACCAGCTCGCCCGTGTGGCTTCCGCGCATGCCGAGCTTGTCGAGCTTTTGCGCGATGGAAAAACCCTTCATGCCCTTCTCGATCAGGAAGGCCGTCACGCCGCGCGCGCCCAGTTCGGGCTCGGTCTTCGCATACACAACGAGTGTGTCGGCATCGGGACCGTTGGTGATCCACATCTTGCTGCCGTTGAGCAGGTAGTAGCCGCCCTTGTCCTCGGCCTTGAGCTTCATGCTGATGACGTCGGAGCCCGCGCCCGGTTCGCTCATGGCCAGCGCGCCCACGTGCTCACCGCTGATCAGCTTGGGCAGGTACTTTTTGCGCTGCTCGTCGTTGCCGTTGCGCTTGATCTGGTTCACGCACAGGTTGCTGTGCGCGCCATAGCTCAGGCCCACCGAGGCGGAAGCACGGGAGATTTCCTCCATGGCCACCATGTGCGCCAGATAGCCCATGTTGGCGCCGCCGTATTCCTCGGACACGGTAATGCCCAGCACACCCAGGTCGCCCATCTTGCGCCACAGGTCCATCGGGAACTGGTCGCTGTGGTCAATCTCGGCGGCGCGGGGGGCGATTTCGGACTGCGCGAAATCGCGCACCGCGTCGCGCAGGGCGTCGACTTCTTCGCCCAACTGGAAGTTCAGGCCCGGAATGTTGGCGGGAATGCTCATGGTGTTCTCCTGTGTGAATGGTGGTTGTGGGCCTGATCAGCCCTTGATTTCCTGGCGCCCGGTCACGGTCATCAGGGTGCAGCCCATGGTGGCCACAAGTTTTTCGTGTCCGCTGGCTAGCGCGTATGCACGGCCTTCACACACCGTGATGGTGCGGCCCGGCTTGAGCACACGGCCTTCCATGCGGAAGCTTTCGCCCTGGGCGGGCGCCAGCAGGTTGATTTTGAATTCGATGGTGAGAACGGCCGCATCCTCCGGCATGAGGGTGAAGGCGGCAAAGCCGCAGGCCGAGTCGAGCGCCGTGGAAACCATGCCGGCGTGCAGGAAGCCATGCTGTTGCGTCAGCGCCTGCGACCAGTCCAGTTCGATGTCGACGGCCCCGGGCTCCAGCAGAGCAAGCCGCGCACCCAGCGTGTGCATGGCGCCTTGACGTACAAAACTCTCCCGTACCCGCTGCGCGAACTGGGGGTCCCGGGGCTCCAATCGGGGTGTGCTCATGCGCCGTCCTAATTTACGTTTACGTAAACGTCAATTATGCGGGATTTTTGCCTGCTTTGGCCAGCAGGGCACGCGCCTCTTTTTCATGCTCCTTGACTTCGTCCAGGTTGGCCTGCAAGTCGGCCATCTGGTCTTCGAGTTGCCTGCGGTGCTGTTCCAGCACATTGAGGAACTTCTGCAACTGCACATTGGTGTCGCGCGGGCTGTCGTAGAGATCAATGATCTCCTTCGCCTCGGTCAGCGACAGACCCAGACGTTTGGCACGCAAGGTCAGTTTCAGGCGGGTGCGGTCGCGTGCAGTGTAGGTTCTGGTACGGCTGCCCGGCCCGGTACGCTCGGGTTGCAGGAGTCCCATGTCCTCGTAGAAGCGCATCGCGCGCGTGGTGAGGTCGAACTCTTTGGCAAGATCGCTGATCGTGTAGGTGGTGGCCATGGTGTCGCGAAGGCAGGTGGCATGGTTGCAGGGTTCACAGACCGGATCTGCGCGCTCCTGCAATGGCTCTATCAATGACGCTTACGTCAACGTCAATGCTACCCCAAACGGGATCACCGTGAACAACTTTGCGGACAAGATCATTCGCTCCCCTTGGACAGGTGAAGCCTCTGCATCGCATTCAAGGTGCCAAGCACCTATGGGGCAATGCGTAGGCCTTGGCTGCAGAAGAGGCCATTTCGCTCGCCCCAAGCAGAAACGCCCCGCTCATTGCTGAGCGGGGCGTACTGGGCTGTAAGAGCCTGACGATGACCTACTTTCACACGGGAACCCGCACTATCATCGGCGCAAAGTCGTTTCACTGTCCTGTTCGGGATGGGAAG
>MESL01000027.1 GCA_001770955.1 Burkholderiales bacterium RIFCSPLOWO2_12_FULL_65_40 | reverse complement strand
GACTTGGTGAATTGCCAAACAATCTCGCCTTGCTTTCCTGGTGCAAGCGTCACTTTTCCCGGTTCGTCATGCTCCATGTCGGGGTACTTTTTCATGGCCTCCAGATGTTCCAGCAGATCCTGCTCGGTGCCCAGGCTCAGCTCGTGCTTGACCTGGCCTTGATTCTTGACGATGAAACGCACGGTGTCGTTCTTGTCGACCTGGATTGCGGAAGGCGTGAACCGCATGTCGTCACTCATGTTTACGGTGATCTTGTGGGTGACTTTCGCGGCCGTGCCGGGCCTGCCGAGCGCGGTTTCATTGGCGCCGTGACTGTGTTCGCCGGAATGGCTATCGCTGGCATGGGCGAAACCAGCGGCAGCACACAGCAGCAGCGCGATGAGCTTGGGAGTTGTGTTGCTTGTGTTATTCATCGGATTCATCCATCTAGGGTTGGCTTGTCAGTGGCCATGGTGCGAAGTGGGTTTACGCACCTGGACCTCGGTGGGGTTGCTGGACTCTTGGATTCGGCGCATGGACTGCCCGCATTCAGCCTTGAACCTGGCAGATTCGGCCATGGGCCCTTGGTACTCGTGGGCGACCTTACCTTCCGGATGCTCGAACCAGGCTGGGTCCTTGCATTTACCAGGCCTTTGCTCTCGGCGCACCTTCAACATGCTGAACATGCCGCCCATCTCGACCGAGCCAAAGGAGCCTTTGCCGGTCATCATGGGCTCGGTGTTCTCGGGGACCCACGGGGACCCACGGTGAATCTCGGGTTTCATGGGTGAGATTCTTGAACGATATCCATGACTTAAAGCTGTGCGCCACATTACATTTTTGTTATCTGCATGTCAGGCGCCCCAAATCTCGTCAAACTATCATCACGCCAGCAAGTGGAGCACCGTCGTGAAGATATTGATTGTGGAAGATGAGCCCAAAGCGGGTGAATATCTGCGCCAAGGCCTGGGCGAGGCAGGATTCGTCGTGGACCTGGCCCATAACGGCAATGACGGCCTGCACCTGGCATTGCAGGGCACCTACGATCTGGTGATCCTGGATGTGATGCTTCCCGGGCTCAACGGCTGGCAGGTCCTGCAATCGATGCGCAAGCACGACTTGCAGATGCCAGCTATGTTTCTCACCGCCAGAGACCAAGTGGAGGACCGGGTGAAGGGTTTGGAATTGGGCGCCGATGACTATCTGGTCAAACCGTTCTCGTTCGCCGAACTGCTGGCCCGTGTCCGCACCATCCTCCGGCGCGGGCGCAGCGGAACCGAGAGCACGACGCTGTGCGTGGCGGACCTGGAACTGGACTTGCTGCGGCGCCGGGTCACGCGCGCGGGCAAGCGCATTGACCTGACGGCCAAGGAGTTTGGCTTGCTGGAGCTTTTGATGCGGCGCAGCGGCGAAGTGCTGCCGCGCTCGTTGATTGCCTCACAGGTGTGGGACATGAACTTCGACAGCGACACCAATGTGATCGAGGTGGCCATGCGCCGCCTGCGCATCAAGATTGACGAAGGACAGGATGTCAAACTCATCCAGACCGTACGGGGCATGGGCTACGTACTGGAAGCACCCGAGGAACCGTAAGTGCTGCGCCATCTTTCGCTGACCAGTCGCCTGACGGCTTTTTTCACGATGGTGGCCGCAGCGGTCGTCCTTGGGTTGGGTGTCCTGTTCATGATCGCCACGGGCCGCCATTTTCTGGAACTCGATCGCACCGCCTTAAGAGACAAAAAACTCCTGATCGACAACATTCTGGCCCGCGCGAATTCACCCGAGGATGCACGCGGGCGCCTGAACGAAGCTTTGAGCCATCACCATGGCCTCTATGTCCTGGTCAAGGACGAAAAAGGCGCGGCGCTCTTTCAATCCGACGGCTTCAACCCGCCCGAGACGCCCGCTTCGCAACATTCTTCTCCCGACCGGCACACGCTTGACGTCTGGAGAGAGGGGGGAAGCGAGTTCCACTCCATCCACTATCAGACGCGCATGGCGAATGCGGCCACAACGGTTCTTGAGGTTTCCATCGCCGTCGATACCGATCATCACACGCAATTTCTGTCCGATTTGCGGCGCAGCCTGGCGATATATGCCGCCATCGCAACGCTGATCAGCGGCGTGCTGGGCTGGTTGGCGGCACACCAGGGGATGGCCCCGCTGCGCGCCATGAAGACCCGGGCAGCCGCAGTCACCGGGCAACAGCTGGAAGAGCGCATGCCCGTGGAAGCCGTTCCCATTGAAATGGCCGATCTGGCGCAAGAACTGAACCATATGCTGGACCGGCTGCAGGAAGACTTCCTGCGTCTGTCCGAGTTCTCATCGGATCTGGCACATGAACTGCGCACACCCATCAGCAATCTGCTCACGCAAACCCAGGTCACCCTGTCTGCCAGACGTGACGCCGAAACCTATCGCGACATACTGGCCTCCAATGCCGAGGAGTTGCAGCGCCTGGCCCGCATGGTGTCGGACATGCTGTTTCTCGCCAAGACAGAACGCGGCGTTGATTTGCCCAGCAAGGAACGATTTTCCGCAGCGGCGGAGGTCCGTGCACTGCTGGAATTTTATGAAGCAGTCGCTGAAGAAAAAAACATCAACCTGAGCACGCATGGAGACGGTGAAATTCAGGGCGATCGACTGATGTTCCGCCGCGCGTTGAGCAACCTGCTCTCCAATGCGCTGCGCCACACGCCGGAACGGGGAGAGGTTCAGGTTGCAGTGGCCAGGGAAGAGGGCGCCGTGAGAGTCACCGTCGAAAATACCGGCAACGAAATCGACCCCAAAGATCTCCCTCGGTTGTTCGACCGCTTCTATCGTGCGGACCCTGCAAGAACACATCCTGGGTCCGATGGTTCCGGGCTGGGTCTTTCTATCACCAAAGCCATTGTTGAAGCGCATGGGGGCCATGTTTCGGCCCGTTCCGAGCAAGGAAAAACACGGTTCTCGCTGGCTTTTCCAGTCGAATCCAACGGGCATTAATGGGCCTGTCCCACCTGAGTCGGCGATTTTTCAGCAAAGAGTGCACTCAGCACCTGCATTTGTGCTGCTTCTCCTTACCGAGCATCAGACCTGGATGTTCATCACATCGGTGTAAGCCTGAACTAAGCGGTTGCGGGTATGAAGCGTCGCTTGAAATGCAATGTTCGACTTGACTCCTGCAAACATCGTTTCTTCAAGACTGACAGTGGGGTTGCCTAAGGTGACCTCGCGGCTCAGGCGCCCAGATTCACTTTGCAATTGGCTCGTGGTCGTGAGTGCCTGCTTCATCACGTCCAAAAATCCACGATCCTGAACTGTGGGTGCTTTGGACGGCAACGTTCCCGCCGGATTGACTGGCAGTAGTGCGCCGAGCGGGTTGGTGGTGATGTTCATGGTGTGTCCATTGTCGAACTGACTGGGGGTATGAGGGGTCTTTTTGCGGGGAGATCGAGAGCAGCGATCGATACGAAATAATAAGTGCCGCCAGCCCATCAAGAAGCCCTACGACGGGTGCGTCAGCCGTTCAATTGCGCAGCTATGAATGACAGCAACGTCATCTTGCCGACATCGCCGAGAGTGGCCGATACGCACAGTGGTGAACATCGACAAAGCATGAATATGGCGGGTTGCCACGCCGAAGGGAGCGTGGTTTACAGCCGTTGCGAAATCTCTAGCAGTGGTTTGATGCTGGAGCCAAAGCGGCTCATTGATGCGTGGTTCTGCTCCAGTTGGCTGTAGGGCAGATAACGGATCCCCAGCTCTGACACCCGGGAAAACGCGGGTCTTCGAAGTTGTTCCGCCACCTTGTCTCGGCGATTGTCTGGGGCTACCAGAAACAGCGCGCATTTGCCAGCAACCCGCGTGCCAAGGGCCAAATCAAGCATGCGAACGATCCCTGAGTAGATGGACGTGGTGTGCTCGACTTCAAATGCTGCAGCCACCTGCGAGGTCTGGGTATCAACCCATACAACATCAATCAACCGCACCGACTCTAGACCCGGGTCCACGGTGTCCGGCAACTGTGTCAGGCATCCGTCTCCCAGCAGGCCGCGGCCATGGGTGCGACCCCGGTCGTTGGATGCAATCCATACGTCAAAGCCCAGCGCCTTTCCTAGGTCTCGCAGCGAAGCCTGAGTATCCGTGTGGGTCGCATCGCTCGCGTTAGCTTGGGAGGGTTTCGTTTGCAACGCTGTGGATTCTCGACGCACACGTTCGAGATCCTCTTGCCATAGTGCTGCTGCTGCCGCATCCATTGCCAGGGGTGGAGCGGCATATCGGCCGCTACCGATATCAAACATGAGTCCCGCGATAGCACCCAGATCGTTCGATAGCTTCAGGCGGTACTGCTCATTGAGGCGCAGCAAGCCCTCTCGCATCGAAAGGTAATGATCCCAGCGCCCGAGCTTCAGGCGTCCCCCTGTCACGGCGTTGAAACCGTTGACGATGCCTGTGTTGAAGGGGGATACCAACGTAGGGTGAATGAAGTACAGCAGGTTCGCGACGGCGGGGCCCAGGCCCTTGATGCCTATCGCATCGATGCGCTGTATGGCGGCCACCACGTCTTCCGCGCAGTCACAATGGTCGCAGGTGTGAAGCAGATCGGCAAAGGCGCGCTGGTGGTTGACGTTCTCGTAGATGTCTGGAATGCGCAGCTTGGGTTTCCAAAGAAACGCGTGGTCCGCACCCTTGAAAATCTGGCGCTGCTCTGCGATCGAACCCACGATCGTCTCCAGCGAAGAGCCTCTATAGGTGTTGCCGAACGTCCCTGCGCGGATATCCACCACCACCTGCGCGATGCCACGACGTATTGACCGGAAGTTTTTTACCCGCTGATCCCACAAAAACCAGGTGTGGTAAGTGCTGCTGGGGTCAAACTTCCAGCAGTCGATGAGTGCGGCAAGGGGATCATGCATTTGTCGTAGGGTGCTAGCAATTACTTTGCGTACTGAGGAAATACATGGGAAACCCGATATTGCCGTTGAGGACGTCCTGATTAACCTGGATGTGGGAGTGCGACAGGGCGATGTGTTTCAGATGACGCATTGCAGCCGTTTTACCTCGCATCTTCGGGCTATTTTTACGCACTTTCGGGCTTCTTTCTTCCCTTTTGCGGCATGCGCTGGGTTTTCTGGCGCACTCATCCCTGCGCCCGTCAATCGACGGCCCACCGTTTCAATAATCTGCAGCTGACGGCTGGATCAACAGTAGCTGTGGGTTTTGTTGTCAGCCAATTTCTCCTTGCAGGTCGGGTGTGACCTCAGCGGAGTGCCTATTTTGATTGAACAACGACATTTGGTTGGAGGGCGAGCATCCCTGGCACTGCGTCTGGCAGGAGGCGCGCCAGCAGATCTCTAGCTTTCTTGTGCATGACAAAGATGTAATGAAACCGTTCTGTCTTTGAAAGCCACGGGCCAGCACAATGACCCAAGTCAAAAACATATCGCAAACTATGAAAAATCATCGGCTTTTACGATTTATCTCAAGATACTGGTTGGCTGCTGCGGTAACCGCGCCATCCCTTGCGTTCGCACAGATGCCAGAGGACGAAACCGAAAAGGTGGACTATCCGCTTTCGTACCGATCGACACTGCTGGACTACGAGGCCTACAAAGATCAATCCGTCCAGCCTTGGAAGGCGGCTAACGACACGGTGGGCGAGATTGGCGGATGGCGCGCCTACGCCAAGGAGATGCGCCAGACGGCACCCACGACCGGGCTGGATCAACCCGCCCGGGACCAAGACGCGCACCACGGGGGCAAACAATGAGCCGCCTATTGCACCTGCCCCGCGCAAAAATAGTGATCGCCTTGGCCGCTATTGCGGTGCTGTCTGGCTGCGCCAGCGTGAATCTTGAGCAAAACCTCTCCAGCGCCAACGCAGCGGCAATCAGTTTCACGGATGGCCAGCTCAACCTGGCCCGTGACCAGAACGAGCGTGACGCCTTGCGCCAGCGCGCTTCGGATCTGCTGGCCAAGCCGCTCGGACAAACGGATGCCGTGCAACTCGCGCTGGTCAATAGCCCGTCCATGCAGGCCATCGTGGCCCAAAACTGGGCGGACGCTTCAACGGCAGCCCAGTCCGGCCGCATTGCAAACCCCATTGTGAACCTTGAGCGCGTGCGCCTGGGTGATGAGACGGAGATCGGGCGCCTGCTGTCCTTCGGACTTCTGGACCTGCTGACCTTGCCGACGCGCAAAGGCATCGCCGAGCGGCGCATCAAGCAGGCCCAGTTGCGCCTGAGTAGCGATGTGGTGGACCAAGTCACACAGGTGCGACAGTCCTGGGTACGCGCCGTCGCGGCGCAACAAACCCTGACCTACACACAACAAGTTTTCGCCAGCGCCCAGGCCAGCGCCGAATTGGCCAAGCGCATGCAGGCGGTGGGTAATTTCAACAAGCTCGATCGCGCACGCCAGCAGGCGTTCTATGCCGACACAGCGACCCAGCTGGCCAGTGCTCAGCACCAGGTCACGGCGGCCCGTGAGCAACTTGTCCGATTGCTGGGCTTGGACGACGGTCAAGCCCAGCAGCTCAGGTTGCCTGAGCGCCTGCCCGCGCTGCCCAAGGAGCCACTGTCTCCAACGGACGCGGGCCGCCAGGCGTCAAAAGGCCGCCTGGACCTGCAAATCGCGAAGGCAGACTATGACGCAGCTGCCCGCGCCCAGGGCTGGAACACGATTTCGACGTTCACGGATATCGAGCTGGGAGTCCGGCGCGACTCGGTCTTTGATGCTGCTGAGAACTCCCACTCCACGCGGCGTGGCTTTGAGATCAGCCTGCAACTGCCTATCTTTGACTGGGGTGGCATGCGGCGCAGCGCCATGAACGCCCAGACCCTGGCAGCAGCTAACCGCCTGGAAGCAACTGCCCGCGCAGCGGGGTCGAACCTGCGTGAAAGCTACTCCGCGTACCGCACGGCGTATGACATCGCGCGCCACCACCGCGACGAGGTGATCCCACTGAGAAAAACCATCTCCGAAGAAAACCAGCTTCGCTACAACGGGATGCTGATCAGCGTCTTCGAGTTGCTGGCCGACTCCCGCGATCAGGTGAACTCGGTGATGGCGACTCTGAACGCCGAGCAACAGTTCTGGCAGGCGGACGCCGCACTTCAGGCCTCTCTCATCGGCAAGCCCATCAGCGCCGGTGTCTCCGGCGGTCCAGCCGCTGCGGAGTCTGGCCAAGGTCACTGATCCCCAAAGGAAATCTAAATGAGTTCGAGAAGAGACTTTTTCCGCTTTGCTGGCATTGCCGGCGGGGCCGTGGCTGCAGCAAGTGTGAGCCGGGTGGCGATGGCGGCTTTGCCAGAGCCGGTTTTTCAGACGGGTCCCGATACCATGGCGCCTCTGGTGCCCAATACAGGACGTCCGTATAACCCTGTGGTCACGCTCAATGGGTGGACGCTGCCTTGGCGCATGAACCAAGGTGTCAAGGAATTCCATCTCGTAGCAGAACCTGTGGTGCGCGAAATGGCCCCCGGGTTCAAGGCGCACCTTTGGGGTTACAACGGCCAGAGCCCTGGCCCGACCATCGAGGTTGTAGAGGGTGACCGCGTACGCATCTTCGTGACCAACAAGCTACCCGAGCACACCAGTGTTCACTGGCACGGGCAACGATTGCCCAATGGCATGGACGGAGTCACAGGCCTCACACAGCCTGCCATTCCAGCCGGGAAGACCTTTGTCTACGAGTTCGTGGCGCGGCGCCCGGGCACTTTCATGTACCACCCGCATGGCGACGAAATGGTGCAGCTGGCCATGGGCATGATGGGTTTCTGGATCACCCACCCGAAGACAAAGCATCCGCTCATTGATGAGGTGCAACGAGACTTTTGCTTCCTTCTGAGTGCGTACGACATCGAGCCGGGGGCGGCTACGCCAAAGGTCGCAGAGATGACCAACTTCAACATTTGGGCTTGGAACAGTCGCATCTTCCCTGGTATCGACTCCCTGAATGTGCGTCTGAACGACAAGGTGCGCATTCGGATGGGCAATCTGACGATGACCAACCATCCGATGCATCTGCATGGGCACGAATTCCTGATCACGGGTACTGATGGCGGTCCTACCCCAAAAAGCACTCGCATGTATGAGGTGACAACCGATATGGCCGTGGGCCAGATGCGCCAGATCGAGTTTTTGGCCGACGAGGAAGGCGATTGGGCTTTTCATTGCCACAAGAGCCACCACACGATGAACGCCATGGGGCACGACCTTCCCACGTTGATCGGTGTGGACCACCGTGAAGTAGGGAAAAAAATCAACAGCCTTATCCCGGACTACATGGTGATGGGCGAGCGGGGGATGGGGGACATGACCGAAATGGAGATGCCGATTCCTGACAACACGATCCCGATGATGACCGGTGACGGTCCTTTTGGCTCGGTAGAGATGGGCGGAATGTTCAGCGTCGTCAAGGTCCGCCGAGACCAAAGGCCGGGCGATTACACCAACCCCGGCTGGTACAAACATCCTGAGGGAACGGTTGCCTACGAGTACACCGGTCCCGTGGTCGAACCGACACGCGCCAAGGCCGAGGGAGGCCAGTCCATGCCGCGCAAGAACAGGTCCGCAACGGACACGGTTGTCAAAGTCAAAAAGCCTTCGTCCCATGGCGGGCACTGACAACGATTTCCACAATTTCACTCCACGAGGTATCTATGAAACGCACTCTTTCGTTGATCGCAGCTTCCGCCCTCGCTGCTCTATCTTTGAGCAGCTTTGCAGCTGGCAGCCACGGCGGTGGCCACGGCAGCGATGAATCCGCCATTGGTCAGCCCGGCAAGGTCAGCAAGGTCAGCCGCACCATCCATGTCGACATGGCCGACACCATGCGCTATGCGCCTGCAGCAATTTCCGTCAAACAGGGCGATACCATCAAGTTCGTGATCAAGAACAGCGGCCAGGTCAAGCACGAGTTCAGCCTGGGGACCGATGCCGAAATCAAGGAACACTACGAGGCCATGAAGAAATTCCCGGATATGGAACATGACGAGCCCAGCAAGGTGTCGCTCGCCCCGGGCAAGCAAGGCGAGATCATCTGGCAGTTCACGAAGGCTGGCGAAGTCAAGTTTGCCTGTCTCTACCCGGGCCACTACGACGCAGGCATGAAGGGCCAGGTCACAGTGGTCAAGAAGTAAACGGGAACATCTCCACGTGATTGAATCGCCCCGGTTTTGAACTGACTCGACGGCGAACAGTCATCGAGCGTTCTCCACCAAGGCAGAGGTTTCGCCTCGCGCGGCGATCAGATGCAGTGCAACAACGATGCTCATTGCCGCCGCGAAGAAGCACCAGACGGAGATGAACCAGTGGGCGTAGAAGGCGTACGCCGCTACGGCCGACCCGAGGCAAAGCACGCCGAACAGTTTGACCCAGCGGTGGCTTGAAAGAATCAGGCTTACGGTCGTCGCCGTCAGATAAAGGCCCATGGAGGCTGCGATGTAGAAATGTGGGGATGCGTAGTCGATATGGCCTCCAACCGGGGTGGCGACGATGGGGTAGGCAAACATCGCGTACAGCAGGTATGCCCCGACCCCGAGCCCGGCGAGGCAGATGACGGCCAGGACGCGTCGCCGGTTGCGGTCAGGCTCGATCAGCCATGCCACAACAGGCACGTATACGGGCCAGAGCACGTGCGAGAAGAAGGAATACAGCTGTGTCGCCGCTGCTGTCACCGCGTCAATGCCCCAGCCGAAGCTGAGCCAGACCACGCCTTCTGTAAGCTGCTGGATGGCAAACAGCAGTGGGATCGCCGCGTAAACCCGATCTCCACCGGTACGGGCCATGCGCGTGGTCATCATGCCCACGCCCAAGAGGAAAGTACCGGCTGTCAGGCTGGCGGTCGCTGAAAAACACATCGATCAGGAACTCCGTGAAATCGTGGGAAGCATGCACACCATGCCAACGATCTGATCCAGCCACCCCAAGTGCCCTCTAGATCCATATTGATCTTCAACAGGCGGGACAAGGCGTGCATGGCCAAACGAGGGGCTGCGAGCGATGATAATGGCAGTGCTTGAATCCCGTTCGCATGACATTGACTGACTGTGCTGCGCAACCTGGACAATGGCAGCCGACACTTCACCATCAATGAACCCGGATCTCATCAAACTTGGAAGCGCCGCACAAGCGTTGGGCGGCGCGCTCGGCGTGGGTCTGCTGGTGGGGCTGGAGCGCGGCTGGCGTGACCGCGATTTGCCCGAGGGTGGTCGCGTCGCCGGGCTGCGCACATTCGCCCTCATCGGCTTGCTGGGCGGACTTCTCGCACTGCTCTCCTCCACTCCCGGTCTCCTCCTTGCCGCCGGCCTGATCGGCATCGTCCTGCTGTTCGCAGTCTCTTTCCGGCGTGCCTCGGAGGCCGCCGGCACCCTCAGCATCACGACAGCTGTCGCAGCAATGGCCACCTTCTGTCTGGGCGCTTTGGCCGCAAGCGGTCAGGCCCTCCTCGCCGTGGGTGCGGCCGTGGTCCTCGCGTTGCTGCTCGATCTGAAACCAGTGCTGCACCGCTGGCTGCGCCTGATCCAGCCGGTCGAACTTAATGCCCTCCTGCAAATGGGCGTGCTCACCGCAGTGGTGCTGCCGCTGCTCCCGGACCGGGGCTATGGGCCCTACGCCGCGCTTAACCCCTACCAGCTGTGGTTCGCAGTGATCCTGATCGCGGGGCTGTCGCTACTGGGCCACGTGGCGGTGCGGCTCAGGGGGGAGCAACAGGGGCTGCTCTGGACGGGACTGCTGGGCGGCCTTGCGTCTTCCACCGCTGCGACGCTGGCGCTTGCTCGAACCGCAAGGAACCAACCAGGCTGGCATGTGCCCGTGGCGGCGGCGATCGTCGCTGCCTGCGGCGTGATGTTCCTGCGTATGGCCGTGGTCGTCGCCGTCCTGCAGCCCAGCCTTGTGCCTCGCATGGGCCTGTTCCTGGTGCTGCTCGCCGCGGCGGCGTTCCTCTTTGCGGGATGGCAATGGCGCCGCCGGCAAGCCAGCGGTCCGGCCACGCAGCCGGCCTCGCGCCGCGTCTTCGACCTGCCCACGGCGCTCGGATTCGGCGTCGTGCTCGGCGTGGTAGCCCTGGCTGCCAGGGCCGCGCGCGAGGCCCTTGGCACGGCCGGCGTTTACGCCGTCGCATTCGTCTCCGGTCTGGCTGACGTGGATGCCATTCTGGTTTCCAGCGTGCAGATGCTGGCGCAGGGCGACCTCCCGGCTGCCACTACTGCCATCGCCATCCTACTTGCCGTCTCTGCCAACATGCTCACCAAGGCGACCCTCGCCTGGACCATTGCCGGCCGCGCGGTGGGTGTCCGCGTGGCGGCGGGCTATGTGGTGGTAGCTCTTGTCGGCTTGGCGGCGGCAGCTTTCCAGGCGCGCTGACCACTATTCCCCGAACGGCTGCGCCACTATGGTTGCTGCTTGGCCGCTTAGTTCGGGCCGCCCTTCAGGTCCTCATCGCGGGTAAGCGGCGCGGCTGGCGCAGGCGTTTCTCCCGAGATACCCATCGCCTCAGCGTTGCGGCCAGACCGCTCAGCCCGACGGGGCACACGGACCCTGGTCCGGTCCCGCCCAATCGTCACGTACTCGTATTCCTTCGATTCGGCCGGGGACGCTTGATCTTGCGGTTGCAGGTCGGGCGAGCCCGAGCTATCGGCCGGGCGGTCGAGGTGGGTCTTGATGCGGTCCCTACCGATATATACGTAGCGGTGCTGATGCGGCTCGGAAACCGCCGACTCCTGCAGCTGCCTGGGCTGGGGCTCGGGACCACCGTGTGACAGGGTGGCTTGGGCGAACGCACTTGCGGAGAATGTGAACAGGGCAACGGCGAGGATGTTGGCGGAAGTCATGGAAAGCTCCTTGGATTACGGTTTGTATACTGCGAAAAATATTCTTGGCTGGCTTGTGAGCAGCAGCTGTGCCCGCCCCCCGAAACGACATATTCGGGCTTACCACCGTGGGAAGGTCAAGCGGCTTCAACTCCGCTCGGTTATTTTGGGGCGCCGTTCGATGCCTGCTCACGACAGCAGCAGTTCCTGCATCCGTCTACGCTCCGCAGGAGTCGGCCACGCGGTGTCCCCTGGGGCAGCCTCCAAATTGAAGCGCCCCTCGCCGTCGAAGCGAACGAGCCCATAGGTCTCGTTGACCACCGCCCCCGGTTCCCCGCCGGCCTGGAGCCGGACATACCAGTCCGCCAGGCGCAGCGTCCGGCCCGCCAACATCGGTGCCAAGGCCTGACCCCGGGCGAGCGCCACATACAGCACATGCGGCAAGGCGTGCACCTCGCCCTCCGCGTCCAGCAGGAACACGTAGGAGGCATATTCGCCCTCCGCTTCGCCCATTCCGCGGCCGGATGCATCCACGGTGGTGTAAACGGGAGCAAACCCGCTGCCCGGCTGGCGGAAGTTCGTGGTTTGCCCTTGGTACACGCGTGCCGCGACCCACTGCACGCCTCCCGCATAGGCATAGGCGCGCAAATCGAACTTCATAGACTGTGATGATCCTCCCTCATTCGGAATGACGCGCTCGCCCGGAGGCACAAAGGCCTGTGCCACGTAGGCTCCTGTCATGATCTCCTCCCAGACTCGACGCGTGACCTTGTCGCCCCGGTACGCAGCGCGGCTACCGAAGCCCGCCGCTGGCTTGAAGAACAGGCTCCGGCGCGCCGCCCACAGCCGGTCGCCATGCGCTGCATCGACCACTTCGGTGCGCGGCACGTTCGCCAGCAGCACCTGGCGGTCGTCATCGGCAACGCCCAACGCCCGCAGCGCAGCTTCGTCACTGAACAACGCCAGACGGCGTTTGTCGGCGTAGAGCGCGTGTGCCTGGGGATGGGGCGTGAGAACTGCCGCCTGCTCTTGCCACGCCTGCCGCAACACGGCGTTCGCAGGCAGATCCAGATAGAAATCCGTGACTCGGTTGTAAACCACGTCGATGGCCAGCTCGCCGTGCCAGAGCCTGCCGTGGCGGCATGCCAGTTCGGACGGATCGGCAATGACGGCCTGCAGTCCATGGCGCTCGAACAACTGTCGAAATAGCAGGAATTCTGGATACAGGTATTGCTGCTGCGGTGCCTCGTCCACGATCGCGATTGAGGCCAGCGGCCGAGAGTTGCCCGCCAGTCGCCATTCACGGCGAAACATATCCACCAGCCGCTGTTCGAACGTTGTGACGCTGGCGCCGTCGGGCGCCATTGCCTGTACAGCCTGGCAGCAGCTGCGCTGAGCGCGAGCCAGCACCGCATTCAGCATCGCGCCACCCGCGTTCGTGTTGATTTCGATCAGGCCGAGACGGTCCTGATCCAGATGGAAGTCATAGCCGAAGAACACACCCTGCGCGCCACCTGCGCCAATGTGCGCAATGGCTGGGGCATCCGCCAGAACCTGTTCCCGGTACGCCGGGAGTGCCACTACCGCCTCAATGGCTCGCACGACGTGCGCCATTCGATCCAGCGGGGGCCGCGCCACAAAGACTGGTTGCGCGGCAAACAGGTAGGGGCATCGCTCCCTCACCAGCTGCGACAAGCTCGGGGAACCGAGTTCAGCATCGAGCGCGGCCGCCAGCGCCGCTGGATCCAGGCTCAGGCAGAAGCAATCGTGGTTGAGCCGCTCGAAGGGAGTCAGTTCACAGTTTGATGTGTGGTGCATTGAGAAAGAGGGTCTAAGCAGTCGATGAAATGGGTAGAGCGCCTCATCATTGAGCCGGTCCCACGCTCGCAGTTCGCGCCAGGTTTCCTGAGCGACTAGACGGTCGCCGTCAGCGGTACCGCAGCTCCCCCAAGCCATCAGACCCCGTGCAGCCAAGCCCAACTTGTCACGAAGAAAAAGCCTGGGCGTTCGATGCGCGCCAAGCGCGTGATGAATTGACCGGTGCATGCTGAAATAAGCGTCTTGATCCGGCTATCCCGACACGCTGCCTACTCGCGCACGAACGGCCTGGGCCACGTCGCCCATTACGTCGATGCCGTTGCTCGGATGCGGCAGCGTATTGCAGGTCACCACGCTGGCCGCGCCGGCGTCCTCAAGCAGCTGCATTGCATCTAGGGCGAACACCGCATGCACGCCGATGCACACGGGATCGTTCTTGAACACCGATCGCACCTGCCGCACAGCCACAGCCATCGTGCGTGCACTGGAGATGATGTCGTCGATCAGCACAGGACGGCGGCCTGCGTGTGCCTCGACCTTGGGTACGCTGATCTCGACACTACGGTCACCGAGCCTGCGCTTGGACAGGACAATGAATGGACAGCCGACGCGAGCAGCTACGTCGCTGGCCCACTGCTCGCTTTCTGAATCTGGGCCAACGATCACCGGCTCTGGGACGTGGGCGGCCACCCAGCGCGCGATCGCAGGTGCACTGGCCACGTTCTCGGCCGGAATCGAGTACACCTCGTCGAGCGAGGCGCGGCGATGCAGGTGCGGATCAACCGTCACCAGCCAATCGAACGCCTGCGACAAGAAGCGAGCGAAGGTCACGGAAGTTACGGCCTCGCCTGGCTGGAAGCGCTTGTCCTGGCGCATATAGGGCAAGTAGGGAGTAACAATACCGACCCGGCTGGCGCCCAGTTCACGGGCGGTCTGCGCCAGGTACCACAGGCGCAGCGCCTGCGGATCTGGGTCGCGCAGGGATGCAACGACCACAACGTCCTTACCAGAGAGATCGTCGTGCAGCCGCAGGTAGGACTCGCCGTCGGGGAAGTGACGCGCCTCCACTCGGCCGACCAGGGCCTGCAGGTGCACCGCGAGATCGGCCGCCGCCTGCTCGGCGCCAGGTGCGGGAAGAATGATCATGTTCATGCTGTTTCCTTGATGGTGACCAGCCCCTGCTGGCGGTTTGCATAGGACTGCGCGTACTCCAGCTCTCCGGTGGTCTGGGCATGAACGTGGAACAGCGGCTGGCCGCGCGCGATCCGATCCCCGAGCTTCACTTCCAGCGTGATGCCTGCGGCCGGCGCCCCTGGCGCTCCTGCCAACTTGGCAACCATCGCCAGCTTCCGGTTGTCGACGGCGGTAACCACGCCCGCTACACCGGCAAGGCACGGTCGCATGTGCGGTGCCACGGGCGGCTGGCGCAGGCCACCCTGCGCCTCGCAGATGGCAACAAACTGGGTCCAGGCCTGCCCGCTGTCCAGCGCCTGCTGCGCAAGCAAATAGCCCGCACCGGGGCCGGCTTTTCCGCCCATCTCCAGAAGGTGTCCGGCGAGCAGCAACGCCCGCTCGCGCAGATCTGCCGGAGCTGCAGAGCCCCTTTGCAGGACGGCGAGGACATCCCGCGCCTCTAGGGCGGGACCGACGCCTCGACCGACAGGCTGCGTGCCGTCGGTGCGGACGACACGCAATTGCAAGCCTACCGCCTCGCCGACATGCTTCAGGAGGTCGCCGAGTTCATCTGCCGCTTGTTCGGATCGAACCTTGGCCGTCGGGCCGACCGGAATATCGATCAGCACGCGCTCCGACCCCGCCGCTGCCTTTTTAGACAACACAGAGGCGACCAGTTGCGCGGCGCCATCGAGGTCGAGCGGACGCGAGACACGGATCAACACGTCGTCCGCCGGGCTCAGCTGCACGGAGCCTCCCCAGACGATGCAACCGCCGACCTTCTCGACCACCCGGCGCATGGCCTGCAGATCCAGGTTGACTGGCGCCAGGGTTTCCATGGTGTCCGCGGTACCCGCCGGAGAGGTAATGGCCCGGGAGGACGTCTTGGGCATGACCAGACCGCAGGCGGTGACGATGGCCACCACCAGCGGCGTCGTCCGGTTGCCAGGCAGCCCCCCAACGCAATGCTTGTCCATCACCGGCGAGAATGGCCAGTGCAGCCGCTCGCCGACGTCGATCATGGCGCGGGTGAGGGCGACCGTCTCCTCGTGCGACATCCGGCCACCCGCCGTGGCGGTGACGAAGGACGCCAGGTGCAGGTCGGACAACCGGCCAGCTGCCACATCGAGCATGATGGTTTTGAGCTTCTCATAGTCCAGCGGCGCACCATAGGTTTTGCCGCGGATATGCCGCTCGGATTCGAGCACCGGGGGATGGCGGATAGCGAGCATCTCGCCCCCAGAGAGGCCGAGAGCCCGCCAGGCAGGCTCCGACAGGCCCGCTTCTCCGTGGCCTAGCCATTCAGCGGCCACGTGGTGCACAGTGGCGATGACCGTTCGACCATCCCATTCGATCTCCACGCGCGTCTGGGCCTCGAACCCTTCCGAACGGCAGATTTCGCAGTCGACCCGCATGTAGACAACCGGCGACTGGTACGTGAGGATCCCCGCGCGGCGTGCGATCAGCCCCGCGCCATGCGGCAGATGGGCAGCCAGCGCGTTCATCCCAGCTCCACGGCTTGCATATGCTCCGGGACAGTGCACGCCCAGCCATGCTGTTCCTGGATGGCGATGCGCAAGCTGTCGGCAGCGACAGACTCGCCGTGGGTGACAAACACCCGCTTGGGCGGCTGCGGCATCCGTCCCACCCAGCGCAGCAGCTCCTCCCGGTCAGCATGTGCGGACAAGGAGCCCAGGCTAGCGACTTCCGCGCGAACGGGAACGTAGTCGCCGTGAATCTTGATCTGCTTTGCGCCGTTAACGAGCGCTGCGCCACGTGTCCCGGCAGCCTGATAGCCGGCCAGCAGGATGGTGTTGCGCGGGTTCGGTGCCATCGCCTTCAGGTGATGCACTACGCGCCCGCCGGTGGCCATGCCGCTGGCCGAAATGATGACGGCGGGATAGCGCATGTCGTTCAGCTTGCGCGACTCCTCCACAGAGTTCACCACCTTGGCTGCGGTGCACATCATCCGGCACTGGTCGGGCGTCAACCGGTGCTGCGAACGGTGTTTGTGGTACAGCTCCGTCGTATCGGCGGCCATCGGGCTATTAAGGAAAGCCGGCAGGTCTGGAATGCGGCCTTCGCGCTTCAGGGTGGCCAGCACGTACATGAGTGACTGCGCTCGTCCGACCGCAAAGGCGGGGACGATGACCACACCTCCGCGCGCTGCAGTGCGGTTGATCACCTCTGCAAAAGCAGTGGCGGGATCTTCCTTCTCATGCGATCGGTCGCCATAGGTCGATTCCATGACGACGTAGTCCGCCGCAGGCGGTGACTCCGGCGGCCGCATGACGACGTCCTCGTCGCGCCCAAGGTCGCCCGAAAACAGCAACGACCCTGAACCCCACTGCACATGAACGCTGGCGGCACCAAGGATGTGGCCGGCGAGCGAGAAACGCATTCGCAGCCCCTCGACCGGCTCGAACTCGGCGTCGAACTGCTGAGGCTGGAACAGGCGCAAGGTCTTGCGGGCGTCCTGTTCCGTGTAAAGAGGCAGGGCCGGACTGTGCTTCGAGAAACCGCGACGATTGGCGTAGAGCGCATCTTCCTCCTGCAGGTGCCCCGAATCCGGCAGCAGCAACGCGCAGAGGTCGCGCGTGGCTTCGGTGCAAAACACCGGGCCTCTGAACCCCTGGCGCGCCAGTGCGGGCAGGTAACCACTATGGTCGATGTGCGCGTGGGTGAGCACGACAGCATCGATCGTCTCAGGCTGCAGCGGGAAGACATCCCAGTTGCGCAGCCGCAGCTGCTTCAAGCCCTGGAACAGCCCGCAGTCGACCAGCACGCGCTTGCCCCCGTGCTCCAGCAGGTATTTCGATCCGGTGACAGTGCCCGCGGCACCCAGGAAAGTAATTCGCATATTGTTCCTTTCGATCAGTAAGAACTCATGATGATCCGGGGATCGCCGCTGCCTCGGACAGCCTGCAATTCCGGCGCGTCGAGCAGCCGTTCCACTTCCAGACCTGCCGCTTTCGATGCGGCACAAACCGCGTGGGCCCATGTCGTTCGGTTCGCGAACAGCATGCCTGCAACGTCCAGCGTCCCGCCGCGGCTCACGTACCCGAGCACGCGAGTCGTTTGCGCGCCGGTGTCAAGGGGCCGCAGTAAACCAACCAGAGCTTCCGGACGTGTATGCGTGAGGAAGATGCGCACATCCTGCGTAGCAGGGAAAAGTGCACCGGTCGCTGCACTCTGGTGCGCAGCCTCGCGGGCGTCCCGACCGACGCGGAAACGCCCGGGCTCGATGATGTAGTTCACGGCAGCCGCGACGCCGCGCTGCTCCAGCCTTTCGGCGGCCTTGAGAGCCTCACCCAGCTGGTAGGCACCGACAGCAGTGAACAGAATGCGTGCCTGGGGTGCGGGTCGGATGCACAGGGCGCCATCGCGCACCAAACGCGCAGCTTCTTGCGCAGAGAACCAGACCGGCAACGCCCTCTTCGGCACGACCATCGTCCAGAACTGGCCGTGCGTCTGGTAGGCGGCCTGCAAGGCGACTTGGGCCGTGTTCCAGTCCGGCGGGTACAGGACACGGGAGACGTCGCTCATCTCGCCCTGCAGCGTCTCGCCGAACGAAGGATCCTGGTGTGACTGCTCGTTCTTGCCGTTCTCCCACGTGTGAGAAGTAGCCACCACCACCACCGACACCCAGCCGGGGGGACGCCCTGCATCCGCAAGTTGGCGGGCAAACAAGATTTCCTGCCGAAGAGCGCCCAGCATCTTGGCTGCGAAGGCCTCATAGGAAACGACCAGATTGAGCCCCCCCTTGTTGGCGAGGGCCGCACTGACCACAGCCTCCTCGTTGAGGGCGGTGACCACGGACCCGCTAATGGACTCGGCCACGCCCTGCTCCGGCGCCACGACGCGGTGCTTGAGCAGGTCGAGCGTGCGGCCCATGCGGTTGCTGCGCAGCTCGTCCGGGTTACCAACCCGCACCCGCAGCTGCGGGTTGGCGGCCACCAGCGCCGTGAACGCCTGGTCGATCCCCTCCATCGGCGAGCATTCGCGCTCACCGGGCGCGAGCGACGCAAGAGGTGGAAGAGACGGGAATGGCACGTTGCGTGTGGCGAAGGCGTGATCCCGTTCGCGCACCCGACGCTGCTCATCATGCCGATTCAAAACCGCTGCGGCGGAGCTTAGGTCTTCGCGTGAGACCCACAACGCCTTCGACCCCTCTTCGAAGAGCGCGCGAGCCCCCGCGTCAACCCGGGGGTTGGCACCGAGCGGAAGGTTGTGCGCATCGTTGGAACCAGCGCCGGGAAAGCCGTAGCCTTTCGGGGCTTCCGCAATGGTGTAGTGCAACGGTACCGGGTAGCCGCCGGCACCCGTGCGGATGGCCTCGGTGCAGGCATCGAGGCGATCCTCCATCGTGAAGATCGCCCAGGCAAAAGCTGCCGGGTCGGTGCCGTCGATCTCCATCGGGTCAAAGCCGTTCAGGCGCAGGTGGTCTTTCAGCCACTGCACGCCGCCCTGCTGTTGCAGTGTGCTGCGCTGCTCGATGCGACGGCCATTGAGGATCATGATCGGCGCCACGTGGCCGCTGTCCTCGGCGCGCCACCAGCGGGGCGCCCAGTCGCTGCCCCGTTGCTCCTCAAAGGCGCCGTCGCTCAGGAAGGCCACCAGGCGCTCGCCCGGCAGCGGGATGTGGACGTACTGCAGCTCGGCGAACCCGAGATAGCCGCCCTCGGAGATGCCACCGGCTGTACTAGCGTTGACATGGCTGCCCAGCGGGGATTCCGGCCGCCCATCGGGCCCGATGGCATAGGAATAGAAATCGCCCACGAAGCGCGTCAGGCCGGCATCGCTTACGTCGTATCGCTGCGCCTGGACCGGCAGCATGTTGCCCACCAGCAGATTCACTGCCTCCACGCCAGCGACGCTGTGGCCCTGCCCCATGATCCAGCCGCGCGTATGGCCGGTCAACGAGTTCGCCGCCAGGTAGCCGGCGTAGGCAGGCACCATGTTGAGCGACCCACCGGTATGACCCTCAGGCGTTTGCTTGTACTCGTCGGGTTGCAGAGGGGCACCGTCCCACCGTACCCGCTGGGCGTAGGTCATATGAACTGTCAGCCACATGGCCGCCGACGCGACGCAGTCTGCGGCGCGTAGGAGGTGATAGACGTCCGCTGGCGAAGCGGCCCGGCATTGCGCCACCAGCAGCTGCGCCATCTCGAAGATGCGCAACTGTGTCTGTGGTGAGTGCTGGATCACACCGTATCCGGCGGCCCACTGCGCGAACGCTGCGTCGGCCTCGCGGTGCAGACGGGCGCGATGCGTTAGGAGATGGTTTCGATGGTCTTGCATGTGCATCCGTTCGTGATCTGCTGTTATGCAGCGCCCGGTTCGCGCGGGGGCTTCCCGGTACCCCATCCGCGGTTGAAAGGTTGGCTAGCAGGAGCGCCCCGGTGTGTTTGTCGGGTTGGGAGTGATCCATAAATTTCGTCGCCGCTGGGGTAGATTAACGGCGCAAATCCTCGTCTACTTGAGTTGCATCAATTAAAATCCGACGAAATTTGTATATGACAGATTTGTAATCAAGCCGCGTCCTGCCACGAAATATGCTTTCCACCAGGGATTCCTGCTGACCCGGTTATGGTCGCGCAGGACGGTCTGCCACTCGTGGCCGGAGAACTGGCAGTCCTGATCGGAATGGACCATGATCGGCGCATGCGGCTGGCGGTGCCATAGTGCCATGAGCAGTGCATCGAGGGACTAGGCTCGTGTCAATGCGGCTGCCCATAGGCCAGCCCACTACTTGGCGCGAGAACAGATCAACCACAGCCGCCAGGTACAGCCAGCCTTCGTGGGTTCGGATGTAGGTGATGTCGGTGACCCAGGACTGGTTAGGCTCGGCTACCTTGACTGGCGCTGCAGGTGATTTGGCGCAACCACTGCGGGCTTGCCCCCTCGCATCCCAGGCCTGTGGCCGCAGCCCGTCTACGAGCGCAGGCCTTCGAGTTTGAGCAACCGCGCCACGCGATGCTTGCCGCAGCGCTCGCCCAGGTCGCACATGTCCAGCGTGAGCTTGCTGTAGCCGAAGACGGGGTCCCCTCGTTTTCAGTGCAATAACTGGCGGTACGCAAACCCAGCACTGGCGCGGGGGTGGTGTTGGTAGATCGTTGATTCTGTTGGCTTTCCTGTTCACTTCTCAAACGGGTATCGTGGCCTCCCACTAATGGGGTTCACGATGCAGGACTGGCAAACGACGTTTTTGGGGATGCGTGAGCTGCCCCGCGATATCAGTGACTTCGAGATGAAGGCGTTTTTCACCTTCGATGGTGCAGAGCGCGAGGCAATCAATGCGCGCCGGGGTGACGCCCACAAGCTCGGTCTGGCGCTGCATATCGGGTTTTTGCGCATGAGTGGCCGCCTGCTGTATGCCTTTCGGGTGGTTCCCGTCGCCCTGTGGCGCCACTTGAGCGAGGAACTTGGCATTGCCACCCCTGATGTGGCTTCGCTGCGCACGCTGTACGGGCGGGAGAAGACACTGTTCGATCACCAGCAAGTAGCGTGCACGGCCCTTGGTTTTCGGTGGATGAGCGAGCACCAACGCCGCTCCCTGGTGCGTGAACTGCGGGACGAAGTGGCCCGTTGCGCCGACCGCGATCAACTGCTCGGGAGGGCCCGCCAATGGCTGTACAAGAATAAGCTGGTGATCGTGCACGAGCGGGCCATCCGGACTTTGATTGCGAGCGCACTCACCCAGCTCGAAGCGGAGACAGGTGCTGCAATCGCCGCCAGCGTCGATCCGGCAACCCTTGATCGGTGGCGAACCTCGGTTGCAGAGCTGCGCCCAGATGGACAAACCCAACAAAGCTGGCTGTGGTCGGCGCCGGCCAAGCACTCAACCCGCCAAATCAGCGAGGTACTTGAACGCATCGATCTGCTGTACGAGCTGGACGTTCATAAACACCTGACCGACATCCCCGATCTCATCTTGCGCCGTTACGCGCGCCGACTAGTCTCTCGGCCGCCGTCTGCCGGCGCCAAGATCAAGGAACCCGCGCGCACCGTGGAGGTCGCCTGCTTTCTGCGGTATTGCCTGTTCACCACCACGGACCAGTTGATTTTGATGGTGCAGCGCCGGATTGCCGATCTGTGGCGCCAGACCGCTGCCGAGGTCCCCGCCACCGTCAACTGGGCGGCGATGTACAAAACGCTACTGGCCGAACTCGTGGCCTTGAGCGCCCAGGGCGCTGTGCCGGACGCCGAGCTGCGCGCACGGCTTGAAGCCTTGGTCATCGAAACCCAGAAACGCAAGCCACCCAGTCGGGCCTCCCTTGTGCGCGAAGGATTGATTGATGTCATTCGCCCCGTACGCTCACTGCTTGTGGCAATTGCAAAGCTTCCATGGCAAGCCACCGGAGAGCATCCCACCATCGACGCCCTGACGAAATTGAGCGCCTATTACGCCAGTAACATCAGAAAGTTGCCGGATGGCGTTGTCGCGCCAGGCCTGGGGAAGGTCTGGCAAGCCGCCATATCCAGCCCAGACCGGGAACGGGCGTTTCGGGCATTGGAGGTTGCCACCTTGTTTGCCCTGCGCCGCGCGGTGCGCAATGGATCGGTCTGGATCGAGCACAGCTTGAGTTTTAGGGGCCGTGCACGCCTGTTCTTCACGGACGAACGTTGGAAGGACGAGTCCAAGAAGCACTATGCCCGTCTGTCGCTGCCCGGCAAGGCGGCCACCTTTCTGAAGCCATTGTTGGCCAAGGTAACTGCAGGTGTCGATGCTGTGGCTGCGGCGGCACGCAGTGGCGTACTGCGCGTCGACGATGAACTCCACCTCTCAGTTTTACCCGCCGAAGACGAAGACCCCGAAGTCACCAAGCTACGGGCGGCTTTGGATCACCGCATCGGCGAAGTGCAATTGCCTGAAGTGATTCTGGCCGTTGACGCCCAGGTGCGCTTCAGCTGGATCATGCTCGGCCGTGAACCACGGTCAACAGCGGAACTGCTGATGGTCTATGCCGGCATCATGGCCCACGGCACCAGTCTGACAGCCATCGAATGCGCGCGCATGATTCCGCAGTTGTCTGCCACCAGCATCCGCCAGGCCATGCGCTGGGCACGGGACGAACGCCGTCTGAGTCAGGCTTGCCAGGCGGTGCTGGAGTTTATGCAACGCCACCCGATCGCCACCACTTGGGGCCGTTCAGACCTGGCATCTTCTGACATGATGAGCATGGAGACAACCAAGCGGGTATGGCAGGCCCGGCTTGATCCCCGGCGCAACACGCCCTCCATTGGCATCTACTCCCATGTACGCGACCGCTGGGGAATCTTTCACGCACAGCCCTTCGTGCTCAATGAGCGCCAAGCTGGCGTGGCCATTGAAGGCGTCATACGTCAGGAACGCCTTGAAACCAGCCAACTGGCGGTGGACACCCACGGCTACACCGATTTTGCGATGGCACTGGCCCGGTTGTTGGGCTTTGATCTTTGCCCGCGGTTGAAGGAATTGAAACAACGCCACCTGTTCGTGCCTCGCGGCGCCAAGGTGCCAGCCGAAATAGCTGCGGTGTGCGAGGCCAATGTTGACGTTGCCCTGATCGAAAAGCATTGGGACAGCCTGGTGCATCTGGCGGCTTCGGTCATGAGTGGTCACGCCAGTGCGGTGGCAGCACTGGCGCGGTTTGGCTCTGCTGCCCAGGGTGACCCCATCTATGACGCTGGCGTGCAATTGGGACGTTTGCTGCGAACCGCGTTCCTTGCCGACTACTTTGTTAAGGACGCTTTCAGGAATGAATTGCGCCGGGTGCTCAACCGGGGGGAGGCGGTCAACGCCCTCAAGCGCGCCATTTACACCGGCCGGATCAGCCCGGCACAGGCCAAACGTGTGGACGAAATGCAGGCTGTGGCCGACGCGTTGAGTCTGCTGGCCAACATCGTCATGGCGTGGAACACGTCACAAATGCAGGCTGTTCTGGATCGCTGGTCGAACCGCCGCCAGGCCATTCCGCCGGAACTGATCGGAAAAATTGCTCCCACCAGGCTGGAAAGCATCAACCTGCGAGGCGTGTTCCGCTTTCCTGTTGACCGTTATGCCGACCAAATCCTGCCCTCGCGGCAGGGAGCACCGATAACTGGCACCAACGGATGAAACCGATCACGGTTTGACGCCACGAATCCCGGATTTGAAGGTGAACAGGAAAGCCAACAGAATCAACGATCTACCAACACCACCCCCGCGCCAGTGCTGGGTTTGCGTACCGCCAGTTATTGCACTGAAAACGAGG
>MESL01000026.1 GCA_001770955.1 Burkholderiales bacterium RIFCSPLOWO2_12_FULL_65_40 | reverse complement strand
CACAAAACAGCAGGGTAGGTAAAACACCTGGCTCAGTTTTAGGTCGGCATCACACCAAAAAGTGGCTCAGTTTTCGGTCGGCGTCAACATTCGCCCGTCTCCAGCATCCGTGCAGGCTTCATTCCATGACGGCCCTCAGGCAACGGGTTGCATCACCTCGATACGGTTGCGCCCGTTCTTCTTGGCTGCATACAGTTGCTGGTCCACGGCTTCGATAAAGCTGGAAGGCTTTGTTTCGCCGTGCGGAACGATGGTGCCAACGCCAATGCTGACAGTGATGCGCTGGTCGTGCGGCGATTGGGCATGGGGAATCGCCTGTTTCTGAATCAGCCGCTGACAGCGCTCGGCTACCTTCAGCGCGACAGAGGCATCGGCCTGCGGCAGCAGCACGACGAACTCTTCGCCGCCAAAACGTGCCACCAAGTCGCGCGGGCCATCCAGGGCCAGGCTCAGCGTTTGTGCGATGTCGATCAGGCACCGGTCGCCCCGGACATGACCGTACAGATCGTTGTATTGCTTGAAAAAATCGATATCGAACAACAGGATGGACAGCGGCTGGCCGTTGCTGCGCGCGCTTGCCCATTCCAACTCCAGGCTGACATCGAACCGCCGCCGGTTGGCAATGTTCGTCAGCCCGTCCTTGAACGACAGCGCCTCCAGTTCCTTTTGCAGGGCGATCAGCTTCTCTTCGGTTTTTTTCCGTTCTGTGATGTCGAACATGAAGCCGATCAGCGCCTCGACTTCGCCCCGTTCGTTGCGCACCACGTGCACCACGTCGCGGATCCACACATAGCCGTTGTCCTTGGTGAGCGCCCGGTAATCCGCTTCGTGATCCACCCCGGCCTGGGATTGCGCGACGCAGAAATTCACCACCTGCTCGCGGTCATCGGGGTGCATGCGCGTAGCCCAGTCCTCCACGGTCATCCAGCTCTCGGGGCTCCAGCCCAGCAGCGCCTCGATTTGCGGGCCAATGTAGGCAAACGTCATGGTGGCCCAATCGATTTTCCAGGGGATGGCCTTGGTCGTTTCCAGAAGGGTGCGGTACACCGCGCTCTCGCTGCTGAGTTCACCCATGTAGGACATGCTTGTCTCCTTGTCGATGGCCGTATCTGTCACCGGATGGCAACGGGTTGCCCATGCTCCGTGGCGATGGCGTTCCAGTACCAGTAGAAAAACCCGCCGTCTTTCTGCAGCAGCGTGTGCGTGACGATGCTGCCCTGCCGGATATCGCCCCAGCAGGCGCGCGCCGAGTTGCGGTTGTTGTGCAGGTCGATGCACTCGGGCTGGCTGCGGGTCGGCTGGGGCGGGATATACAGGGCGCTGCCGCGCGGCACCCACAAGTCCGCAAGCCGGATCTTGCCCAGCCCGGGCCAGTAGCGGCCCACCGAAATCACCAGCGGTTGCACGGGGTCGGTGGAGGCAAACACATGCGGAAAGTCGTGGTGCTCCAGATCGGTACACACCACGCTGAGCAAGGTGTTGCCGGTGCCCTGATACGGCGACCAATGCCCGGCGAACACACCGTATTCGTATTCAATCTGCTGCAACTCGGTCACCGGGCTGCTCAGCCGCACGCCCTGCCCTGGCTCCACCAGCGTGATGCCAAAGGCTGCCGCCACCTCCCGTGTGGCCCACAGGGGCGCGAACGCCACCTGCGGCGCTGCAAAACCCAGTTGGGTTTCGATGCCGTACGGCGGCGTAGGCTTGACCCCCAGCACCTGGGCCACGACGTACTCATTGCCCATAGCTAGCGCCGGGTTTGTGGCCGCTGGCTCGATGGGTGTGACGCCCGCAGGCGGCTGGGTCAGATACGTTGGCGAGCCGCCATCGTTGAAGAAAAACGGTGTCTTGGCGGTATCCACCGCCGTTTCAAGAATTTCTTTGATGAACAGAGGCGCATCGAACTGGGTGTCGGGCATGGGTCTGTCACTCCTGCATGTTTCGGTAGGTTCACACGGCAAACGCTGGCCCCCGACAAGGCGCCAAATCATGTTAGCAGGTGTTTCCACACCGCGTGTGACGGCACGCAATCTGTCAAGCCTAGGTAGTAGGGCCGGTCATCCGCCCTGCTCTGCCCGCCCGGCTGCGGTGAACGCCACCCTGCCGTACGTCAGGGTGCAGTGCAGGCGCCGTCCAACCCCGCCATGCCCGCCAGCTTTTGCACGCGCGAACGTTTTTCCAGGCAGGCCTGGTACTCCGCCTCGGCTGCCTTCTGCTGCGCCTGGCGCAGCGCCTGGGCGCGCTCGGCCTGCAACTGGGCCACGCGCTCGCGCAGTTGCGGCATCATGGCCAGGGCGGCTTTCTCGCCTTCCATGATGGCGCTGGCGCGCTGGTTGAAATCCACCGGACCCATGTCCAGCACCTGCGGACGGATGATCACGTCGGCCCGCGCCAGTTCGGCCTGGCCCAGCTTCTGGCCCATGATGGCGATCGACTGGTTCAGCGCCCCCAGCATGTGGGCGGGCGACTGGCCCCGGGCCTTGTTGGAAATGTCCACCGCCACCACCACGTCGGCGCCCAGCTGGCGCGCCGCGTCCACCGGTACCGGGCTCACGATGCCGCCGTCCACATAGTGAAATTTGCCGATGGTGACCGGCTGGAACACGCCCGGAATGCTGCTGGAAGCCCGCACCGCCTGCCCCGTGTTGCCCCGCGCGAACACCGTGCGCTCGCCGTCTTCGAGCCGCGTCGCCACTGCCACGAAGGGCTTGGCCAACTGCTCCAGCGGCTTGCGGCGCACTTGCTCGTTCACGTAGTCTTCCAGCTTCTGGCCCAGCACCAAACCACCAGAGGAAATCTGCAGATCGCGGATCTTGGCCTCGTCCAGCGCCACGGCCTTTTCCTGCAGCTCGAACGCATTCATGCCGCTGGCATACAGCGCCCCCACCACGCTGCCCGCGCTGGTGCCCGCCACCACGGCGGGAGCGAAGCCATTGGCCTCCAGCATCTTGATGACGCCGATGTGCGCAAACCCCTTGGCCGCACCGCCACCAAGGGCGACACCGATCTTGATGGGATGCGTGGCGGTGGTGGTTGCTGTGGGTTCAGGGGCGGCGGTGGGCGCGCTCGGCGGGCTGCTGCCACAGGCGGCCAGGGTGGCCAGCCACAGATACGCCAGCGGACGCAGGGAAACGGGCAGGCGCATGCCGGAGAAGGATGCTGTCATTGCGCCGGCGAGTATAGCGGCCGTCCTATGGCATGCAATTATTTGCCATAAGTGCTATATTCTTTCTTAAGAAACACAGGAGTCCACCATGCTGCCCCATGTCGCCCCGGCCCCGGACAAATCGATGGTGTTGGGCAAGGCCACCATCCGTGCCGCGCAAGAACTGCACCTCTCGAATGCCGCCCTGGCGCGCGTGATTGGCCTGAGCGAACCCAGCATCAGCCGCATTGCAGGCGGTGCGCGCGGCATCGACCCACTCTCCAAAGAAGGCCAACTGGCCCTGCTGGTGGTGCGCCTGTTTCGCTCGCTGGACCCGCTGGTGGGGTCCGACGCACAAAAACGCCTTGGCTGGCTGCGCAGCCACAACAAGGCCCTGAACGGCACGCCTGCGGCGCTGATCGAAACCCCCACGGGCCTGGTCACGGCCCTGGCCTACCTGGATGGCATGCGGGCCGCTGCCTGATGGCCCCCACGCCGTGGAACCCTGGCTGGGTTCAGGAGCACACACAGCACCTGTCGATGCACGCGTTTCGCATGGTCGAAACACAGCACATCGCGGCCACCATGCGGCTGGTGGACTCCGCCGCCGAGCAGGACCTGCTGGAACACATGCTGGACGACAGCAAGCCGCCATTGCCGCCCGAAGCACTGGGTACGCATTACCTGCTCGCCGCGCCCTTTCGCTACCTGCCCCCCACGGGCTCCCGGTTCCGCAGCCAGCATATGCCCGGCATCTGGTACGGCGCGGACGACCCCTATTGCGCCTGCGCAGAAATTGCCTACTGGCGCCAGCGCTTCTTGCTGGACAGCGCGGGCCTTGTGCAACAGCACCTTTACACCGACCACTCCCTGTACGAAGCCGCCGTGCAAGGCCGGGCCATTGACCTGCAATCGCCCCCCTGGTCCCAAGCCGAAGCGCTCTGGCAGCATCCCAGTGACTACACCGAAACCCAGAAGCTGGGCGCAATGGTGCGCGACGCGGGCAACGTGGCGTGGATCCGTTATGCCTCGGTCCGCGCCCCGGCGCATGTGTGCGCCGCCGTGTTTGACCCACGCAGCCTGACCATGCTCACCGCCGAGGGCCGGTACGAACAGTGGCACTGCCACACGACATGCGACCGGGTCACGCTGTCCAACGGCCGTGTGCGGTTTGATTTTTGAACCGACGGCCTTCGCCCACTGCTGACAACACGCAGGGCGCCGCCCGCGCGCACTTTAAAACCAAATTGAATATTAAATAAAAATAAAATACAAAATAGGTTATACTTCGCAGCGTTGCAGTCACCGCTCTTGACGCGCGCAGTCACCGCAACGCCTGCCCCGAGGCGCAAGCCTCCCCATGCAGGTTGCCATTTGCGACCTTTGTCGCCCAGTGGGTCTGTAGAGCTGCAGCCCACCGAGTCCCTTGATGCTCACGCAGGTTCCATCTTCAGCCTGCGATCCTGAATGCACCAGATTTCAAAGACCACCATCTCCATGGGCAAGTACGTCGTTTCGCCCACGACACATCCGACCGACTGCGGCCGCTTTCGCGCCTCCTTCTCGGTCCATCGTTCCCAGGGCAACGGCAGCTACTGCCGGGTGTTCCGTTTTGACAGAGCCTTCGCCTCGCGCGAAGCCGCCCGGCTCTTTGCCGTCACCCAGGGCTGGCTGCAAACGAGCATGCCGCACCCACCCGCGTGCTGATGAATGATCTGGTCACCCCAGATTCCATCCACCCTTCCCCGTTGCTGCGGACTCCCGATCCGCACGCTCGTACCCCAACGGTGCGCCATTCGTTGCGCGCCATATTTCAGAAAGGCTCAACCATGAGCAGCAAAATCTACGTGGGCAACCTGCCCTACTCCGTGACCGATTCCAGCCTGGAAAGCAACTTTGCCGAGTTCGGCGACGTCTCCTCGGCCAAGGTCATGATGGACCGCGAAACCGGCCGCTCCAAAGGCTTCGGCTTTGTCGAAATGGCTTCCGCCGAAGTCGCCCAGGCCGCGATCACCGCCTTGAACGGCATGTCCGTCGATGGCCGCTCGATCGTCGTGAACCTGGCCCGCCCCCGCGAAGCCACTGGCGGCGCCGGTGGTTACAGCCCGGCTGGCTACGGCGCGGCCAAGCGCTCGGACGTGGGCTACGGCTCGGGTGGCTACGGTGGCGGTCGTTACTGAATTCAGTAACCCCCTGTGAAAAACCGGCTCTAAGGAGCCGGTTTTTTTATGCGCGCACGACAAGGGGAACCGTTCACTACGCAAAGCCTTTGCGTCACCGAGCGCTACACAACACTTCAAAAATAATAGCTGCTGGCGCTTGATGCTAAAAGGCTGGAGGCCAAAAAAGCTTGAAATGAGTGCGACATTGATGGGTTCACAGCGATTGGCCGCTACGAGATGGCTAGAGGCTGAGAGATAACCAGCGGGCGCCGAACAACTCCACAGACGAACCATGGATATGGGGCCAGATTCATTGCCTATCCGAACCACAAGGGGACGAGGGCTGCGAGCCATGCGACAGCCTCGCAGGACGTTGTCCCTGACGCCTTTTATTACAGCACGCACACGCCCAATGACTGACTTTTGGCCCGGTACATGGCGGTGTCTGCGGCGCGCAGGTAGTCGTCGACCGTCGCCAGCCTGGATGCGCTGCTGACCAAACCAATACTCGCGCCACTGATCACGATGTGTTCGCCGATCACATAAGGCGCTGCGAGGGCGGCGCCAATCTGCTGGGCGCGTTCGCGGGCTTCAGCAGGATCAATGGACTCCAACAGCACATTGAACTCGTCGCCACTCATGCGGGCGACCAGATCCACCGCCCGCACGCAGGATTCGAGCCGCCGCGCCACCTGTTG
>MESL01000025.1 GCA_001770955.1 Burkholderiales bacterium RIFCSPLOWO2_12_FULL_65_40 | reverse complement strand
GGCGGCGGGCCGTCATCGATGGGTAGTTCAGGCGGCCTTCCTGGATGAACATCTTGGCGTAGTCGCCGTTCTGGATGCGCTTGAGGGCATTGCGCATAGCGGCGCGCGACTGCTCGTTGATGACTTCGGGGCCGGTCACGTACTCGCCGAACTCGGCGTTGTTCGAGATCGAGTAGTTCATGTTGGCGATGCCGCCTTCGTAGATCAGGTCCACGATGAGCTTGAGCTCGTGCAGGCACTCGAAGTAAGCCATTTCAGGCGCATAGCCGGCTTCGACCAGGGTTTCATAACCCATCTTGATCAGCTCGACGGCACCGCCGCACAGCACGGCCTGTTCGCCGAAAAGGTCGGTCTCGGTTTCTTCCTTGAAGTTGGTCTCGATGATGCCGGCCTTGCCGCCGCCGTTGGCAGCAGCGTAGCTCAGGGCCAGGTCACGGGCCTTGCCGGACTTGTCCTGGTGCACGGCCACCAGGTGGGGCACGCCTCCGCCCTGGGTGTAGGTGTTGCGCACGGTGTGACCGGGGGCCTTGGGGGCGACCATCCACACATCCAGGTCAGCGCGGGGCACGACCTGGTTGTAGTGCACGTTGAAACCGTGGGCAAAGGCCAGCGAAGCGCCTTGCTTGATGTTGGGTTCGACGTTGTTCTTGTAGACCGCTGCGATGTCTTCATCGGGCAGCAGGATCATGACCACATCGGCGGCCTTGACCGCGTCGTTGACTTCCAGCACGGTCAGGCCGGCCTTGCCAACCTTGTCCCACGAGGCACCGCCCTTGCGCAGGCCGACCACGACCTTCACGCCACTGTCGTTCAGGTTCTGTGCGTGGGCATGTCCTTGCGAGCCGTAGCCGATGATGGCCACGGTCTTGCCCTTGATCAGGCTCAGGTCGGTGTCTTTGTCGTAGAAAACTTTCATGGGTCGCTCCGGTTGAAATTCGAATGGGGTTGAAACGGGAAAAGTGGGATTGTCTTACACACGCAGGATGCGCTCGCCGCGGCCGATACCGCTGGCACCCGTGCGCACGGTTTCCAGAATGGCCGTGCGGTCGATGGCCTGCAGGAAGGCTTCGTTCTTGGACTGGTCGCCCGTCAGCTCGATGGTGTAGCTCTTTTCGGTGACGTCGATGATGCGACCGCGGAAGATGTCGGCCATGCGCTTCATTTCTTCGCGCTCCTTGCCGACGGCACGCACCTTCACCATCATGAGCTCGCGCTCGGTGTAGGAGCCTTCGGTGAGATCGACCACCTTGACGACCTCGATGAGGCGGTTCAGGTGCTTGGTGATCTGCTCGATCACGTCGTCCGAGCCCGTGGTCTGGATGGTCATGCGCGAGAGCGATGCATCCTCGGTGGGCGCCACGGTGAGCGATTCGATGTTGTAACCACGGGCCGAGAACAGGCCCACGACGCGGGAAAGAGCGCCGGGCTCGTTTTCCAGCAAGACAGCAATGATGTGTTTCATGAGATCAGATTCCTCTTTTTGCGACGGCAGCACGATCCCAAAGGGGTCGCAGAAAACTGTCGTTTTTCGCTGCCCTCCCCCGCGCACGGTAATGTGCGGGCTTGGCAGGCAATAGATTCGTCAATAAAAAGCTATCGTATTGATAGCTGCCAGCGCTTTCTGGAAAAGCGCTGGAGGCCAATTTTGTTTAAAGGTCTTCAGACCCCAGCAGCATTTCCGTCAGGCCCTTGCCAGCCTGCACCATCGGGAACACGTTCTCGGTGGGGTCGGTGCGGAAGTCAAGGAACACGGTGCGGTCCTTGAGCTTGCGCGCCTCGCGCAGTGCGGGCTCCACGTCCTTGGGGTGCTCGATCAGCAGACCCACGTGGCCATAGGCCTCGGCCAGTTTGACGAAGTTGGGCAGCGCATCCATGTAGCTGTGGCTGTAGCGGCCCGAGTACTCGATCTCCTGCCACTGGCGCACCATGCCCAGATACCGGTTGTTCAGCGCGCAGATCTTGATCGGCGTGTTGTACTGCAGGCAGGTGGAAAGCTCCTGGATGTTCATCTGCACCGAGCCTTCACCTGTGACGCAGAACACCTCCGCATCTGGCTTGGCCAGCTTGATGCCCATGGCGTAGGGAATGCCCACGCCCATGGTGCCCAGGCCACCGGAGTTGATCCAGCGGCGCGGCTCATCGAAGCGGTAGTACTGCGCGGCCCACATCTGGTGCTGGCCGACGTCGGACGTGATGTAGGTGTCCGCATCCTTGGTCATGTTCCAGAGCGTCTCGACCACGTACTGCGGCTTGATGACGTCGGGGCCGCCCATGTCGTATTTGAGGCAGTTGCGCTCGCGCCAGCCCTCGATAGTGTCCCACCAGGCGGCCAGGGCGCCGGCGTCAGGCCGGGTGTTGGTTTCGCGGATCATCGCGATCAGTTCCGTCAGCACGTCCTTGACGTCGCCGACGATCGGAATGTCCACCTTCACGCGCTTGGAAATGCTCGACGGGTCGATATCCACATGGATGATCTTGCGGTCGTTCTGCGCGAAATGCTTGGGGTTGCCGATCACGCGGTCGTCGAAACGCGCACCCACCGCCAGCAGCACGTCGCAGTTCTGCATGGCGTTGTTGGCCTCGACCGTGCCATGCATGCCCGGCATGCCCAGGAACTTGCGGTCGGAAGCCGGGTAGGCGCCCAGGCCCATCAGCGTGTTGGTGACCGGGTAGCCCAGCATGTCCACCAGGGTGCGCAGCTCGTTCGTGGCATTGCCCAGCAGCACGCCGCCGCCCGTGTAGATGTAGGGGCGCTTAGCCGTCAACAGCAGGTTCAGGGCCTTGCGGATCTGGCCGCCGTGGCCCTTGCGCACCGGGTTATAGGAGCGCATTTCCACGCTCTGCGGGTAGCCTTCGTAGGGCACCTTCTTGAAGGACACATCCTTGGGGATGTCCACCACCACCGGGCCGGGGCGGCCGGTGCGCGCGATGTGGAAGGCCTTCTTCATGGTCATGGCCAGATCGCGTGCGTCCTTCACCAGGAAGTTGTGCTTGACGATGGGGCGCGTGATGCCCACGGTGTCGCATTCCTGGAAGGCGTCCAGCCCGATGGCCGCCGTGGGCACCTGGCCCGTGACGATGACCATGGGAATGCTGTCCATGTAGGCCGTGGCGATGCCGGTGATGGCATTGGTGACGCCGGGGCCCGAGGTGACCAGCGCGACGCCCACGTCGCCCGTGGCGCGAGCGTAGCCGTCAGCGGCATGCACGGCGGCCTGTTCGTGGCGCACGAGCACATGCTGAATGGTGTCCTGCTTGTACAGGGCATCGTAGATGTAGAGTACCGCGCCGCCGGGATAGCCCCAGATGTATTGCACGCCTTCGGCCTGCAGGGCCTTGACGAGAATCTCCGAGCCCATGAGCTCTTGCGAGGAGGAATTGTGCGCAGCGGCTGCCGAAGCGATTTCGGCTTTGGTGATTTCCATGATGAACCTTTGTGAATTTCTCTAACGAAAAACCTTGGGTGCCTCTTGCGTGGACTCTCGTGAAGCCAGCTCGAAACTTGAGGCCAAGGACATGGGCGTGAAGATTGCCGCGCCGGACCGTGACCCGTTTGCCTTTATGTTTGCAGACGGGCATTATCGCACCGCAACAAAGAAAATGCGCCGGCCGTGGGAAAAAACCACGCCAATGCCATAATCAGCCCCGTTACCGCGCCCCGGAACCAGCCCGTACGTTGCGCCCACTCCAGCCCGACTCCTCTTGGCCACCGAAAAAGAACTCTCGGACTTCCTGCAAAGCGTGGAAAAGCGCGCCTTCAAGCGCTCTCTGTACCATGTGCGCAATGAGGAATCGGCCCTGGATATCGTGCAGGACAGCATGATGCGACTGGCCGAGCACTATGGCGACAAGCCCGTGAATGAGCTGCCCATGCTCTTTCACCGCATCCTGTCCAATTGCACTCTCGACTGGTTCCGTCGGCAAAAGACGCACAATGCCTTGTTCTCGCACATGAGCGACTTTGAAGGCAGCGACGATGAAGACTTCGACCTGCTGGAGGCCTGGAGCGGTCCCGAAGGCGGCGAATCGGCCCAGAGCGCGGAAGACCTGGTGCGGCGTGGTCAGACCCTGCGGGACATTGAACTTGAAATCCAGGAACTGCCCCCACGTCAACGGGAGGCGTTCCTGATGCGTTACTGGGAGGAAATGGATGTGGCAGAGACAGCTGCCGCGATGGGCTGCTCAGAGGGCAGCGTCAAAACCCATTGCTTTCGCGCCATCCAGTCTCTCAGCAAAGCGCTGAGGGCCAAAGGAATCAATTTATGAACATTTCGCCCATGCACCCCAACGAGCTGGCCGCCGACCGTTTCGCACGGCGCGTCGCCACGCACCTGTCCGAAGGCGCCAGCGAACTGCCGTACGACATCTCCGAGCGCCTGCGGGCCTCGCGCATGCAGGCCCTGGCGCGCCGCAAGATCACCGTATCCCAGGTCCGGACGGCTCCAGCGCTTGTCACGGCGGGGCACAGCGCCGTGCTGGGCAAAGGCGATGGTGGCTCCCACTGGTGGCAGTCCATCCTGTCAGCCCTGCCCATCATGGCTTTACTGGCCGGTCTGGTGGTGATCAACCTGGATCTGGATGAAGCAGGCACCCTGGAAGTTGCCGAGGTCGATGCCGCCCTGTTGGCAGACGACCTGCCCCCTACCGCTTACTCGGATCCCGGCTTTGTGCAGTTCCTGAAATTGGGCGGTGCACAGTCCCATTGACCCGACCCTCGACTGCATGCACGCATCCGGACTCTCCTCCGCCCTCTCCCCCCGCAGCCCCACGCCAGCCATCGTGCTGGCGTGCGCTTTGCTGGGCGCGTTGACTGCAGGAGGATGGCGGTTCGTTCAGCAGGCGCCCATGACCCCCGGCACCACCATCGAGGTGCCATCGGATGTGCCCGGCCCCTTGGTGCGCACGCCCGACTCCCGCACGGCGCCTGCCGTGAACGCCCGCGGTGAAGGGCCCGGATGGGAAACCCTCAATACTCCCCAGAAACTGGCGCTTTACCCCCTGGCCGACCGCTGGGCGCTGCTCAGCGGATTGCAGAAACGCCGCTGGCTGGCCTTGGCCCAGGGTTTTGCCGCACTGCCCTCCGACGAACAGGCCCGTCTGCATGACCGGATGACCGAATGGGCCAGCCTCAGCGCACAGCAACGCAACCAGGCCCGACTGAATTTCGCCGTGACCCACCGCATGGCGCCGGAAGACAAGCGCACGCAATGGAATGCCTATCAGGCACTGAGTGAAGAAGACAAGCGCAAACTGGCCGCCCGTGCCGCCCAGAAGCCCCAGGGCGCAGCCCCCGCGCTGCGCCCCGTTTCTCCCAAGAAGCTGGCCAAGGTGCCTGCCGCCATCAACGCTCCCGGCAATCCGGCGAATCCGCCCAAGGTCGCACCGGCTCCAGGCACAACGGCGCGCATTGCCGCACCCGGCGGCTTGCCGCCCGAAAGCCGCCCCGCAGCCACTGCGGAGAATACGGGCGTGGCCCCCGCTGCACTGCTCCCGGCCGCTTCTGCCCCGGCACCATCCGCCAGCGCATCGACTCCGGCTCCATCCGATGCCCCGGCAGAAGCCCAGCCAGCGAACCTCTATCTGAACTGAAGGTGTGAACCCGCCCGCCATGCCCATGCCAGCCTCCCCGTCGATTTCTCCGAATTCCAGCCCCGACCGCACCCACGGCATGGCCCCCAGTCTGGGGCGCCGGATGGCGTGCTGGCTCTATGAAGGCATCCTGATGTTCGGCGTGGTCTTCATTGCAGGCTATCTGTTCGGCACACTGAGCCAGACCCGCAACGCCCTGGACAACCGCAATGCGCTACAGGCCTTCCTGTTCGTCGTGTTCGGCATCTATTTCACCTGGTTCTGGGCCAAAGGCCAGACCCTGGCCATGAAGACCTGGCATATCCGCGTGGTGGACACCGCCGGACGGCCCGTGTCCCAGCCACGCGCCCTCGCACGCTATGCCCTGAGCTGGCTGTGGTTCCTGCCGCCCCTGCTGGCCGTCGCCCCTTTCTCGCTGCCAGCGGGCGAAGTGGCGGTCATCGTTTTTGGCTGGGTCGCCGTCTGGGCACTGGCCAGCCGCCTGCACCCGCAACAGCAGTTCTGGCATGACGCCCTGGCAGGCACCCGCCTGGTGCACTGGCAGCCGCCTGCACGGTAAACACCCACCGCCCGCTTCCGTGGGTGGTGAAATCCCCTCTCTGCAAAGCCGCCCATGTCTGTGTCCCGCCGCCTCGACACCGAACCCGTGAACCCCCAGAAAACCCGCAGGGGCTTGCACCGCCTCTGGCATGCCACGGGGTACTCGCTGCAGGGCCTGCGCACGGCCTGGGGCGAAACAGCCTTTCGCCAGGAAGCCATCGCTGCCATGGTGCTGCTGCCCGCTTCGGTCTGGCTGGGCCGCACCTGGGTGGAAACGGCTCTGCTGGCTGGCACCGTGGTGCTGCTCATGGTCGTCGAACTGCTCAACACCGGTATCGAGGCAGCCATCGACCGCATCGGTCCCGAATGGCATGACCTGTCCAAGCGCGCCAAGGACGTGGGCAGCGCTGCGGTGCTGCTGAGCCTGCTGCTGTGCGCGGGCGTCTGGGTCGCCGCTTTGTTTCAAAGGTTTTTCCATGGCTGAACCGGCTTTTTCGCTGTGCATCTATTGCGGCTCGCGTCCCGGCGAGAACCCGCTGTTTGCCGACGCGGCGCGTACCGTAGGCACCTGGATCGGCCAGCACGGCGGCCAGCTGGTCTATGGCGGCGGCAGCGGAGGCCTGATGGGCATCGTGGCCCGGGCCACGGCGGATGCAGGCGGGCGCGTGGTCGGCGTGATCCCGCAGTCGCTGGTGGACCGCGAGTTCGCCAACCGCGACTGTGATGAACTGCATATCGTGCAGACCATGCACGAGCGCAAGGCCCTGATGGCCGAGCGCAGCGGCGCCTTCCTGGCGCTGCCGGGCGGCATTGGCACGTTCGAGGAACTGTTCGAGGTCTGGACGTGGCGCCAACTGGGCTACCACGACAAGCCCATCGGCCTGCTCAACGTGGCGGGTTACTACGACGGCCTGCTGGCTTTCCTGCAGGGCAGCGTGCAAAGCGGCTTCATGGGCCCCTGGCAGATGGACCTGGTGGATGCGTCCACCGACGCGGCTCCACTGCTCACCCGGCTGGCTCAGGCAGCACGGAGCGCGGCCCCTGGAGCGGCGCTGCGCACGGTGATCTGAGGTCCTGCGGCCCCGCCGCAGGTGGCGGCCCCGTCAGATCGCGGATTCGTCCAGGTCGCCGGTGCGGATGCGCACCACGCGCTCGACCGGCGTGACGAAGATCTTGCCGTCGCCGATCTTGCCGGTGCGGGCCACGCCCACGATGGCATCCACGCAGCGGTCCAGGTCTTCGGTCTTGACGACCACTTCGACCTTCACCTTGGGCAGGAAGTCCACCACGTATTCCGCGCCCCGGTAGAGCTCGGTATGGCCCTTCTGGCGGCCAAAACCCTTGACTTCGGTGACCGTCAGGCCCGTGACGCCGCAATCGGCCAGGGCCTCGCGAACTTCTTCGAGCTTGAAGGGCTTGATGACGGCGGTGATCATTTTCATGGTGGAGATTCCTCAAAGACAAAAAACAGATGGGGCGCGACGAGCCACCCACGGCACATGACACCGGCCCAACCCCAGCCAGGGCTCCCGCCCCGCCGCGCCGGGAGCGGCCCCCTTCCCGAATGCCGCAGCCATTCGAGAGAAGGGGGAAGGCGCCGCAGGCGACACAGGGGGTTGTTTCACATTCACGCCCGGAACTGGTTGGTGATAGGGTAGCGCCAGTCCTTGCCGAAGCTACGGCGGGTCACTCGAATCCCTACGGGAGCCTGCCGGCGCTTGTATTCATTGATCTTGATGAGGCGGGTCACCTTTTCCACATCGGCGCGCTCAAAGCCGGCGGCGACGATGCTCTCGATCGGTTCGTCATTCTCCATATAGCGCTCCACGATGGCGTCCAGCACCTCGTAAACCGGCAGGCTGTCCTGGTCTTTCTGGTCGGGGCGCAACTCTGCGCTGGGCGGGCGCGTGATGATGCGCTCGGGAATGGGGTTGGCGCCAGTGCCATAGGGGTCATTGGCGTTGCGCCAGCGCGCCAGCGCGAACACCTGGGTCTTGGCCACGTCCTTGATCGGAGCAAAGCCGCCAGCCATGTCGCCGTAGAGCGTGCAGTAGCCCGTGGCCAGCTCGCTCTTGTTGCCGGTGGTCAGCACCACGGCACCGAACTTGTTCGACAGCGCCATCAGCAGCGTGCCGCGGATGCGCGCCTGCAGGTTTTCCTCGGTCGTATCCTCGGCGCGGCCCGCGAAATGCGGCGCCAGCGCGGCCTTGAAGGCCTCGAACTGCGGGGCGATGGCGATCTCGTCGTACTGCACACCCAGCCGCCCGGCCATGTCGCGCGCGTCGATCCAGCTGATATCGGCCGTATAGGGCGACGGCATCATCACCGTGCGCACCTTGTCGGCACCCAGCGCATCGACTGCAATGGCCAGCACCAGCGCCGAATCGATGCCACCCGACAGGCCCAGCAGCACCCCCGGGAAGCCGTTCTTGCGCACGTAGTCGCGCACACCCAGCACCAGGGTATCCCACAGGTCGGCTTCCATGCTGCGTTCAGGGGCCACATCAGCTACTATTTTGATAGCTGAATGCGCTTTATCCACCTGGGTAAAAACCAGTTTTTCTTCAAAACCCGGGGCCCGGCCCACCACCTGCCCCGCAGCGTCCAGGGCAAACGAGCGGCCCTCGAAGACCACCTCGTCCTGCCCACCGACCAGGTGCGCATAGACGAGCGGCAGGCCCGTCTCCAGCACGCGCTCGCGCATGGTCTGCTCGCGCTGGGCGCTCTTGCCCATGTGGAAGGGCGAGGCGTTGATGACGGCCAGCAGCTCGGCGCCGGCCTGGGCGCAGTCGCGTGCGGGCGCAGCATGCCAGGCGTCCTCGCAGATCAGCAGGCCCACGCGCACACCCTGCACCTCGAACACGCAGGGCGCCTGGCCGGGCACGAAGTAGCGGCGCTCGTCGAAAACCTGGTAATTGGGCAGCTCGCGCTTGGCGTAGGTGTTTTCGATGCAGCCGTTGCGCAGCACGCTGGCGGCATTCAGACACGGGGCGAACGCGGGCGAGCCCTGTTCGGTACGCTGCGGATGACCCAGCACGATGGCGAGGTCTTTCAGCCCTGCGGTCTCGCGGGCCACTGCTTTGACGGCATCATCGCAGGCAGACAGGAAGGCGGGGCGCAGAAACAGATCTTCGGCCGCGTAGCCGCACAGGGCCAGCTCCGGCGTCAGCAGGAGGCGCGCGCCAGCAGCATGGGCCTGGCGTGCCGCATCAACGATTTTCTGCACGTTACCGGGCAGGTCGCCCACCACGAAATTGAGTTGCGCAGTGCAAATGGAAAGCGTCATGGAATGGAAACAGGCCGCTGAGGCCCCTGAAAAAACCGCCGTGTCAGCGCACACAGGCCCTGGGCTACTCATGGCTGCGCAGGCAGGCATGACTGAAGCAGCCATTATCACCCGCGTGTCCGATTCTCTGCAGAACATCGACGCCGCAGCCTGGAACGCTCTGCTGGCCCTGCAACGCCACCCTACCCCCTTCATCCGCCACGAATACCTGGCCGCACTGGAATCCAGTGGCAGCGCCACGCCCCGGACGGGCTGGACGCCGCGGTTTCTCACGCTCTGGCAAGGCGATGATCTGGTGGCTGCCTGCCCGCTGTACCTCAAAAGCCATTCCTACGGCGAGTATGTGTTTGACTGGGCCTGGGCCAACGCCCATGCCGAGCACGGCCTCCCCTACTACCCCAAGGCCCTGGTGGCCGTGCCATTCACCCCAGTGCCAGGCACGCGCCTGATGGCGCGCGATGCGCTGGCGCGGGCGGCGCTGGTCCGGGTGCTGCACGCCTGGTGCGAGAACGAGGGCGTTTCATCGCTGCATGTGCTGTTCGCAGCCGACGAGGACCTGGACGCCTGCGCCCAGGCCGGGCTGTTGCTGCGCCAGACCGTGCAATTCCATTGGACGAATAGGGCCCCCACGCTCGGCACTGGCGTGTCCTCGCTGCCCCCCGAGGGGGCCCTCCCCGCCTTGGGGCGGCCCGGCGGCGGCTCGACGGCCCCCACGCTCGGCACTGGCGTGTCCTCGTTGCCCCCCGAGGGGGCCCTCCCCGCCTTGGGGCGGCCCGGCGGCGGCTCGGCGGCCCCCACGCTCGGCACTGGCGTGTCCTCGCTGCCCCCCGAGGGTGCCCTCGCCGCCTTCGGAAGCGCGCCCGGCGGCGGCTCGGTAGCCTACCGCGATTTCGACGATTTTCTGTCCCGTCTCGCGCAGGACAAACGCAAGAAAATCCGCCAGGAGCGCCGCCGCGTGCAGGATGCCGGCGTCACGTTTCGCTGGCTGCGAGGCACCGACATCCAGGCGCGTGACTGGGATTTTTTCTACCGCTGCTACGAACGCACCTACCTCGAACATGGCAACCCGCCCTACCTCACGCGCGACTTCTTCCAGCGCATGGCGGAGCACATGCCTGAAGCCTGGCTGCTGTTCATTGCGGAACGCCAGGGCCAACCCATTGCTTCCAGTTTGATAGCTATCAGCGCTTATCCATCAAGCGCTGGAGGCCAAAATCACTCTGAAATGGTAGCCTACGGCCGCTACTGGGGTGCGCTGGAGCGCGTGGACTGCTTGCACTTCGAGGCCTGTTACTACCAGCCGCTGCAGTGGTGCATTGCGCACGGCGTGCTGCGTTTCGAAGGCGGCGCACAGGGCGAACACAAGATGGCCCGCGCCCTGTTGCCGGTGCCCACGCACAGCGCACACTGGCTGGCCCACCCGGCCTTTGCCGATGCGGTGGACCGCTACCTGCAGCGCGAAACCGCCGGGATGGAGCAATACCTTGAGCATCTCCAGGCGCGCAGCCCCCTGCGCACGCACGCATAGGTCTCAGCGCTTGCCCAGCCCTTGTTCCAGCAATTGCTGGAACTGCCCGGCCGGCACGGGCCGGCTGTAGTAATAGCCCTGCACCTCGGTGCAACCCTGCTCCTGCAGAAAGGCCAGTTGCCCTGCGGTCTCCACCCCCTCGGCGATGGTCTGCATGCCCAGGCTGTCGGCCATGGAGATGATGGCGCTGACGATGGCGCGGTCGTCCGGGTCGTCCGTGATGTCGCGCACGAAAGACTGGTCGATCTTGAGCTTGTAGACCTTGAACCGCTTGAGGTGGCTGAGCGACGAATAACCGGTGCCGAAATCGTCGATGGACAGCAGCACGCCGCGCTGGTGCAGCTTGTCCATCATGGCAATGGCCGTGACCGGGTCGGTCATCGCCACACCCTCGGTCAGCTCCAGCTCCAGGCAATGCGCGGGCAGCGCAGTCTGCGCCAGGATGCTGTCGATCAGCTGCGGAAAATCAGATTGGCGGAACTGCACCATCGACAGGTTCACCGCCATGGTCAGGGTGTGACCGGCCTGCATCCACTCCTGGAGCTGCCGCGTGGCCGTGCGCAGCACCCATTCGCCGATCGGCAAAATCATGCCGCTGCTCTCGGCCACCGGGATGAATTCGGCCGGAGACACGGCCCCCAGCTCTGGGTGGTTCCAGCGCAGCAGGGCCTCGGCTCCGATGATGGTGCCCGTGGCCAACGAAACCTGGGGCTGGTAGTGCAGCTGGAGCTGGTTGCGCTCGAGCGCCCGGCGCAGTGCGTTCTCCAGCATCAGGCTGCGCTCGGAACGTGCCTGCATCTCGGCCGTGAAGAAGCGGTAGTGGTTGCGGCCGTGCTGTTTGGCGGAGTACATGGCCGCATCGGCGCAACGCGACAAGGTGTCGAAATCGGCTCCGTCGTTGGGGTACATCGCAATGCCGATGCTCGGGGTCACGATCAGCTCGTGCGATTCGATCTCGAACGGATCGGCTGCCGCCTGCAGCAGCTTTTCGGCCACATGGGCCGCTCCCAGGGCATCGGTCTCGGGCAGCACCAGGATGAATTCGTCCCCGCTGAGGCGCGACACCGTGTCCTGCTCACGCACCAGGGTGCTCAGGCGCCGGGCCAATGCACGCAGCAAGGCATCGCCCACCCGGTGGCCCAGCGAATCATTGACGTTCTTGAAATGGTCCAGGTCCAGAAACATCAGCGCAACCGACTGGTGGTTTCGCTGTGCGCAACTCAGGGCGTACTGGCAACGGTCGGCCAGGAGACTGCGGTTGGGCAGGCCGGTCAGAACGTCGAAGTGCGCCAGCTGGAGCACTTTCTCCTCAGCTTCCTTGTTCTTGGTGATGTCGCGCGAAAGCACCACAAACCGGGGCGCCTCACCGGGGGCGACCGCCTTGCGGGCGACGGACAGTTCAAACCAGCGCGGCCCGATCTCCAGCGGAAGGCAGATCTGTGTCCCGACGGACCAGGTCTTCTCATTCGCCTCCTGCAGCGCATCGAGCACCTTGCGGGCCGGCTCCGGCGGCATGACCTCCTGCACCGTACGGCCCAGCAGCTCGTTGCTGGGCCGTGCCAGCAGTTCCTCGCGTGGTGAATGGGTGCTGAAGTAGCGCCCATCGAGCCCCACTTCGAACAGCATGTCGGGAATGGCATTGACCGTAGCCTCCAGGTGCTGCTGGGTGGCCAGAATTTCAGCAGTTCGCTCGGCCACCAGTGCCTCCAGCTGGGTGTCGCGCAGCCGCATGGCATACAGCAGCCAGGCCAGATAGGCCAACAGGCCGCTGACGAGGACACCGACCATGGCCTCCATCACCAGACTTGCGGTGTCAACCCACCCGTTGACGGGGGCCACACTCAAGGTCCACACGCCGTTGGGCAACTGGAGTGTGCGCTCGACAGGATGGGTCAGCGCCTGCTCGTTCCACGCCTCGATGCGCTGGCGCACGCCGGTGTCCGGCACCACGCGCCACAACTCGTAGGCATACCCCCGCTCACGCAGCAGGGGAAAGCGGGCTGCATCGAGCGACTCGGGAAAGCGCAGCGTGACGTAGGTAAACCCCCAAAAGCGGCGCTCGCCGTCGAGGTCCGACAAAAAGATGGGCAACCGCCCCACCACCCCCATACCGCCCTGGGCCAGCATGAGCGGGCCGGCCAGCGTCAGGTGCCCGGTATCGCGCGCCAGCCGGGCTTCCTTGTTTTGCGCAGTATCTTTCAGCTGGTTGAAGCCGATGCTCTTCTCGTTGCCTGCCAAAGGCACCACACAGCAGATCACGCCGCCAGGCGAGAGGCCCAGTGCGGCGATGCCCGGATAAAAGGGCAGCATTTCAGTGGCAATACCTTCAAACCCCTCCACCTTGCCATGGCCCTGACGCACCAGCGCCGCAATGGCGTAGGTAGCCGACAGGGCGCGCTCGATGCCGCGCTGCAACGACTGGGCGTGGTCTGCGGCCAGATCGGTGGCCAGCGCCATGCTCTTTTCGCGCTGCAACTGCTCCGAGTGACGCACCCATGCCACCACCAGCAGAAGGCCGCATGCAAACACCAGCAGCGAAAGCAGCCACTGTCGTTGAAGGGGCGTGGTGGTGTGCATCGGTCAGGAGGGATGTGCTACGGCATGTAAATCATTGTCTACCATCCCGTCGCCACAGGGGATGGCGTCCTCGTACATACGGGCAGCATAGGCCGTCTTTGTGTCATTTATGCACGACCCCAGGCCCGTCGATGCCCATGGCAGTGGCGCGGTCACAGGGGCTTCAACTTGCGGCGCCCATTAAAGATGCATACGCTATGCATATTAAAACACCGCAATCAAGGCCCCACCCATGACCCCTGCTCCTGGTGCCACTGGCAACCCACTTGCCCTCGCACGGCACACACTCCACGGCTTGGAGGCACCCTATGTCCCGCGCTGAGCAGGCAGCCCCGCTGACGCAGGCACTCGATCGCCCCTACCAGCACGGTTTCATCACCGACATCGAATCCGACGCCCTGCCTCCGGGGCTGGACGAGAGCACGATCCGCGCCATCTCACGGTGCAAGCGCGAGCCCGACTTCCTGTTGCAGTGGCGCTTGGCCGCCTTTGCGCGCTGGCAGGCCATGGAGCCGCCGGACTGGGGCCGGCTGCATGTGGAGCCCATCGACTTCCAGGCGCTCTGCTACTACTCGGCCCCCAAATCCCTCAAGGATGGCCCGAAAAGCCTGGCCGAAGTGGACCCCAAGCTGCTGGAAACCTACGAAAAGCTCGGCGTGCCGCTGCACGAACGCGCCCGACTGGCCGGTGTGGCCGTGGATGCAGTGTTCGATTCGGTGTCGGTCGGCACCACCTTCCGTGAGCAGCTGGCAGCGGTGGGCGTGCTCTTCTGCTCGTTCTCGCACGCCGTGGAGCACCACCCGGAGTTGATCGAGCGTTACCTGGGCAGCGTGGTGCCGGTGGCCGACAACTTTTATGCCGCGCTCAACTCGGCGGTGTTCTCCGACGGCTCGTTTGTCCACATCCCCAAGGGTGTGAAGTGCCCCATGGAGCTGTCGTCCTACTTCCGCATCAACGCGCGCAACACCGGGCAGTTCGAGCGCACGCTGATCATTGCCGAGGAGGGCAGCCACGTGAGTTACCTCGAAGGCTGCACCGCACCACAGCGCGACGAGCACCAGCTCCACGCCGCCGTGGTGGAGCTGGTGGCGCACGACGATGCCTTCATCAAATACTCCACGGTGCAGAACTGGTACCCCGGCGACGAACACGGGCGCGGCGGCATCTACAACTTTGTGACCAAGCGCGGCCTGGCCGCGGGCCAGCGCTCGCGCATCGCCTGGACGCAGATCGAGACCGGCTCGGCCATCACCTGGAAATACCCCAGCGTGGTGCTACGCGGCGACGATTCAAGTGGCGAGTTCCATTCGATTGCCGTGTCCAACCACTTCCAGCAGGCAGACACCGGCACCAAGATGATCCACCTGGGCAAGAACACCACCAGCCGCATCGTCTCCAAGGGCATCAGTGCAGGCCACGCACAGAACAGCTACCGGGGGCTGGTGCGCGTGAACGGGGGCGCGCAGGGTGCACGCAACCACACGCAGTGCGACTCGCTGCTCATCGGCCCGGACTGCGGCGCGCACACCTTCCCGTACATCGACACCTCGCGCAGCGACGCCGTGGTGGAGCACGAGGCTACCACCACACGGATCTCCGAAGAGCGCTTGTTCTACTGCCAGCAGCGCGGCATCGCCCCACAAGACGCCACGGCACTCATCGTCGGCGGCTTTTGTCAGGCTGTGCTGGACGAACTGCCGATGGAATTCGCCCTGGAGGCCAAGGCCCTGCTGGCGGTCTCGCTCGAAGGCGCCGTGGGCTGAAAAACGGATTCTACAAGCCAAAACAGACTCCAGCCCTTACCCATCCAGCGCCGCCAGCTATCAAATTTGAAAAGGACACCCCCATGACGACCCCCTCCCCCCTGCTCCAAGTGCGCGATCTGCGTGTCGACGTGGGCGAGCGCAACGTGCTCAAGTCGGTCTCGCTCGACGTGGCGCCCGGCGCCCTGGTGGTGCTGATGGGCGCCAACGGCAGCGGCAAGAGCACGCTGGGCCTCACGCTCGCGGGCCACCCGAACTACCGCGTCGCCTCCGGGCAGGCACAGTTCGGCGGCCAGGACCTGCTGGCGATGAACGCGCACGAGCGCGCCCGCGCTGGCCTGTTCGTCTCGTTCCAGGCGCCGCCCGACATTCCGGGCGTGAAGAACAACCTGTTCATCCGCAGCGCCCTCAACGCCGTGCGCGAGGCGCGCGGACAGGAGCCGCTCGACGCCTTCGACTTCCTGGCCAGCGCGCGCGAGGCTGCCCAGCAGCTCGGTCTGCCCGACGCCATGCTGGGCCGCCCGGTCAACGAGGGCTTTTCGGGCGGCGAGCGCAAACGCAACGAGCTGCTGCAACTGGCCCTGCTGCGGCCGCGCCTGGCCGTGCTCGACGAAATCGACTCCGGCATGGACGTGGATGGCGTGCGCGCCGTGGTGCGGCTGGTGCAAAACCTGCGCGCCCAGGGCACGGCCTTCGTGGTGGTGTCGCACTACCTGCAACTGATCGAGTCGTTGGATCCCGATGCCGTGCTGCGGCTGGACCAGGGCTGCATCGCCGAGTCGGGCGACCTGGAACTGGCGCGCGGCATTGCGCGCACCGGTTTTGCGCGCGCGGCCGAAGCCGTGGAGGCCTGAGCATGGACACCGCCCGCGCCAACACCCTGGCCGCCCGCGACCACCTGCGCATGCAGGGCTGGATCGCGCCCCGCAACGAATCCTTCCGCCACCTGCCGCCACCCGGCGCCAACACCTGGCTCGAAGGGCCGGCCGGCAACGCGGAGCCCGCCTGCGATGCCCCGCCGCTGGCCGGCGCCGGCTGGACGCTGCACCCCGTGCGCAATGCCCCACAGGGCGGCGTGCAGGCCCGCTGGCTGGATGCGCAGGACCCGGCGCAGCGCGCCGAACTTTTCGCCGGCCTGCCGCAGCCCGGCGAAGGCGACGCTGCCCCCTTTGCCTGGGCCCACCGCGCGCTGTGTCGTCAGGGACTGCGCCTGCGCGTCCAGGCCACACCCGGCAAGACCGGCCCCGACCAGGGCACCGTGTGGCTGCAACTGCGCCACCAGCCGCGTGCGGAAGCTGAGGCGCCCCTGCTGGTGCTCGACGTCGAGGCTGGCGTGCACTGCGTGCTCATCGAAACGCACGAGCGCGAGCCCGCGCAGTGCGACCGGGGCGTGGCGCAAAACCTGCACGCACACATCCACCTCGGTGCCGGTGCCACGCTGCAGCACCTGCGCATCGCCGCGCCCGGCCCCCGGGACCAGGTCGCACACCACATCCATGCGCGGCTGGACCCGCACGCCCGCTATGAACAGGCTCTGGTGGCCACGGACGCCCCCTACCACCTGCAGCGCACTACGCTCGACCTGCAGGGCCACCACGCTACAGCGCGCTCGGCGGGCCTGCTGCTGGCATCCAGCCAGGCGCTGGAGCAGCAGGTGCACACGGTGCACCACGTGGCCCACACCACCAGCCAGGTCGAGTCCCTCGCGCTGGCCAGCGGCGGCGCGCGCGTGGTGGCCAACGCCCACACGCGCATCGCCCCCGGCGCCGACGAGGCCGCCGTGCGCCAGCGCCTCACCGGCATTCCGCTCGCGGGCCAGCCCCGGTTGGTGCTGCGCCCGCACCTCGAAATCCTGCACGACCAGGTGCAGGCCGCGCACGGCGCCACCTGGGGCGCCCTGCCCGAAGAAGCCCTGTTCTATGCCCGCCAGCGCGGGCTGGACGACGCCAGCGCACGCGCGCTGATCGTCGAGGGCATGGCCCATGCGCTGCTGGAGCGCTGCATCGACCACCCCGAGTTGCTCGTGACCTGGCAAGACAGCGGCTGGCTGGCGCAGGCCATCGCACGCCAGCTCGCATCCGCGCAGGAGGTCCACCATGGGTGACATGCACGCCACGATCTGCCTGGGAAGCAGCCTGCGCGCACAGTTCCCGGTGCTGGCGCAGCGCATCCACGGCCAGCCGCTGGCCTACCTCGACAACGCCGCCACCACGCAGATGCCACTGGCCGTGCTCGACGCCCTGCGCGCTTTCGAGGCACACGACCGCGCCAACATCCACCGGGGCGTGCACACGCTGAGCCAGCGCGCCACCGATGCCTTCGAGTGCGCGCGCAGCGAACTCAAGCGCTTCGTGGGCGCGGGGGCGGACCATGAACTCGTCTTCACCTCAGGCACCACCGAGGCGCTGAACCTCGTGGCGCACGGCCTCTGGGCCAGCGGCCCCGAGGCGGCCTGGCTGCATCCGGGCGACGAAATCATCGTCAGCGGCCTGGAGCACCACGCCAACCTTGTGCCCTGGCAGCAGGCCGCGCGCCGCAGCGGCGCGATGCTGCGCATCCTGCTGCCCGATGCGCAGGGGCACCTGCACACCGCTGACCTGGAGCGCCTGCTGACGCCGCGCACACGCGTGCTGGCCCTCACGGCCGGCGCCAACGCCACCGGCGAGCGCCCGCCCTACGAGGCCCTGCTGGCCCTGGCGGCGCGTGCCGGTGCGCTCACGGTGCTCGACGCCGCGCAGGCCGTGGGCCACGCCATGCCCGGCCTCACAGCGCTGGACTGCGACTTCATGGCCTTCTCGGGCCACAAGATGTACGGCCCCATGGGCACCGGTGCGCTGGTCGGCCGGCGCGCCGCGCTGGAGCGTCTGGCGCCGCTGCGCCTGGGCGGCGACATGGTGGAATGGGTCAGCTACGACAGCGCGGGCTTTGCCGGCCTGCCGGCCCGGCTCGAAGGCGGCACGCCCAACGTGGCGGGCGCCGTGGGCCTGGCGGCGGCGGCAGCGTTCATCCAACGCACCGGCCGTGCCGCCATCGATGCGCATGTGCACGCGCTGCGCGCGCATGCGGCCACGGGGCTGGCGGCGATCGACGGCGTCACCGTGCTGACGCCGCATGCCCACCAATCAGCGCTGGTGTCCTTCGTAGCTGAGGGCGTGCACCCGCACGACATCGGCACGATGCTCGACGGGCAAGGCATCGCCGTGCGCACGGGCCACCACTGTGCCCAGCCGCTGCTCGACCACCTGGGCCTGGGGCCCACCACCCGGGCCTCGTTCGCCGCCTACAACACCCACGAGGAAGTGGAACGCCTGATCGCGGGCGTGGCACACGCACTGGAGATATTGAAGTGAAACACCCCCCTATGTCGCTTTGCTCCTTCCCCCCGCTTTCGCATCGCTGCGCGATGCGGGCAGGGGGACGCCACCGGTGCGGCGGGGCGGCCCTAGCACGGTGGCCGCTGGCCTGGGCCGCGCCAGTTCCATGCGTCGTGGGTACCGCACAGCATCATGGAGAACTGAAATGAACACCCCGGAAAACGACCTGTACCAGGAGGTGGTGCTGGAGCACAAGCGCGCGCCGCGCAATTTTGGCCACCTGGCCCACCCCACGCACCAGGCGCGCGGCACCAACCCGCAGTGCGGCGACAACATCGCCGTGGAACTGGAGTTGCGGGACGGCTGCGTGCACGACATCCGCTTCAGCGGCCAGGGCTGCGCCATCTGCATTGCGTCCACCTCGATGATGGGCGAGGCGGTCAAGGGCCGCGACGTCGCGTTTGCACAGCAACTCCAGCAGCATTTCCGCGCCGTGCTGACGGGCGAGGCCGAGCCCGAAGCCGCACCGCTGGGCAAGCTGGTGAGCCTGGCCGGCGTGGGCCGCTACCCCAGCCGCATCAAGTGCGCGCTGCTGGGCTGGCACGCCCTCATGCACGCACTGGCACAAGAGGCGCAAAGCTTAGACGCGCCGACAGTCACCCTGGAGGAAGCCCCATGATGAAACGCCACCGCGAAGATGTGCTGGTGCGTCGCCCGGTGCAGGTGGAGTGCATTCCTGACGGCTCGCCCATGGAACTGGAGGCCGGCACCCTGGCGCAGATCACACAGGCGCTGGGCTCCTCGTTCACCATGCTCGTGCAAGGCCAGCTTGTGCGCCTGCGCGGTGCCGATGCCGACGCCATCGGTAAGCAGCCGCCCGCAGCGCTGGCCTTGCCGGAAACGGTGGAAATCAGCGATGTGAGCGACCTGGTCTGGCAGACGCTACGCACCTGCTACGACCCGGAGATCCCGGTCAACATCGTGGAACTGGGCCTCATCTACCGCTGCGAACTCGAAGCGCTCGAAGACAGCGAGAAGGTGCGCGTGGTAATCGACATGACGCTGACCTCGGTGGGCTGCGGCATGGGCGAAGCGATCGCTGACGAGGTGTGCGACAAGGTGCTGGCCCTGCCGCGCGTGGGCGAGATCACGGTGAACATGGTGTTCGACCCGCCCTGGAGCCGCTCCATGATGTCCGAGGCGGCCATGCTGTCGCTCGGTTTGTAGCCCAAAACGCCACAGCCCGCTTTCGCGGGCTGTGGCGCACCAGGAGATTGGATCGGCCGTAGCCGGTAGGCATCAGCAAGCCATTGCGTTTGCTCCACCTACGGAGCATGAAGCGAACGCGGCCCAGGCCAGCGGCCCCCGCGACGCATGAAACTGGCGCGCCCCAGGCCAGGGCCGCCGTGCAAGGGCCGCCGCACCGGCGGCGTCCCCCTGCCCGCAGCGCGCAGCGCTGCGAGAGCGGGGGGAAGGCGCCAAAGGCGACTCAGGGGGGAGTTTCATTTCAGCCGCAGCAGGCGCCGCCGGAGCAGCAGGAGTCCTCGGCCTCGGCCGCAGCCGCCTTGGCTTCGAGCTTGCTGATCAGCACGCGCCACTGGTCCGGACCGGACTGCAGATAGGCCCACTGGAACTGGCCGGGCGTGCGCGACTCGATCTGGTGGCGCAGCGGCACCGGGTCATGGTCGTTGACGATCTGCAGCGCCTCGCCGGCACGCAGTGCGTCCAGACGGCCGAAGATCTGCACATGGCGTTCACGCGGCTCGATGGTGCGCACGTCGATCACGGGGGACTGGGTGGGAAGCATGGAAAGGGCCTTTCTGGGCGTGGATGGAGAAAAAAAGAAGATATTGACGAACCGGTCCGGTGTGCCTGCCTGACGGGAAATTTCAGCCGTCTTTCCCATCAAGCCGGGTCTGTGCCAGCCAGGGGGTATAGATCACCAGATAGATGGCGAAGGCCACAGCCCAGGCCACGGCAGCCACCGCCAGGGCCGGGCCATACCATTGCGGCAGCACGGCGGGCAACAGCACACGCAGCACGGCGGCGCCCATCACCAGTGCATAGGCCAGCACTTCAGCCCGCGAGACCTGCAAAAGCCGCCCGGTATGGCCACGTGCCGTGCGGGTGACCATGCCGATGATCAAGCCCCCCGTGGCGCCCACGGCGAACGCGTGCACGGCCAGAGACATGCCCACCCAGCCCAGTTGCGCCATAGCCAGCAATGCAAACCCCACCGGAATCCAGGCGTAGGCCGCGTGCAGAATCCACAAGATCGGACGCTTGAACGTGACCTGCGGGTGCCATTGCCACAGGCGCGCGGCATGCAGCACGGCTGCCAGCGCGCAGGCCACCAGGGTCACGGGCCCGGGCGGAGCAAAAACCCAGAGGGCCAGCGCCACCCCCGTCACGGCCAGCGTGGAGAGTTCAAACTTGCGTGCCATGTTGATCACCAGGCCAGGCGTCACGTTCTTGGTGAACATGGGCACCACGCGCCCCGCCATCACGCACTCGATCATCACGATGAGCGCCAGGCCCGCATACAGCGCCTGCACTGGCGGCACATTGAGCACCCCCATGACGGCCAAGTGGAACACCCCATTAGCAGCCGACAGCAGCAGCAAGATGGAGATCAGGGGCAGGTTGCGTTTGTTGCCTGCCTTCAGCAGCAGCCGCAAAAGGATGATCGCCACCGCAGGCAGCAGGGCCACGTCCAGCGCGGCATACACCGGGTAGGGCGCCACCACCGCGGCCACCCGTGCGGCCAGCCAGAGCATTGCCAGCACGCCCAGCACCGCACCGCGTGGCGTGGCCAGCCCGGTCCAGGCTTTCACGGCAGTCAGCAGAAAGCCGATGATGACCCCGGCCGCAAAGCCGAACAGCATTTCATGGGCATGCCAGAGCAGCGGAGACACCGGCAAATCCAGCTGGACCTGCCCGAGAAAAATGGCGATCCAGAGCGGCACCGACAGGCACGCCAGCAAGGCAGCACCCAGATAAAAGGGCCGGAAGCCCAGCCGCAGCAGGGGCCAGCCCTCCAGCGCCGCGGGCTGCTGAGCCGCATGGCCCGTGGGCAGGAGGGGGGGTAAGGGGTGTGTCATGGGTTGGGGCACCAGGCCGGGTTCGGGGGTCTGGACGGCATGCAATAAGATTCATTTTACATGAATCTTATTGTGGCGCAACTTTACCCTGAATACGCTGGGGCAAGCGTTCAGGTCAGAAGGTGCAGATGGACTCAGAAGCTTTCCCAGTCTTCAGCGGACGCGGACGGTGCTGCCTTTGCAACAGACTTCGGTGCGGGAGCGGGGGCGGCCAGGCCCGGCGTGGCCTGCTTGCGCGCCACCACCCGGGCTGCCGGAGCTGGACGGGGCACGGCGGGGCGGGCAATGGGAGCGCTCCGGGGGGCCGCCGCCGTCCTGACGGTCCCCTGGCCCTGGGACAGCTTGAAGAAGGCCACGGCATCCACCAGCTCCTGCGCCTGGCTGCTCAGGCTGCCAGCGGCAGCGGCCATCTGCTCGACCAGGGCCGCGTTCTGCTGCGTAGCCTGGTCCATCTGCGTGATGGCCTCTCCCACCTGGCCCACACCGGCGCTCTGCTCGCTGCTGGCCGCGCTGATCTCGCCCATGATGTCCGTCACCCGCCGGATCGCCGTCACCACTTCGTTCATCGTGGCTCCCGCCTTGT
>MESL01000024.1 GCA_001770955.1 Burkholderiales bacterium RIFCSPLOWO2_12_FULL_65_40 | reverse complement strand
CTGCTGACCATGCTCAACGCGATCGCTAAACACGGCACCCCCTGGAATCCAGCCCTGCATCGCGCTTGACTTTCAAGACGGTTGCTTCTCTTGCCTGGATCGCGCCCTTTGCAAACGCTGTGGGCGATGCGCAGCCGGGCGGCCGGGCCGAGATCAGGCCTTCAGCAAAAAGGCCACGGCCCGCGCCTCGATGGCCAAGCACTGGCCCACCGGGCCCATGCGCTCTGCCGTCTTGGCCTTGACGTTCACCTGGTCCAGGCCCAGGCCGAGCGCTTCGGCAATGCGCTCGCGCATGGCTGGAATGTGCGCCGCCAGGCGCGGCGCCTGCGCCACCACGGTGCTGTCGATGTTGCCGACCTCGTAACCCTGCGTGCGCACGCGGCGTACCGCCTCCTGCAACAGCACCACCGAATCGGCGCCCCGAAACTGCGCATCGGTGTCGGGGAAATGCGTGCCGATGTCGCCCAGCGCGGCAGCACCCAGCAGGGCGTCGGTGATGGCGTGCAGCAGCACGTCGGCATCGGAATGCCCCAGCAATCCCGCCGTGTGCGGAATGTCCACCCCGCCAATGACGAGCCGGCGCCCTGGCACCAGCGCGTGCACATCCCAACCTTCCCCGATCCTGAAATTCATGTCTGGTCCCTGCCGTATCAGAAAATTTTGCCCGACGCCGCGCCCGCCACCCCGCGCGCGCTGCCAAAGCGCTCCAGCGTGGCGCCATGCCCGCGCTGCGCCAGCACGGCCTGCGCCAGCACGAAATCTTCCGGGTAGGTCACCTTGAAGTTCAACGCGCTGCCAGGCACCAGGCGCGGGTGCAGGCCCATGGCCTCCATGGCGCTGGCCTCGTCCGTCACGATCGGCCCCACATGCTCCAGCGCCTTGCGCAGCGGGCCAATGCGGAACATCTGCGGTGTCTGGGCCAGCCATTTGTCGGCACGGTCCACCGTGGATGCCACACGGATCCCCCCCGGCCCGGCCGTCGCTGTCTTGAGAGTGTCGGCCAGCTTGTGTGCCAGCAGGCCGCCCACGCCATCATGCGCGCAGGCATCAATGAGCGCATCAATCTGCTCGGACGTCACGAGGCAGCGTGCCGCATCGTGCACGAGCACCCAGTCCAGTTCGCGCGCACCTCGCTCGATCAACGCGCGCAGTCCGCCGAGTACCGTGTCTGCGCGCGTGGGCCCGCCGCAATCGACCGTGAAAAACGAGGGATTGGCGTAGGCGTCAAGAAAATGATCCCCCGGCGCCACGGCCACCAGCGTGCCACGCAGCCGGTTCACGCCGGCAAAAGCGGCCAGGGTGTGCAGCACCATCGGCTGGCCTGCCACCAGGTGATACTGCTTGGGCAAACCCGGGGCCGAGGCATGGGCGTCCGCCGCTACCGCGCGCGAACCCGTGCCCGCACAGGGCAGCAGAGCCCAGTAGTCTCCCGGCGCAGACGGAGACACGCTGATGGACGTGGCCAAGGGAGGGATCAGAGGTTCGGTCATGGGGGCATTCTAAAATCCACCTCCCGCTGCGTCCGGCTGGCGCATCATTGGCTTGCCGCGTGCAGATGTGCGGCCCTCCTTTCCTGCGCATGGATCTACCCAAACTCTCCCCCGGCAAACGTTTCACCCTGCCCCGCCCCACCGGCAGCGCCGACGCGCTGCTGCTGGCGCGCCTGGGTGAACGCGAGAAAGCCGCCCACCGCACCACGGCCATCGTCACCGCCGACGCAACCGACGCCCAGCGTCTCATTGACGAGATGGCGTTCTTCGCGCCCGAGCTACGCTGCGCGCTGTTTCCCGACTGGGAAACCCTGCCCTACGACCAGTTCTCGCCGCACCAGGACCTGATCAGCGAGCGGCTCGCCGCGCTGTGGCGCATCAGCCAGAAAGACCGCGAGACCGGGGCCGACGTGGTCATCGTGCCGGCCACCACGGCGCTGTACCGGCTCGCGCCGCCGTCCTTCCTGGCAGGCTACACCTTCCATTTCAAGGTCAAGCAAAAGCTCGACGAGGCCCGACTCAAGGCCCAGCTCACGCTGGCCGGCTACAGCCATGTGACCCAGGTGGTAAGCCCGGGCGAATACGCGGTGCGCGGCGGCCTGATCGACCTGTTCCCCATGGGTTCGCTGCAGCCCTTCCGCGTGGACCTGTTCGACGACGAGATCGACTCGATCCGCACCTTCGACCCGGACAGCCAGCGCAGCCTCTACCCCGTGCCCGAGGTGCGCCTGCTGCCCGGGCGCGAATTCCCGATGGACGAAGCGGCGCGCGCGCGCTTTCGCGCGCGCTGGCGTGAGATGCTCGAAGGCGATCCAACCAAGAGCCGCATCTACAAGGACATGGGCGCCGGCGTGGCCACCGCCGGCATCGAGTACTACCTGCCGCTGTTCTTCGACGAAACCGCCACGGTGTTCGACTACCTGGGCGAAGCCGCCACGGTGGTGCTGCATGGCGACCTGGAGCCCGCCTTCCAGCGCTTCTGGCAGGACACGCGCGAGCGCTTCCGCCTGCTGCAGGGCGACCCCGAACGCCCGGTGCTGCCACCCGAGGCCCTGTTCCTGAGCGCCGACCAGTTCTACACCCAGTGCAAGGCCCATGCACAACTGGCCCTGCGTCCGGGCGTCGAAGACGTGGTCGACAGCGCGCATTTTCAGCCGCACACCGACCTGTCGGTGGTGCGCGGCGCCGAAGACCCACTGGCCCGCCTGCACGCGCACATCCGCAACACGCAGCACCGCGTGCTGCTGCTGGCCGAGAGCGACGGCCGGCGCGAAAGCCTGCTCGACTTCCTGCGTGCCTCGCAACTGAACCCGCCAGCCTTCGATTCGCTGGCCGAGTTCCAGAGCCATGGCGAAGAGAAGGTGGGCATCGCCACGGCCGCGCTCACCACGGGCTTCCGCTGGATGGAGGAAGGTCTCGATTTCGTCACCGAGACAGAGCTGTTCGCCGCCGGACCCACCACGCGCCGGCGAAAGAAGCAAGAGCAGGTGAGCGACGTCGAGGCGCTCATCAAGGACCTCTCGGAACTCAACGTAGGCGACCCCGTGGTGCACAGCCAGCACGGCATCGGCCGCTACCGGGGCCTGGTCAACATGGACGTGGGCAACAAGAACCCGGATGGTTCGCCCGCGCTGCAGGAGTTTCTGCACCTCGAGTACGCGGGCGAGGCGGTGCTTTACGTGCCCGTGAGCCAGCTGCAGCTCATCAGCCGCTACACGGGTGTTTCCGCCGACGAGGCGCCGCTGCACAAGCTGGGCAGCGGCCAGTGGGAGAAAGCCAAGCGCAAGGCTGCCGAGCAGGTGCGCGACTCGGCCGCCGAGCTGCTCAACATCTACGCCCGCCGCGCCGCACGCGAGGGCCATGCGTTCCGCTATTCACCGCAGGACTACGAGCAGTTCGTGGCCGACTTCGGTTTCGAGGAAACCGCCGACCAGAACGCCGCCATCCACGCCGTCATCCAGGACATGATTTCGCCCCGCCCCATGGACCGCCTGGTCTGCGGCGACGTGGGCTTTGGCAAGACCGAGGTCGCCCTGCGCGCGGCCTTCGTGGCCGTCACCGGCGGCAAGCAGGTTGCGTTTCTGGCGCCCACCACGCTGCTGGCCGAGCAGCACTACCAGACGCTCGTGGACCGCTTCAGCAAGTGGCCCGTGAAGGTGGCCGAGGTCTCGCGCTTTCGCTCAGGCAAGGAGATCACGGCGGCCATCAAGGGCATTGGCGACGGCACGGTGGACATCGTGGTGGGCACGCACAAACTGTTGAGCGAATCCACCAAGTTCCACAACCTGGGCCTGCTCATCATCGACGAGGAACACCGCTTCGGCGTGCGCCACAAGGAGCAGATGAAGGCCCTGCGTGCCGAGGTGGACGTGCTCACGCTCACGGCCACGCCCATCCCGCGCACGCTGGGCATGGCGCTCGAAGGCCTGCGCGACCTGAGCGTCATCGCCACCGCGCCGCAGCGGCGCCTGGCGATCAAGACCTTCGTGCGCAACGAGGGTACGGGCGTGATCCGCGAAGCCGTGCTGCGCGAGTTGAAGCGCGGCGGCCAGTGCTACTTCCTGCACAACGAGGTTGAGACCATCGAGAACCGCCGCCAGAAGCTCGAAGAGATATTGCCCGAAGCCCGCATCGCTGTGGCCCACGGCCAGATGCCCGAGCGCGAGCTGGAGCGCGTGATGCGCGACTTCGTGGCGCAGCGCTACAACATCCTGCTGTGCTCGACCATCATCGAAACCGGGATCGACGTACCCACGGCCAACACCATTATCATGAGCCGTGCCGACAAGTTCGGCCTGGCGCAGCTGCACCAGCTGCGCGGCCGCGTGGGCCGCAGCCACCACCAAGCCTACGCTTACCTCATGGTGCCCGACACCGAGGGGCTGACGAAGCAGGCCCAGCAGCGGCTCGATGCCATCCAGCAGATGGAAGAGCTGGGCAGCGGCTTCTACCTTGCCATGCACGACCTGGAGATCCGCGGCGCCGGTGAGGTGCTGGGCGAGAACCAGAGCGGCAACATGCTGGAGGTGGGCTTCCAGCTCTACAACGAGATGCTGGCCGAGGCCGTGCGCTGCCTCAAGGCAGGCAAGGAACCCGACCTGCTGGCACCACTGTCTGTCACCACCGACATCAACCTGCACGCCCCGGCCCTGCTGCCCGACGACTACTGCGGCGACGTGCACCTGCGCCTTTCGTTCTACAAAAAGCTCGCCACGGCCCGCACCAGCGACCAGATCGACGGCCTGCTCGAAGAGATCGTGGACCGTTTCGGCAAACTCCCTGCCCAGGCGCAGACACTCATCGACGTGCACCGCCTGCGGTGCCTGAGCCAACCCTACGGTGTGGTCAAGGTCGATGCGGCGCCCGGCGTGATCCACATCACCTTCAAACCCCAGCCGCCGGTGGAGCCGATGCGCATCATCGAACTGATCCAGAAGAACAAGCACATCAAGCTGGCCGGCAATGAAAAGCTGCGTATCGAACGCGAACTGCCCGACCCCAAGGCCCGCGCGCAGATGGTGCGCGACGTGCTGCGCAGCCTGGGCCAGCCTCTGGCTTGAAACGGAACACCCCCCTGTGTCGCTTCGCTCCTTACACCCTCTCTCGCTACGCGTTGCTTCGCGGGAGGGGGGACGACGCCCGCGCGGCGGGGCGGCCCTTGCGCGGCTTCTGCTGGCCTGGGCCGCGCCAGTGGCATCGATTGCCGACGATAGCTCACATAGTCTGCCGCCATGTTGATCGAGCTGCTCATTGCCGTGCTGGCGCTCGCCGCATCGCTGTCCACCCGGCCCTGGCGCCTGTTGGCGGGCGGGCAAGGGCCAGACGGCGAGCCCCAGGCCAGCCCGCTGCTCTCGCCGCTGCTGGCCACGCTGGTGCTCCAGCCCTGGCTATGGGCCCTGCCCGCGCTGCACGCCATGCCGCTGCAGCTGCAGTGGTCCGGCGCCTGCCTGGTGGTACTCATGCTGGGCTGGCCGCTGGCCGTTCCGGTGATGCTGGGCGTGGGCGCCATCACCGGACTGATTTCGCCCATGGACTGGCAGCAAAGCCTGCATGCCACGGTCTGGCAGGGTCTGGTGCCGGGTACGCTGGCCCTTCTGATGGGCGCCCTGCTGCGGCGCCTGACCGGCGAGCAGATGTTTGTCTACATCCTCGGCCGGGCCTTCCTGGGCACCGTGCTCTGCGTCTTCACCACCGCCGTGCTGGCTCAGTGGATCGGCAGCCCGCTGCCCGGCGTAGACCCTCAGCTTTCGCTGGTGGCGCACTGGCTCATGGCCTGGGGCGACGCCATCGTCACGGGTATGCTCTGCGCCATCTTCGTGGCGTTCCGGCCGCAGTGGCTGGCCACCTGGTCCGACCGGTTGTACCTGCGCCCCTGAAAGTTAAGATTCCACATCCTCGCTGCTCGCCACACCCATGACCCACGCTATCGAATTCGCGCCCGGCATCATCGTCCAGGGCATTGCCCCTCCCCTGAAGCTCTCCGACTTCAAGCTGATCGCCTTCGACATGGACTCCACGCTCATCAACATCGAGTGTGTGGATGAAATCGCCGACGCCGCTGGCCGCAAGGCCGAGGTGGCCGCCATCACCGAGGCGGCCATGCAGGGCGTCATCACCGACTACAAGGAAAGCCTGCGCCAGCGTGTGGCCCTGCTGCGCGGCGTGCCCGTCTCGCATATGGACCAGGTGCTGCGCGAGCGCATGCAATACACCCCCGGCGCGCAGGCCCTGGTGGCGGCGTGCCGGAGCGCAGGGCTCGCCACACTGCTGGTGTCCGGCGGGTTCACCTACTTTGCCCGCCCCGTGCAGGCTGCACTGGGCATCCAGTTCTCGCGCTCGAACCTGCTGGAGGTGGAAGGCGGCCACCTCACCGGCCGCATGGTGGATCAGGACTGGGGCGATATCTGTGACGGTGCCGAAAAGCGCCGTACCTTGCTGGAACTGGCGGCCCTCATGGGCATCGATCCATCGCAAACCATTGCCGTGGGCGATGGCGCCAACGATCTGCCCATGATGGAAGCTGCGGGCCTGTCGGTAGCCTACCGCGCCAAGCCCTCGGTGCGCGCCCAGGCCCAGGTCGCCATCAATACCGGCGGGCTCGACCGCCTGCTGGAAGTGGTGCAACCCTGACAGGCCGGGCGGCCATGTCCTTCGTCCAGCCACTGTGGCGGCGCCTGATCGCACGGCTGCGATTTCACTGGCGGTCCCATGTCGGCACCCTGCTGCTGGTTCTGGCCGTGCTGGCAGGCGCCCACCTCTGGCAAACCCGCCATGTGCCGTCCGGGCCTGTTCCAGACCTGCCCCTGCTGCTGAGCACCGGCGAATCGACCACGCTCAGCGCCTGGCGGGCCCGCCACCCGGGCCAGCCGGTGGCCCTGCATGTCTGGGCCGAATGGTGCCCCATCTGCCGCGCCGAGGAGCACAACATCACCCGGCTGCAGACCGACTGGCCTGTGCTCACGGTGGCCATGCAATCAGGTGGTGCGGCCCAGATTCAGCGCGTGCTGGACCAGCGCAGCCTGCCCTGGGCTACCGTGGTCGATGACAGCGGCGCACTTGCACGCCGCCTGGGCGTGCAGTCCGTACCGGCCCTGCTGGTGCTGGACGCGCAGGGCCACCTGCGGGCGGCCTCTGTGGGCTACACCAGCGAGATCGGCATGCGCCTTCGGCTGCTATGGGCCCGTGCACTGAGCCGAGCGCCCGCCTGAAAGCGGGCTACGGCGTCCCCAGGGCGCGGGGCAAGCCCGGCACCAGCGGCACGTAGCCATCGCCCGACAGGGACTGGCTGGCCGATGGGGGGGGGGCCATCAGGTCTTCGAGGGTGAGGTTGTCCAGTACCGCAAAAAAGCTCTTGATGGCCTGCCCCAGCACGCTTTGCAGGCGGCAATGGCTGCTCAGCCGGCACTGGTTGTTGTCGGGATCAAAGCACTCGACCACGGTGAAGTCGGTTTCGGTCGCGCGCACGACCGCACCGACGTTGATCATGCGCGCCGGCTTCATCAGGCGCATGCCGCCGCCCCGCCCGCGCGTGGTTTCCAGCAACCCCATGGCAGAGAGTTCCTGGACGATTTTGGTCAGATGGCTGCGGGAAATGCCATAGCTGTCAGCCACCTCGCTGATCGTGACGGGTTGCTCGCGCCCTTCACAGGCTGCGCAGTACATCAGTACCCGCAGGGTGAAGTCAGTCCACTGGGTGAGCCTCATAGAGCTTGTCCTAGATCAAGGAAAACAGGCATGCGACATGCATTTTATCATATAAAATGTATAGATATTATGCACCTTTCCTAGGGTTATCCCCATGAACGCTCCTGTATTGCCCCCTGAAGTCGCTGCTTATGCACTGAGCCCCAACCAGACGATCGGACAGATCGCCGTTGAAATTCCCGGTGCCACTGCGGTATTCCGTCGATTGAAACTCGACTTTTGCTGCGGCGGGCACCTCAGCCTGACCAGCGCCGTGGCCGAAAAGGGGCTGGACCTGGAGGCCGTCATGGCCGAGCTGTCGCAGTTGCAGCGCACCGACACCGCGCCCGAAGCCTCCGACCCCGTGGCACTGATCGACCACATCCTCTCGCGCTACCACGAAGTGCACCGCGCGCAACTGCCCGAACTCATTCGCATGGCGCACCGCGTGGAAAGCGTGCACCGCGCCAACCCCGACGTTCCCGCCGGTCTGGGCGAACTGCTGGAGTTCATGCAGGCCGACCTGATCTCGCACATGCAGAAGGAAGAAGGCATCCTGTTCCCCATGCTCAAGGCCGGTGGCAACCCCTTCGTGACCCAGCCCATCAATGTGATGCGTGCGGAGCATGTGAGCCACACCAACGTCATCGAAAAACTCAATGCCCTGACGAACAACGCCACGCCCCCCATGGGTGCCTGCAACACCTGGCGCGCGCTCTACACCGGCATTGGTCAGCTCATCGAAGACCTGATGAACCACATTCACCTCGAAAACAACGTGCTGTTCCCCTACTACGAAGCCAAGGTGCGCCAGAATGCGGGTGGCTGTGGCGGCTCGGGGGGTTGCCAGTGCAGTTGAGCACCGTTTCGGCGGCGCACTGAAGACGCTTTCCCGAGTGCCCGACAGCGCAAGCTGTCGGGCATTTTTTTGGCCCGCGCACGAGCAAGATCATCCCGACGGACACGAGGACACCCCATTGCACTGCCCTGTCTGCGAAGCCGACGCAACGCGCCCTTTCCAGCGCATCGACACACGCAACTACTGGCGCTGCGAAGCGTGCGACGCAACGTTTCTCGACCCGGCCCAGCGACCCGACCATGCCGCCGAGCGGGCCGAATACGACCTGCACCAGAACGACCCGCGCGACAGCGGCTACCGGGCTTTCCTGGCCCGCCTGGCGACACCCCTGCTGGAGCGCCTGCCACCCGGTGCGCACGGGCTGGACTATGGCTGTGGCCCCGGCCCCGCTCTGGCGGGCATGCTGCGCGAGGCAGGGCATGCGGTGGCGCTGTACGACCCGCTGTTCTTCAACGACCCCGAGGTGCTGGGTGGGGCGTATGACTTCATCACCTGCACCGAAGTCGCGGAACATTTCCACCACCCCGCCGAAGAGTTTGCCCGGCTCGACCAGCTGCTGCGCCCGGGCGGCTGGCTGGGCATCATGACGGGCTTCCAGACCCGGGACGAGGCCTTTGCCCAGTGGCATTACCGGCGCGACCCGACGCATGTGGTGTTCTACCGCGCCAGCACCTTCGAGGTCATTGCTCGGCGCCACGCATGGCAGTGCGAGATCCCCCGCGCCAACGTCGTGCTGATGCGCAAGCCGGGCTGAGCTTCAGTTTTTCGGACGCAAAGGGTCGAGCAGGGCGGACAGGCCGTTGTGGTCGATCTCGTGCATCAGGGCCAGCAAGCGCCCCAGTTCGCCGCGTGGAAAACCCTCGCGCGCAAACCAGTTGAGGTAATTGCCGGGCAGGTCGGCCAGCAGACGGCCCTCGTATTTGCCAAAGGGCATGCGGGTTTCGCCCAGCTTGCGCAGGTGCTCGGGGTTCATCGGCGCGGCTCCTTCATTCCTTTTCCAATTCGTGTCCAGGCGCGAAGCCGCAGGCAGTGCTGTCGCACGACAAGGCGAAGCAACGACGACCCGGGTGATTCAAAAAGGAATCAGCCACCAGCCCGCTTGGCGGCATGACCCTGCTTGCGCAGCCATTCGAGCACCTTGTCGGCATGGTCGCCCTGCACCTCGATCACGCCGTCTTTGACCGTGCCACCACTGCCGCAAGCCGCCTTGAGCTGCTTGCCCAGTTGCACCAGCGCCGCATCGTCCAGCGCCAGGCCGCGCACCAGGGTGACGGTCTTGCCGCCGCGTCCCTTGCTCTCGCGGGCCACGCGCGCAATGCCGTCCCCAGCCGGGCGCACCGGGGCGCTCTTGCAGGCGCACTGCGCCACGGGTTGACGGCAGGCCGGGCACATGCGGCCCGCCTCGGTGGAATACACCAGCCCGCCCAGACCGGACAGCGACTTCATGGCGCGCGGTCTGCTTGCAGCAGGTGAAAGTTGAGCAGGCGCGTGGCCATCACGGTTTCGGCCAGAAAGCACACCAGCGCCAGCAGAAACGACCCCACCCCGGCCAGGAAGCCCGCCACCGCCATGCGGTTGGCCTGGAAATCAGTGGTTTCGCCCAAAAACAGCAGGATGATGGTGATGCCGATCAGGAAGGAGCACAAGGTCAGCAGGGCAATGCAGCCATTGGCCAGCCGCCCGCGCGTGCGCAATCGGCCCAATTCCTGGTACGCCTGCGCCACAAAATCGGGCTGGGTGCGGGCGCGCTCTTCCACCACGCGGGCCCGGTCGATGATGCGGGCCAGGCGCCCGGCCACCGCGCCGATCATGCCCGCCACGGCGGTGAGCAGAAACACAGGGGCCACCGCGAGCTGGATGCCGTGGGTGATGGCAGCAGAGTCAAGGGCAACGGCCATGGTGGGGTCTTCAAGAATTGCGGGCCCCGGATTATGGCGGCCTTGGCGCCCGTGCCGCACAATGCCGGGTTGTTTTCACCCGTTTTGCGGCCCGGCCGCACCGCCATGCCCTTTGCCTCCCTTGGTCTTTCCCCTGCCCTTGTTGCCGCCGCCGGTGCGCTGGGCTTTCGCAGCCCCACCCCCATCCAGGCCGAGGCGATTCCGGCCATCCTGCGCGGCGCCGACCTGGTGGGACAGGCACAAACCGGCTCGGGTAAAACCGCCGCGTTTGCCCTGCCGCTGCTGCAGCAACTGCAGGGCACGCAGCCCTCGCGGCGCCCACGCGCCCTGGTGCTGACCCCCACGCGGGAGCTGGCAGCCCAGGTGGGCGAGGTGCTGCAAAACCTGGCGCGGCACCTGCCCCATGCGCCCCGCGTGGCCGTGGTGTTTGGCGGTGTTTCCATCAACCCGCAGATGATGGCGCTGCGCGGCGGCGCCGATGTGGTGGTGGCCACGCCGGGCCGCCTGCTCGACCTGGTGGAGCACAACGCGCTGAGCTTGGCTGACGTGGGCCTGCTGGTGCTCGACGAAGCCGACCGCCTGCTCGACCTGGGCTTTGCCGAAGAACTGCAACGCGTGCTGGCCCTGCTGCCACGCCAGCGCCAGAACCTGCTGTTCTCGGCCACCTTCCCGCCCGGGGTGGAACAACTGGTGCAGGGCCTGCTGCACGACCCCGTGCGCGTGCAGGTGGCCGAGAGCGCCGAAAACACCCCCGACATCGCGCAGCGCGCCATTGAGGTCGATGCCGCGCGCCGCACCCAGCTGCTGCGCCATCTGGTGCAGGAGCAGCAATGGCCGCGCGTGCTGGTCTTTGTGGCCACGCAATATGCGGCCGAGCATGTGGCCGAAAAGCTCTATAAGGCAGGCATCTACGCCTCGCCGTTCCATGGCGGGCTGAGCCAGGGCGCACGCAAGCAGGTGCTGCAGGAATTCAAGGACGAGCGCTGGCAGGTGGTCGTGACCACCGACCTGGCGGCGCGCGGCATCGACATTGCGCAACTGCCGGCCGTGGTCAACTACGACCTGCCGCGCTCTGCCGTGGACCATGTGCACCGCATTGGCCGCACCGGGCGCGCGGGCGAGCGTGGCGTGGCCATCAGCTTCATCACCCCCGAGGCCGAGGCCCATTTCCGGCTGATTGAAAAACGCCAGCACCAAGCCGTGCCGCGCGAGCAGATTCCCGGATTCGAGCCCACACAGAGCCCGCCCGACACCCCGGCACCCGGCACCGGGGGCATCAAGGGCAAGCGCCCGAGCAAAAAAGACAAGCTGCGCGCTGCGGCCGCCGCGCTGCAGCCCCCTTTGGACTGAGCTGGCTGCCGTGGTTTCTGGCCACCCACGGCATTCCCTAAACCCTGCCGTGGTGCCACAATGGGTTACAACTCAGGTAGCCCTTGCCCATGCTTACCGACCCCGAACTGCTGCACGCCCTGCCCGTAGCCGTGCTGGTCACCCAGCAAGGAGTGATCCGCATGGTCAACGCGGCCAGCGTGGCACTGCTCGAAGCCGACAGCCCTGAACAGCTCCTGGGAAGGCCCCCTTCGGACTTCGTCCATACGCTCGACAAGCTGCGCTCGAGCAACCGCATCCACCAGGCCAGCGAGCCGGAGCAGGCAGGACAAGCCAACAAGCCGTCTGAGTTCCGCATTCGCACCTGCCAGGGCCATCTGCGCATGGTGCTGATCTCCACGGTGGCCATCGCCCTGGACGGCGCACCCGCGCTGCTGATGTGCGGCATGGACGTGACCCACCAGAACGAAATCCAGGAACAGCTGCGCGAGAGCGAGCAGACCTTCCGCCGCCTGTTCGAGAGCATGCAGGATGTGTACTACCGCACCAACGCCCAGGGCGTGGTGCAGCACGTGGGGCCCGGCGTGCGCCGCGTGCTGGGTTACGAGCCGCACGAGATCGAGGGCCGCACGGCCGAGTCGTACTACCCGCAAAGCTCCGACCGCGACGCCTTCAAGGCCGCCATCATGGAAAAGGGCGAGGTGTCCGACTTCCCGGGCCAGATGGTGCGCAAGGACGGCACCGTGATCGACATCTCCATCAGCAGCCACGCGCTGTTCGACCACAACGGCAACTTCGCGGGCGTCGAAGGCATCTACCGCGATGTCACCCAGCGCAAAAACCTGGAACGCGAGCTGCAGCGCCTGGCCACCACCGACATGCTCACCGGCATGGCCAACCGGCGGGCCTTCCTGGAACTGGCCGAATCCACCTTCCAGCGCGCATGCGCTCAAGGGGAGCCGCTGACCCTGCTGATGCTCGACCTGGACCACTTCAAGGCCATCAACGACCGTTTTGGCCACCTGGAGGGAGACCGGGTGCTGGTGGAGTTTGCCCGCACCATCAAGACCCATCTGCGCGCCAGCGACACCGTGGGGCGCCTGGGCGGCGAAGAATTCGGCCTGCTGCTGCCGCTGACCACCCCGTCGGAAGGCGGCGACGTGGCCGCGCGCATTCTCGACGCCATCCGCACGCTGGAGCTGACCGACAGCACCGGGCAAAGCTACCGCATCACCACCAGCATGGGCCTGAGCGCCCACCACCCCTCCGACCGCAACCTGCGCGAACTGCTGGACCGCGCCGACCAGGCTCTCTACCTGGCCAAGCGCCGGGGGCGCGACCAGATTGCCATGCTCGGCACCGACGACGCGTACGACGCGCCCCTGCCGGGCACGCCGCACTGATTTGGTCCACATGGCGCAGAATGCGCCCATGCACACCCACCACCCCATTCCGGGCAAGGAGCAGATCGCGCTGCTCGAACCCTTTGAGCGCCTGGGCCTGGACCGCATCCACCAGGTCACCACAGGCGCCCAGGCCGAACGCGCGTGCGCCGCGCTCGCAGCCGCGCGCTTTTGGGGGTTTGACACGGAATCCCGGCCCACCTTCGCCAAGGGACAGGAATCCGAGGGGCCGCACATCGTGCAACTCGCCACGCTCGACGCCGCCTGGGTCTTCCAGCTGCACGACCCCGACTGCAGCGACCTGGTGGCCGAACTGCTGACCCGGCCCGGTGTGACCAAGGCCGGCTTTGGCCTGGGCGACGACCGCAAGCGCATCCAGCACAAGCTGGGCGTGCAGGCCACCGATGTGCTGGAACTCAACACCGTGCTGCGCCAGCGCGGCTACCGCAAGGACATGGGCGTAAAAGCCACGGTGGCCGTGCTGTTCAATCGCCGCTTCATCAAGTCGAAAAAGGCGGCCACCTCCAACTGGGCCAACCTGCGCCTGACCGAGTCGCAACTGGTGTACGCGGCCAACGACGCCTATGCCGCAGCACGCGTATTCCACGCGCTGGGGCTAGCGGGATGAACCCTGCGGCGCTTCGAAAGCGCTATCAAATAAAGAGCTTTTGGCGCTTATATTCATTGGCTTTCAGATATAAAACACCTGATTAGCTACGTACCTCAGACACGCAGCTCCTTCAATGGAAGGGGCCTTGTGGTCGCCAGCGCCCGCAGCAGCCTCTGTAGCATGGCGGGCAGGTCATATCGGCGGTTGAAGCGGTAACAGAACTCAGCCAAGTAGCGTGCAGCATATTTGGCATGATCAAACGAATGGTACGTGCCCGCCATGCTGGTCTTGAGATTGCCCAGCAGGGTGTTGACCCAGTGCAGCTGGGGCGTCTGCGCCCCCTGGCGGCCACCACCCGTGACGTGGCGCTCATGCGTGGCGCTGGCCTGGCGTACCTGGGCAAAGGCATGCGTGCCATCGCTGACCACATGACAGCCCGGCGCCAAATGGCGCTGCGCCCACTGCGCCATCTCCTGGTTCGTGAAGTCCACTACTGGCACCAGCCGCAGGTACAGCGGCCTGCCATCCTCGCTGGTCTGTACGGCCGCCACAAAGGCCGTCTTGTTGGCTGCCTTGCGTCCACCGTTGATGCTGCCTGCGCGCTCGCCCCCAAGGTAGGCATCATCAATCTCCACACGCCCGCTCAGCACATAGCGTGCATCGCGCTGGCCCATGGTCTGCATCAGCTTGTGTTTGAGCAGCCACGCTGTCTTGTAAGACACCCCGAGCTGGCGCTTGAGCGCCAGGGCGCTGATGGCGTTCTTGTGCTGGGTGAGAAGGTACATGGCCAGAAACCACAGCCGTAGCGGCAGATGGGTGTGCTCCATCACGGTGCCCACGATGCTGGAGCTTTGGTAGCCACAGATAAAACACTCCCACAGCTGGCGGCCGGAGCCATTGCGGGTGAGAAAGAAGCGCTTGCAACCGCAGTGGGCACACTGCCAGCCATGGGGCCAGCGGGCGGCCACCAGGGCGCGCTCACATTGATCTTCACTGCCGTAGAGAGCCTGAAACTGGGGCAGTGAGAGGCCGCGCTGGAACTGGATGGCATTCATGGACATTGCCTGCTCCTGGGCCGATGACTCGGCATTGCTTGTTGGAGCACTGCTATGGCTGAATGTTCACGACAATCTGAGGTATGTCGCTAATCAGGTAAAACATATTGAAACCCAATAAATACAAGCGCAGCACGCTCCTATTTTTGATGCACTCCCGGCAGCGTTAGAGGGCTTGCGCCAGGCGCGCCACACCCTCACGGATCTTGTCCACGTCCGCCGTGGCGAACGACAGGCGCAACGTGGCGGGGTCGGGGTTGGCGCAGAAGAACGGCGTGCCGGGCACGAAGGCCACGCCCTTGTCGATGGCTCGCTTGGCAAACACGTTGCCATCCGCCACCTTGCCGCCCGCGCCCGTGAGGCGCGCCCACACGAACAGGCCGCCCTGGGGTTGCACGAACTCGACGGCATCGCCCAGCTCCTTGCGCAGCGCATCGCCCATGGCCTGGGCACGCTCGGCGTACACCGTGCGCACATGGGCCAGCGTGCCGGGCATGCGGCCGGCCTTGAGGTACTGCGCGGCCGTGGCCTGGGCAAAGGTGCTGGTGTGCGCATCGCTGAACTGCTTGCACATGGTGGCCCGGGCCAAGAGCGGATCGGGACCGATCATCCAGCCCACGCGCAGGCCGGGCGAAAGCACCTTGCTCAAGCTGCCGCAGTGCACCAGCAGTTCGCGACTGCCCGGCACGGTGGCCGAGAGCGCCAGCAGGCTGGGTGGCGGCGCCTCGCCAAAATACAGATCGCCATAGGGGTCATCCTCGACCACCACGGTCTGGTACTTCACGGCAAGTTCCAGCACCTTCTTGCGGCGCTCCAGGTTCAGCATGGCACCGCTGGGGTTGCCGAAGGTGGGGATCAGGTACACAAACTTGGGGCGGTGTTCGACGATCAGTTTTTCCAGCGCGTCGATCTGCACCCCATGGCCATCAATGGGTGCACTGACGAGATCGGCGCCGTAGAGGCGGAAGCACTGGATCGTGGCCAGAAACGTGGGGCCTTCGACGATCACCTTGTCGCCGGGGCTGATGAGCGTCTTGCCCAGCAGGTCCAGCGCCTGCTGGCTGCCGGTGGTGACGATGAGGTTTTCGGGCGCCACGCCCTGCGCGCCCTTGCTGGCCATGAACGCGCTGAGCTGCTCGCGCAGCGGCTGGTAGCCCTCGGTGGCGCCGTACTGCAGCGCCGCGCCGGCCTCTTCGGTCAGCGCCTGGTCCACGGCCGCGCGGATGCCGTCCACGTCGAACATGGCGCTGTCCGGAAAGCCCCCGGCAAAGCTGATGATGCCGGGCTTGCCCAGCAGTTTGAAGAGTTCGCGGATGGCGGAGGTTTCGACGTTGTTCAGGCGGTCGGCGAATTGCATGGCGTGGAGTTCTGGTTGGCAGGAGACTGCACATTGTCGCCAATCGGAATGCAGGTTTCCTGCATCCGGGCGCCCATACCCCCGGCAGGCGCTCTGCCCCTACACTGCGCGGCATGAAAACCGCGCAGATCGAACCCTTCTTCGCCACCCTCAAGGCCGCCAACCCGATGCCCAACACCGAGCTGGAATACACCAGCGTGTTCGAGCTGCTGGCCGCCGTGCTGCTGTCGGCCCAGGCCACCGACGTGGGCGTGAACAAGGCCACACGCAAGCTGTTCCCGGTGGCGAACACGCCGCAGGCCATCCTGAGCCTCGGGCTCGAAGGGCTGGAGGGCTACATCAAGACCATCGGCCTCTACAAGAGCAAGGCCCGGCACCTGCTGCAGACCTGCCGCATCCTGGTGGAGCACCATGGCGGCGAGGTGCCGCGCACGCGCGAGGCGCTCGAAGCCTTGCCCGGCGTGGGCCGCAAGACGGCCAACGTGGTGCTCAACGTGGCGTTTGGCCAGCCCACCATGGCGGTGGACACGCACATCTTCCGCGTCAGCAACCGCACGGGCCTGGCGCCCGGCAAGAACCCGCTGGCGGTGGAGCAGCAACTGATAAAGCGCGTGCCGCCGCAGTACGCGGTGGACTCGCACCATTGGCTCATTTTGCTGGGCCGCTATGTGTGCCAGGCACGCAAGCCGCGCTGCTGGGAATGCGCCGTGGCGCCGTACTGCGACTTCCAGCCCAAGACTCCGACACCCTGAAAACGCTATCAACTACATAGCTTTCAGCGCTTGAATCCAGGGCGCTTGAGACCCAAATCCCCTTTCAATTCTTCATCCTGCGCGGCCATGGCGCACCGCGATTGCCCCCGCACAGCAGCATCGGGCGGCGATGGCTATACTGAAAAAACCACTCCCGCGCAGCGCCCACCCGCCCGATGACCCAACTTGACCCGCGCTCCCTGATTGCCATGGCGGGCTTGATGGCGGCCTTGATGGCGGTGGTGCTGTATTTCATGCGGCGCTACTACCCACCGAGCATCCAGGGCATTGGCTATTGGGCCAGCGCGCCATTGATGTGGCTGGTGGCCACCGTGATGTTCAGCGGGCGCGGCGTGTTCCCCGACCTGTTCTCGATGGTGGTGGCCAACACGCTGTTGCTGTTGGGCACCACGGCCTTTTACGTCGGTTGCCGCCGCTTTCTGGGCCACGGTGGCGGCTGGCGTCTGTGGGGCACGGTTGCAGCACTCTCGGCGCTGGTGTTCGCCTGGCTCACCTATGGCCACCCCAGCTACCCCCTGCGGCTCGGGAGCTTCACCGCGCTGATGATCTGCATCTATGCCGCCAACCTGCGCTTTCTGCTGTGCCATGGCGGCAAGCGCTTTCCGGTACGGCTGGTGGAGGTGGTGCTGGCACTGCACATCGCGGTGCTGGCTGTCCGGCTTTCATCCACCCTGGTCGGCCGTGCCGGTAGCGACCTGATGGAGCCCTCGCTCTACCAGACCCTGTACATCGGCGCCTATGTGCTGACCGTGCTGATGCTGTCCATTGGTGCCGTGCTCATGGCCACCGACCGCCTGACCACCGAGCTGAATCACCTGGCCACGCACGACGCACTCACGCACACGCTCAACCGCCGCGCGCTGCTCGAGCGTTTCGAGGAAGAACTGGCGCGCAGCCAGCGCACCGGCAAAGGCCCGTCCCTCATGATGCTGGACCTCGACCACTTCAAGGCGGTGAACGACACGCGTGGCCACCAGCATGGCGACGCCGTGCTGGTGCACTTCGTCCAGCGCGCGCAGGCCGTGCTGCGCCGCCCCGACCGGCTGGGCCGCTACGGCGGCGAAGAATTCGTGGTGCTGCTGCCCGAAACCGGCGCCCAGGATGCCCAGGCCGTGGCCCAGCGCATCCATGCGGCTGCCGCCTCGGGCCATGCGCTGGACTGTCGGCTGAGCATCGGCCTCACCACCTGGCTCGGCCCCCAGGACACCCTGGACGCCATGCTGGCCCGCGCCGACAAGGCGCTCTATCAAGCCAAGGCACAGGGACGCAACCAGACCTGCGTGGCCTGACCAAGTCCGACAGGCTCCTATAGCCAGATCACGGGCCTCTTGCCAAACAGTGCTGTATGCGCATACAGTATTGGTGTGCGGCCTGCGCACGACCACCCCCACAGGAGCCACCCCATGCTTGACCACATGACCTTCCGCGTCACCGACATTCAACGCACCAAGGCGTTTTACAGCGCAGCCCTTGCGCCCCTGGGCTACAGCGTTTCCTTCGACGGCAACTTCGGCATGAACATCCTCGGGTTCGCCTACCCCGACCCCTCCGAACCCGACGGCAAGAAGGCGGACGTGTGGTTCATCGATGGCCCCTCCCCCTACGGCGGTCCACCGGCCACCACGGGCTGCCATCTGGCATGGAAGGCCCGGACCCGCGCCCAGGTGGACGCCTTCCATGCCGCCGCCATTGCCGCCGGCGGCAAGGACAACGGCGCGCCCGGCCTGCGCCCCGACTACCACCCCCATTACTACGGCGCCTTCGTCATTGACCCTGAGGGCAACAACATCGAGGCGGTGTGCCATCTGCCGGAGTAAGCAGCACACCGTGCCTCGGTGCCATGGGCCGGGCAGGGGTTCATTCAGATGGGGCTGTTCCATTTCGGGTGGCGTACAACATTCCCTACGGAGTCCATGCTTGGCTGCTTGCAGCAGTGAGTTGGCCGGCTCCACATAGCCATTGTGCAAGTGGAAGGCGTCAAACGCCCTGAACGTTCCGTCCCAGTGTGCAGTCACCTCCTGAATTGTTGGCTACATCGGTGTCTGAATTCCTGTGGATCGTCCTCAGCGCCTCCTTCAATCTGCACGCTCTGGCGGTATTCAATTGATATGGGGCAGGAGTGGCTGAGCAGGAGATGCGCCGTCAAACGGTTTTACAATTTGAATACAAATAGTTCTCATTAGTATACAATTCAACTCCCTGATCTGAAGGCTCCCGTCACAAAGCGCAATCCCCAAGCGGTCGATGATGGCCTTCACAAATTACCCAGCAGCTGCACGGGCTGCAAGGCACTGCCCAGGGCATCGCCGGGCCTCATTCCTTGAAGGTCCATGGACAACCTCTAAGCCGAAAACAGATGAACAGCAACATCCTGTGGGCGCTGCCACGCGCATTCAAACCAAATCGCCTTCCCAGCCAAGCGCTAGCCTTGGCTGTCGCTGCCGCATGCACAACACTGGCACATGCCCAAGAGACTGCGTCCGAGACGCCATTGTCCGAAGTAACTGTTACAGCCACCCGCTCCGAGGCATTGATCAACTCGGTTCCGCAATCGATCACCGTCGTGCGCCGTGAAGAAATCGAGAAACAAGTCGGCGCGGGCGGCGGCCTGGGCGACATCCTCGGCAAGCTGGTGCCCGGCTTTGGCCTGGGGCGCGAATCCCCCAGCACCTTCACGCAGACCTTGCGTGGCCGCAACCTCAATGTCTTGATTGACGGCGTGCCGCAAAGCACCAACCGCAACGGCGCCCGTATCCTCACACTGATTGACCCCTCCGCAGTGGAGCGCATCGAAGTGATCCGGGGAGCGACGGCCATCTACGGCGACGGCGCCACGGGCGGTGTGGTCAACATCATCACCCGCAAAGGCAGTGGCTCTGCCAGTCACGTGACAGAAATAGGCAGCAATCTGGCGCTGCCCCACCCCTCGGGAGGCTTGGGCACGGTGATCCGGCACACCTCCTCTGGTTCGAAAGACAGTTTGAACTTCCTGGCCAACCTGGCCGTGGAGCAAACCGGCGCCTTCTTTGATGCCAACGGTGACCGCATCCCCCCCTCGGGCGCGAACCAAGGCAGCCTGGCTGAAACCCGCAGCTACAGCCTGCTGGGCAAGCTGGGCTACCAACTGGACACCCAGCAGAATATTCAGCTGACAGCGCAGGCTTACAAGGCTCATCAGGACACGGACTACACCACTGACCCTTCCGTGCCGACATCCCCTCTGCGCGGACACACCTCACGCGCCATTTCCGGGCTGAAACTGGACAAGAAGGAAGGCACGGAAAACAGCCTACTTTCAGCGGATTACCACAACAAAGACATTTTCGGCAGCAAGCTTCACGCTCAGCTCTTCACCCGGGATTACAAGACCATCTACGCCCCGTTTCAGCGCCACAACGGCTCGGGCGCCGGCCCCCAGATCTTCCAGTCCTTCATCGACTCCTCAAAGAACGGCGGGCGACTGGAATTCGATACTCTCTTGTCGGAAAAATACGGCGTGACCATGACCTGGGGAGCCGATCACATACGTGAAACGACCTCGCAGTCCGGCTACGTCCATGATGCGGCGGTTTATGCCGCGACGGGAGGGCGCGTGTTCCAGAGCACCGGCAAGGTCGTGACCTGGGCGCCTCCCTACGACATCATCAGCACGGGCCTGTACGGCCAATTCGAGTGGCAGACCACTGATCAGTTGATGTTACGGGGTGGCTTGCGCCACGAGAAGCTGGACGCCAAGGTCAACGACTTCACGAACATCAACGGCGGCGTCGTGGGTGGTGGCCGCAAGAGCTACAGCGATACGCTCTTCAATGTGGGCGCGGTGTACGACCTGAACGACCGGATCAACCTCTACGCCAGCTACAACCAAGGCTTCTCCTTGCCGGACATGGGCCTCACGCTTCGCAACGCGGCGGCTGGCGCCTCCTTTGCCACACTGAACACCCAGCCACAGGTGGTGGACAACTACGAGGTGGGCGTGCGCGCCAACTGGAACAAGACCCAGGCCAGCTTTGCCATGTTCTGGAGCAAGAACGACCTAGGGGCCCGCTCGGGCGGCATCAACGCCCCGATCGTCCGGGCGCCGGAGAAAATCTATGGTTTCGAAGCGACGCTCGACCAGCAACTGTCCAAGACCTGGCGTACAGGTGGCACGTTCTCCTGGGTGGAAGGCAAGAAGTACACCTCGACGGGCACAGAGATCGGCTATCTGGGCAATGATGCGATTTCACCGCCCAAGCTGACGCTCTACGTCGAGCACCAGACCACTCCTCAGTGGTTCAACCGTTTGCAACTGGCCTTCAGCGGCGTGCGTGACCGTTTCCCAGCGACCAGCACGACGCCCTACCAGAATCGCATCCAGAGTTATGCGGTGCTCGATTGGGTCAGCCAGTACAAGGTCAGCCAGCAGGGTGTTTTGACGTTCGGCGTCAACAACTTGCTGAACCGTCACTACCACAACACGTTTGCCCAAACGGTGGTGACGCCTGGCGTGTATGGAAACACAGCCTACGCAGCCGCTTCCGGCGCAACCCTGCATGTCGCCTACAAGCACACCTGGTAAACCTGCCAGGGTCGCCACCCCTGCGGTGCGTCTTCGCACACGGAGATGGTGGCTGAAGGTACACCGCTGGCTGGGGCTCAGCCTCGGCATCGTACTGCTGGTGGCTGCGGCCACGGGCAGCGCCATGCTGATGGCCGACCCGCTGGACAAGGCCCTGAACGCGCCGTTGTTTCGCGCCCCCAACGCATCCGAGGTCGATTACCCGGCGGTGGTGACTCGATTGAAGGCGAACACCGGCCCGGGCGCATCTCTGACCCTTCGCCCCCCCAGGAGCGAGGGCGAGTCCCTTCAGGCCAACGTCAGAGGGGGCTGGAGTGGAACCATCTTCATGGACCCAGCCACCGGCGAGGTGCTCGGGCGCCGTGCGGAGAGCGGCACGGTGGTGGGATTTCTATTCACCTTGCACAGCAGCCTTCTGGGAGGAGAAACCGGCAAAGCCGTGCTGACGCTGGCCGCGTTCGCCTACGTGCTCATGCTTGTGTCGGGCATTTATTTGTGGTGGCCCGTGCGCTGGAGCCAGGCCTTTACCATCCGTTGGACGGCCAGCAGGCTACGCACCTGGTTTGACTGGCATCGCGTCACCGGCGCCGTGCTAGGCATGCTCGTGCTAATCTCGGTGGTCTCGGGTGCCTATATGGCATGGCCTCCACTGGCCCAATCTGTGACGAAACTCAGCGGAGCCTCTCTTGCTTCACCACCCGCCGTGGTAGGCGGCCCACCCCAGGCAGAGGCCATTGGGCGCGCGGTTGACATGGCATCGACTGCATTCCCGCAAGCCATGGTGGGATACGTCCAGGTGCCTGCAAAGGCCCATCAACCCATTCGCGTGCGTTTGCGCTTGCCGGACGACCCCCACCCCAACGGCCTGACATCCGTGTGGCTGCACCCGGACACGACGCAGATTCTGCAGATCAACCGCTGGTCTGAACTGGACCCGGGTACACGTGCCTATGCCTACATTTATCCCCTGCATACTGGCGAACTGTGGGGATGGGTATGGACGGTACTGACTTTTTTCATCGGCATCGCCTTGTCGGCTTATGCCATCACAGGCCTATGGCTTTGGTGGCGTCGCCGTTGAGCCAAGCGGTTGAGAAAAGGGCCTGAGCGCGGCCTTCAACGGCTAGGGCATGTGCCGCACCCGGCCCCCGTGCGACCGATGCCCCGATAAGCCCGCGAGGGCCTGGGCCATCTAATCTTACTGTGTCATAAAAAATGAGGCATGATGTGCCCATCTTTTTTCCCTGTGGCGGGGTCGCGATGGGCATATCCAAAGAGTTTGATCGATACATGGCTCATCTGGCCGAAGGACTGGGCCATGCCGACCGTCACGCAGGATTAAGTGGGTATTGCACCGGGCTGATGCTGCCCCTGTCGCGCAAGAGTATTGAGCCCATGGCCGCCCGGGTGGACCCCTTGCGCGCCAGCGCCCGGCACCAAGCCCTGCATCACTTTGTCGCCAAGGCCCAATGGAGCGATCAGCAACTGCTCAATC
>MESL01000023.1 GCA_001770955.1 Burkholderiales bacterium RIFCSPLOWO2_12_FULL_65_40 | reverse complement strand
TGCGGCAAGCACCGCGTGGCGCGGTTGCTCAAGCGTGAAGGCCTGCGTTCGCAGACGGGTTACGGCCGCAGACCTGGGATGCGAGGTGGCAAGCCTGCAGTGGTCGCGCCAAACCACCTGCAGCGCCAGTTCAAGGTGGCCGAGCCCAATCAGTCCTGGGTCACCGACATCACCTACATCCGAACCCACGAAGGCTGGTTGTACCTGGCGGTTGTGGTCGATCTGTTCTCGCGCCAAGTAGTGGGCTGGTCCATGGGCAGCCGCATTGACACGAGCCTGGTCCTCGATGCACTGCTGATGGCGCTATGGTGCCGCCAGCCGCATGCGCCTGTCATGGTTCATTCCGATCAGGGCTGTCAGTTCACCGGCCACGAGTGGCAGACCTTCCTGCGCGAGCACAACCTGGTCAGTAGCATGAGCCGGCGTGGCAACTGCCACGACAACGCTGTGGCCGAGAGCTTCTTCCAGTTGCTCAAGCGCGAACGCATCCGTAGGTGGGTCTACACAACCCGCGACGATGCGCGAGCGGATATCTTCAACTACATCGAAATGTTCTACAACTCACAGCGCCGTCATTCATCGGCGGCAGGACTATCACCTGTAGAGTTCGAACAGCGACATTCCCAACGGCTCAAAAGTGTCTAGATAAGCCGGGGCGATTCAAACTCAGTTTCCGGCAGGCCATCATGACCACGGTACGCACCAAAATTCCATGCCCATGCCTGTCGATCCAGGTCGAGCCAGATGGTGTCTTTGGAGACAAAGCGCAGATTCAACGCGACTTTGTCTGTGCACCCAGTAATGAGACTGATCAAGGCCAGCAGTGCGTAGCCGGAACGAACACGATCTGAGGCATCCAAGAGTTGTACGAGCCGTCGGGTGACGATGCGAAGATCCTCTGGAAGAAGCTGATCCCGGTGGTAAATCCCCAGCTTTTCTGCAACGTTGGAGTAGTCCGCAGCGGCGATCCGGCGTTTGATGTCTGGGACGTGGGATTGGTCCTCGTCGTCCTCCATGGAGAAGGACTGAGACGCCGACAGATTGTTTGATTCGCCGTGAAGGTCGTTGGCCGCAGGTAGCTCGCTCGGTTCACTTTGGGTCGAGTCGATTTTTGCGTGACGCTCTGCGAAATCGATTCCCTCTGGCTGGCCCGCTTGAGTCGGTAGTGGCCCATTGACGGATGTACTCGTCACCTCTATCAACTGTGTGACCAGTGAGAGGCAGGGGCTGCTTGGTGCCAAGCTCTGGCGGAATCTGTGGAGCTCTTCTGTTGAACAAAGAGCAACACCGAGCAGTAGTTCCCAATCGCGTGCGCGTCTCCCCTTGGCCTGACTTGCGCGACGCAGGGTAAGTGCTCCGTTGATCAAGTCAACAGGTAGAGTCGCGCCTTGCTCGGCGCGGACGGCGAAGGCACGCCCCAGAAGTGCCACGAGATCGAAGTCGACGCCAGACTGTGTGACTGGTGGCGCCCATTTAAGGAGGGCATGCAGCAGAATGCAGTTGTCTGAAGGGTCTCTTGACAGCCTTACGGCCATGGCGTCATCGCTGACGGCTGCTTCACGTAGCGTTGTTTCCAGATGGTCCGCGACAGAAGCCCATGCGCCGATCGGTGCGTCGGGCCATTCCCGGGCGGCAGCCCGCAGGCAGGTTTTGATGACGTCGACGGCAGAGCGGGCGGCATCCATTGAGGATGGAACCCCTGCGGCAGTCAAGAGTGCTGCACCGGATGGAGGGATCAGTGGCAGGTTGAAGTGACTCTTCATGCCATTGATTCTTGAGCATGAGCGGACTGGAAACACCCCCTGAAAAGCAAGCTTTTTGCTCGTTTTTCAATTTTCTCTGCTTGGGAGAGGGGGGGGGAGCAGCGTTGAGTTGCGACGTGCCCAGCTGCTTATCCACTTGAAGCTTGGCGCAAGGGTGCTGGCAGGTTTGGAGCTCCACCCTGCAATGACCGGGTCTGGCAGCCGCACCGGGCGTCGCGTGTGGGGCCTGCCTGTGGCTGTTGATGGTGTTCCTATATTTCGTCCGAATGTTGCATTCGACGAATAAAAGGAACATACTCTGGCCATGCTCTCCGACACCCATACCCAGCGCGTTCTTGGTCTGGCCAGCCAGAATGGGCTGCTGCGCGCTCGCGATCTGGACGCCATCGATGCGCCCCGGATCGTCCTGACGCGCATGACAGCCGCAGGCCTGCTGGAGAAGATTGGGCGTGGCCTGTACCGCTTGCCGGAGTCCCAGGGGTCCGAACACGAGAGTCTCGTGACCGTCGCCACCAAGGTGCCACAAGCCGTTTTCTGCCTGCTCACTGCGCTGCAGTTCCACGAACTGACCACCCAATTGCCGCGCCAGGTCTGGATCGCTATGCCGCGCGGCAGCCATGCCCCACGGCTCGACTATCCGCCGATCAAGATGGTGCAGTTCACTGGCGAAGCTTACATGGCGGGCATTGAGGAAGTGGAGCGCGATGGCGTCAAGCTCCGGGTGTATGGCGTGGCCAAGACCGTGGCGGACTGCTTTAAGCACCGTAACAAAATCGGCCTCGATGTGGCGCTAGAGGCACTGAAAGACGCCCGGGGCCGCAACAGGGCGTCGGTCGATGATATCTGGCGCTTCGCCAAAATTTGCCGCGTGGCCAACGTGATCAGGCCCTACTTGGAGAGCATCGGATGAACCCTGCCAATCCAAACGTCGCCGCATCCGTCCGTGCGCGCCTGCTAAACGTCGCGAAAATACAGGGTGTCGATTTCAATCAGGTGCTGGTGCGCTTCGCTCTCGAGCGCATCCTCTACCGCCTGACCCAATCGCAGCACGCGGACCGTTTTCTGCTCAAGGGCGCGCTGCTGTTCACACTCTGGTACGACATGCCGCACCGGGCGACGCGAGATGCCGATCTGCTTGGCTTCGGCGCGAGCGATTTGACATCGGTGGCTGAAACTTTCCGCGACATCGCCGCCGTGGCTGTTGACGACGGCATTGCATTTGATCCCGCCTCGGTCACGGTCGAGGAAATCCGCAAGGAAGCTGGCTACGGCGGCGTGCGAGTAATCATCGCAGGCGAGCTGGCCAAGGCGCGTTGCAAGACACAAATCGACGTGGGCTTCGGCGATGCTGTCACACCTGCGCCAGTGGATTCGGTCTATCCGGTCCTTCTGGAAGATCTTCCTGCACCCCGGCTGCGGGCCTACCCGACGTACACGGTCATCGCGGAAAAGCTTCACGCCATCGCCCTGCTGGGCATGACCAACAGCCGCTTGAAGGACTACTTTGACCTGTCGGTGCTGTTGGAACGAGAAACCCTGGACACCGATTTGCTGGCACAAGCGATCAAAGCCACATTCGAGCGCCGCGGCATGTCCGTGCCCGATGTAGTGCCGGTTGGGCTGACGGACGAGTTTGCACACGATTCCTCGCGGCAGTCCTTGTGGCTGGCGTTTCTCAAGAAGAACGAGCTTCCTCCCGAGACCCTGCATGTCATCGTAGATCGGGTGCGATCTGTCTTGGCACCCGCGTTGAACCGAGCCGCTCTTTGAGCGTCACCTTGAATCGCAGCAGTGTCGCAATCCGTGCGACTGCATCAGCATTGAGACGGTTCAAGATTTGTTGTTACGTTCCAAACTGTCGGATATGCATCGGTCGACACAAACTGTCGCCCAAAGGTCGCATGTAGAGCGTCGGTCAGAACTGCTCTTGGCAGCTCTGTGACATATACTTGGGCTTGAGTGAGCTAAAGCGAGTTGTGTGTCACGCTATTTTTGGGCTTGCACAGAGAGTGGATGACGTGGTTCCCCAATTAAACCAGACGAACAACACGTATGGTTTGTCGCCTCATAACCCAAAGTTCTCGCGCAACCAATAAAACCAAGCACTTAGCTTGTCTTCAAGGCCCACTTCGGTGGGCCTTTTTGCTTTGTGGCGAGATATGTGCCGTCCCAGCCGACGGGATCGATGAATTCGACACCTGGGCATAGCAAGGTTGCCGTATCTTATGTGGCCAATGGTCCAATAGGATCTATAGAGTCCACAGCGATGACTGAAGCCCCGATCATCTTCCCCCCTCTCCAGAACGGCCTGATCGCACTGCACGGCAACCGCACCGAGCGCCTGGCCGATGCCGTGATGGCCTGGCTGCACCAGCATCCGCTGGCGCCGCTGGAAGAGGAGGTGGTCCTGGTGCAGAGCAACGGAATGGCCGAGTGGTTCAAGATGGCGCTGGCGCAGCAGGGAGGCATCTGTGCGGCCACGCGCGTCGAGTTGCCCTCGCGCTTCCTCTGGCGCTCCTACCGCCAGGTGCTGGGCCGGGCCCAGGTGCCGGCGCAGTCGCCCGTGGACAAGACACCGCTCACCTGGCGCCTGGTGCGCCTGCTGCCCGGGCTGCTGAGCGAGCCCGGATTCGGACCCGTGGCGGGCTTTCTGCGCCCGGGCGACCCTGATCGTCTGTGGCAACTGGCGGGCCGCCTGGCCGACTTGTTCGACCAGTACCAAGTCTACCGGCCCGACTGGCTGGGCGACTGGGCCCAGGGCCACGATGTGCTGGCCGCCCCCGGCCGCCAGGATCTGGCCCTGCCGACCGACCAGCGCTGGCAGCCGCTGTTGTGGCGCGCCGTGCTGGCCACGCTGGACGAGTGCGAGCGCGCAGCCATCCGCCCCGCCATCCACCAGCGCGCTCTCGATGCCCTGCAGGCGGGCGGTGCGCCGGCCAGTCCGGTGGCGCGGCGCATCGTGCTGTTCGGCATGGCGCATGTGCCGCAGCCTGTGCTGGAGCTGCTGGCCGCGCTCTCGGGCGGCAGCCAGGTGCTGCTGGCCATTCCCAACCCCAGCCGTTTCCACTGGGCCGACATCATGGACGGGCGCGAACTGCTGCGCCTGGAGCGCCGCCGCCAGCCCCTGCGCGGCGGACACGACCTGGCCGCGCTGCCGCTGGAGCAGATGCACCTGCATGCGCACCCGCTGCTCGCCGCCTGGGGGCGGCAGGGACGCGACTTCGTGCGCCAGCTCGATGCCTTCGACGATGCCCAGCAGGCCATGGAGCGCTTCGCCCTGCCGCGCGTGGACCTGTTCGACGAGGGTGAACGGCCGGAGGCGCCGCTGCTGGTGCAGGTGCAGAACCGCATACGCGACCTGGTGCCTCTGGCCGAGCACGACCTGCGGGCGGCCGACCCGCAGGACCGCTCCATCGTCTTCCACACGGCCCACAGCGCACTGCGCGAGATCGAGGTGCTGCACGACCAGCTGCTGCAGCTGCTGGCCGACCCGCCCGGTGGCACACCGCTGCAACCGCGCGACATCGTCGTCATGGCGCCCGACATCGACGCGGTGGCACCCGCCATCCGCGCGGTGTTCGGGCAGTTTCCGCGCAGTGACGCGCGCCACATCCCGTTCGACATTGCCGACCTGAGCGCACGCGCCAGCCACCCGCTGGTGGCCGCGCTTGAATGGCTGCTGCGCCTGCCGCAGCAGCGCTGCCGCCTGAGTGAGCTGCGCGACCTGCTAGACGTTCCCGCCATTGCGGCGCGCTTTGGCGTTCGTCCCGAGGCGCGGGAACAGCTGGCGCGCTGGATGGCCGGTGCCGGCATCCGTTGGGGCCTGAACGCCGCGCAGCGCGCCGACCTGGGCCTGGGCGCCTGCGGCGAGCAGAACACCGGCGCCTTCGGCCTGCGCCGCATGCTGCTGGGCTACGCAGGTGGGGATGCCGTGTTCGCCGGCATCGAACCCTACGCCGAGGTCGGCGGTTTGGAGGCGGACCTGGCGGGCGCGTTGGCCGGATTGTTGGGCCAGCTCGAAAACTGGTGGCGCGAAGCCGCCACGGTGGCTACGCCCGAGGGTTGGGCGGTGCGCGCGCGCGCGCTGCTGGCCGGCATTGCGCAGGCCACCGACGAGCCCGACCGCCAGGTGCTGCTGGCGCTCGACGCCGCGCTGAACCAATGGCAGGACGCCTGTGCCCAGGCCGGCTTCGACGGCGAGCTGCCGCTGTCCGTGGCGCGCGAGGCCTGGCTGGACGCGCTGGAGGAGCCCGCGCTGAACCAGCGCTTCCGTGCCGGCGGCGTGACCTTCTGCACGCTCATGCCCATGCGTGCGATCCCGTTCGAGGTGGTATGTCTGCTCGGCATGAACGACGGCGACTACCCGCGCAGCGCGCCACGCAGCGACTTCGACCTCATGGCCCTGGCCGGCCAGGCCCGCCCCGGCGACCGCTCGCGCCAGAGCGACGACCGCCAGCTCATGCTCGAAGCCCTGCTGTCGGCGCGGCGCGTGTTCTACATCAGCTGGACCGGCCGCAGCGTGCGCGACAACAGCGCGCAGCCGCCCTCGGTGCTGGTGTCTCAGTTGCGCGACTATCTGGCCGCCGGCTGGAGCGGCGAAGTGCTGGCCCAGCGCACCACCGAGCACCCGCTGCAGCCTTTCAGCCGGCGCTATTTCGAGGGCGATCCGGCACTGTTCACCCATGCGCGGGAATGGCGCGCCGCTCATGGCCCGGATGATGTGCTGCCGCCGGTCGAGGCCGCACCGCCGCTGCCGCCCTTCATCCCCGACCCGCGCGTGCCGCTCACCGTGGCACAACTCGCCACCTTTCTGCGCAACCCGGTCAAGGCCTTCCTGCGCGAGCGCCTGGGCGTGGTGTTCGATCTGGGCGAGGAGGAGGGCGCCGATGACGAAGCCTTTGCCCTCGCGGGGCTGGACGAATACGGCACCCTGCGCGAGCTGCTGGACGGTGTGCTGGCCGACCTGCAGTCGCAACCGGGCGCCGGACTGGATGCCCTGCTGGACGGGCGCCTGCAGCGCCTGCGCCGCGCTGGCCGCCTGCCGCTGGGCGGCCTGGGCGAGCGCGCGCAGGCGGGCCTGGCCGAGCAGGCGCGGCCCCTGCTGCAGGCCTGGTGCGACGCGCAGACGCAGCACCCTGCATCTTGTGAGCGCGTGCCCCTGCGCTGCACGGCAAATGCTATCAAGGTTGTAGCTATTGACGCACAACCAGAAAGCGCTGGAGGTCAATTTTCTTCAAACACCGTGCTGGACGACTGGCTCGACCACCTGCGCCAGGGCTCCGGCGAGGAGCCTGTGTGGCTTGACTGGACGCCCTCGCGCCTGCTGCGGGACGCGAAGAAGGGCACAGTGCGCGCCGAAGCGTTGCTCGTGCCATGGGTGCGCAGCCTGGCCGCCGCCGCCAGCGGTGCACGCGTGCGCGGCCTGCTCGTGGGGCGCGACGCCACGCTGCACTTTGCGCCGCTGCTGCCTGCCGAGGCGCAGGCCACGCTCGCGCAGCTGCTGCAGGTCTGGCGCGAAGGCATGAACGCGCCGCTGCCCCTGCCGCTGCGCACCGCGCTGGCCTGGGTGGCGGGGGGCGATGCCGCCGGCACCTACGAGGGGAGTTTCCAGCAGGAAGGCGAGGGTACCGAGCCCTGCCTGGCGCGCATCTATCCCGACTTCGAGGCGCTGTCCGCCGACGGCCGCTTCGAGGCCCTGGCCCACGGCGTCTGCGGGCCGCTGGCCGACTGGGCCACGCTGCAGGTGCGCGTGCAGGCGCACCCGAGCGGCGGCCCCGGCACGGCGGATCCGGAGGCGTCCGTATGAGCACGCCCCAGGCCACCACGCTGAATGCCATCGACTTCCCGCTCTGGGGCAGTCGCCTCATCGAGGCCAGCGCCGGCACCGGCAAGACCTGGACCATCGCCGCGCTCTACCTGCGCCTGGTGCTCGGCCATGGCGCCGAGCACGGCTTTGCCCGCGCGCTGCGCCCGGCCGAGATCCTGGTGATGACCTTCACGCGCGCCGCCACGCGCGAGCTGTCCGACCGCATCCGCGCGCGCCTGCTCGAAGCTGCCCGGTGCTTCCGGGGCGAGGCCCCCGTGCCCGACGGCGACCGCTTCCTGGCGCAGCTGCTGGCCAGCTACCCCGAGGGCGCGGCGCGCACCCAGGCCGCCTGGCGCCTGGCACTGGCCGCAGAGGGCATGGACGACGCGGCCGTACACACCATCGACGCCTGGTGCCAGCGCATGCTGCGCGAGCATGCTTTCGACAGCGGCAGCCTGTTCGACGAGGAACTCAGCGCCGACGAGCGCACCGTGCAGACCGAGGCTGCGCAGGACTACTGGCGCCAGCAGTGCTACCCGCTGGCGGGCGAGGCGCTCGACACGGTGCTCGCGGTCTGGAGGGGCGTGGACGACCTGGTCGCCGACATGCGCGGCCTGGTGGCGCAGAACCTGCCCGAAGGCGCGGGCGCGGGCACCCTGGCCGATTGCGTGCTGCGCGAGCGGCAGGCGCGGCGCACGGCCATTGCTGCGCTCCAGGCCGACTGGGCCGGGCGCGCGGGGGAGATGCAGCAGTGGCTGGACGACCAGACCGCCCCCAAGCAGTGCGACTGGGACAAGCGCAAGCTGGCGCAGCGCCACTACACCGGCTGGGTTGCCGCCCTGGCGGAATGGGCCCAAGGCACGGGCGATGACCTGCTTGCGCTGAGCGACACGGCGTGGCACCGCCTGAGTCCGGACGGCCTGCGCGAGGCGCGCAAGGACGGCGCGCCGCCTATCGCGCTGCCCATGCACTTTGAAGCGCTGGCCGCGCTGCAGGCCGCGCAAGAGGCGCTGCCCGACCCCGCTGTGGCGCTGCGCCTGCACGCGGCGGCGTGCGTGCAGCAGCGCATCGCCCAGCTCAAGCGCCAGACCGGCACCTTCGGCTTTGCCGACATGCTGCAGCGACTGGACCAGGCGCTGGCCGGGCCGAACGGCGAGCGCTTGCGCGAACGCATGGTGGCGCAGACCCCGGTGGCGCTGATCGACGAATTTCAGGACACCTCGCCGCTGCAGTACCGCATCTTCGACCGGCTCTACCGCACGGCCGACAACGCTGCGCACACCGCGCTGTTGCTCATTGGCGACCCCAAGCAGTCGATCTACGGCTTCCGCGGTGCCGACATCCACAGCTACCTCGCCGCACGCCGCGCCACCGCCGGGCGGCATTACATGCTGGGCACCAACCACCGCTCCACCACGGCGTTGGTGGCGGCCGTGAACCACTGGTTCGGGCGTGCCGAGGCACGCGCGGGCGCGGGCGCCTTCCTGTTCCGCGACGCAGCGGGGCAGGACGATCCGCTGCCCTTCGTCCCGGTGCAGGCGCGCGGCCGGGCCGAGCAGTTCCAGACCGCCACCGGCCCCGTGCCCGCGCTCGCCATCCACCACGACCTGGAACTGCACAGCGCGGGCACGCACCGCCAGCGTTTTGCCGCGCGCTGCGCCGCGCAGATCGTCGATTGGCTGAACGATGCGCAGGCCGGTTTTGCACAGCCGGAAAAACCCTTGCAGCGCCTGCGCCCGGCCGACATCGCCGTGCTGGTGCGCACCGGCCAGGAGGCCGAGGCCATCCGGCGCGAGCTGCACCGGCGCGGCGTGGCCTCGGTCTACCTGTCCGACAAGGATTCGGTGTTCGCCAGTGATGAGGCGCGCGACCTGCTGTACTGGCTGCAGGCCGTGGCCGAGCCGCTCGATGCGCGCAAGGTGCGCGCCGGCCTGGCCACGCGCACCCTGGGGCTGTCGCTCGATGAGCTCGCCTGGCTGGCCGCCAGCGATGAGGCCTTCGATGCGCGCAGCCTGCAGCTGCGCCAGCTCCACGGCGTCTGGCAGACCCAGGGCGTGCTGACCCTGCTGCGCCAGACCCTGCACCAGTTCGGCCTGCCCGCGCGCTGGCTGCAGGAGAGTGGCGGTGAGCGGCGCCTGACCAACTTCCTGCACCTGGCCGAGCTGCTGCAGGCCGCCAGCGCCGGGCTCGAAGGCGAGCACGCGCTGATCCGCTGGCTGCAGACCCAGGTGCAGGAAGGCGGGAGCAGCGGCGACGAACAGATCGTGCGCCTGGAAAGCGATGCCGACCTGGTGAAGGTGGTCACCGTGCACAAGAGCAAGGGCCTGGAATACCCCGTGGTCTGCCTGCCGTTCGCCTGCAGTTTCCGCGAGGTCACGCGCCACTCCACCGGCTTCGTGCAGCTGGCCGGCGCGGACGGCCAGCGCACGCTGCACCTGCAGCTGAGCGACGACACCGTGGCCCAGGCCGAGCACGAGCGCCTGCGCGAGGACCTGCGTCTGCTCTACGTCGCGCTCACACGCGCGCGCCACGCGCTGTGGCTGGGCTTTGCCGCGCTGCGGGTGGGCCACAGCCTGCAGTGCCGCACGCACCAGAGTGCAGCGGGCTGCTTGCTGGGCGGCGGCACGGCCCTGGGCGCGGACGACTGGCGGGCGCCCCTGCAGGCACTGGCCGATGGGGTGCCGCAGATCGCGCTGCACGCGGCCCTGGACGTGGTGCCACGCACGCGCCTGGCACCACGCGAACCGCCCGCGCCGCTGCACGCGCAGCCGGCGTATGCCGCCGCGTTCGAGCGGCGCTGGGGCATTGGCAGCTTCTCGCAGCTGGTGCGCGGCACGGCGCAGGCTGGCGCGCCGCTGGCGCCCCTGCAGGGGCTACGGCCGGCCGACGATGAAGCCGGGGCCGCGTCGGCGCAGCCGCTGGGGTCTGCCGTGGCGGCGCCCGAGGTGCGCGCGGTGCCGGTCGTGGCCGTCGGGCAGACGGGCGACCTGTTCGCAGCGCCTGCCGAGGCACTGCCCGCCGTGTGGCACCGCTTTGCCCGGGGTGCGCTGGCCGGCAACTTCCTGCACGACCAGCTTGAATGGCTGGCGGGCGAGGGCTTTGCATTGTCCGGCAACCCGGCGCTGGCCGAACGCCTGCGCCGACGCTGCGAGCGCGCGGGCCATGCGGCGCACGCCGACGAGGCCGTGCAGTGGCTGACCGCCGTCGTGCAGGCCCCGCTGCCCGGTGTGGGCGTGCCGCTGCACGCGCTGCGCCAGGTGCTGCCCGAGATGGAGTTCTGGCTGCCCGCGCAGCGCCTGCGCGCGGCCGAGGTCGACGCGCTGTGCCACGCCCACCTGCTGCCCGGCCAGGAGCGCCCGCCGCTGCCCGAGCGCGAGCTGCGCGGCATGCTCATGGGTTTTGCCGACCTGGTGTTCGAGCACGGCGGGCGCTACTGGGTGCTCGATTACAAATCCAAGCACCTGGGCGACGAGGGCAGCGCCTACACCCAGGAGGCGCTCGGCGCCGCCATGGCAGCGCACCGCTACGACGTGCAGGCCGCGCTCTACCTGCTGGCGCTGCACCGCCTGCTGCGCGCTCGGCTGGGCGCGGCCTACGTGCCGGGGCAGCACTTGGGCGGCGCGCTGTATTTCTTCCTGCGCGGCATCGACGGCCCCGCGCAAGGCGTGCACCTGGTGGCGCCGCCGCTGGCGCTGCTGGATGCGCTCGACGCCCTGCTCGACCGCGCAGAGGAGGGCGCATGAACCCCACGCTCGACACCCTGCGCCTGTGGAGCGACGCCGGCTGGCTGCGCCGGCTCGACAGCGCGCTCGCCGCCTTCGTGGCCGAACTCGACCCTGAAGCCGCCCCCGTGCTGCCCGTGGCCACGGCGCTGCTGGCGCACATGGAAGGGCGCGGCCACACCTGCCTGCCGCTGGCGCCGCTGGTGCGCGACCCCGCCGCTGTGCTGGGCTGGCCCGCACCGGCGCAGGAAGCGCTGCAGGCCCTCTGGGCCACGCTGCCGCGCGGCCTGCCTCAGTGGCTGGAGGCGCTGCGCGCCAGCACCGTGGTGCGCCAGGCCGAACAGGGCGACGACGCCGGCCAGCCGCTGGTGCTGGGCGGCAGCGCCGAGGCGCCCCTGCTCTACCTGCGCCGCTACTGGGCCTACGAAACCCGCGTGGTTCAGGCCCTGGCGCAGCGCACGGCCACGCTGGAGCCGGTGGACGAGGCCGTGGCGCGCCAGTGGCTGGACCGCCTGTTCGCGCCCCCCGTCGGGGTGCTGGCCGGGTCCGGCGTGGACTGGCAGAAGCTCGCCTGCGCCATGGCGCTGCGCTCGCGCCTGTCCGTCATCACCGGGGGGCCGGGCACCGGCAAGACCTACACCGCCGCGCGCCTGCTGGCCCTGCTGCTGGCGGTGGACCCGCAGCCCGAGCGCCTGCGCGTGGCGCTGGCGGCGCCCACGGGCAAGGCGGCGGCGCGGCTCAAGCAATCCATCGACGCGGCGCTCGAAGGCCTGCAGGCGCGCCTGGGGGAGGCGGTGTCGAACCACCGGTCAGATGTCGAAGACTGTGCGCCGCCATCGGATCGCAGCGCAAGGCGCATTCCGCAGCCAATACCGGGAGTATTGGTAAGGGATGCAACGCAGCGCTGTGATTCGAGGGCAAGCGCAGACCGACATTTGGCCGGTGGTTCGACACCCGACCTGCATGCCTTTGCCCAGCGCATGGGCGCGGCGCGCACCCTGCACGCGCTGCTGGGCGCGCGGCCGGACACGCGCCAGTTCCGCCACCATGCGGCGCACCCGCTGGACGTGGACGTGCTCATCGTCGACGAGGCCTCCATGGTGCACCTGGAGATGATGGCCGCGTTGCTCGACGCGCTGCCCGCCCATGCGCGCGTGGTCCTGCTGGGCGACAAGGACCAGCTCGCCTCGGTCGAGGCCGGTGCTGTGCTCGGCGACCTGTGCCGCGATGCCGAGGCGGGCCGCTACGACGCCGACACGGCGCGCTATGCGCTTGCCGTGGCGGGCCAGACCCTGCCGCCCGAATACCTCGACGCCAGCGGCGCCGTGCCCGCGCTGGCCCGGCACACCGTGATGCTGCGCGAGAGCAGGCGCTTTGGCGGCCCCATCGGTCAGCTGGCGCTGGCGGTGAACCGGGGCGATGCTGCCGGGGCGCGCCGCGTCCTGGTCGACGACGCCTCGGGCGCGTTACAGGCCCTGGAGGGCTGCAGCGCGCAGGCCGTGGTGCGGCTGGCGCTGCACGGCCGGCTGGGCGCCAGCGCCTGCTACCGCGACTACCTCGACGCCATGGCGCGGCGGCCCGGGGGGCTGGACGCTTCGGAGCATGGCGACTGGGTGCGCAGCGTGCTCGCGGCGTTCGAGCGTTTTCGCCTGCTGTGCGCGGTGCGCGAGGGCGAATGGGGCGCCGCCGGTCTGAACCGCGCGGTCGAGGCCGCGCTGCGCGGAGCGGGGCTGCTGGAGATCCGGGGCGAGTGGTATGCCGGGCGCCCGGTCATGGTCACACGCAACGATGCGGCGCTGGGTGTGTTCAACGGCGACATCGGCATCGCGCTGCCCTCGGCCACGGCGGGCGGCAGCCTGCGCGTGTACTTCGCCGACGGCCCGCAACTGCGCTCGGTCGGTGTGGCGCGGCTGGCGCAGGTGGAAACGGCGTTCGCCATGACGGTACACAAGAGCCAGGGCTCCGAGTTCGAGCACACCGTGCTGGTGCTGCCGCCGCGCGCGGGCGCCGTGCTGGGCCGCGAGCTGGTCTACACCGGTATCACGCGTGCACGCCAGGCCTTCACGCTGGTGGCAGCGCAGCCCGGCCTGCTGGCCCAGGCCGTGGCCCAGCGCACCCAGCGGGCCAGCGGCCTGCGGGCGCGGCTGGATGCCCGGGCAGGTTGACGAACATCAAGCATTGAAGGCACAGCCCGGGCCTTGCCACCCCGGGACTCCTACAATCCGGGCATGCACTCCCTGCGCCGTTTTCGCTGGCTCGCTTGCTTCATGCTGGCGTGGTGGGCGTTGTCGTTGGGCGTGGCGGCGGCCTCCCCGTTCGGAGGGCCGCCCACCATCGAGCGCATCTGCTCCGGTTCCGGGCCGGGACAATTCATGCTGGCGGGCGATCCGGACGCGTCCCCCACGGGGGGACATAGCCTCGATTGCCCCCTTTGCCTTCCCCTGGTCGCTCCGGCGCCCGGACCGGTCGGGACAGGGTTCGGTGCATCCCCGCAAGGGCATGGTCTTTCACCTCTGACGGCCGTGCCCAGGGCAGCGCGTACGGCCGCACCCCTGCAAGCGCGGGGACCACCGGACATCGTAGCTATTTAATTGATAGCTATTGACGCTTGATTGACGGGCGCAGCAGCCGATTTTGTTCCTATTTTTGCGGTGTTGCAGGATCTCCCATGCAGATCCTGTGCCGCAGCCAGGCTCTGCCATCACCCGGCGGCCTGCCTGGGCTTTGTCCCCACCCTGTTTGTTCTATCGGAGATCACCATGAAACTGCAACGCATCACCACTCCCTTGTTGTTCGCCGCCGCCCTGCTGGCCGGTGCCGCGCACGCCCAGACCGCCGCACCTGTTGCTGCCGAAGGCGCCTGGGCCCGCGCCAGCGTCCCGGGCCAGAAGGCCACCGGCGCCTTCATGCGTCTGACGGCCAGCGAAGCCACGCGCCTGGTGCGCGCCGAATCACCTGCCGCCGGAGTGACCGAAGTGCACGAAATGAAGATGGAAGGCGACGTGATGAAGATGCGTGCCGTGCCTGCTCTGGATTTGCCGGCTGGCAAGGCCGTAGAGCTCAAGCCCGGCGGCTACCACGTCATGCTGATGGATCTGAAGGCCCCCCTGGCCAAAGGCACTGCCGTGCCGCTGACCCTTGTCTTCAAGAATGCCCAGGGTGTTGAGAGCCAGCTCCAGCTGGAGGTGCCGGTGTCCGCCCAGGCGCCCGGCGCGCACGCGGGCCATGGTGCCGGCATGAAGCACTGATTCTGAGGGCGGCTGTGTGCCGCAGCCGGTAGGGCCGGGGGCGGTGGTGCAAATACCTCCCCCCGGCACCCCGGTGGGCCGCCACGCCGGGCCCGCATTGGAGTAAGCTGTCCACATCCTTGTCACCCACTACAGAGGAGCGGCCATGAGCGACACATCCATCACTGGTTTCGGCAAATTCGTGCCTGGTTTCGATTTTCTGCAAAGTCTGGCCAAGGGCGCCTCGAGCAACATCCCGCAGTTACCCAATCTGTCCAACTGGGTGGCACCCACCATCAGCGTTGAAGAGCTGGAAAAGCGCATCGACGAACTCAAGGCCGTGCAGTTCTGGCTGGAGCAAAATTCGCGCGCCCTGGCTGCCACCATCCAGGCGCTCGAAGTGCAGAAGATGACCCTGGCCACGCTCAAGGGCATGAACTTCAGCATGGGCGACGTGGCCAATGCCTTCAAGCTCAAGACCGCAGACACCGTGATGGATGGCGTGCACAAGGCGGGTGAAACCATCGCCAGCGCGGCCAGCGCGGTCACCGGGGCGGCCAGCCGTGTGGCCGAAATGGCCTCTCCCGAGCCCGCTGCCCCCGAAAAATCCCCGAAAAGCAGCAAAGCCAAGGCGGCGGCCGCGCCTGCCAGCATGGTGGACCCCATGCAGTGGTGGGGCGCTCTGACACAGCAGTTCCAGCAGATTGCCGCGAGCGCCATGAAGGATGCGGCCAAGCAGACAGCCCTCGACACCACCCGCAACATGGCCGCCGGCCTGGCCAAGGAGGCCCTGAAAACCGCCACCGGCATGGCCAGCCAGATGGCGGCCAAGGGGGTGCAAAGCGTGCAGGGCGCGGCCCGCCGAGCTGCACCCGCGAAACCGGTAGCCACCCCGGAGGCGGCACCGGCCCGCAAGGCGGCAGCGCGCAAGGCACCGGCCCGGAAGCCTGCCGCGAAAAAAACCGCAGCACGGCGCCCGGCGTCGAAAGCAGCGCGCTGAGTGTTCCGCCGCTCCAGGCGTGCCACCCTTGAGGGCTCCCATGAAACTCTGCCCCACCGGACACGCGACCCATCCGCAATGGCGGATGGCGGCTGCGCTGGTGCTGGCCCAGTTGCGCGCGCAAATGGCCCTGCCGGCGTATGCGCAGGCTCCTGCGCTGGGGCTGCTCTACATCACCGACCACTACGCCGCCCAGGCGCAGGAACTGCTGGACCACCTGAGCGCCGAACTGCCCGAAGTCACCGACTGGAGCGGTACCGTGGGGGTGGGGGTGTGCGCCAGCAACGCCGAGTATTTTGATGAGCCCGCCCTGGCGGTGATGCTGGTCGAACTGCCCTGCGACCAGTACCGTGTGTTTTCCGGCGTGGCCCCGCTGCCGCGCGGTGGTGCCAGCGGTTTTGTGGCGCACACGGCGCTGGTGCATGCCGACGGCCACACGCCCGATGTCGCGGGCCTGATCACCGAGATGGCCGAGCGCACCACCAGCGGCTATGTGTTTGGCGGCCTGTCGGCGAGCCGGGGCGCCGATGTGCAGTTTGCCGTGGGCGGAAGCGGCAACCTGGCCGGGCAGGGGGCTGCGGGCGGCGTGTTTGGCGGAGGGCTTTCGGGGGTGGCCTTCAGTGCCGATGTGGCGCTGCTTTCGCGCGTGACCCAGGGCTGTCAGCCCGTGGGGCCGACGCACCGCATCACGGCAGCCAAGGACAACGTGGTGCTGCAGCTCGATGGGGAGCCGGCGCTCGATGTTCTGCTGCACACCCTGGATGTATCACTCGAAGGCGACCCGCAGCAGGCGGTGCAGCGCGTGCGCACCACGCTGGCGGGGCTCATGGATGCCGATGGTGCTCCCGCGGGGCGCACGGGCCACTTCGGAACCGACACGCGGGTGCGACACATCATCGGTCTCGATGGAGTGCGCCACGGCGTGGCCCTGGCCGACATGGTGGAGCCCGGCATGCGGCTGGCCTTCTGCCAGCGCAACGTGGCCGCCGCCCGCGCGGACCTCATGCGCATCTGTGCCGAAATCCGCGAAGAGCTGGCGCCCGACGAGCTCGATCTGTTGTCACAGGGCGGGGCGCTTGCCGGTAGCGGACTGGAACATGCTCGTGGTGCGCCGCAGGGCGCGCCTGTCACGCATCCCGAGCGTCACATTGTGGGCGCCCTCTATGTGAGTTGTTCCGGGCGAGGCGGGCCGCATTTTGGCGGTCCCGGTGCCGAATTGCAGATCGTGCGCCATGCGCTGGGCGATGTGCCCCTGGTCGGCTTCTTTGCCGGCGGCGAAATCGCGCACCAGCACCTGTATGGCTACACGGGGGTGCTGACCGTGTTCTGCTCGGACTGAGAAGGTGTGAACGAACCCACCATGCCCGCTCATTCCGCCAAAACACACCCGCTCGTCGTTGCAAATGCTCGCCATAGCACGGGCTATGGCTGTGCTTTGCGCCTCGATCGGCCGCGTTTTCGCGGCCTGCTCGGGCACGCCGGATTCATTCACACCTTCTGACTCTCCGGGCAAGGTTGCATCATTCGCCTTCGGTGGGCAGGCCGTCGGCTGCCCATTCAGGCAGACCGCCACGCAGCCAGTACACGGTTTTGTAGCCCTTGCCTGCGGCCACTTTGGCGGCTTTGTACGATTTCCAGCATTCGGCACCGTTGCAGGCAAAAATCACCGGTTTGGCGGGGGGCGCCTGGGTGAGCTTGTCGAGGGCGGTGAAGTCGTCCTGTGCGGCATTGAACGCCACATCCTTGAGGCTTTTTTCCACATAGGCGGCCCACAGTGCTCCCTTGATGCGCCGGGTCTTGAACTCCTTCTCGGTGCGCGTGTCCACGATCACCGCGCCCTGGCCTTGCAGCTTCTGTGCTTCCTTGGCGGTGATGCGCTGCACTCCGGGCAGGCCCGACGGGGTGAACAGGCCCAGCTCCGCCACGCGCTGATACTCCTGCGCCTGCGGGCGCTGAGACACGGGGGCCAGGCCCGCCTGCTGGCTCGCGCTGCCGAACCACTGCGCCAGCCTGGCGCGTGTCTCGGCGGGCAGGTCTTTCTTGACCACCACCGTGAACCCGCCCGGCACTGGCATGCTGGTAGCCAGCACGCGGGCTCCGCCGGGGTGGGTGGCAGACCATTCAGCCCATTCGTCGGCCCGGACCACGGTGGCATCGGCAGAACCCAGCATAACGGCCGTGAGCCCGGCCTGGGGGAATTTTTCGTGCTGCACGGTCTTCAGGTCCTTGAAGGACAGGCCGGCCTCGTTCAACATGCCGCGCGCCATGTAGGTGTAGATGGAATCCTGCTGCGGCAGGTAGAGCCTGCGATCTTTCATGGCTCCGACGGAAGGCACCTGGGGCGTGCCGACCAGCAGGTATTGCTCGGACTTGTCCGTCGACCCCACCAGTTCGTAGCCCCGTTGCAGCGCGGAAGCGGCCACCTGGGCCGGGCCGATGAACACGTCATAACCCGCGCTGCGCGTGGTGCGCATCACATCGGCCAGATCCTCGCTGGTGGTCACCACGGCATTTTGCGAGGCGGCCTTGGACAGGCCGGATTCCATGGCGCTGCGCAGGATCGAATGGGCGGCCTTGCGGGCGGTCGGCTCCACGGCCACGATGGCCGTGAGCTGGGCGTGGGCCCACTGGCAGGACGCCAGCAGAACCAGACCGCACAGGGACGTGCGGGCAAAGGAGCTGGAGCAGGGCTGCATGGTGTCTTCCTGAGGGTTGCGACAGGTGGCGCCGGAGCTGCCAGGCCCGTCCGATGGTTCGTCGGAAAACTCGGCGGGAGGTTGTACGGGGATGCGCCGAGTCCATGGCTTTGAATATGCACCAGCCGGGTGTGTCCCAAACGACTGTTTCATTTTGAGTAGTAACTCTTACATTTTTTGACGTTCGTCAAGCGCCGGAGCGGTGTGCGGGCAGGCCAGAATCAGCAGCATCCCGTTCGCTGACCGGCGCAGCTCGCGTCGCCGCACTTCGGGTTTTTTCAGTCTTTCACCCCAACCAAGGATCGATCCATGAAAAACCCCGTTTCGTTGCCGCGTCGCCACATGCTTGCCGGAAGTGCTGCCGCCCTTGGGGCACTGGGCATGGCCAGCTGGAGTGGTGGCGTGCGAGCGCAAGCTGCCGCCGCCCCCAGGCCCTTGCCCGGCTATGCCGGCTGGAAGGATGCCAAGTCGCTGATCGTGCACAGCAGCAACACCCTGGAGACCCGCCGCTCGGCGTTCGGCACCAGTGTCATCACCCCCACGAGCCAGCTTTACGTGCGCAACAACCTGCCCGTGCCGGATGCTTCCGTGCTGGAGCAGCGCGATGCCTGGAGTGTGAGCATCGAAGGGGTGAAGAACCCGCGCAGCCTCACGCTGGCCGAGCTCAAGGCCCTCGGTGTGGAAACCGTGGCCACGGTGCTGCAGTGCTCGGGCAATGGGCGGGGCTTTTTTCCCAGCAAGCCCAGCGGCACCCCCTGGTCCGTGGGAGCAGCAGGCTGTGCGCTGTGGAGCGGCGTGCCGGTGCGCCATGTGGTGGCGGCACTGGGCGGCGTCGCCGACGGCGTGGTCTATCTCACCGGTACCGGTGGCGACAAGGTGCCCGAGGGCGTGGATCCGCTCACCGTGCTGGTGGAGCGCTCAGTCCCCATCAAAGCCCTTGAAGACGCGCTGCTGGCCTGGGAGATCAATGGCGAGCCCATTCCGCTGGCCCATGGCGGGCCCTTGCGACTGATCGTTCCAGGTTACCAGGGCGTGAACAACATCAAGTATGTCAAGCGCCTGGCGCTCACCAAGGAGCAATCGCAGGCGCGCATCATGTCGCACGGCTACCGCATGTCGCCGCCAGGTACCAAAGCCAGCCCCGATCAGCCTTCGGTATGGGAGATGACCGTCAAGTCCTGGATCAATGGTCCGTTGCCTGAGCAGGGGCCGCTCAAGGCAGGCATGGCCCAGATTCATGGTGTGGCCTTTGGCGGAACCCGTGCGGTCCAGGGCGTCGAGGTGTCCGTGGACGGGGGGCAGACCTGGAAGAAGGCCCAGCTGATCGGGCCGGATCTGGGGCGGTTTGCCTGGCGCCAGTTCGTGCTGCCGGTTCAACTGCCCGCAGGCACCCATGTTCTGGCCAGCCGTGCCACCGATGCGGTCGGCAATGTGCAGCCTGCCGACCGCGAAGAAAACCTGGGAGGCTACAACAACGCCAGCTGGCGCGACCACGCGATCACCGTGACGGTGGTGTGACGTGGTGCGGAGGCTGAACCGGCCCCTGTGTGGAGGGTGGCTGGGCCTGTGTGCCCTGACGCTGCTGCTTCCGGCCCATGCGACCGGTGCCGAGGAACAGGAACGCGGAAAGCGTTTGTTCACAACGGTGCAACCGGCCTGCGCTACCTGTCACACCCTACAGGCAGCGGGTGCGGAAGGACAGGTCGGCCCCGTGCTCGACGAAATCAAGCCGGATGCCGCGCGCGTGCTGCGCGCCGTGCGCGCGGGCTTGGGAGTGATGCCCTCGTATGCCGAGCGGCTCAGTGAGCGCGACATGCGGGCCCTGGCCCAGTTCGTGGCGCATGCGACCGGCGGGGCTTCGCTGCCAGTGGAGCGCTGATCCATGGTGTGACGGGCGCCCGGCGCTGATTTCGCCATGCCTGCCTGTCAATGTCTGTCGCGTTTTCGGGCGCGGGCATACTATGCCCCTCCCTTGGAATGCTCCCGGCAGCAATGTCGCGACGCCGTCCACGCAGGTGCTGCCTCGACCCTGGTGCGGTAAGGTGACCTTGGAGGGAGCGCCGTGGCCGCTGGATGCGGCGCGGTGGTTCAATCGCCTGGGGCTCGATGGGGGTGTGTACCGGTGTGGAGATTTAGCCGTCTGTCGGTGCGTGCGCAGCTCATGCTGTTGCTGGTCGCCGTGCTTCTTCCCGTGCTGGGTGTCTTGTTGTACCACCTGGCGCACGGCAGACAGATGGCGCGGGATTTTGCTTCCGAGCGGGTGCGGCTTCTGGCCCATACCACGGCAGGCAGCCTGGAGCATTTGCTGCGCGACCACGAGGCCGTTCTTCAGCGCATCGCGCAAAGGCCCATGGTGATGGCTCTGGATGGGCAGGCCTGTGACCCCATCATCGTTGAGTTCGTCAAGCTCTATCCCGAATTCACCAATCTGGTCGTACAGGATCTGGCAGGGCGCAATGACTGCTCGTACCTCAGCCAGAAGATCACCCGCGATCAACTGAGTGGCATTCCGGGCTTTCGGGATGCGATCAACCGCACCTCGATGTCGGTGGGGGGGGCTTCGGTGGGGCCTTTGTCCGGGCGCTGGATTTCGGTGTTGTTCTATCCCGTCAAGAATGCGCAGGGCCAGGCCACGGGGCTGATCAGCCTTCCCATGGACCTGGTGCAACTGGGGGAGCGCACTCTGGGTTCGTTGCCGCAAGGCGCGCTGGTGGTGGTCCTTGACGGGAGTGGCACGATTCTGCTGCGCTCGCGTGACGCTCCGGCCTGGATCGGCCGACCCGTGCCTGCGGAGATGGCCCACCTGGCCACCTCGCAGGCCCAGGGCAGTGTTCAGGCGGTCAGCGCCGATGGCGTGCAGCGCCTGTTTGCCGTGGCTCCGGTGGAGCGCGCGGGGTGGAGCGTGCTGGCCGGGGTGCCGGTCGAGGCGGTGTACGCCGAAGCCAATGCCGCGTTCGCCAGCGGCATCCTGCTGGCGCTGGGCATTCTGGCCTTGGCGCTGGGGCTGGCCTGGCGCATCGGTCGTGGCATTGTCCGGCCCATTGACGCACTGAGCCTGGCGGCATCCCATGTGGCGGATGGACAGACATCGACGCGCGTGCAACTCGATTCAGCCCCCCGGGAACTCTGGGCCGTGGCCCGGCAGTTCAATCACATGCTCGATGCGCGCGAGCGTGCTCAGGCGGAGTTGCGTGAGAGCGAGGAACGGTTTCGGACCCTGGCGCGTCTGTCGTCGGACTGGTATTGGGAGCAGGATGCTGACTACCGCTTTGTCCGGTTCGACGGCCGGGTGCTGGATGGAACCGGTATTCCCAGCGAGGGATATGTAGGGAAGACACGCTGGGAACTTCCGGCACTGAACCTGACCCCGGACGACTGGGCGCGGCACCGGGCGTTGCTGGACGCGCGGCAGGAGTTCCGGCACTTCGAAATTCTGCGTCTGGGGCCCGATGGCCAGGAGCGCTGGGGCGCTGTCAGTGGCACGCCGATTTTCGATGCTGGCGGGCACTTCTGTGGCTACCGGGGTGTGGGTACCGACATCACCGAACCCAAGCGGCTGGAGCAGGAGCGCCTGCGGCTGTCGCTGCACATCGAGGAACTGTCGCGGCGCATGGTGCAGGCGCAGGAAGAAATCCGGCGCCGTTTTTCGCGTGAGCTGCATGACCGGACCAGCCCGAACCTGGCCGCGTTGCGCATCAATCTGGACATGATCACCAAGGCCTCTCCAGCCGAGCGATCCACCGAGGTGTTTGCCGGGCGAGTTGAAGACACCCGGGCGTTGATCGAAGACACCACGCTCAGCGTCCGTGAGATCTGCGCCGAACTCCACCCGCCGGTGATCGACTGCGGAGGGCTTTTTGCTGTGGTGCAAAGCTATGCACAGCAATTTGCGCGGCGCACCGGATTGCAGGTGAATGTCGAATGCCAGCACGGCGAGGTGCGGCTGGCGAATGACCTGGAACTGGCGCTTTTTCGCATTGTGCAGGAGGCGCTGACCAACAGTGCCAAGCATGCCCAGGCGCGCACGCTGACGGTGCTGCTGCAACTGGACTCCAGCCCGATGGTGGTCATGGTCGCGGACGATGGTGTGGGCTTTGACGTGGAGAATGCCCTGAAGGCCCGGCACACGGCGGGGCTGGGTTTGATCAATATGCGGGAAACGGCGGAATTTGCCGGTGGAAGTTTCACCCTGCAGTCCGTTCCGGGCCATGGCACGCGGATCTGTGTTGAAATTTGAGCCCCATGCACCATCCCTCCGCCGCCAAGGTTCGCGTTCTTCTGGCCGATGACCACCAGATGTTCCGCGAGGCGCTGTGCCATCTGCTGCAATCGCAGCCCGACATGGAGGTGGTGGGCCAGACGGGAGACGGTATGCAGGTGGTCGATCTGGCGCGCAAAACGGCGCCTCAGATCGTCTGCATGGACATCAGCATGCCGGGCATGGATGGTGCCGAGGTCACGCGCATCCTGCGCACGGTGTTGCCCCAGGTGATGGTGGTGGCGTTGTCCGCGTATTCCGATCAGCAGTATGTGCTGGACATGCTCAATGCAGGCGCCAGTGGCTATGTCACCAAGGCCGAGGCCAGCGACGAACTGTTGCGTGCCATCCGCACCGTGCTGAGCGGACGCACCTATCTGTGCCCCGATGTCGCGGGGGTGGTCACGGGGGCGCTGGTAGGCCAGGGCGGGGCGGCCCGGCCGACGGCCGTGCTGGGGGCGCGGGAGAGGCAGGTGCTCAAACTCGTGGCAGAAGGCTGTACCTCTGTCCAGATTGCCGACATGCTGAATATCGCGCCATCGACCGTCGAAGTGCACCGGCGCAACATCATGCGCAAGCTGGGCCGACACAGTGTGGCTGCCCTGACACGGTACGTGGTCAACAACGAACGTGGCCAGCGCGGGTAAACCGGGTCTTTGTGCGGCGGTACCGCGTAGAGCGCGCCGCCCTGTGGCTTTAAAAATGTAAATACCTACTTACCGGTAGTCCTGATACTTATTTTTAGGCGTTGTGGTAAGAGAGATTCTTATTTATAGTAACCAAAGGTAGGCATGAAGGGTGGGCCCACAGCACAGCGCGATCCTGCGGGGTTGCAGAATGCCCTACCAATAGCCGGGTGATCTGCCTTGGTGTTTTGTACGGTGCTTCGGCCAACCGGTGTTGTTATCCTTAACCCCGATACATCCCATGTCTCTCTTGCACCGTCTGAGCCTGGCTCAGAAATTTCTGATTCAGGGTTTTGTGGCCTTCGTGATGGTGGCGATCCCCACGGGCTTGTACATGCGCCTTGCCCTGGAGGACGTTGCCCAGGCCAAACGCCAGGTCCAAGGTGACAAGGTGGTGACCGAGATCAACCGCGTCATCCAGTTCTCGCAGACGCACCGCGGCCTGTCTGCCAGTGCCCTGAGCGGCAATGAAAAACTGGCGCAGCGACGTCCCGCCATGGCGCAGTCGCTGTCGCAGGCCATCGGCAAGGTCGATGAAGAACTGAAAACCACCCAGGCGCCGCAGCAGATTGCCGCCCTCTGGGCCGAGCGCCGCCAGGAATGGGTGGCCCTCGAGCAGGGCGTTGCTGGCAAACAGATCCAGGCGGCCGAGAGCACGCGCCGTCATACCGACATGATCGCCCGCCACTTTCTGGTGAGCGAGGCCGTGATGGACGGATTTGGTCTGTCGCTGGACGCCCGTCTCGACACCCACATGCTGACGCAGGCGGTGCTGGTCAAAGCCATGGTGCTGACCGAATACATGGGACAGATGCGCGCGCGCGGCGCTGCGTTTCTGACGGTCGGATCCCTGCCGCCGGAAGGCCGCGCCGCGATGCAGGGCCTGCACCGGCAGGCGCTGCAGGCACAGGCCGACTTCTTCCGCAATCTGGCCAAGGCCACCGATGCCAACCCGGTGATGCGCCAGGCGCTGCAGGCTGCCGCCCAGAAGCAGCGTGAGCAGATCGACCGGACGCTGAAAATGGCCGAAGACGGGCTCATCAATGCCCAGGAACTCACGGTCACGCCCGAGGCCTATTTCGACGACTTCACGCGCACGATCGACGGCATTTACGAGTTCAACGGCCTGGCCATGCAGGTGCTGGAGCGTGCGCTCCAGGATCGGGTCGTGCAGGCGCAGTGGCTGGCCTATGGCACCCTGGGGCTGCTCGCCCTGTTCGTGCTGGGTGCCTGCGGGATGGTGTTCGTTTTCGTGCGCAGCATCACCGTGCCGATGAACGAGGCGGTGACGCTGGCGCATGCGGTCGCCGCCGGGGATCTCACCACCGAGATGCATGTGTACGGCACCAACGAGATCGGGCAATTGACCAAGTCCCTGATCGAGATGCAGCAAAAACTGGGCGGGGTGGTGAACCACGTGCGCCAAGGCTCCCAGGCCGTGGCCACGGCCAGTATCCAGATTGCCCAGGGCAACCACGACCTGGCCTCCCGCACCGAAAGCCAGGCCAGCGCCCTGGAACAGACGGCGGCGTCAATGGAGCAACTCAACTCCACGGTCCAGCAAAATGCCGAGAATGCCCGCCAGGCCAACGATCTGGCCCTGAATGCCAGCACGGTAGCCGTCAAGGGCGGCGAGGTGGTTTCGCAGGTGGTCGAGACGATGAAGGGCATCAACGACAGCTCACGCAAGATCTCCGACATCATTGGCGTGATCGACAGCATCGCCTTCCAGACCAACATCCTGGCGCTCAACGCCGCAGTGGAAGCGGCGCGCGCCGGTGAGCAGGGACGGGGCTTTGCCGTGGTGGCCACCGAGGTGCGCAGCCTGGCCAGCCGATCCGCCGAAGCCGCCAAGGAAATCAAGAACCTCATCAGTGCCAGCGTGGAGCGCGTCGAGCAGGGCACGGCACAGGTGGATGAAGCGGGCGCCACCATGACCGAGGTGGTCGGTGCCATCCGCCGCGTGACCGACCTGATGAGCCAGATCAGCGCAGCCAGCAGCGAGCAGAGCCTGGGGGTGTCCCAGGTGGGCGAGGCGGTCACCCACATGGATCAGGTGACGCAGCAGAATGCCGCGCTGGTCGAGGAGATGGCCGCCGCCGCCGACAGTCTGAAGATGCAGGCGCAGGACCTGGTGGCCGGGGTGAATGTGTTCAAGCTCGGCGCTCTGGAGAGTGCTGCCAGGCCCCTGTCCGGCACGGCTCCCCGCCTGGCCAGCCCTGCAGGCGACCAGGCGTGGTGAGCTACTGATTCATGACCATCCACCACAAGGGCAAGGCGACAACGAAGCAATTCGTTCTGTTGCTCGCAGCCTTGGCATTGCTGTTGCCCCTGACCGGGTGGATGGTTGTCAGGATCCAGGGGCCCAAAGCCGAGGCCGATGCCTATGCCAATCTGGCGGCCATTGCACGGCTCAAGACCGACCAGATCGAGAACTGGCTTGGCGAGCGGCACAAGAATGCCGAGATGCTCTCCGCCGATGCCGTTTTCGCACAGTCGGTGGTGGGCTTGCAGACCTATCCGGCCAGCAGCACGGCGCAGCTGGCAGCCATCCTGCAGCGTTTTTCGCTGCTGAGGACAGCATTTGATTACGACACCATCGACCTGCTGGCGCTGGACGGTCAGGTGCTGGCCTCCATGGCGGGGCCGGTGGAATCCACCCCACGGTACGACGGCTTTCTGCCTCGGCTGATGCAGGCCGAGCAGGCCGTGCGCCTGGACCTGAACGTGAACGCGCAGGGCCAGGCGCAGTTGCGCTGGCTGTTGCCGATCTACGATGTCAGCAAGGCCGAGCGCCGGTTGATTGCCGTGGTGCTGATGGGCATTTCGCCCGACCGGTTCCTGTTTCCGGTGATCCAGACATGGCCCACCTCCAGCCCCAGCGGCGAGACCCTGCTGGTCAACCGCGAAGGCGACCAGGCGGTGTTCATGAACGAACTGCGGCACCGCAGCGGCACCGCCATGAAGCTGCGACTGCCCCTGGCGGACGCGAAATTGCCCGCCGCCGTGGCACTGCGTGCCAGTCAACCCGGGCTGGTGCAGGGCGAGGACCACCGGAAAGTTCCCGTCCTGGCGGCCTATCGGCCGGTGGCGGGCACCGACTGGCGCGTGGTGGCCAAGATCGACCGGGCCGAAGTGCTCGAACCGGTGCATGTGCTGGCCTGGTGGGTCAGCGCCGTGACCACCCTCGCCATTGTGGCGCTGGCCTTGGTGCTGGGCCTGTTCTGGCGCCAGGTGCGCCGCACCCAGAGGCTCGAAGCGTTGGCCCAGAAGGCGCGGTCGGACCAGTTGATGGAGCGGTTCTTTTCCCTGCCCTTCATCGGCATTGCCACGGGAGACCTGTCGCAACCGCGCTGGGGGCGCTTCAACCGGCATTTCTGCAGCATCGTGGGGTACACCCCCGAACAGATGGAGCATCTTGGCTGGGCCGACCTGGTGAACCCGGACGATCTGGCGCAGGACCTGCAAGGCGTGGAGCGCCTGATGCGTGGCGAAATCAACGCCTATGCGGTGGACCGGAGTATCCGTCGGGGCGATGGAACCGAGGCGTTTGTCAGTCTGCAGCTGGGCATTCTGGACGAAGAAGGGGGCGGCAAACGCTGCATCGTCATGCTGCAGGACATCACCCAGCGGCACCAGGCAGAAATCAAGATCAAGCGCCAGTCCCACCTGTACGCTGCCCTGAGCGCATGCAATCAGGCGATTGTCCAGTGCAACTCTGCAGAGGCGCTGTTCACGCGCATCTGCCAGACGGCGGTCACGCTGGGGGGCATGCAGTCGGCCTGGATCGGAACGCTGGACCCGGTCACCCGGCGCCTGGTGGTGATGGCATCGTATGGCAGCGGTGCCGTCGAGCCCGGGCTGTGGCTGGACCCGGCCCACAACGCCCGGATGCAGGGCATGGGCAGTGCATCCACGGCGATTCGCGAAGACCGGCAGGTCTGGATCCAGGACATTCCGAATGCCCGGCCTGCGGTGGCTTTTCCGTTGCACCGCCATGCAGAGGTGGTGGGTGTCTTCGTGCTGATTGCCGGTGACGAAGGGTCCTTCGATCTGGACGCCCAGGCCTTGCTGTCCGAGATGGCCTCGGACATGGACTTTGCCCTCGGTTACTTCGAGCACGAAGCCCAGCGCAAGCGCACCGAAGAATTGCTCCGCCAATCACAGACGCAGCTGGAGCTGGTGCTCAAGGGCTCCACCGATGCACCCTGGGATTGCAATCTGGTCACCCAGACGATGGAGTATTCGCCCCAGGGCTGGCACATGCTGGGCTATGGCGTGGACGACATGCCGCGAGGCCCGGTGCGGCTCAAGGCGCGTATCCACCCCCAGGATCTGGGTAAGATCCGGCAGATTTACGAGCGGCTCCTCACGTCGGACGACAGTGTCGTGGTCGAGGAATTGCGGCTGCGCCACAAGTCGGGGCGGTATGTGCCGGTGCTGTCCCGGGGGTTCGTCTCGCGGGATGCGTCAGGGCACCCGGTGCGTGTGACGGGCACCAACATGGACCTCACCGTCCAGCACCAGAATCACCAGAAGGAAACCCTGCGCGCCTTTGCGCTCGAACTGGTGGCCAGCGAACTTGAAATTGACCAGATCCTTCGCAGCCTCGTCGGGAAAATGGAGGAGCTGCTGCCCACCGACCGCGGCGTGGTCTGGTTGCTGGATGAGCGGTCGGGGCAGATCGTGCCGAGGGCGGCCAGTGCCATGGAAAACCTGATGGCCCAGGCCCGTGCGGTCATGCCGCTGGAGGAAGGCGAAGGCTCCTGGGGCTGGGTCGATTTCAGTGTCGGCACAACCGACCCCCAGGCGCTGGCCAACAGCCACTTGCGATCCATCGTGCATTCCATGGCCCACCAGGTGGGGCTGACCGCGTGCTGGTCTGTGCCCATTCTGTCGGACGCCCGGCAGATCGTGGGGGTGCTCGATGTCCATCGCCGGCGCAAGGTCGTGGTCGATCCCCATGACATCACCCTGATGGAGCGGGTGACCCACTTCATGGGCAGCGCGATCAAGCGCAAGGCCTTCGAGGCGCAGGAGCGCCTGGCTGCCGAAGTGTTTTCGCACAGCCATGACGGCATCATGGTCACGGATGCCCACCACAAGATCTTGCTGGTCAATCCGGCCTTCACCGCCATCACGGGGTACAGCCCTGAAGAGGTGCAGGGGCGCAACCCGCGCATCCTGGCGTCCGGGCGGCACGATGCGGCGTTCTACGGCAGCATGTGGCGCCGCATCCACGCGGACAATCTGTGGCAGGGCGAAATGTGGAACCAGCGCAAAAATGGCGAGGTGTATCCGCAATGGCTCACCATCAGCCGGGTTGCCAATGCCGAGGGCGAGGCCACGCATTTCATCGCCATCTTCTCCGACGTGAGCCAGCGCAAGGCCGACGAGCAGCGCATCCGCTGGATGGCGCATTTCGACCTGCTGACCGGGCTGCCCAACCGGGCCCTGCTGAGCGACCGTTTCGCGCACGACCTCAGTCTGGCCGAGCGCGGTGGCGAGCCGCTGGCGCTGATGTTCCTCGACCTCGACCATTTTAAGAACATCAACGACTCGCTGGGGCACGGCATTGGCGATGAGCTGCTCATCGCGGTGGCGCGGCGCATGCGCCAGCAGGTGCGGGAACAAGACACCGTGGCGCGCATGGGCGGGGACGAGTTCGTGCTGGTCTTGCCCAACACCGACGCCGACGGGGCCGCGCACCTGGCGCGCAAGCTGATCGACGCCATTGCAGCACCCATCCAGATCCGCGAGCACGAACTGATGGTGACGCCTTCGCTGGGCATCGCGATGTACCCCGACGACGGCCACGATCTGGAGTCCCTGGCGCAGCATGCCGATGTGGCGATGTACCGCTCCAAGCAGGATGGCCGCAACGCCTATCGCTTCTATTCCTCCGACATGCAATCGCATTCGGCGCGCACCCTCATGCTCGAAGGCGCCTTGCGCCGTGCCCTGGAGCGCAACCAGCTGGCACTGCACTACCAGCCCCAGCGCAGCCTCAAGTCCGACCGGATCATCGGCGTGGAGGCCTTGCTGCGCTGGCATCACCCCGAGCTGGGCATGGTGTCGCCGGCCGAGTTCATTCCGATCGCGGAAAAGAGCGGGTTGATCCTGCCCATCGGTGAATGGGTGCTGCGCACGGCGGTGCAGCAACTGGCGCGCTGGATGGGCAGCGGAATGCCGTCCATGATCATGGCCGTGAACATCTCGGCCATCCAGTTCCGGCATCCCAACCTGCCCGACCTGGTGACCCGCATCCTGCAGGAGGCCGGTGTGGCGCCCGAATGCCTGGAGCTGGAACTGACCGAAGGCGTGGCCAGCAACGACCCGGACCGGGCGGTTGCCATCATGGCCGATTTGCACGCGCGCGGCGTGCGCATGTCGATTGACGATTTCGGCACGGGCTATTCGTCCCTGAGCTATCTCAAGCGTTTCCAGGTCTACAAGCTGAAGATCGACAGGTCTTTCGTGCAGGACATCATGACCAAAATGGAAGACTGGGCCATCGTCAACGCCATCATCCGCATGGCCTCCAGCCTGGGGATGCAGACCATCGCCGAGGGCGTCGAAACCCAGGAGCAGCTCGATGCGCTGCGCGCGCAAGGGTGTGACGAGGTGCAGGGCTACTTCTGCAGCAGGCCGCTGCCCGCACAGGAATGCGAGAAATTCCTGCGAGCCCAGACCCTGCTGCTGCACCCGGTGGAACAGGCCTGAGAATCTTTCAGGTGGCGGGCTGCAGCACGGGCTGCACGTGCTTTGGCAGGCCGGTGAAGGCAAAGTCCACTTCCGGCACGCGCCCGCTCACGATGTCGGCCAGCGCCTTGCCCGAACCACAGGAGTGCGTCCAGCCCAGCGTGCCGTGGCCCGTATTGAGAAACAGGTTGGGCAGCTGGGTGCGGCCGATCAGCGGCACATTGCTCGGCGTGGCCGGGCGCAGGCCGGTCCAGAACTCGGCCCGGCTTGTGTCGCCCGCGCCGGGGAAGAGCTGCTCCACGCGGCGCACGATGGCCTCGCAGCGTGCGGGGTTCAGGTTGCGGTCGTAGCCGTTGAGTTCGGCCGTGCCCGCGATGCGCAGGCGGTCGCCTTGCGCGCCGGTGTAGCGCGAGAACACCAGCTTGTACTCGTCGTCCGTCAGGCTCACCTGGTGCGCCATCGCGGCATCTTTCACGGGGAGGGTGACCGAATAGCCCTTGGCCGGGTAGATGGGCAGCGCAATGCCCAGAGGCTGCGCCAGCAGCGGGCTGAACGACCCCATGGCCAGCACGTAAGCGTCGCCGCGCAGGCGCTCGAAGCGTCCCTCGGCGTTGGTCAGCTCCACATGGTCGATTTCGCCCCCGGCGGCGCGCAGTGCCGTGATGTGCGCGCCCATGCGAAAACGCACACCGGCCTGCTCGCAAAGCCTGGCCAGTTCGCGCACAAAGAGGTTGGCATCGCCCGACTCGTCTTCGGCGGTGAAGGTGGCGCCCGCCAGCTGCGGACGGATGTGGGCCAGGGCCGGCTCGATGCGCACGGCCTCATCGGCGCTGATCACCTGGCGCTCGCAGCCGAGCTGGCGCATCTGCTCCGCCGGGCCGAGCGCGCCGTCGAACTCCTTCGGGTTGGTGTAGAAGTGCAGGATGCCCTGCGTGCGCTGGTCGTACTGGATGCCGGTGTCGCGGCGCAGCTGCTGCAGGGCACTGCGGCTGTAGGTGCCCAGGCTGACGATCTGCTGGATGTTGTGCCGCGTGCGCTCCGGGGTGCAGTTGCGCAGGAACTGCAGGCCCCAGAGCCATTGGCGCATGTCGGCGCGCAGACGGAACAGCAAGGGCGCATCTTCCTGGCCCAGCCACTGCAGCACCTTGAGCGGTGCACTCGGGTTGGCCCAGGGCTCGGCGTGGCTCACCGAGATCTGGCCGCCATTGGCGAAACTGGTTTCAGCGCCAGGCGTGGCCTGGCGGTCGATGACGGTCACTTCGTGGCCGAGCTGTTGCAGGTAGTAGGCCGAGGTGACGCCGAGCAAGCCGGCACCGAGAACGATCACGCGCATTTTTAGAGCCTTTTAGGGGTCTAACGCTTTATGGACGGGCGCAAGCAGCTATTGAATTAATAGCGTGCAGCTGGCGTGCGTCTGCCAAGCTGCCGCTCCCCCTGTCCTTGGTACCTGAGAGATTCACACCGCGCCGGCATGGCGCGGGGCTTGCTCCTTCGGTGCGCCACGGTGGTGGCGACTCTCCAGACGGCTTTGATGATGGTGCAGTACGGTACCTGAGCGTGTATGGGAGTTTGCGCCTTCGGTGAGGCGGCTCGCGCCGCCTGCTCTCCTGCTACGGCCATTCTAGGGGCGCGCGCCGGCTTATGCATCACGACAGATGCTTATGAAGCGCCGGCGGCCGCCAGTCTCAGTTGCGGTAGGGGTTGCCCGGCTGATGATCGCGCCGGTTGGGCACGCCGTCACCGTCGCGGTCCCGGTCGTAGCGGTTGGGCACACCATCGCGGTCCCGGTCACCGCGGGGGCGGCCCCGGCCATCGGGCGTGGGGTCGTTGCGGTTGGAAATGCCGTCGCCATCGCGGTCCCGGTCGCGGTAGTCGGGAACGCCATCGCGGTCACGGTCACCGTAGGGGCGGGGTGGCATGGGACGGCCATCGGGCGTCGGGTCGTAGCGATTGGGAACACCGTCGTGGTCGCGGTCCCAGCCGCCGGGCCGCATATGCCACCGGCCGCCCTGCTCCACCCAGGTGGGAGCGTGGTAGCGGTAGCCGGGGCGTGCCTTGATCCAGTGGCCGTCGATCCAGACATGGTGGCGGCCGCGCCACTCCCAATGGCCCGGAACCCAGACCATGCTGCGCCGGGGCGGGGGCACTGCCTCATAGCGGGGCGGCGGCGGGGCCGTCTGGATGAGGATGGTGGCCGTGGTGTTGGCCTGCGCGGGTGCCGTGAAGGCGCAGAGCGACAGCAGGACGATGGAAGCGGCGGCGAGGGTGTTGCGTGCCATGGAAATCTCCTCACATAGGATTCCGAGCGGAACCGGAACCCTCATCGTGCACGTGTTGCGTAAAGCCAGTGTAGCCCTCTGGCGAAGAGTTGTGTAGGCGTGTATCCCGTGGCGTAGCAAAGCGGCGCCAGCGTGATTTTTGTCACGCCGGGCGCAGGCTGTCGCGCTAGCGCCGCATGTGGGCGAAGGCCTCGAACTCCCAGCTGCGCAGGGCCAGCAGCAGGGTGTAGCCTTCGCGCTCTGCCTCGGGCAGGCGCTGGTCGGCCAGGTGTTGCTGGGCGAAATCCTGCGCCACGCGCTGCATGCGCTCCATGAACGCGGGGGCCAGCGCGCGGCTGATGTTGCCGTGCACCAGCAGCACGCCTTCGCCCGGGCCGTCGAAGCCGCCGGCAAAATAGTCGAGCAGCGCGTGCTCGCGGAAGTAGTTCATCACCGGGCCGTGCGGGCGCCAGCGGAAGGTCTTGGCCAGCTTGAGGCGGTAGCGGTTCAGGGGCCGCAGCTCGATGATGCCGATGCGGTCGAGCTGGGCAAGGTACTGGATGCCTTCGGTTTGCGTGATCCGGTAGGTCGCGACGATCTGCTCCAGCGTCCACTGGCTGAGCACCGAGATGGCCGCGAGCAGCAGCTTCTTGTCGGCCACCACGGCCTTTTCCTGCTCGTGCGTCAGCTCCTTGAGCAGCGGCTGGTTGTCAGCCACGCGCCGGGCCAGGTCGGCGAAATCGAGCGCCAGGGCGCGGCAGATGGCGTCGATGCGCGACAGCGGCATGTCGCCCTTGGCCAGCATGCGCTTGACGCTCGATTCAGCCATGCCGAGCTGCAGCGCCAGGTCGGCGTAGGTCATCTGGGCGGCCTTGAGTTCCTTTTTCAAGGCCGTGACGAGGTCGGCGGTGGTGCTCATGGGCTGTGATTATGGAGACCTGCCGCCGTGCCCCGTCAGGCGTTCCTGCGCGCGCTCATTCGCATACCGCACGGCACTGGGCCGGATCGCTCGCGCAGGCGGGCGCCACGGTGCAGGCCTTGCGTGTGCGGTGGGTCAGTTGCGCTTCGGGGCCGTACTGGCACACCACGGCGGTGATGGGGCCCTTTTTCTCTACGCGCAGGCCGGTCATGCCCGATTTCGGGCTGGCGGGTGTCTCGCACGACAGGTAGCCATCGAAAGCGCCATCGGCGGATTCCCACAGCGCGGTGTTCTTCAGGCGGCGAAATTCCTGGTAGTCGGTGCAAGGCCCGGTCTTGCCTTGATAGGCATTGCTGTTTTCACTGCAAAACCCATTGAAGTGCGCACGCATCTGCTCCTCGGTGGGGCAGGCGTTGACCTGACGCAGCTGCTCGGGCCGCGGGCAGGACAGGGTCTGGGCGTGGGAGGCGAAGGCGGCCAGCAGCAGCGCGAGCGTGCCGAAGCGCCGGAGGGTGCGGAATGTGTTCATGGGGCGACTGTACGGAGTTCTGAATCCCTTTGGCCTTGACAGAGATCATGTTGGGCCGGTATGGCCCCGGCAAAGCCATCGGCGCCAGCCCTTGGGGGGGGTGACGGTATCGCCATGCGATACCCGAAGTGCATCGGGTCGCGCTTCGCGCAACTTTCGGGTGGGCAGGCACGGCTGTGTCGCCACACTGCGCCCATTGCTGTCCCTGCATTGCCCAACCGGAGCCCCCATGACACCCCTGAACCCCCTGCCTTCCTTTCCTGCGGCAACGCTGCGCCGCTCCACGCTCCTGGAGGCCGCCCTGCTCTGGGTTGCCGTGGCGCTGCTCATGCTGGCCGTGTTCGGCCCCGCGCTGCCCGCCAGCCCGCACCAGCACGGCTTTGCCGATCAGCGCGCACTGGGTGGTCTGCCCTGCGCGCTCGATGTGCTGAGCAACCTGCCCTTCGCGCTGGCGGGTGCCTGGGGCCTGACGGTGCTGCGGCGTCTGGGCGGCGGCGTGCTGGACTCCACCACGCACACCACGGCCACGCTGTTTTGCGTGGGCCTGCTGTGCACCGCCGTGGGATCGGCCTGGTACCACGGACGGCCCGACGACGCGGGTCTGATCTGGGACCGCCTGGGTATGGCCGTGGCCTTTGCCGGGCTGCTGGGCCTGGCGGCGGCCCGCTGCGTGAGCCTGCGCGCAGGCCGCGCCACCGCCCTGGCGGTGCTGCTGGCCGGGCCGCTGGCCGTGGCCTGGTGGGCGCGCACGGGCGACCTGCTGCCCTGGGCCGTGGTGCAGCTCGGCGGCATGCTGGTGGTGCTGGCGCTGGCCTGCCTGCCGCAGCGCCCCGGTGCAATGGCGCTGAACCTTTTTGCCGTGACCGCCTGGTACGGCGCGGCCAAGCTGTTCGAGGCAGCCGACCACGCGGTGTTCGCCGCCACGGGCCAATGGGTGTCGGGCCACACCCTCAAGCACCTGTGTGCGGCTGGCGCGGCGCTGCCCGTGCTGGGAGCCCTGCGCGGCGCCGTCACGGCACCCGTGCAGAATGGCGCCCCAGACGAATCAGAAGAAATGGGCCGGGCCTGCGTGTGACCGCAGGCGAGCCCGACCACCGTGACGGAACCGAGGAGAAACCCATGAGCCCCGACACCCCCCGCACCGGCGAATCTGCCGTGGCGCACGAGGATCCCAATCAGTTCGCCCTGCTGAGCCAGCGGCGCTTCGCACCCTTTTTCTGGACGCAGTTCTCCGGCGCCGCGAACGACAACCTGTTCAAGTTCGCCTTTACGGTGATGGTGACCTACCAGATCAACGTGGCCTGGCTGCAGCCGGCCATGGCGGGCCTGGTGATCGGCGCGCTGTTCATCCTGCCCTTCCTGCTGTTCTCGGCCACCAGCGGGCAGCTGGCCGACAAGTACGACAAGAAGGTGCTGATCCGCTTCGTCAAGCGCCTGGAGATGGCCATCATGGCGCTGGCCGCCTGGGGATTTTTTTCGCAGAACGTGCCGGTGCTGCTGGGCTGCACCTTCCTCATGGGGTTGCACTCCACGCTGTTCGGGCCGGTCAAGTTCGCCTACCTGCCGCAGGTGCTCAACGAGCGCGAGCTGACGGGCGGAAACGGCATGGTGGAGATGGGCACCTTCGTCGCCATCCTGCTGGGCAACGTGGCGGGCGGGCTCATCATCGCCGTGCCCGAGATCGGCGCGCACCACGTCGGCTTTGCCTGCGTGGGCGCGGCCATCGTCGGGCGGGTGCTGTCGGAGTTCATTCCTTCGCTGCCCCCGACCGACCCGGGGCTCAAGGTCAACTGGAACCCGGTGAGCGAAACCTGGCGCAACCTCAAGCTGGCACACCAGAACCTCGTGGTGTTCCGCTCGCTGCTGGGCATCAGCTGGATGTGGTTTTTCGGCGCGGTGTTCCTGAGCCAGTTCCCGAGCTTCGCCAAGGAGGTGCTGCACGGCAACGAGCAGGTGGCCTCGCTGCTGCTGGTGGTGTTCTCGGTGGGCATCGGCATCGGCTCGCTCTTGTGCGAGGTGCTCTCGCGCCGCCATGTGGAGATCGGCCTGGTGCCGCTGGGTGCGATTGGCATGAGCGTGTTTTCCATCGACCTGTATTTCGCCTCGCGCGCACTGCCGCCCGCCGAGATCATGGGCCTGGCGGCCTTCCTGGCGCATGGCGCGCACTGGCGCGTGATGCTGGACCTGGGGCTGCTGTCGCTGTTCGCGGGCCTCTATAGCGTGCCCATGTACGCGCTGATCCAGATGCGCGCCCAGCCCACGCACCGCGCGCGCATCATCGCGGCCAACAACATCCTCAATGCGCTGTTCATGATCGCCAGCTCGCTCATCGCCGGCGCGCTGCTCGGCGCGGGCTTCACCGTGCCGCAGATCTTCCTGTTCACCGGCCTGGCCAATGCCGTGGTGGCCTTCTACATCTTCCTGTTGGTGCCCGAATACCTGCTGCGCTTCGTGGCCTGGGTGCTCTCGCGCTTTGTGTACCGCTTCAAGGTGCAGGGCGACGAGAACCTGCCGGTGCAGGGCGCGGCCGTGCTGGCCTGCAACCATGTGAGCTTCATCGATGCCGTACTGCTCATGGCCGCCAGCCCGCGCCCCATCTACTTCGTGATGGACCACCGCATCTTCCGCGTGCCGGTGCTCGGCTGGCTGTTCCGCCTGGCCAAGGCCATTCCCATCGCCCCCTACAAGGAAGACGCCGCCACCTACGAGGCCGCCTTCGAGCGCGCTGCGCAGGTGCTGCGCGAGGGAGACCTGCTGGCCATCTTCCCCGAGGGAGGCATCACGCGCGACGGGCAGTTGCAGCCGTTCAAGGGCGGCATCGTGAAGATCCTGGAGCGCGCGCGCGCCGAGGGCGTCGAGGCTCCCGTGATCCCGATGGCGCTGACCAACCTCTGGGGCTCGTACTTCAGCCGCATCGAGCAGGGCGGCGCCATGGTGCGGCCGTTCCGGCGCGGCCTGTTCAACCGCGTGGGCCTGAACGTGGGCGCGCCTGTGGCACCGGCCGAGGCGCAGCCCGAACTGCTGCAGGCGCGCGTGGCAGGGCTGCTGGCAGCGTGAAGCCGGACGGTCTTATTCTGCTTCTACGGTGAAGGCCAGCCCGGCGTTGGCCTGCAGCCGTACGATCAGCGCCTGGCCCAGCGCCGGGGCGGTGGTCCAGATGCCGCCGGGTGTGCTGCGGTTTTCCAGCAGGCACACGGCGGCCTCGGTGATCATCTTCGAGGTGGAGCCATAGCCGGGGTCGCGGTCGCCCGTCACGGCCACGCGCAGGCGGTGGCCTGCAGCGTCCTCGCCGAGGAACAGCACGTCGTAATGCCCGGCTTCGCGCTCGGCGCGCGAGGGACCTTCGCCCGGCTTGGGGCCCTTGTCAGAGCCGAGCGACTTGTCGGATGCTACGGCGTTGGCGATGGCTTCACCCTTTTCCCCGGGGCCGGTGACCAGCATTTCGTCGTAGACGAAATCCGCACCGTAGGCGTGGCCCAGCAGAAAGTTGGAGCGGTGCACGTTGCGCGTGTTGATGGCCGCCATGACGAACGGCGCGACCCAGACGCCTTCGCCCAGCGCCTCGTCCACCATGGGCTTGCTGCCCGAGGGCTGGCGCGGGCCGGTGAAGCCGGGCGTAAGCGCGAAGGGGTCGCGCAGCAGGTCCAGCACGCCGGGCTCGCTGGCGGCGGCGGCCAGCGTGGCCTTGAGGCTGGCAGCGGTACCGCCCGAGAAGGTGCCCTTCATCATGCGCACCCGGCCGCGCACGCGGCTGGCGGGCTGGCCGAAGCGGGCCTTCATTTCGGTTTGCAGCAGGAACACGCCCAGGTCGAACGGGATCGAGTCGAAGCCGCACGAGAACACGATGCGCGCGCCGCTGGCCTTTGCCTGGGCTTCGTGCGCGTCGATCATGCGGCGCATCCAGGCGGGTTCTCCACACAGGTCCACGTAGTCCACGCCGGCCTTGGCGCAGGCGGCCACGAGTTCGTTGCCGTAGAGCTGGTAGGGGCCCACGGTGGTCAGCACCAGGCGGGTGCTGTCCATCAGCGCCTGCAGGCTGGCGGGGTGGGTGGTGTCGGTCACGACGAGGGGCGTGTCGGCCGGGGCGCCGAGTTCGTCGCGCACGGCGGCCAGCTTGGCGGCGCTGCGCCCGCCCATGGCCCAGCGCAGGCCGCCGCCGGCAGGGTGGCGCTGCAGCAGGTATTCGACGACGAGCCGACCGGTGAAGCCGGTGGCGCCGTGGACGACGAGGTCAAAGGGCTTGGTCATGGTGTCTTCTCTCATAAGGCAGGGCCTGCGAGGCCGGATGCCGGGCCCGTGGGCACGGCGTTGGCTGCATTGTGAGAGAGCGGTGGCTTGTCGTGTGTCACGCAGGCGCCGCCGTGGGGCGGCGTGCCGTTTGGCTCTTCTGGATCGGCAATTGGCGCTGAAAAGTATCACGAAATGATACTCTAAAGGCCTGCAGGCGCATCTTGCATACACCGTTGCAGACGGCGCTTGCACTGCACGGCACCATGCAGTCCATGTTCAACCACGGCCCCAGGGCCCTTGCTGCAATGTCCCAAACTCCTTTCATCGTTCAGCGCGACACCCGAGCCTGGCAGCTCCAGGTCTGGATCTCTTTCGGCATTGCCGTGTTTCTCTGCGCGGTGGGCCTGGCCTGGCTGCCGGGCGAGCCGCTGGAGCAGGTGTTCATGGTGATGGGCTATGTTTTCTGCCTGTCCACGGTTTTTGCGCTGGCCAAGTTCGTGCGAGACCACGCCGATGGCCGCCGGGGCACGGGCGACACCCCGCTGTGGAAGCTGGTGGTATGGGGCGGCTTTGCTGTCGCCATGGGTCTGACGGGCTGGGGCCTGCTGGGCATGGACATCAACGTGACCTACAAGGCCTTCCTCGGGGTGAGCTGGCTCTACCTGGTGACCACCGCTTTCACGCTGGCCAAGATGCTGCGCGACCGCCACGACGACCTGCTCGCCGCCCGTCTGCAGGGCCGCCGCGAGGCTGTGCAAGCGGCCTCTGCCACCACCGAATGATGTTCTGCAACCCCAAGGAGATTTCTCGATGACTGCATTCCTGAACAGAACCCTGGCCCGTCTGCTGCTGGCGGCAGGCCTTGCGGCCACCCTGGCCACCGGGCCGGTGCGGGCCCAGAGCGAGGCTTCGGCGGCACTTTCGCTGCTCCCCGTGGCATCGGTGGTGGGCACGGCATCGGTGGGTGTGGCCGCATCCGGCGCGGTGGTGGCCTTGCCTGCTGCGCTGTCAGTGGCCGGCGCGGTGCTCACGGTGAGGGCTGTCGAGGCATCGGCCACGGGCACGGTGCTGGTGCTCGAGCGCGCGTCGGATGGTGCGCGGGTCAGTGTCGAGCTGGCGGGCCGTGGTGTGGCCGCTTCGGCCCATGGCGTGGGCACCGTGGTGGCCTGCAGCGTGATCGGCACCGGGGTGATCCTGTCGGTGGCGGGCGAGGTGCTTGCCTTCGTGCCCAACGCCCTGGGCCGTGCCCTGCTGCACAACGAACGCCTGTAAGGAGAACCCTCATGGCACGCCATAACGCTTCCCTCACCTCGCTCGCCCTGGCCGCGCTGCTGCTGGTCACCGCGCCGGCCCACGCGGGCCGTTCCTGCGAGGCCCGCAAGCCCACGCCGCAGCTCATCGAGCGCGGCATGCAGCTGGCGCAGCAGACCGCTGCGGCGCTGGACGCCGAGCACGCGCGCAGCGGCACCCGCGTGGTGGTGCTGGGCCGCGCCGGGCAGGACCTGGGTCAATACGGGCTGCGCTATTCGCACCTGGGCTGGGCCTACCGCACCGATGCCGGTCCCTGGCGCGTGCTGCACAAGCTCAACGAGTGCGGCAGCGCCGTGGGCCACCTGTACCGCCAGGGCCTGGGCGAGTTCTTCCTCGACGACCTGTGGCGCTACGAGGCTGTGTGGGCCGTGCCCACGCACGAGGTGCAGCAGCGCCTGCTGCCGGTGCTGGAGGACGGCGCCCGTGTTCGGCTGCTGCAACATACGCCCTACAGCATGGTCAGCTACGCCTGGGGGCGCAAGTACCAGCAGTCCAACCAGTGGGCGCTGGAAACCCTGGCCCTGGCCATGGAGCCCGACAGCGTGCGCACGCGCGACCAGGCCCAGGCCTGGCTGCAGTTCAAAGGCTACGTGCCGAGCGTGCTGAAGATCGGCGCGCTCACGCGGCTGGGCGGGCGCATGGGCTCGGCCAACATCGCGTTCGACGACCACCCCAGCGAGCAGCGCTTTGCCGACTGCATCGAGACCGTCACCGTCGATTCGGTGCTCGCCTGGCTGCAGCGCGCGCAACTGGCATCGAGGCCGGTGGTGTTTTCCGTGAAATATTGAATAAAAAGTGGCTCTGGCGCTTGACGGGTAAGCGCTGACAGCTATTAAATTAGTAGTAATTCAATCGACGAGGGAATCATGAGCAAAGCATTGCGACTGTCCGAAAAATGGTTTCACCGGGGCCTGTGGCTGGTGGCGCTGGTGTTTGCCGGTTTCCTGATCGGTCTGGGCGGCACCATCGTGGGCGATCTGCCCAAGGTCGAGGCGCCGCTGCGCGTGGACGACTTCCTCGACAAGCCGGTGGCCCAGGCGCTGCGCGACAAGGTGCGCGATGCCCAGCAGGCACAGCAGGACGCACAGACTGCGCTGGAGCAGGCCCAGCTGCAGCGCAGCAAGGCGCGCAGCGAAAGCCAGGCCGCGCGCGAGACCTTCAACAACTGGCTGTCCGCGCGCAGCGTGACGCAACGCGCCGAGCACGACCCCGAGGTGCTGGCGCGCACGCAGGCGCTCGATGCGCTCAAGCAGTCCGAGCGCAGCACGCAGCAGGCCGTGGAGGCGCAACAGCAGGCGGCGCTCGATGCCCGCCAGGCTGCCACGGCCGCACAGCAGCAGTTGCACAAACTCGAATCGGCGGCCTACGAAAAGCTCCATGCCGAGCGCCGAAAGGTCGAGCTGCGCGTGTTCCTCTACCGTCTGGCGCTCACGCTGCCACTGCTGGTGGTGGCGGGCTGGCTGTTCGTGAAGAAGCGCAAGGGCACGTACTGGCCCTTCGTGTGGGGTTTCATCTTCTTCGCACTGTTCGCCTTCTTTGTCGAGCTTGTGCCCTACCTGCCGAGCTACGGCGGTTATGTGCGCTACGTGGTGGGCATCGCCATCACGGCGCTGGTGGGGCGCTACGCCATCCTGGCGCTGAACCGTTATCTGGAGCGCCAGAAACAGGCTGAATCCATGCCCGACCAGGAGCGGCGCAAGGAGCTGAGCTACGACGTGGCCCTGGCGCGCCTGGCCAAGAACGTGTGCCCGGGCTGCGAGCGCCCGGTCGACTTGAAGAACGACAAGATCGACTTCTGCCCGCACTGCGGCATTGGTCTGTTTGACCGCTGCGGCCCCTGCGGCACGCGCAAGAGCGCGTTCGCACGGTTCTGTCATGCCTGTGGCGCTTCCAGCCAGGGGGCGGCGCCTGCGCCTACATTGCCAGACATCTCGACGTGATACAAAGGCCACTGGCGCTATGGGGTTCCACCCCGGGTGCCAGGCTTTACGCCAACCTCAACCTCACTTCAGGAGCACCTATGGGTTTCTTTTCCAATATTTTTGCCAAGATTTTCCCGTCGGCCAATGCGGCTGAAGTGGTGGTGGCCCCACCGCCTGCCGCCCCGTCCGCCGCAGGGGCGTCTGCCGCACCCGCTGCACCGGCCTCCATCCCGATGGGTGACGTGGCCCCCATCCTGGATGCCATGCCCGGTGCCAAGGGGCTGAACTGGCGCACCTCCATCGTGGACCTGCTCAAGCTGCTGGGTCTGGACAGCAGCCTCTCCGCACGCAAGGAACTGGCCGCCGAACTGCTGTACAGCGGCAATGACGAACCGGGCTCGGCCGCCTGGAACATCTGGCTGCACAAGCAGGTGATGCGCAGCATTGCCGCCAACGGTGGCACGCTGCCGCCCGAGCTGCGCGACTGACCCGCCCCCCCGCGCTCGCCGCAGGCGTCTGCCATCGTGTATGGCAGGCGCCTTTTTTTCGGATGTACTGATTGAAGTCAATACGTGGAACTACATCCTGACAAGCCCGATGAAGTAACTCCACGACTGGCGCGGCACCGGAGGGCGCCCTAGTCTCACGCTCCTTAGAAACAAGGAGACAGACATGCGCAAATGGATTGTTCCCGGCACCTTGACCTCGGTGGCCATGGCCATCCTGACGGGCTGTGGCGGGGGTTCTGATTCGGCGGTCAACAGCCTGCCCGTCGGCATTGCCGAGGTGTCGCGCACAGCGTACACCGCTACCCAGCCGGGTGCGGGCACCAGCCCGGCCACGCAGGATTTGCTGACCGGGGGGCTGGGCAAGGCCGGGCTGGGCCTGGCCGCCGCGCCCGCATTTGCCGATCCGCTCAACCCCACGGCCGCCGAACTGCGCCGCAATGCGCTGCATGGCAACTACCGCGGCATCATGGATGCCTCGGCAGGCAGCGGCTATGGCACCTTGTACGGCCCCAACATCGACCTGGCGGGCCGCGACACCCTGGGGCACGGCCTGATTCCGGGTGTGGAATACCTTGCCCGGCTCGACGATGGCAGCGGCCGCAAGAACGTCGCCATGGTCGTGCAGGTGCCTGCCCATTTCGATGCGAACAACCCCTGCATCGTGGCCGGGCCTTCATCGGGTTCGCGCGGGGTGTATGGGTCCATCGGCAGCGCCGGGGAGTGGGCCCTCAAAAAGGGCTGCGCGGTGGCCCTGACCGACTCGGGCAAGGGCATGGGCCTGCATGACCTGATGGACGACAGCGTGAACCGCATGGACGGCACTCGCGCTTCGCGCACGGCGGCGGGCATGCTTTCGCACTTTGCCGCCCAGATCACGGATGCCGCACGCACGGCGTTCAACACCGCCTTTCCCAACCGGCTGGCGCTCAAGCATGCGCATTCACAGCAGAACCCGGAGCAGGACTGGGGCACGGACACCCTGGCATCCATCCGGTATGCCCTGTACGTGCTCAACCAGGAATATGCCCCCACCGTGGGAACCGGCCCGCAACGCGAGGTGCGCTTCAACGCCGACAACACCCTGGTGATCGCGGGCTCGGTGTCCAACGGCGGTGCTGCCGTGCTGCGTGCCGCAGAGCAGGACACCGATGGTCTGATCGACGGTGTGGTCGCCTCCGAACCCAGCGCCCAGCCGCGCACCACGGCGGGCTACGGTGTGCAGCAGGGCGGTGTGCCTGTCGAGGTGTATGGCCGGGCACTGATCGACTACTTCACCGTCGGCAACATCTACCAGCCTTGCGCGGCGCTCGCCCCCTCGGTGACCATGGCCGAGGCCAGCTTCTTCAACTACATGACGCTGGCCCGGCTGAATCCGGCGGCTGCCAACCGCTGCGCGGCCCTGGCCAGCAAGGGGCTGCTGAGCGGGGCCGATACCGCCGCCCAGGCCACCGAGGCCTTGCAGAAGCTCCGTGCCTACGGCTGGACGGCGGACCATGACGCTATGCACAACGCCCACTACGGGCTGGGCAACTCGCCCATCATCGGCATGATGTACACGAACGCGCTGGGGCGCTTCTCGGTGCTCGACAACCTGTGCGGCATGAGCGTGGCCCAGGTGAACGGGGCCACGGGGGATGTTGTGCCAGTGTCCGCAGTTGTGAAGGCCGGGTCTTTCGCCATTGGCAATGGCACCGCCAATGGTGCGCCGGCCACGGTGGTCTACAACGACTCGGTGGGCGGTGCCAAGGCCTGGCAGTTTGCCGTGTCGCCCAGTACGGGCAAGGCCGATATGGCGCTCGATGCTGCCCTGTGCCAGCGGGCGCTGGTGACCGGCGTGGACACGGTGACGGGAGCCGCCCTGGGTGCCGCTACGGTGCCCACCAAGGCGCAGAGCGACGCCGTGCGCGCCGGGATGGCGCAGGTGCAGCTCAACGGCAACCTGCAGGGCAAGCCGACGCTGATCGTGGCGGGTCGCAGCGATGCCCTGGTGCCGGTCAACCACTCCTCTCGTGCCTACGTGGCCTACAACCGCGCTGTGGAGGGGGCGGCCAGCAAGCTGCGTTACTACGAGGTGACCAACGCCCAGCATTTCGACACCTTCCTGTCGCTGGCCGGTTTTGACAACCGCTACGTGCCGCTGCATGGCTACTTCAACGATGCGATGAGCGCGATGTATGCGCACCTCAAGTCAGGTGCGGCCCTGGCCCCGAGTCAGGTGGTGCGTGCCACGCCCCGTGGCGGGCAGCCAGGTGCGGCGCCGGCCATCACGGCGGCGCATCTGCCCGCCATCGTGGCCGCGCCACTGGCGGGTAACCAGATCGGTTTCACCGGGAGTTCTGTCAATGTCCCACACTGAACATGCCCCCCTGGCCTGGCTTCGCCAGGCCGCCCGATGCGTGCGCGGGCTGTGCGCCGCTGGCGCCCTGGCGCTGTCGTGGTCTTCGGCGCAGGCGGCCGACATCATCATCGGCCAGGTGGCCCCTCTTTCGGGGGTGCTGGCGAGCACCGGCAAACAGATGGTGCTCGGCGGCACCATCTACTTCAAGCATGTCAACGCCACGGGCGGGGTGCATGGCCAGAAGATCGTGGTGCAGGTGGCCGATGACGGCTACAAGGTGGACGACACCGTGCGGCTGACGCGCGAGTTTCTGTCCAACCCCGAACTGGTGGCCCTGTATGGTTTTGCGGGTACCTCCAACGTGGGCAAGCTGCTGACCGACGGGGTGCTGGAGCAGGGCGGCGCGGCGCTGGTGGCGCCCTACACGGGGGGCGAGCCGCTGCGCAACCCGTTCAACCCCTGGATCTTCCATGTGCGCGCCGGCTATGCCGACGAGACCGAGCACATGGTGCAGCAGGTGACCACGTTGGGCATGACGCGCATAGGCGTCATGTACCAGGACGACGGTTTTGGCAAGGCGGGCCTGGAGGGCGTGCAGAAGGCGCTGGCCAAGCGCAACCTGGAACTGTCGGCGATTGCCACCTACGACCGCAACACTGCCCAGGTGGATGATGCGGTGGCGAAGATCATGAAATCCGACGCCCAGGCGGTGATCATGATTGCGGTGAACAAGCCCGCGTCGGCGTTCATCAAGGGCTACCGCGAAGCGGGCGGTGGTGCACAGCTCTACAACATCTCGGTGGTGGATCCGTCCGAGATCGTCAAGCTGGCGGGCCTGAAGAATGCGCATGGCCTGGGCATCAGCCAGGTGGTGCCCTTCCCGTACCAGCCCAACCTGCCGGTGGTGCGCGAATACCAGACGCTGCTGAAAAAATATGCTCCCGAGGAGCATGTCAATTACACCAGCTTCGAGCAGTTTCTGGGGGCCAAGGTGCTGGTCGAGGCGCTGCGCCGCGCGGGGCCCGCGCCGACGCGCGCCAGGGTCTTGAAGGCGCTGGAAACCCTGGGGAGCTACGACCTCGGGGGTATCACCGTGAACTTCGCGCCCAACAACCGCGTGGGCTCGCGCTATGTGGAGGTGACGGTCATCGGGCGCAGCGGCCGGCTGATGAAGTAAGAAGGTGTGAACGAACCCACCATACCCGCTCATACCGCCAAAACACACCTGCTCGTCGTTGCAAATACTCGCCATAGCCCGCGCTATGGCTGCGCTTTGCGCCTAGATCGGCCGCGTTTTCGCGGCCTGCTCGGGCACGCCGGATTCATTCACACCTTCTGAGCCCCACCCTGGGAGCCTGCCCGTGCAATCAGGCCGAGTTGCCCAGCAGTGTGGCGACCAGCTCGCCGGTGGTGGTCGCGCCCAGCTTGCGCATCAGCCGCCCCCGATGGGCCTCGACGGTGCGGTGGCTGATGTCCAGCAGGCGCGCGATCTGCTTGCTGGTGGCGCCGGTCACGATGTGCTGCGCGATTTCGCGCTCGCGCACCGTGAGGTCGGCGCTCACCGGGCGGCGTTGCGAGATGTCCTCGAACATCCACACGGCATGGGCAAACGGGTCGGCGCGGTCCAGGGCCCGGCCGGCCACATGGCACCAGAACAGCGAACCATCGGACCGGGCCATGATGCGCTCGTCGCTGTAGGTTCCGGTGGCCTTCATCACGGGCAGGCCCAGGTTGCCGATGTGGGTGAACTCCTCGAACGAGGGGTAGAGCTGGGCCATGGAATGGCCCATGAGGTCGGTTTGCGCATGGCCAAACATCTGCGCAAACGCCTCGTTGCAGATCTCGATCGTCCGGTTGCGCGAAACGCACATGCCCACCGGGGCCAGATTGAAGGCCAGTTCCAGCGTGTGCTGCATGTCGGAGGAGGTGTCCATGGCGGGTGATTCTGCCGCAGGGTGCCCTGGGTGGGGGGGTGGGGAAACTACCTGCTTGTGCAGGGGGCGGGGCAGGCCGTGGGCGGGGGCTGCATGGCAGTGCCCGCGATGGGGTGCCATGCAGCTGCTGCCGTATGTCACCCCTCCATCACCACCGGCCCTCCCTGGGCCAGTGCGCGCTGGTAGGCCGGGCGCTGGTGCATGCGCTCGCGATAGGCCAGCAGGTGCGGATGGCGGGCGCCTTCGTCGGCGCGCGCGAGGGCTGCCTCCACGGCAAAGCTCATCTGGAAGTCGGCGATGCTCAGGTGCTCGCCCGCAAACCAGCGGTGCTGCGCCAGGTGCGCATCCATGAAGGCCAGCGCCGTGGCCAGGTTCGGGTCGATGAGCTTTTTCTGCACCTGTTCGCACAGCGTGCGCGCAATGGGCCGCACAAAGAAGGGCATGGGCTGCGTGGGGATGGTGCGAAACACCAGTTTCATCACCAGCCAGTTCATCAGCGAGCCCTCGGCATAGTGCATCCAGAAACGGCACTGGCGGTGCTCTGGCGTGCCGGTCTGCGGCACCAGGTGGGCCAGGTCTGCCGGTGCGCTGTTGGCAAAGCGTTCGGCCAAGTATTCGATGATGGCACCCGATTCAGCGATGACATCCTCGCCTTCGGTGATGACAGGCGACTTGCCCAGAGGGTGTACTGCCTTCAGCGTGGCCGGGGCCAGCTTGGTGCGCGGATCGCGCTGATAGCGCCGCATGTCATATGGCACCCCCAGTTCTTCGAGCAGCCAGAGGATGCGCTGCGAGCGCGAGGTTTCGAGGTGGTGCAGGGTGAGCATGCGCGCCATCGTAGCGGGCATGGGCGGTCGGCGCCGGGAAGGGTTTATCGCCGGTTCATTCCCTGGTGCGCAGCAGGGGGCGAAGCGCCAGCAGCCCCAGTGCCGGGCCCAGCGCCAGCCCCGTCAGCAGGGGGCCGAGCGCGACATGGGCCGAAAGCTCGACGAACAACAGAATGCTGACAATGGAGATGCCAAAACCGATGCTGTTGGTCAATGTGAGCACGCTGCCCACGGCCTGGGGCGGCGCATTGCGCGCCGTGAGCGCTGAAAACTGGGGAGAATCGCCCGAAACGGTGATACCCCACACCAGCAGCCAGGCATAGAACAGCGTATCGGGCGCCCGCATGAGCCAGGGGGCAAGCAGGCAACACAGGCCGCTGGTGGCCAGTTGCACCGCCGCTACGCGGGCGCTGCCCCAGCGCGGTGCCAGCCAGCCGCCGACAATGCAGCCCAGCGCGCCCGCGCCCAGCACCCAGAATGCGGCCCACGACAGCGCCGTGCCCTGCAGGCGCGTGGCCAGAATGATGGGCATCAGCACCCACAGGGTGTACAGCTCCCACATGTGGCCAAAATAACCCAGCACCGAACTGCGCACGCGTGTATCGGTGGCAATGCTGGCCAGCGCACGCCATTGCAGTGTGGTGACGCGGGCCACCGCACCGGGCGGATCGGGCAGCCACCCGTACAGCAGCACCCCGCCGGCGACCGCCAGCCCCGCCACACCCAGCATCAGGCTGGGCCAGGGCAGGGCGTCGCCCAGGGCGCGCAGCGCGTGGGCACTGGCCGAGCCCAGAATCAGCGCGCCGATCAGCAGCCCCAGGGCCGGGCCCAGCCCGCGCGTGTACCACTGCGAGGCGATCTTCATGCCCACGGGATAGATGCCTGCCAGGAAAAACCCCGTAGCAAAGCGCCACGCCAAGAGGGCCGGAAAACTCGTCACCATGGCCCAGGCACCCACCGTGCAGCCCGCACCGGCCAAGGCGCAGACCAGAAACACGCGCCGGGGCGAGAACCGGTCGGCAATGGCCAGCAGCGCAAAGACCAGCGTCCCCAGGATGAAGCCGAACTGCAGCGCCGAAGTTAGCGTGCCCACGGCGGTGGCAGGCCAACCCAGCTCGCGCTGCAGGTCGGGCATGACGGCATTGACCGCAAACCACAGCGAGGTGCCCGCAAACTGTGCGGCCACCAGCACGGGCAGCACGTGGCGTGGGACCGGAGGCTGCGGGGTGCGGGTCACAGCCGTTGCGTTATACGCCCCGCGCCCGGTCGGCCTTGAACTGTGCGCGGAACTCGCCAAAGCGCCCGGCGTCGAGCGCCTCGCGCACCTCGCGCATCAGGTTCAGGTAGTAGTGCAGGTTGTGGATGGTCGCGAGCATGGGGCCGAGCATCTCGCCGCAGCGGTCCAGGTGGTGCAGGTAGGCGCGCGAGAAGCCGCCGCGCCCGCCGGCATCCCAGGAAACGCCGTCCTTGCCCGCGCAGGCGTGGCAGGTGCAACTGGTGTCGAGCGGTTGATGGTCGGCCTTGTGGCGCGCGTTGCGGATCTTCAGGTCGCCGTAGCGTGTGAACAGCGTGCCGTTGCGCGCGTTGCGCGTGGGCATCACGCAGTCGAACATGTCCACGCCCTGGGCCACGCCCTCCACCAGGTCTTCGGGCGTGCCCACGCCCATGAGGTAGCGCGGCTTGTGCGCGGGCAGGCGGTGCGGGGTGTGCGCCATGATGCGCAGCATCTCGTCCTTGGGTTCGCCCACGCTCACGCCGCCCACCGCGTAGCCCGGGAAGTCCATCTCCACCAGGGCTTCGAGCGATTCCTGGCGTAGGTTTTCAAACATGCCGCCCTGCACGATGCCGAACAGCGCGTTGGGGTTGCCCAGGCGCTCGAACTCGGCCTTGGAGCGCACGGCCCAACGGCGGCTCATCTCCATGGACTGGCGTGCCTCGCGCTCGGTGGTCAGGTGCCCCTTGGTTTCGTAGGGGGTGCACTCGTCGAGCTGCATCACGATGTCGGAGTTCAGCACCGTCTGGATCTGCATGCTCACCTCGGGCGACATGAAGAGCTTGTCGCCATTCACGGGGCTGGCAAAGTGCACGCCCTCCTCGGTGATCTTGCGCATGTCGCCCAGGCTCCAGACCTGGAATCCCCCCGAGTCGGTGAGCATGGGCTTGTTCCACTGCTCGAACGCATGCAAACCGCCGAAGCTCTGGACGATGTCCAGGCCCGGCCGCATCCACAGGTGGAAGGTGTTGCCCAGGATGATCTGTGCGCCCATGTCATGCAGGCTTTGCGGCATGACGCCCTTGACGGTGCCGTAGGTGCCCACGGGCATGAAAATGGGAGTTTGCACCTCGCCGTGGTTGAGCGTGAGCGTGCCGCGCCGGGCGTGGCTGGAGGGGTCGGTGGTGAGGATCTGGAACTGCAGCATGGGCGTGATTGTCCCAGATGGGCACTGCCGCGTTGCGAGCGCGTTCTGGCCGCGCGGGGCCGCTACACTGGACCCAACACACCAGAAAAAGGAACTGCCATGCCCCGAATTCTCATTGCCGTCGATGGCTCGGAACTCTCGCTCGACGCCGTGCACCATGCCGTGCAATTGACCCGTGACGGCCTGCAGGCCGACTTTGTGCTGGCCAACGTGCAGGAGCCCGCCTCGCTCTACGAGCTGGTGGTTTCGCGCGACCCCGACCTGATCGCTGCCGCCAGCCTGGAGGCCGGCGAGCACCTGATGGCATCGGCCCGCGCCCTGCTGGACGAAGCCGGGCTGGACTACGTGACCGAAGTGGGCGTGGGCGATCCGGCGCACACGCTGGTGGACATTGTCGAAAGCACGGGCTGCGACCTGGTGGTGATCGGCGCGCGCGGCCAGGGCGCCATCAGCAGCGCGCTGCTGGGTTCAGTGTCGCAGGAATTGGTGCACGCCAGCCCCGTGCCGGTGACCATCGTCAAGCACGCTGAAGTGCTGGAGCCGGACGACGAGGCCACGGAAGAGCCACTGGCCTGAAAAAGAAAGCCGACACGCCGCGAGACGTGTCGGCTGGCAGAAGCGGGTGGCAGTGCTCAGGCCGCCTTGCGGAAAGGTTCCCGCGGGGCCTGCAGCTTGCCGTGGGGCAGCGTGGCCAGGCGCTTGAACATGCGGCGCACGTAGCCGCTGATCCACAGGCATTTGTTCAGTTCGTCCACGGGTAGCGGGCCCGACACCACGACGATGTCGTTGGCCACGTCCTGCGCACCGGCGGCGCGCAGGCGCCTGCGCGTGTTGGCTGCCCACGACTGGATGCGCGTGGGGCTGCCGTGCTGGTGCACCTCGCCGGTGTGCAGGTCGAATGCAATGGCGACCGTATCGGTCTTGAGCTTGAAGCGCCGCTCACCGGTGACGACGCTGGGCGCTTCGCGCATGTCGTACAGATAGTAGCTGCCGGCCTTGAGCTGGTATTGCATGTCCATGGTTGTCTTCCTCTTGAACGACATTGTCCAGGTGATGCCGCAGCGGCAATGGCCGGGAAAACGGCGTGAAACAGGCGCTTTTCGGAGGGTGTTTCACACGGCGTGTGCCCGCCGCACCGGGGTGCGGGTGCCATTGTGGCGGCTGCCTGTGACCAGTTCAAGAATCGGTGCGCGAATTAAGTAACCGATTGTTGTCCCTGGTCAGCCAATCCGTCAGAAATCGACCAGGCTCAGGCCCACGGAGAACACCGTGCGCTTGCGGTTGAAGTCCACCATGCTGTCGCCGTAGCCGCTGAAGAGTTGGGTGTGCAGGCGCAGATTGCTCTTGCCGCCACCCAGGCCCGTGCCCAGGGTCTGCAGCCATTCCAGCCGTGCCGATCCACGCCGGCTGCTGCTCAGCGAGCTGCGCAGCGTCAGCCCCAGGGTGTTGTCCTTGTCCATGTTCCAGAACGCCGACAGCTCGCCCCGGCCCAGGGAGTCGTTGATGCCCGGGTTGTCGTCGCTGGCGGCGCCTTCGGGAAGGCGCTTCCAGAGGCGGGCGTTGACCGACCAGCGGTTGTCCAGTTCCATGCCGGTCATGAGGTAGGCCCGGTTCCAGCTGCGCGACAGCGGCAGGCTTTGTCCGTTGGACTGGTGCACGATGCCCACCCCGCTGTAGCGCCAGCGCCAGCCCCAGGGCAGCTGGGCGTCTGTGGGGTAGACGTAGATGACTTCGGGCTCGTGGTCGGTGGTGCGGAACGGCCGCGAAATCCCCGGGTTGAACAGCTGCCAGTACGACTTTTGCGTGTAGCCGAACCACAGCGAGTCTTTGCCGGGGGAGTCATGGTGCGTGAGCAGACCTTGGGCGAACTTGGTGCGCACCGAAAGCTGCAAGCTCATCTCGGTGCTGCGGTAGGGCACAGGCGTGGGTGCCGAATGGTCGGGCGCGTCCGACGTGGGCTGGCGGTTCACGCTGCTGGCTGCCACCACCGAGGCCGTGATGGGCCGGTAGCCCCGAAAGCTGAACGTGCCGCAGTCGCTGCCCGTCTCCAGTTCCCAGAACCGAGAGAGGCTGGTGAACTGCGGATTGCGGCAACCGCCACCCCGTGCCCCATCGCTGATGGGTGCGGCAGATGCGGGTGCTTGCGCCACCGCCACTGGGGCCACGCCGGTGTCGGACGCCGCGGGGCGCGTGGTCGCAGGGGCCTGCCATGCCTGCTGGCCCGCCCAGGCGTCGAAACAGGCCAGCCGTGCGCTGGCGTCATGGCCCAGGGCAGCGCAGCGGCGCCAGGCGTCGTCGGGTACCGTGGCGGCGGGGGCCGGCGCCTGGGCGGGCGCCAGAGGCGCCAGCAGCGCCAGGGCCAAAAGGGTCGGGTAACGAGGACGGAAGGGCAGGTTGAGCATGGATCGCCTCGGGGTAAGAATATGAATGAAAATGGGTTTAAGCGCTTTTTTGATAAGCGCTGCAAGCTATCTAAATAATAGCAACTGACGGTATCAGGCCGCTTTGGCGGCGGCCTGCGCCTTGAGCGCGAACTCGGCGCGCAGGGCCTTGAGTTTTTCGCGCGGGTCTTCGCGCGCGGTGGTCTTGTCGAGCGCCATTTCGGCGATGAAGCGGCTGGGCTGGGCGGCCACCATCTCTCGGCCCTTCTTGCGCTTCTTCGTCCAGCTCACGGCCAGTGAGCGCTGCGCGCGGGTGATGCCCACGTACATGAGGCGCCGCTCTTCCTGCAGGCGCGAGAGTGTTTCGTCGCTCACCTTTTGCTGCCGCCCGCCATCGTCGTCGAGCTTGAAGGGCAGCATGCCCTCGGTCACGCCCGCCAGGATGACGTGCGGCCACTCCAGTCCCTTGGAGGCGTGCAGGGTCGAGAGTGTCACCACGTCCTGGTCCTTTTCGCGGTCCGACAGGGTGGACAGCAGCGCGATGGTCTGCGCCACCTCCAGCAGGCTTTTGGTTTCCATCTGCGTGGTGGCGCCGGCCGCATCCTGGATCTGGCCACCGGCACGCTGCGCCATCCAGTCGCAAAACTCCAGCACATTGCTCCAGCGTGCGGCGGCCACTTTCTCACTGTCCTCGCCGTCGTAGAGGTGCTTTTCGTAGTCGATTTCCTTGAGCCAGTCCGCCAGGAAGGCGCGCGCGTTCTCTGCGCCCAGGGTCTGGCGGGCGCGGTATTCGAGGTCGTTCACATAGCGGCCGAACTCGTGCAGGCCATCGAGCGCGCGCCGGGGCAGGGCGGCGGGCAGCATGGGGGAAAACAGTGCGGCGAACAGGCTGGTCTTGTGCTGCGTGGAAAACTCGCCCAGCTGCCCCAGCGTGGTGTGGCCGATGCCGCGTTTGGGGCTGGTGATGGCGCGCAGAAAGGCCGGATCGTCGTCCGAATTGATCCACAGCCGGAACCAGGCGCACAGGTCGCGGATTTCCGCGCGGTCAAAAAAGCTCGTGCCGCCCGAAACCTTGTAGGGAATGCCCGCCTTGCGCAAGGCCTTCTCGAACGGCTTGGCCTGGTGGTTGGCGCGGTACAGGATGGCAAAGCTGCGCCAGTCCGGTGGTGGGTTGGCGGCAGCGCGCAGGCCCTGGATGCGCGCCACGGCGCGCTCGGCCTCGTGCTCTTCGCTGTCGGCATCGACCACGCGCACGGGTTCGCCCTCGCCGAGTTCGCTGAACAATGTCTTGGGGAACAGCTTGGGGTTGGGCCCGATCACATTGTTGGCTGCGCGCAGGATGGCGCTGGTGGATCGGTAGTTCTGCTCCAGCTTGATGACTTTGAGCTGGGGAAAGTCGATGGGCAGCTTTTTCAGGTTGTCCAGCGTGGCGCCGCGCCAGCCGTAGATGGACTGGTCGTCGTCGCCCACGGCGGTGAAGCGCCCGCGCTCGCCCACCAGGAGCTTCAGCAGATCGTACTGCGTGGCGTTGGTGTCCTGGTACTCGTCCACCAGCACATGGCCCAGCGCTGCCTGCCACTTGGCGCGCACCTCGGGGTGGTCGCGCAACAGCTTCAGCGGCAGGCTGATCAGGTCGTCGAAATCCACGCTCTGGTAGGCCGCCAGCCGCTCCTCGTAGCGCTGCATGATCAGCGCGATGCTGCGTTCGTGGTCGTCCTTGGCCTGGGCCAGCGCCTGCGCGGCGTTCAGCCCCATGTTCTTCCACAGGCTGATGGTCCACTGCCACTGGCGCGCGGTGGCGGCGTCGGTGGTGCCGCCGGCGGCGTCTTTCAGGATACTGGTCACGTCATCCTGGTCGAGGATGCTGAACTGCGGCTTGAGGCCCAGCACCTTGCCATCCTCGCGCACCATGCGAACCCCCAGCGCGTGGAAGGTGCACACCAGCACGTCCTTGGCGGCGCGGCCGATCAGGCCCTTGGCGCGCTCGCGCATCTCGGCGGCGGCCTTGTTGGTGAAGGTGATGGCGGCAATGCGCCGGGGCTCCAGCCCGCGCTCGATCATGTGCGCAATCTTGTGCGTGATCACCCGCGTCTTGCCCGAGCCTGCGCCGGCCAGCACCAGGCAAGGGCCGTCGGTGTAATGGACGGCCTGGAGCTGGGCGAGGTTGAGACCTGCGGACATGGGGAAGGGGAGAGGCGGGAGGGAGGGGGTGCGGAGCGCGCAATGATACCGGCGGACCCAGGCGGCTGTTTTTGCATCGTGGCAAAGCCCGTGCGGACCTCCGCAAGGGCGCGCGCCTTGTCACCGACCGGATGTTCTCGAAACCGCTGTCCGCCGGAGCTGGCTTGGTGCTGCCTTTGGCATTGCTGGTCTAAATGCTATTTATTTAATAGCTTTGGACGTATACCCCTTGGATGAAAAGGCAAAAAATAACCGGAAAACACGACCGCTCAGCAGGGGCCGCGCGCCGATGCCATGAGCATTTGCATCGCGTAGAGCGCCAGCAGCGACACACCGGCCAGCGCCACGCCCTGCAGGTTCAGCCGCAGGGCGAAACCGGGTGTATGGATGTGCACCACGCTGGTCCGCGCGAGCTGCAGCAGGCCCGCCAGCGGCAGCAGCAACAAGCCGAAGCAGGCCGTCGCCTTCCAGCCGCGCAGCGTGGAGCCCAGGTGCGTGCGGGAGTCGCACCAGACGATGGCGCCCAGGCTGCGCCATTCCTGGAACGCGTCCATCAGCACCGCCAGCAGCATGAAAGCCAGGGGCACCGTCAGAACCGCCCATACCAGCACCCAGCGGCGGTCGTGCGGGTTCCAGGGGCGCGCGGCCTGGGCGGCGTCCGCCGCCGGGCGCTGGCCTTCGGTGCGCACCACCTCCTCGGCGGCGTCGATGGCGGTGTCCAGCCAGCGGCGCCAGTCGCGCACGCGCGGGCGCTGGCCCAGGGCTGCGGCGTAGACGTGTTCGTCGTCCACGCAGACCTGCTGCGTGGCCGTGATGCGGTCGTCCGGCAGATACCACCCGGAAGACTTGCGCGGCAGGCGCACCACGAACACGGTGGTGGTGTCGGTGGACGGTGCGCCGGTAGAGTACAGACCCGTGGAGCCGTGCTCCAGTTCGATGGCCATCCAGTCATGACCGCGGTGCTGGCCGCGCACGATCGACAGCGGCCGCAACCGGTCCAGCCTCAGGCGCTCCCACAGCGGAGCGGAAAAGCCTTCGAGCAGCCCCGGCGGCGGTGCTTCCCGGGTGGCCATTCAAAGGCTCTCCAGGTCGGCCTCATCCTGCGCGGCGCGCCGCAGGCGCAGCCCCACGGTGATGGCGACGGCGGCGCAGACCAGCAGGTTCCACAGGCGGGGCATGCCGTACACGGCGAGGGTCACCCCGGCCACGCCGGAGAGCACTGCCAGGCGCAGTACGGGATGGTCTTCGCAGAGCCCGAGGACGCCGCCCAGCAGCATGGCGATCAGCCCCGTGGTCAGCGGCCAGCCGAGGAGGCAGACGAACATCAGCACAAAGGCCGTCATGCTGTCGGCCTGGGTGAACCACGACTGCCAGAGGGAGTTGGCCAGCAGGGCCGCCACGGCGACCGTGGCGGTGCCCCACGGCGGGGACAGGGAGGAGTCGTCGGCAAACATCATGGGTGTGCAGCAGGGCAAAACCCGCGCAGTATGCACTGTGCCAAGAGCGTGGCGCCAGCGCGCTCAGGGCGGCCCGGCGGGGTGGCGCACGGATGCCGGAAATGCATGCACGGGCACCCTCACCATGCGCAGTGGAAGCACGCTGCCAGCACCCTGCAAGCCAGTCTGAACCGGCGGGCGCCACAATAGCGTCCGTGCTGTCCGTCCTGCTCGTCACCTTCCCCTTCTTCGCGCTCGTGCTCTGTGGCTACCTGGCCGCGCGCAGCGGCGTGCTGCCGCAGCCGGCCATTCCGGGGCTCAATGCCTTTGTGCTGTACTTCGCGCTGCCGTGCATGCTCTACCGCTTTGGCGCCAACACGCCCATCGCGCAACTGCTTGACCCAGCCGTGGCCGGTGTCTATCTGCTGTGCGCATTGGTCATGGTGGGCGGCACGGTGGCCCTCACGCGCAATGCGCGCATCGGCTGGAACGACGCTGCCTTTGGCGCCCTGGTGGCCGCCTTCCCCAACACCGGCTTCATGGGCGTGCCGCTGCTCGTGGCGCTGCTGGGCGCGCAGAGCGCAGGCCCGGTCATCGTCACCATCGTGGTGGACATGGTCATCACCACTTCGCTGTGCATTGCGCTCTCGCGGCTCGACGGCGCGGGCACGCATGGCGTGGGCGTGGCGCTGCGCAACGCTTTCAAGGGCATGGCCACCAACCCCATGCCCTGGGCCATCGGTCTGGGCGCGCTGGCCTCGGCCCTGCAGTTCAAGCTGCCCGGCCCGGTGGATAAAACCGTGGCCATGCTGGCCGACGCCGCCTCGCCCGTGGCGCTGTTCACCATCGGCGCGGTGCTGGCACGCTCGCAGATGAACCTGCACGAGCGGGTGCCCGCGCGCGACTACGTACCCGTGGCGCTGGCCAAGCTGCTGCTGCACCCGCTGCTGGTGTGGGGCGCAGGCCATGCCGCCATTGCCGCAGGCGTGCCGCTGACGCCGTTCGCCCACACGGTGCTGGTGCTGCTGGCCGCGCTGCCCAGCGCGAGCAACGTCTCGCTGCTGGCCGAGAAGTTCGGCGCCAACAACGGGCGCGTGGCGCGCATCATTCTGGTGTCGACTGCGCTGGCGTTTTTGAGCTTTTCGGGGGCGGTGGCGCTGCTGACCTAAAATAGGAGCTTCCCCGAAAGAACCGTCATGGCCGCAGCCATGGAAGGCTTTCATTCTTGAAACCAAAGGTGGTGAAGATGAACAAGCCTTTTATTGCTCTGTGCCCCGAGATCACGCGGGCCAACGCGCTGACCCTGATGGACTGGCTGGAAGACGAAGACGTCACCCGCTACCTGAGCGATTCACGCCATGTCTCCCGGTTCATCGAGCAGGTCATCGGCCGGGTCCAGTTGCCGATCCTCACCCATCTGTTCAACCAGGGCGGCCGGTTCTTCATGGCCTACGACGCTCATGATGTGCCGGTCGGCTTTGTGCGCCTCGTCAAGGCAGGCCCGGACTGCGAAATGGTCCTGGTCATCGGCAACCGCGACAACTGGGGCCGCAAGCTCGGCGCCAGCGCCATCCGTGAAGGCATGAAGCTCGCCTTCTTCGACATGCGGGCCGAGAGGCTCATCGCCAAGATCCACCCGGACAATGCGCGATCGCTGAAGGCCTTCCTGCACAGCGGCTTCCTGCTGCAAAGCGAAACGCCCGCGATGAAGTCGCTGGCCATGAGCTCGGAGCGCTATCTCCGGCTCCTGCGTGAAAGCCCTGCGGTGCACGCCGCCGACATCTACATCACCGAGATCGACAAGGCACGGCTCAGGAGTCTGGTCGAGGTCGAACGGGGCTCGGAAATTTTCGAGCTGGAGCACGAGATCGAGCGGGCCATCGTCGTCGATCCATGGAATGTGGCGGAGGATGTCGTCACGATGAATTCCAAGGCCTTGTTGCAGGTGGATGACGAGGAACTGGAAGTGGCACTGGTCTACCCGGAAGATGCAGACGACCGTGCGGGGAAGCTGTCGGTGTGCTCCGGCATCGGCACCGCGATCCTGGGTTACAGGGAGGGCGATGCCTTCAGCTGGCGGATTCCGAACCGGACCTGCCATATCCGGATCGAGAAAGTGCTTTACCAGCCGGAAGCTGCGGGCGATTTCCACCTGTAGCTGGGCACGCTGCGCCCGTGGCGCACACCGCGCCTGAGCGCGCGGGCCGGCCGCGATTCGGCGGTCAAAGGGACTGCGCCGGATGCATGCGCAGAGTGGTCATGGAATGCACCAAGGGATACGGCCCCTCTGGCCGGGTTCCGGTCTTCTGTGAATCGGGCTGCCACCACCGTTTGATGACGCGTACCGGGGAATCGTTTTGTGCCCCAAAAGGCGGCCATCGCGGAGCCCCTGCCCGCAGCAGGGTTGCGTCACGCGGCCGTCACTATTGCACCGCAGCATGGCGCCATTGCCACTTGCGCTTACACCATGAATGCATCTCTGGGTCTGGGAAAGTACCGCGACCTGCTGTTGGCCATCCTGCTCTTCATCGTGCTCGATCTGGGCATCCTGTTCTTCAACTTTTTTGCCTCCATCCAGCTGGAACGTGATGCCAGCCGCATCAACACCGCAGGCGAACTGCGCATGCTCACGCAGCAGATCACCAAGTCGCTGCTGACGCTGCAGATCGAAACCCGCGACGGCCTGCTCGTGCAGACCAGCATGGCGCAGCTGGGCCAGGGGACGGCGGCGTTCAACCAGGGGCTGGCGACGCTCAAGGCGTCCATGGCGTCGGGCAGCGAGTTCCGTGCTTTCGGTCTGGACCCCGAAGAGCTGCGCGGCATGCTGCGGCGCCTGGAGAATGAATGGCGCCCGCTCAATGACGCCATTGCCCCGGTGCTGACGGTGCCCGCGCCCCGCCTGGAAGATGTCGAAATGGCTTCGACCAAGGCCGTGGCGCGCAACATCCGCCTGATGGGGCAGAGCGACGACCTGGCCATGGGCGTGGAAGCTGCAGCGCGCCACAAGACGGGCCTGATGCGCAGCATCCAGGTGGCGGCCATCGTGCTGGCGCTGCTCAATTTTGTCTTCATCGTCTTCAAGTTCGTGCGCCGCCTCAAGGCCGCCGACCAGGTGGCCGAGGCCGCGCGGCAGGAAACCGACGACATTCTGCAGACTGTCTCCGAGGGGCTGCTGCTGGTGGGGGCCGATGGCCGCATTGGCGGGCAGATTTCGGCGGCCACGCCGCGCCTGTTCATGCGCCCGGTACAGCCGGGCGACGACTTTCGCCGCCTGCTGGCAGGCATGCTCGATGCCGAGCGCGCCGAGGAGGCGCACACCTACCTGGATCTGTTGTTCGACCCCAAGGTCAAGCCCGCGCTGCTGACCCAGCTCGACCCGCTGCAGGAGGTACCCGTCCAGTCGCCGGGCGACCCGCATGCCAAGCCACGCTTTCTGACCTTCCAGATCAGCCAGGTGCGTGAGGAAGGCCGCATCAAGGAGCTGCTGGTGACGGTGTTCGACGTGACGCAGAAGGTGCAGCTGGAGCGCGAACTCTCGGCCACGCAGCAGGCCGCGCGCAATGATGTGGAAGACCTGCTCGTGGTGCTGGAGCAGGAGCCCCTGCTGCTGCAGGACTTTTTGCTCGGCGCGCGTGAGCGCCTGGCCGACCTCAACCAGGCCCTGCGCACCGTCGGGCGCGAGCCCGGGGCCTGCAAGGCGCTGGTGGAAGATGCCGCGCGCCTGGTGCACGGCATCAAGGGCGAGGCCGGGGCGCTGGGCTCGACCGGTATCGCGCGCCAGGCCCACGAGATGGAAAACACCCTGGCACCGCTGCTGCGCCGCCCCCATCTGGAGGGCGAAGACCTGATCCCCGTCGTGGTCGAGCTCGCACGCCTGCAGGACCAGGTCGAACGGCTGCACCGCTTCTTCCTGCGCGTGGGCCAGCCCGTGGCAGACCGGGAAACCACCAGCACCCTCGACGCCATGGTGAACAACCTGCAGGCCCTGGCGCAGCGCGTGGCGCTGTCGCTGGGCAAGCAGGTGGCGCTGACGGCCCGCCTGCCCGAGGGCGGGCTGCCCCCCGAGGTGGAGCGCGCCCTGCGCGAAGCGCTGCCGCAACTGGTGCGCAACGCCGTGGTGCATGGCATCGAGCTGCCGCACGAGCGCGAGCAACTGCGCAAGCCGCCCACGGGGGCCTTGCGGCTGGACATCGGCCACGCCACCGATGGCAGCATCGAGGTGCGCCTGAGCGACGACGGGCGTGGCATCGTCGTGCCCCATCTGCGTGAACGCATCGCGCAACTGCGGGGCGACGCCGCCCAGTTGAGCGACCAGCAGGTGCTAGGCCATATCTTCGACCCCCACTTCACCACGGCCACCGAGGTCACCGAGCACGCAGGCCGGGGCGTGGGCCTGTCGCTGGTGCGCCAGGTGGCCGAGAAGGCCGGCGCCCGGCTCAAGGTGCTGACGCAGCCCCAGGTGTCCACGCAGTTCGTGCTCAGATTCGGGGCGGGGTCGGCATGAACGCGGTCACGCTGATGGTCGTGGACGACTCCATGGTGTTTCGCAACCGGATTGCCCGTCTGGCCGGCGATGCGCGGCTGGGCGTCAAGGTGGTGGCCCAGGCCGAAAACGGCCTGGAGGCCATCCACCAGGCGCGCCAGCACCGGCCCGATCTCGTCACCATGGACCTGACCATGCCCGAGATGGACGGCCCCGCCTGCCTGGAGGCCTTGCGCACGGTGCTGCCCGGTGCGCGCATCCTGGTGGTGTCGGCCCTGAGTGACCGCTCCACCGCCTTGCGGGCCATGGCCCGGGGCGCGCATGGTTTTCTGCTCAAACCCTTTTCCGATGAACAAATGGTCGAATCCCTGCAGGAGCTGATGGCATGAGCGGAAACCGTCTCAAGGTGGAAGACGTCAAGGTATTCTCTGACGCCGCACTGGGTTTTTTCGCCCAGACCACCGGGCACAAGGCCTCCGTGCGCACTGCCTACCTGCTCGACGGCGCCGGGCCCATAGTCTGGAACGACTTCCAGGGCCGCATCGAGCTGGCCGGGCGTTACCGGGGCAGCGTCACCTTCTCGGCGCCGCGCGGCCTGCTCACGCATGTGCTGCTGTCCATCGGCGAGAGTGACTACACCGACGCCAGCCACCGCGACATCGTGGGCGAGATCGCCAACCAGATGTCGGGCCAGGCACGCCGCCATTTCGGCGAGGCGCTGGACATCTCGCCGCCGCGCGTGCTCTCGCCTGAAGAGGGCGCGGCCTCTCACCCGGCTGGCGCTGTGCCTTTTGTCATTCCCATGCAGTGGGAGCGCTATGAGGCGCACCTGGTGGTGCAAATGGACAAGGAGGGGGGAACGCCCCCCTGAGTGGCTGCACCACTTCCCCCCGCTCTCGCAGCGCTACGCGCTGCGGGCAGGGTGACGCCACCGGTGCGGCGGGGCGGCCCTTGCACGGTGGCCGCTGGCGTGGGTTGTGCGCGTAGCACGCGCAGGGGGCGGGCGTCGCGGGCTTCGGATCAGATCGCCAGCGGGTCCACATCCACCAGCCAGCGGATCAGCCCCTTGTGCTCGGGCTGGCTGCGCGTGGCCTGCATCACGGGTTGCCAGTGGGCCAGAAAGCGTTGCAAAGCCGTGCGGTTGCTGCTTTCGAGCAGCATCTGGGCGCGCTCCACGTTGGCCACGCGCTGGATGGTCAGCGGCACCGGTGGGTAGAGCGTGACCTGCTCCAGCCCCGGCAGGCCGTGGGCGTGGGCGGCGCTGCTGGCTGCGGCGAGGAAGCCCTGGGCCACCTCCTGCGTGCGGGCGTCGGCGCGCACCAGGGCCTGGAAGGCGAACGGCGGCATGGCGGCCTCTTCGCGCTCCTTCAGTTGCTGGGCGGCAAAGGCCGGGTAGTCGTGCAGGCGCAGCGCCTCGAACACGCCGTGCTGCGGGTGGAAGGTTTGCACCCACATTTCGCAGCGCGTGCCCTGCGCCGCCATGTAGGCCGCGTCGCGCCCGGCGCGGCCCCCGGCCTGCATCAGCAAGGCGAACAGGCGCTCGGGCGCGCGGAAGTCGCTGGAAAACAGGGCGCCATCCGGTTGCACGGCGGCCACCAGCGTGATGCGGCGGAAGTCGTGGCCCTTGGCGATCATCTGCGTGCCCACGAGCACGTCCACCTCGCCCGTGTGCACCTGGGCCAGCTGGCTCTCCAGCGCGCCCTTGAGGCGCGTGGTGTCGGCGTCGATGCGCGCGATGCGCACCGGCGTGCCGTCGGGGCGGCGCACGGCGGCGAGCAGCTCGCCGAGCTGCTCTTCGAGCTGCTCGGTACCCCGGCCGATGGGCACGATGTCCGGGCTGCCGCAGCCGGGGCAGGCGCGCGGCACGCGCACCGTGAAGCCGCAGTGGTGGCAGCGCAGCGTGCGGTCGAGTTTGTGGAACACCTGGTGCGCACTGCAGTGCGGGCAGTCGCTCTTCCAGCCGCAGTCCTGACAGTGCAGCACGGGGGCATAGCCCCGGCGGTTGAGCAGGATCATGCTCTGCTCGCCGCGTTCCACGCGCTCCTGCAGCGCGGTCAGCAGCGGGGCCGAGAACACGGTGCGCCGGGGCTGGTGGTTCATGTCCACGCGGCGCACGCGCGGCAGCTCGCCCGCGCCGACGCGGCTGGGCATGTGCAGGCGCAGGTAGCGCCCGCCCTCGGGGTCTTCGGGGCTGGGCGGGCGGCTGGCGTGCCAGCTCTCCAGCGAGGGCGTGGCCGAACCGAGGATGACCTTGGCGCCCTGCTCGCGCCCGCGCCACAACGCCAGGTCGCGCGCCGAGTAGCGTGCGCCTTCCTGCTGCTTGTAGCTCGGGTCGTGTTCCTCGTCCACCACGATGAGGCGCAGGCCCGGCAGCGACGCGAACACCGCCATGCGCGTGCCCAGCACGATGCGCGCCTGCCCGCTGTGCGCGGCCAGCCAGGCCTTGAGGCGCTGCGGGTTCGTCATGCCGCTGTGCAGCGACACCACCGCCCCGGCGCCAAAGCGTGCGATGAAGCGTTCCTCGAGCTGCGGCGTGAGGTTGATCTCGGGCACCATCACCAGCGCCTGGGCGTGCTCGTCCTGCTCCAGCACCTCCTGCACGCAGCGCAGGTACACCTCGGTCTTGCCGCTGCCGGTGCTGCCGAACAGCAGGAAGGGGCCATTTTTTGAAGAAATTTCGGCACGAGCGCTTTCCTGCTCTGCGCTGAGCGCTATCAAAGGTGTAGCGATTGCGGGGGAGGCCTCGCGTGCGGGGCGGCGCAGGCGGCGCGCCAGCTGCTCGGGGCCCAGGTCGCGCAACTGCGGTGGCAGGGCCGATAGCGCCACTTCGCCCAGACTGCGCTGGTAGTAGCGCGCCGCAAAGGCCACCAGGCGGCGCCAGTGCGCGTCCAGCGGAGCGATGCCCTCCAGCACGCCGGCCACCGGGCGCAGCGTGCGACCCTCTGGCGGCGGTGCGCTGTGGCCGTCCCACACCACGCCCAGCACCTCCCGGGCGCCCAGAGGCACACGTACCAATGCGCCCGGCGCTAGTGGGCGCTCACAGGTGTAGTCGAGCAGATCCCCCACGCCGCTGTGCGACGGCGTGTGCACGGCGACCTGCACGGTGGGGAGGGGCGTATTCACGGCTTCAGCTTGTTGCGCTAAGTGCTTGATTTTCAGGCCTTTGCGCCGGGGGAGGTCCACTTCTGTGGATAACTTTGTTGACATCCTCGCGTCCGGGGGGGGCCGGGCTGACGGGATACCCTGGCCAAAAAGCAGCCTCTCAAAGGGGAGCTGTTGAAAAAGTTCATATGAATCAATGGTGTCCATCGTGTCCATGGGCTTTTGCAGGGGGCGCGGTGTCGGGGGGCATACCACAGTGCGGGAAGTGTGCACAAGTCGTTGCATTTGGTCACGTCAACCTGTGGCAGCAAACCGGATCTGCGTCATGCACGGCGCCGGTTCACTCACTTTTTTGGGTTTTCACTGCAAGTGCTTGTCATGACAAGGATTTTTGCAATCGTCCCGATTTTCTGTGGATAACTTTGTTGATATCCCCTGGGCATGGGCTGCAAGGCCTTGAAAACACGGGCTTTCAACAGGGTGCCCGCCAAAGCAGCAATAACGACGGGTGAATGAAATCAAGCACTTGCGACGCTGTGGAGGGGGCGTGGCACTTTACAGAGCGGTGGCACCCACTGGCGCAAGGCAGGTAGGTGCCACCGTGCCGGTGTGCATAAGTCAGACAGCCGGGTTGCCCGGAATCAAGCCCTGCGCTGCGCGCGCGAGTGGCTGTGCACGGCTTCGACCAACGCGGCCACATGCTCGGGCGGCGTGAACTGACTGATGCCGTGGCCCAGGTTGAAGATGTGCGTAGGGCCGGTGGTGCTGCGGTCGGTGTGCGGCGTGCCGAAGCTGTCGAGCACGGCGTGCACCTGGGTGACGATCTGCGCGGGCGGGGCGAACAGCACGTTGGGGTCGATGTTGCCCTGCAGCGCCTTGCCGGGGCCGCCCACCTGGCCGCCGACGATGGCGCGCGCCTTGCCCAGGTTGGCCGTCCAGTCCAGGCCCAACACCTCGCAGTCGATGTCCTTCATGTCGTCGAGCCAGATGCCGCCGCCCTTGGTGAAGACGATGCGCGGCACGTCCTGGCCGTCCACGCCGGTGCGCTTGAGTTGGGCGAGCACGCGCTTGGTGTATTCCAGGCTGAAGTCCTGGAAGCAGCCGTCGGCGAGCACGCCGCCCCAGCTGTCGAACACCATCACGGCCTGGGCGCCCGCGTCGATCTGGGCGTTCAGGTACTGCGCCACGGCGTCGGCATTCACGGCCAGGATGCGGTGCATCAGGTCGGGACGGCTGTACATCAGCGTCTTGACGAGGCGGTAGTCGTCACTGCCCTTGCCCTCGACCATGTAGCAGGCCAGCGTCCAGGGGCTGCCCGAGAAGCCGATCAGCGGCACGCGGCCATTGAGCGCCTTGCGGATGCTGGTGACGGCGTCGAACACGTAGCGCAGCTTGTCCATGTCGGGCACGGCCAGCTCGGCCACGCCGGCTTCATTGCGCACCGACTTGGCAAAGCGCGGGCCCTCGCCCTCGGCAAAGGTCAAACCCAGGCCCATGGCGTCGGGCACGGTGAGGATGTCGCTGAACAGAATGGCGGCGTCGAGCGGGAAGCGCTCGAGTGGCTGCAGGGTCACTTCCGTGGCGAAGTCCACGTTGGTGGCCAGGCCCATGAAGCTGCCGGCCTGGGCGCGCGTGGCCTTGTATTCGGGCAGGTAGCGGCCCGCCTGGCGCATCAGCCACAGAGGGGTGTAGTCGGTGGCCTGGCGACGGCAGGCGCGCAGGAAGGTGTCGTTGGTGAGGGGGGCGAAGGTGGTGCTCATGCCCCCGATTGTCGCAGGAGGAAGGGAGGGCACCCCTTGAGCCGCCTTCGGCGTATTCCCCCTCTCTCGCGCTGCGCGCGGGAGGGGGACGCACCCGGTGGCCTGGCAAAGCCAGTTCCACGGGTGCACTGGCCTGGGCCGCTGCGGTTTTGACGCGCGGGGTTTCACCTCTCAGCGATGTAGTGCGACATGCGCGCCGTTTCGCCGGGCGCGAGGAAGGCGCGCACCTCCGTTTCCAGCGTCTGGTCGGCCATGGTGGCGCGGACGCGCTGGTGCAGGTAGCCGGCCCAGGACTCGACGATGAAGCGCTCGACATAGCGCGAGGGCTCGCCCAGGTCCTTGTACACGCGCCAGAAGGTAGCGCCGTCGCGCCGGCGCGGGGCCTTCATGCGGCTGATGGTGTCCAGAAAGGCCGCGTCGGTGCCTGGCGCGATGCGGTAACCCACCTCCACGGCCACGGGGCCGGCCTCGGGCAGGGGTTCGGCTTCGATGAACAGCTCATCCCAAGGCGTCGCCTGGGTCACCTCGTGCAGGGCACCCATGCGCAGCGGCATGGGGCGCGCCAGCAGCAGGCCCGCGCCCAGCAGCGCGGCCGCCACGCACAGCGTGGGCGTCAGGCCGAAAAGGTCGGACGACGCGCCCCAGAAGGCCGAGCCCATGGCAAATGCGCCCAGCGCCGCCACCATGTGCATGGCCACGGCGCGCGAGCGCACCCACTGCGGTGCGCTGGCCTGGGTGGCGGTGTTGAAGGTGGACATGGCCGACATCCAGGCCGCGCCGGCCAGCAGCATCCACAGATAGACGAACCAGGCCACCTGCGTGAGCGCGGCCACCAGCATGGCGGCGGCAAAAACGGCGCCGGCGGTGCCCACGATCACTTCCAGCCCGAAGCGCGCCCGCAGGCGCCCCAGAATCAGCCCCACCAGAACGGCGCCCGTGCCCAGGCAGCCCATCAGCAGGCCGAAGCCCTGCGCACCCGTGCCCAGGCGCTGCGCAATCACCGGCAGCAGTGCCCACAGGGCCGAGCCCGCCGCACCGAACGCCATCACGCGCACCAGCTGCGCAAGAATGATGCGCGAATGCCAGGCAAAACGCAGGCCGCTGAGCGTGCCGCCCCACAGGCGCTCGGCGGGCAGTTTGGACGGCGGGTGCGCTTTGGGCGGCCAGCGGCGGATGGACTCCCACATCACCAGCGTGGTCGCCACCGTGACGGCAAACACCCAGCCCGCCCCCAGCTGCGCAAACAGCAGCCCCGCCAGCGTGGGCCCCACGGCGCGCGCCGCGTTGTAGGCAATGCTGACGGCGGTGATGGCCTGGGGCCACTCGTCGCGCGGCACCGGGTCGATGACCGAGGAGTTCCAGGCGGGAGTGAGCATGGCCATGCAGCAGCCGCACACAAAAACCAGAAAAAGCACCGAGGCCGGACCGCTCCAGCCGCCCAGCGTCAGCAGGGCCAGCAGCGCGCAGGCCCCGGTCTGCGCCAGCAGCGCGCCCGAGATCAGGCGCCGCCGGTCGGTGGTGTCGGCCAGCACGCCGGCGGGCAGCGCCAGCAGAAACATGGGCATGAACACGGCGGTCTGCACCAGCGCCGCCAGAAACGACGAGTCCGTAAGCTCCACCATGAGCCACGCTGCCGCCATGGTCTGCATGCCGCTGCCCACAAAAAACACCCCGCCGCAAATCCACAGGCCCCGGAACGCCGGTTGGCGCAGGGGGCTCCACAAAGAGGTTGAGGGCGACGACATGGGTTGCGGGTCGATGGGCCGAGGAGGATGGTGGGCTGGGTGTACGGTGAGGACGCTACGTGCACAGAGGATAGCGGTTATGCCCGCACCGCGGGGCCGTCGGTGTTGGCGTAGCTTTAAGCTTTTTCGGGCTGTTGCGTTTTCTGGATAAGCGTTGAAAGCTATTGATTTAATAGCATTTCGCTCTGCCCGGCCTCCAGCAGGCGCGTCAGCAGCGGGTGCATCACCTTGCGCGCGCTGTAGATCAGGTGGAACTGCTCCTGCACATCGGGCGTGCTGCCCACCTGCACCAGGCCATGCGTTTGCGTCAGGTGTTCGCCCAGCAACACGGGCGCGGGCATCATGCCCATGCCGGTGGCCGCAAAGGTGCTCAAGAGTGCGCTGTCTTCAAATTCTCCGGCGATGCGCGGGCGGATGCGCTCGCGCTCCAGCCACTGGTCGATGCGCGCGCGCATGGCCGCGTGCTCGGTGGGCAGCAGCACGGGCACCACGGCCAGGCTGTGCGGGAACTGTTTTGCCGCCGCCTCGGCCCACAGCGGCGGTGCAAACCACGCGATGGCGCTGCTGCCCAGCAACTGGCTGGTGGTGCGCAGGGCGGGGTTGGGCGACGCCGCGCGGTCGGCCAGCACGGCATCCAGCTTGTGCAGTGCCAGTTCGCCCAGCAGCGGCTGAAACTCGCCCTCGTGGCACAGCAGCCGCAGGTGGGGTTCGTCCAGCACGGGTTTGAGCAACCGGTGCACGGCCAGCTTGGCGATGCCGTCGGAGATGCCCAGGTTCAGACGCAGCGTCTGGCCGCTGGCCGCCTCGCGCACGCGCAGGGGCAGCAGCTCACCCAGCGCAAAGATGTGGTCGGCCTCGTGCAGTGCGGCGACGCCCGCGTCGGTCAGCACCAGGGTGCGGCCCTCGTTGCGCAGCAGGCTCACGCCGAGCGACTTTTCCAGCGCGCGCACCTGGGCGCTGATGGTCTGCACGGCCATGTCCAGCCGCTCGGCGGCACGGGCAATGCCGCCCTCCTTGGCCACCACCCAGAAGTAGAAAAGATGGCGGTAGTTGAAGCTCTGGCTCATGGGTGTCCTCGCCGGTGGAGTGGGTTTAGTTCGTAAAAACCGCACCAATCATATCGATAAGACAGGTTTTTAATGTTCCATGCCGCCCCTACAGTGCAGCTCTTCGGCCGGCAGCAATGCCCGGCAAGACAAATTTCCCTTTCGGAGCAACGACGCATGGAAACGATAGGAACCTGGTGGATGTGGGCGGGCTTTGCCGTCTTTGTGGTGGTGGCCATTGCCATCGACCTGCTGGTGATGGAGCGCCAGGGAGCGCACAAGGTCACGATGGGGGAGGCCGTGCGCTGGAGCCTGCTGTGGTTCTCGCTGGCCTTCGTGTTTGTGGCCCTGCTGTGGTGGTACCTGGACGGCAGCCAGGGCCGCGAGGTGGCCAACACGGTGTCGATGCAGTTCATCACCGGCTATCTGGTCGAAAAGAGCCTGTCGGTGGACAACATCTTCGTCTTTCTGATGCTGTTCAGCTACTTTGCCGTACCGCCGCAGTACCAGAAGCGCGCGCTCATCATCGGCATCATTGGCGCCATCGTGCTGCGCACCGTGCTGATTCTGGTGGGCGCCTGGCTGCTGGCCACCTTCCACTGGCTGCTGTACGTGTTCGGCGCTTTCCTGGTCATCACCGGCGTGAAGATGTGGTTTGCCGCCGGGCAGGAGCCCGACATCGCCACCAACCCGGTGCTCACGCTGCTGAAAAAGCGCATGCGCATCACCGACCGGTTTGACGGCGAGAAGCTCAGCACCATGATCGACGGCGTGAAGCACTACACCCCTCTCTTCGTGGTGCTGGTGCTGATCGGCACCACCGACATCATCTTTGCCGTGGACAGCATTCCGGCCATCTTCGCCATCACCAGCGACCCGTTCATCGTGCTCACGGCCAACATCTTCGCCATCCTGGGCCTGCGCGCGCTGTACTTCTTGCTGGCCGACCTGGCCAACCGCTTCCACCTGCTGGCCTATGGCCTGGCGCTGGTGCTGGTGTTCATCGGCACCAAGATGCTGCTGATCGACTTCTACAAGATCCCGATCGGCTATGCCCTGCTGGTCACGGCCACGCTGATTGCCGGCTCGGTTCTGCTGTCGCTGCGCGGCTCCAGCCAGGGCGTATCGCCCAAGGGCTGACCAGGTAAGCATCACCATGCAAATGCTGTGTAGCTTGCGCCGCTGGCTGCGGGGGCTCGAACCCCGTGTGCGCGGCCAACTGGACCGGCCCTGGCTGCTGCGTCTGCAGCCCTGGCTGGAGCAGCGCGCGCTGTTCCGCTTTCAGCGCCAGCCCCTGGCCCGGGGCGTGGCGGCCGGAATGTTCTGCGGGCTGATCCCGGGGCCGCTGCAGCTGCCCGGCACCCTGCTGGCCTGTGCCTGGCTGCGCGGCAATGTGGTGGCGGGTGGTGTCGCCACGTTCTATACCAACCCCCTGACGATCGTGCCGCTGTACGCCCTGGCCTTCTATCTGGGGGCGCTGGTGATGCCGGGAGAGCAGGTGATGCCCGCCTGGGGCAGTGTGGCGCCCGGGGGCGACTTCACCCTGCAGGCCCTGGCCGCGTGGGTGCAGGCCCTGGGTGTGCCACTGCTGGTGGGGCTGCCCGGGCTGGGCTTGCTGCTGGCAGCGCTGGGGTATGTGACGGTGCACATCCTGTGGCTGGCGCCGGCCGTGCAGCGGGGGCGGCGCTGGCAGCGCTGCCGCGTGGCAGCCCAGCGCATGCCGCCAGAGGAGCCCTGACAGCCCAGGCTCCTATCCCGTGGCGCGCTCCAGCGCCTGGTCGATGTCCCAGAGGATGTCGTCCACGTCCTCGATGCCGACGCTCAGGCGCACCATGTCGGCGCCCACGCCCGCCCGCGCCAGCTCTTCGTCGTTCAGTTGCCGGTGCGTGGTGGAGGCGGGGTGGATCACCAGCGTCTTGGCGTCGCCAATGTTGGCCAGGTGGCTCAGAAACTCGCAGGCGTCGATGAACTTCTCGCCCGCGGCAGCCCCGCCCTTCACGCCGAAGGTGAGGATGCCCGAAGCGCCGGGGTGGCCGTCCACCGCGCGGAACTGCTTTTGCGCCAGCGCGTGGTGGGGCGAGCCGCTCAATCCGGGGTAGTTGACCCACTGCACCTTCGGGTGGCCCTGCAGGAACTGCGCCACCCGCAGCGCGTTGCGGCAGTGCTCGCGCATGCGCAGGTGCAGCGTCTCGGCACCCTGCAACAGCAGCCAGGCGTTGAGCGGCGAGAGCACGCCGCCAAAGGTGCGGTTGACCTCCATGCGCGCCTTCATGGTGTAGCCAAAGTCGCCAAAGGTCTCGTAAAACTTCACGCCGTGGTAGGCGCGGCTGGGCTCCACCATCTCGGGGAATTGGCCGTTGTCCCACGGAAACTTGCCGCCCTCGACCACCACGCCGCCCATGGTGGTGCCGTGGCCGCCGATGTATTTGGTGGCGCTGTGCACCACGATGTCGGCGCCAAACTGCAGCGGGTTGCACAGGTAGGGGCTGGCCACGGTGTTGTCGATGACCAGCGGCACGCCGTGGGCATGGGCCACGTCCGCGATGGCCGCAATGTCGAGCACGTTGACCAGCGGGTTGCCGATGGTCTCGCCGTACACGGCCCGCGTGTTCGGGCGCATGGCGCGCGCAAAGTTCTCGGGGTCGGCCGGGTCCACGAAGGTGGTCTCGATGCCGAGCCGGCTGAACCCCACGCCCAATTGCCCCACCGTGCCGCCATACAGCGTGCTGGCCGCCACGATGTGGTCGCCGGTTTTCAGGATGGCCAGCAGCGCCGCCATCTGCGCGGCCATGCCGCTGGCGCAGGCCAGCGCGGCGCGGCCGTTTTCCAGGCTGGCGATGCGTTCCTCCAGCACCGCCACCGTGGGGTTGCTGATGCGGCTGTACACATTGCCGAAGGTCTGCAGGTTGAACAGGCTGCTGGCGTGCTCGGCGCTGTCGAAGACAAAGCTGGTGGTCTGGTGGATGGGCGTGGCGCGCGCGCCGGTCACCGGGTCGGGCTGGGCGCCTGCGTGGATGGCGCGGGTGCCAAAGCCGTAGGCATGGTCGGCGCCGGAAGAGGGTGTGTCTGCCATGATTTTATGCATCAAAAGTGCACCCAGCGCTTGTGTAGCAAGCGCAGGTAGCTATCAATAGGGGAGCTGCCTCAGCCGCTTGGCCGTGATTACCTGGGTGTTCACACCCATCCAGCCCAGGCCGCCGAACAGGCGCGCGTGCTCAATTTTTACGCAGCGGTTCTGGATGACCTGCATGCCCGCGTCCTCGGCGCGCTGGGCGGCGTCCTCATGCCGCACACCGAGCTGCAGCCAGAGGCAGCTCGCGCCGATGGCCACGGCCTCCTCGGCCAGCGGCGGGATGTCCCCGCTCTTGCGGAAGCAGTCCACCATGTCGATGCGCCCGCCCTGGCGGGCGATGGCCTGTTCGGCCTCGTACAGGCTTGCGTGGCAGGGCTCGCCCAGAATGTGGCCGCCGCCCTGCGCGACCACCGGGTTCACGGGCACGATGCGGTAACCGTGCGCCTGCATGTACTTGGCGGCGAAGTAGCTCGGACGGTGCCATTGCGGTGACAGGCCCACCACCGCAATGGTGCGGCAGCGCGCCAGCACATCGCGCAGGGTGCTGATGGTGTCGGGGGTGCGGCTCATGCGTGCCAGTGTACGCAAGCGCGCAAGGCTGCGCTGGTCATGCCCATGTCATGCGCCGGGCACACAATGGCTCCCGCAGTCACGCCATGCGCACCCGGCACACCCTTTGTGGAGGGCGACGGGGCCGCGCAGTGTGTGCCAGGGGTTTCATAGCGAGTGACCAGAAAAAGAGCGGCTTGATAGGCCGCTTTTTTTTGGTTCTTCACGCATTTCCGGCGCAAAACGCCCCCTCGGGATGCCGTGGGGACGCCGGAAACGACAACGCCGCGCAGGGCGCGGCGTTGGACGGGGGGCTGCTGCCCCGGCGGGCGACGGCAGCCCGGGCAGGCGGCGTGCGCCGCCCACGTTCAGAAGCGGTGCACCAGGCCCACGCCGAAGGTGCTGGAGCCGGTCGTGCCCTTGACCACCTTGCCGGCGCTGTTGAGGCCGCCGTAGCCTGCATACATCATGGTGCGCTTGGACAGATGGTAGTTGGCGAACAGCTCGTAGGCGGTGGCGCCGTCGCGAGCCGGGTTGGGGTTGTCCGTGATGCGGGCCACTTGTGCGCCCACCACCCACGCGCCCAGCGGCACAGAGACGCCCAGGCCAAAGCCCTTGCCGGTGGTTTTGGATTCGTCCTGCGTGTACAGCGCGCTGACCACGAACGACTCGAAGCTGTAGCGCGCGCCCAGGGCATAACCGGTGCGGTTGTTGGCGCCTTCGGCCATCTTGCTCTGCACCACGGCGCCCAGGCTCAGGGGGCCATTCTGGTAGCTGGCGGCGAGCTGGTACGAGCCCTTGCGCGTGTCGGCGGCGCCTGCGGCAGGGGCCGCCTTGTCCTGCTTCATGACCACGGCGGCGCGCGCCTGAAAGCCGCTCAGCTTGGGCGAGGTGTAAAGAAATTGGCTGTTGGCGCGGTTGCCGCCCAGGGAGCCGTCGGCGTCCAGGCCGAGGTTCTTCAGCGCCGAGGTGTTGTTGGTCGTGCCGTTGAGGTCGAACGTGCCCATGGTGCGGTTCTGCGCCGTGGTCATGCGGCCCATGGCGAACTCGCCGAAGCCGCCACCAATGGCCAGCCAGGCCGCGCGATTCCACGCGCCCGCAGCGCCACCCGTCAGGGCGCCGTCTTCGATGTTGACGCCTTGTTCAAAGTTGAACGACGCCTTCAGGCCGCCGCCCAGGTCTTCCTGGCCGCGCACGCCCCACATGGAGGTTTCCTTGTAGTTGCCGATCATCTGCGACTGGCCGCCGAAGGCCTTGCCCAGGCCGGCGTCAAGGCGCCCGTACAGGGTCACGTTGGATTGGGCCGAGGCGATGCCCGCCACGGAGCTGAGAACGGCCAGGGCGATCAGGGTTTTTTTCATGGAGTCATTCCGGTAGTTGTTGACAAGACAAGCGCATCGGGGCCTCACAAGGAGGCCCCGATGGCTTGCCGCTATTGCAACAACCCGATGTGACAGACCGGCTACAAGACCCCGCAGAACACAGGGGGCTTGTTGGCGAAAGTCAGAGCGACGCCAGTGCTGCCCGCAGCTCCGACACGCTGAGGATTTCGCTCATCACCACGGGCGTGCGGCCGGGGGCCATGAGCACGTACACCGGTACGCCGTTGCGCCCCAGGTCGGCCAGGGCGGCGGTGATGGCGGGGTCGCGCCGGGTCCAGTCGGCGCGCAGCAGCGTCACGCCGTGCCTGGCAAAGTCGGCCAGCACGTCTGCATCCTGCAGGGCGTTGCGCTTGTTGTACTGGCAGGTCACGCACCAGGCGGCGGTGAAGTCGACAAACACGGGCTGGCCCGCTGCCGTGATCTCTTGCACGCGCTGGGCCGACCAGGGCTGCCAGCTGGCACCGGCCGCGCCCGCCACGGATGCGGGTGCCTCCATGGGCTGCAGCATGTTGGGGCCGATGGCGCCAGCCAGCCAAGCGCTGAAGGCGATCAGGACAGACGCCATGACGATGCGCGTGCGGCCGCGCAGCGTGAGCGACCACACCACGCTGCTGGCCGCCACCAGCAGCGCCAGCAGCGCACCCGCGCCGTCGATGCCGCTTTGCTGGCCCAGCACCCACACCAGCCACACCACGGTGGCAAACATGGGGAAGGCCATGGCACGGCGGAAGGTGTCCATCCAGGCGCCGGGGCGCGGCAGGGCGCGCGCCACGGCGGGCACCCAGGCGGCCAGCAGGTAGGGCACGGCCATGCCCACGCCCAGGGCGCCAAACACGGCCAGCGCCTGGGGCCCGGGCAGGTCGATGGCAAAGCCCAGCGCCGCGCCCATGAACGGGGCCGTGCAGGGCGAGGCAATGGCCACGGCCAGCACGCCGGTCAGGAAGGCGTCGCCCGCCGGGTGGCGCGCCTGCAGCGTGGCCAGGCGGCCGGGCACGAACTGGCCGAACTCGAACACGCCGGCCAGGTTCAGCCCAATAACGGTAAACAGCAAAGCCAGCAGGGCCACCACGGCGGGCGACTGCAGCTGGAAGCCCCAGCCCAGCTGCTCGCCCGCCGCGCGCAGGGCCAGCAGCAGGCCGCCCAGCGCCAGGAACGACAGCACCACGCCCACCGTGTAGGCCACGCCGCCCACGCGCTGCGCGCGCAGGTGGTTGCCGTGCCGTGCAAAACCCATCACCTTGATGGCCAGCACCGGGAACACGCAGGGCATCAGGTTGAGCAGCAACCCGCCGATCAGGCCGCCCAGCAGGGCCGCCAGCAGCGTGCCCCGGGCACCGCCTGCGGGGGCCTCGCTGGAGGCCCGGTTGGCTTCGAGGGCGGCGGCCAGTGCAGGCGACACGCCGGCCTGGGGCGCAGCAGGTGCCCAGGCGCCTTCGATGGCGGCCACGGTGTGCCAGCCGGGGGCGCCGTCGCCCGTGGCGGCCGGGCGCTGCCCGGGCGCCGGGGCCAGCACCAGCGCCATCTGGGCCAGGCTGGCACCCCGGTCGGGCGAGAGCGGCAGGTTGGCCGTCCAGGTGTCGCCCTGCCAGGACTGGGTCCAGTCCTTGCCGGGCACGGCGGCCGGAATGAGCACGGCCGCCGGTTCGGCAAACACTTCCAGCTCCTGGCCGTGCACGCTCTTGGGCAGGCCGCTGACGCGCAGTTGCAGGCGTTCGCCCTCGACCTGGATATGGCTTTGGCCCTGCAGCGGCACGGGCTGCGCGGCCTGGGCCTGCGCAAAGGCCGCGCTGTGCATGCCGGTCGAGCTGCGCAGGGGCAGTTGCAGCACGAAGCTGCCTTCCTCGGGGATGCATTCCACGCGGCACGCCAGCCAGGTGGCGCGAAGGCGCACTTCGATCTGGCCGTTGGTGCCCGCAGGCGGCGTGAAGCCGGCGGGCACCTGCAGCGGTGCGGCCAGCAGCACCTGGCCGCCGTAGCCGTAGTTGGCCAGTTTGCCGATGCGGAACAGGCTGGGCACGGGCCAGGCGGTTTCGCCCACGTCCAGACCGGCGGGCAACTGCCAGGTCAGCTCGGTGGGCAGACCGGAGTCGCCGGGGTTCTTCCAGTAGGTATGCCAGTCTTTCTGGTGCGTGAGCTGCAGCCCCAGCCACACCGGTTTGCCCGGTGCCACGCCCTCGGGGGCATGGGCCAGTAGCTCGGCGCGCACCTGGGGCGTGGTCACCACGCTACCCGTGGCGGCAGCGGGGTTGTTACTGAATTGGGCTTTGGCGCCCGTCCATCCTGCGGTTGCAGCTATGAAAACGAGAGCACTCAGAAAGCGATGGAGGCGGTTGCGGGACATGGTCGTCCTGTGGGAGCGTGGCGGGGCGCTTTGGTTCCGGGGGCAAGGCATCGGGCGGCCGCCCTGCGGGGTGGCCGATGCGGCGGCATGGCGGTATTGTGCCGGGCCGGCGTGCATGGGCCGCTCAGAGGCCCTACCATCTGTGGCATGAAACGACGCACCCTCTTGCAGGCTCCGTTGCTGCTGGCTCCGCTGGCGGGCTGGGCCGATAGCCCCATGGTCGGCAGCCTGCCGGACGCCCGCCGCTGGCTCGACCGCCTGGCCGCTGCGCGCGGTGCACAGTCCACCGGCGCCTGGCCCCTGCCGGCCGTGCTGGAGCACCTGGCGCAGAGCATCGAGATGAGCCTGGACGGTTACCCGCAGCCGCGCAGCGCTTTGTTCCAGAACACCGCAGGTGCGGCGGCCTTCGCTGTCTTCCAGTGGCGCGGCCGTATGAGCCATGGGCTGGACGAGCCCATCCCCGGTGCGCCCGCGCTGGCCCGGCCGGGCGACCTGGCGACTTCGGTGGCCCGGCTGCACACGGCCATCGCGCGCTTCGAGCAGCATGGCGGCGCACTGGCGCCGCATTTCGCCTACGGGCGGCTGGACAAGGCGCAGTACGCCCGGGCGCATACCTTGCACATCGCCAACCACCAGGACGAAATCGTGCTCTGACACGCGGAAGCATGGACACAACGCCCGATCCCTCCCTTGCAGAGCCCCCGGCGTCCCGGGCGCAGCGGGTCTGGGCCGGGGTGTTGCGCCATGCCGGCGCCGGGCTGCTGGCTCTTGTCGCGGTGCTGGCCATGCTGGCCTGGAGCACCTGGCAGCTGCGCTGCGAGAGCTTCGGCTGCACCTTCGTGGGCGTGGTCTGGGTGGCGCTGGCCGCCCTGTGGGCCGGGGTGCTGCTCCTGGGGTTGGTGTTGGCGGCACTCCAGCGGCGCCGTGGCATGGGCACGCGCTCCAGCGCCTGGGCGCTGGGGCTGCTGCTGGCGCTGGGCGTGGGGCATCTGCTTTACTGGCAGCTGCGCTGAGCCTGCACTACCATGGCGGGCATGACCGCAGCCGCCTTCTCACTGCCCTCGCGCTTCTGGGCCGAACTCACCACGCGCGACTTTGCGCACCTGCAGGCCAGCCCCCTGGCCGCGCAGGCCGTGGCCGTGCTGCCCGTGGCGGCGATCGAGCAGCACGGGCCGCACCTGCCGCTCAGCGTGGACGCCACACTCCTGCAGGGCGTGGTCGATGCCGCGCTGCCGCGGCTGCCCGCCGGTCTGCCTGCGCTGTTCCTGCCGCCGCAGGTGGTGGGCCTGAGCACCGAGCACCTGGCCTACCCCGGCACGCTGTCGCTGGCGCCCGCCACGGTGATCGCGCTGTGGACCGAGATCGGCGCCTGCGTGGCGCGCGCCGGGGTGAAAAAGCTGCTGTTGCTCAACGGACACGGCGGCCAGGTCAGCGTGATGGACATCGTGGCGCGCGAGCTGCGCCAGCACCACGGCCTGCTGGTCTACAGCAGCAGCTGGTTCAGCCTGCCGCTGCCCGGTGACGTGCAGGCGCTGTTCAATGCGCAGGAGCACCGCTTCGGCATCCATGCGGGCGAGATCGAGACATCGATGATGCTGCACCTGTCGCCCGCCACGGTGCACATGGACCAGGCGCGTGATTTCCGCTCCAGCTCGCAGGACCGTGCCAAGCGCTACGCCCTTCTGGGCGACGGCAAGAGCGCCAAGATGGGCTGGGCCATGCAGGACTACCACCCGGCGGGCGCCGTGGGGAATGCCGCCGGTGCAACGGCGGAGAAGGGGCGGGCGGTGGTGGAGGCGGCCGGTGCGCAGCTGGCGCTGCTGTTGCAGGAGCTGTGTGCGCTGCCGGTGGGGACGATGGTGGAGAAGGGGAGTTTTTCCTAGATTTTTCGGGGCTTGGCTATGTGGAAATTGCGGCATAAGCTATTGTTTTTATAGCTTGCGGTATGCCTTGGCTAAGGGCGCACATCCCGGCCGACAGCATCCATCAAGGCACACCAGCAGCTATCAAAAAGAAAGCTGTTAGCGCAATACCAGTAAGTACTAGTCCCCGAAATTAAGCATGCGTTACCAACCCGGCATGTGACGTCTCGTTCAGATGCGGCAAGGTGTTGAAGGTCTGCAGCATCAACCGCTTGGGCGACACGCTGAACTCCGTCACCGCGCTGTTGCGGATGCGCATGTTCAGCGCAATGGTCACCTCGGGCGCTGTGCCCAGCACCTCGCCTACCGCCGTGGAGATGGGGCCGCCGCTGCTCACCAGCAGCACGTTCTGGCCCGCGTGGTCGTGGCGCACCTTGTCGAGCACGGTGCGCACGCCACCGGCAAATTCGTCCCAGCTCGGCATGCCCTGCGGGCTGATGACACCGGCCATCCACTGTGCGATGGCGTCGCACAGCAGGCGGAAATGGTGGCGGTACAGCTCGGGGGTGTCAGGCTTTTGCAGCGGCTCGGTGTGGATGGCGCGGATCAGCGCGTGGCTGTCGTACTCGTTCAGGCTCGGCAGGGTGAGGGGTTCGGGCAGGCCCGGCAGGCCCTCGGAGATGCCTTCAAGCGTTTGCACATGGCGGCGCAGCGAGCCCAGCAGCACGGCGTCGAAGCGCTGGCCGCGTTCGCGCCAGTATTCGCCCAGGCGCACCGCCTGCTGGCGGCCCAGGGGGCTGAGCTGGTCGTAGTCGTCCGCGCCAAACGAGGCCTGGCCATGGCGCACAAGGTAAAGGGTTCCCATGGGCGCGATTGTGGCCAGAAAGAAGCAATGGCGCTTGTCACGCGGGCGACGCGTGCTATGAAAATCGTAGCTTACAGTGCCGCTGCCAGAACGCTGGCGAACATCTGGGCATCCACGTTGCCGCCGGTCAGGGCCAGGCCCACGTTCTGGCCCGCGAGCTGGTCCTTTTCCTGCAGCGCCGCCGCAAAGGCCGCCGCGCCCGCACCTTCGGCTACGTTGTGCGTGTCGGTGAAGAGGTGGCGCATCGCGGCGGCCACCTCGTCGTCGCTCACCTGCACCACATGGTCGAGGTGCGGGGCCAGGATGTCGAGTGCGCCCTGGTCGGCCACGCGGCAGGCCATGCCGTCGGCCAGCAACGTAGTTACGGGGGCTTCCACCACGCGCCCTGCGGCGATGGAGTCGGCATAGGTGGTGGCATGGCGGCTGACCACGCCGACGATGCGCACGCCGTGGCCGAGCGCCTGCTTGGCGGCAATGGCCGAGCACGCGCCCGAACCCTGGCCGATGGGCACGTAGGCCAACTGGAGCTGCGGCACGGCGCGCAGGAATTCCCACCAGTAGGTGGCCACGCCGCGCAGCAGGTCGGGGTGGAAGCTGGGCACCATGTGCGCGCTGCGCTCGCGGGCCAGGTCCATGGCGTGCTCGCGCGCCTCCTGGAAGTCTTCGCCGTGTTCGATGAGGGTGACGCCCAGGGCGCGCATGGCGGCGTTCTTTTCCACCGAGTTACCGCGCGGCACGACGATGGTGCAGGCTACGGCGTGGCGGCGCGCGGCCCAGCCCATGCTCTGGCCGTGGTTGCCGCGCGTGGCGCTGACGACTTCGCGCGGCAGTGCGCCGCGCCGCGCCAGCTGGTCGAAGTAGGTCAGCCCGCCGCGGATCTTGAACGCGCCCACGGGGGTGTGGTTCTCATGCTTGAGCCAGCAGTCGGTGCCCAGGCGCTCGCTCAGCAGGCCCCAGCGGTACTGGGGCGTGGGCGCGAAGTCGCGGTACACCACCTCGGCGGCGGCTTCGATGTCTTGCAGGCTGGGCAGGTGGGTGGAGGTGTTCATGGCGGGGAGGTGTCGGGTGGCGAGCGATGGGTTCACAGCAGCACCTGGCCGCTCATGCAGGTGACGCAATGGCCGCCGATCCAGAGGGCTTCACCGTCCTGATCGACGTGCACGCGCCCGGCGCGGCCCAGGGCCGTGCCCTGGCTGGCCACGTAGTGCGTGGGCGCCAGGCCCGCGCCGATGAGCCATTGCGCCAGCGCGGCGTTCAGGCTGCCGGTGACCGGGTCTTCGGCCAGGCCGTTGTTGCCGGGGAAGAAGGCACGCACCTCGAAGGCGATGCCCTCGGTGTCGCTCGCGCCCACCACGCCGACCTTGCCGCGCGGCCCCACCACGCCCACGTCCAGGCCGGCCAGCACGGTGGCGTCGGGCTTCAGCCCCAGCACCTGCGGGGCCGAACGCAGCATCACGCCGCGCCAGTTCGGGCCGTTGTCGCACCAGGAGTGGTGCAGGATGTCCTCGCGCGCCACGCCCAGGCCGCGCGCGATGCGCTGCACATCGTCCTCGGCGAGTGGGCCGCTCTTGATCAGCGGCGGCGCGGCGAAGGCGAGGCGCTCGCCATCCTGGCGCAGCGTGACCAGGCCCACGCCGCATTCCTGCACCACCTTGCCCGGCACCCGGGGCTGGCCGCCCGCGGCGAGCCAGGCGTGGCAGCTGCCCAGCGTGGGGTGGCCGGCAAAGGGCAGTTCGCGCCCGGGGCAGAAGATGCGCACGCGATAGTCGGCCCCGGCGGCGCGGCCCTCGGGCGTGGGCGGCAGCACGAAGGTGGCCTCGGAGAGGTTGGTCCAGTTCGTGAACTGCTGCATGGCCTCGGCGGAGAGGCCTTCGCCGTCGAGCACCACGGCCAGCGGGTTGCCGAGGTAGGGCGTGGCGGTGAACACATCGACTTGCTGGAAAGGGCGCTGTCGCATGAAAAACTCCTGTGGGTGCAAAAAACAACGGGCACGCCGGGGGCTGGCCTGGGGCCATGCCTGGCAGTGAAGGGGGATCAAGGCGAGGCGCGGGCGTTTAACCCCAAAACCGCAGTTGGATGCGTCTGACAGTGTTGCGATCGGTGTGTCAGGCAAGGCGGGACGACGCAGCGCACTCGTGTGCGCAAGGAGGAGCAACGCTGCATGGCGCGCCGAGCGTGGCGCTGGCAGGCGCATAGCGCTCCCACTCCAAGGTGAGTCGCCACGATGTTCGCATCATCAGATTTCATGAGGCTTTTCCAGCGAATCCAAGCGGTCAACTGCGGTATTGAGGTTTAAAGCAGCGCCGTTCCCTGGATGCAGGTCACGGCCTGGCCGCCCACCCAGACCTGGCCGTCGTCGTCCTGGCGGATGTGCACGCGTCCCGCGCGGCCCAGGCATTCGCCCTGGGCCACGAGGTACTGGCGCGGCGCGAGGCCCTCGGCGATGAGCCACTGCGCCAGGCTGGCGTTGAGGCTGCCTGTGACCGGGTCTTCGGGGTTGCCCATGGGCGCGGCGAAGGCGCGCACCACGACGCCGGGGGTGCGGGTGTCGCTGGCCGAAGGCGCGACGTGGACCACGCCCACATCCTGGCCCAGGTCCTTGAGGCGCGCATGGTCGGGCTGCAAGCCTTGCACCGTGTCGGCGCTTGGCAGCAGCAGGCCGAGCCAGCGCGGGCCGTTGTCGAGCAGTTGCGCGGCCAGGATCTGTTGCGGTCGCAGACCCAGCGCACCGGTCACCAGCGCCAGCAGCGCCGGGTTGGGCACGCTGCGCTGCAGGGTTGGGGCGGCGAAGGCCAGCGTGTCACCCTGGCGCCGGATGCGCACCAGGCCCATGCCGGACTCCTGCACGATGGTGTCTGGGTCGCGTGGCAGGTGGCCCGCCTGCAGCCAGGCATGGCAGGTGCCCAGCGTCGGATGGCCGGCGAAGGGCAGCTCGCCGCCGGGCGTGAAGATGCGCACGCGGTAGTCAGCGCCGCCCTGGCGGCCGGCCTCGGTGGGCGGCAGCAGGAAGGTGGTTTCCGACAGGTTGGTCCAGGAGGCGAAGCGCTGCATCTCGGCGTCGGACAGGTCCTCGGCCTGCATCACCACGGCCAGCGGGTTGCCGTCGCCCGGGCGCTGGCTGAAGACGTCGATCTGCTGGAAAGAGCGCTGTCGCATGGCGGACCTCGTTTTCTGGCGGAAGGAGGGGGCAGGCCCGGCGGCCTGCCCGCAGGCTCAGGCCTTGGGTTGGTGCGCGCGGATGGCGGCGGCGAGCGCGGCGATGCCGGTGTTGATCTGCGCGGCGCTGGCGGTCACGAACGACAGGCGCAGCGTGCGCGTGTCGGCGTTGTCGGCGTAGAAGGCCGCGCCGGGCACGAAGGCCACGTTGCGCTCCACGGCCTCCGGCAGCAGCTCGATGGCGTTCATGCCTTTGGGCAGGCGCAGCCACAGGAACATGCCGCCCTGCGGGCTGTTCCACTCCACGCCCAGGCCGGCCATCTCGCGCTCCAGGGCTTCGAGCATGGCGTCGCGCTGGTGCTTGTAGAGAGCTCGGATGGTGGGCACATGGCGGTCGAGGAAGCCACCCTTGATGACCTCGGCCACCATGCGCTGGTTGAAGCCGGGGGTGTGCAGGTCGGCGGCCTGCTTGGCCTGCAGCAGCTTGGGGTACACGGCCTTGGGCGCGACAAGGTAACCCAGGCGCAGGCCCGGAGCCAGTACCTTGGAAAAGCTCCCCATGTAGATGCAGCCTTCGGGGTTGCGCGCGGTCAGGGGCGCGGGTGGCGGATTGTCGAACCACAGGTCGCCGTAGGGGTTGTCTTCGACCAGCGGCAGGCCCAGCTGCGCAGCCTTTTCCACCAGCGCGGTGCGGCGCGCATCGCTCATGGTGCGGCCCGTGGGGTTCTGGAAGTTGGGCAGCACATACAGGAAGCGTGCCTTGCTGGCGCCACTGCCGGTCTTGGCCACCAGGTCGTCGATGAGAACGCCTTCATCGTCGCTGGCCACTGCCACCACGTTGGGCTCCATGGGCGTGAAGGCCTGCAGTGCGCCAAGGTAGGTGGGGGTCTCAACCAGCACGTGGCTGTCGGCGTCGATCAGCACCTTGGCGATCAGGTCCAGTGCCTGCTGCGAGCCCGTGGTGATGAGCACCTGGTCGGGTTCCACGTTCCAGGGAAGGTGGTCGGCGATGGCCTGGCGCAGCGGCGCATAGCCCTCGCTGGCGGCGTACTGCAGGGCGGCGGCGCCGTCGTGGCCGAGCACCACTTCGCAGGCCTTGGCGAAGGCCTCGACCGGAAAGGTCTTGGGCGAGGGCAGGCCGCCAGCCAGGCTGATGATGCCCGGCTTCTCGGTGACCTTGAGGATCTCGCGGATCACCGAGGGATTCATCTTCGCGGCACGTGCGGCCAGGGTCCAGTTCGTCATTTCCAGTCTTCTCCAGTGGGTGCGCAAGGGGTGGGGCGCAGCGTTTTCAGTCGATAAAGCCATTGTGCGGCCGGGCGGCGACCCGGGGTCGGGCACCGGGCCAATAGCTTAACCGCAGGGCCTAGTCAGTCTTGTCAGGGTTTGCCACGCACAGGCATGCGCCTTCCTGCCAAAACGGTTGCCATCACTGCCAGACCGAAGCCCAGGCTGACCGCGTCCAGGCGCTCGCCCAGCAGCGGCACGGCGAACAGCATGCCCAGGAAGGGCTGGATGAGCTGCACCTGGCTCACGCGCACCGTGCCGCCCAGGGCCAAGCCCTGGTACCAGGCGAAGAAGCCCAGCCACATCGAGAACACGGACACATAGCCAAAGGCGGCCCAGGCCGTGCCCGGCAGCGGTGCCGTGGGCCAGGAGAGCCACGCCAGCGGCAGCGTGGCCGGCAGTGAGAGCACCAGGGCCCAGCAGATCACGGCGTCGGCGCGCATGTGCTGCGACAGGCGCGCGCCGTAGCCATAGCCCACGGCGGCGCAGAGCATGGCGCCTAGCAGCAGCAGGTCGGCTGGGTGCAGCGCCAGGCCCGCCGTGCCCGAATGCAGCAGGGCGAAGGTGACGACCAGCGCCGTGCCCAGCAGCGCGCACGCCCAGAAGGCGCCCGAGGGGCGCTGGCGGTGCAGGATCGCGCCCACGGCCGCCGTGGCCAGCGGCAGCACGCCCACGATCACGCTGGCGTGCACCGCTCCCACGTGGCGCATGGCGATCGAGGTCAGCAGCGGAAAGCCGAACACCACGCCCAGCGCCGTCAACGCCAGCGGCCCCCAGTCTGCGCGCCGGGGCCAGGGGGCGCGCAGCGCAAGCAGCAGCAGGGCGGAGAGGACGCCGGCCACGGTCGCGCGGCCCATGGCGATGAACAGGCCCGACATCAGCGGTGCCTCGGGTGTGCCCACGGCCAGGCGCGTCATGGGCAGCGTGAGGGCGAAGATCACCACGCCCAGCAGTCCAAGGGCCAGGCCGCGCGTTTCGGTACCGTGCTCGGCGGTGGGGTGGCCGGGGGGGCGGGGGGCGATGGCGGGCGGAGAGGTGCTCATGGGAGGGTTCCGTGCGGTGGGGTGGAGCGGGTCATGCCGTGGTCATCCAGGCGGCGGTGGCGACGAGCACCAGCGCCATGGAGCGGTTGAACCAGAGCAGGCGCCGGTCCTGGGCCAACCACTGGCGCAGCAGGGCGCCGGTGGCGGCATAGGCCAAGTTGCTGAAAAACGCGAACAGCAGCATCACCGGCAGCACGATGGCCAGGCGCTGCAGGGCATCGCCGCGTCCGGCGATCCAGCCCGCCACGATGGTCAGTGCGAGCAGCCAGGCCTTGATGTTGACGAACTGCAGCAGCGTGCCCTGCCAGAAGCCCACGTTCAGCCGGGTGGCGTCGGCCTCGGCCAGTTGTGCGCTTTGGCTGAGCTTCCAGGCCAGCCACAGCAGGTAGCCAATGCCGACGGCCTTGATCGCCAGGCGCAGCAGCGGCGCTGCCACCACCATGGCGCCCACGCCGCCGGCGCACAGCAGCAGCAGCGCCGACCAGCCCACGGGTACGGCGCAGACGAAGCGCATCGCGTGCGGCAACCCCCGGTTGGCGGCCAGCGCGGTCGATAGCGTGGTGTTCGGGCCGGGCGTGAAGCTCATGGCCGTGGCCAGTGCCAGAAGGGCGGTGAATTCGGCGAAGGGCATGGTGTTGGGGAGCGGGCTTTGGGGAAGCGGTGGTGGAACTGTACGGGCGATTTCCGCTACAGTGCCAGTACAGTTGATCCGACAAACACACAAACTGTGCTGGTGCAGGCATCGGCACACGACCGGGACACCGCGCCATGCTCATCCGCACCGCCCACAGCACCCTGACCGAACAACTGGCCGAACGCTTTGCCGAACGCATTCGCTCGCGCCTGCTGCCCGCCGGGGCTCGGCTTCCCTCGGTGCGCGATTGCGCACGCCAGCAGGGGGTGAGCCCCTATACCGTGGTGGCCGCCTACGACCAGTTGCTCGCCCAGGGGCTGGTGGAGTCGCGTCGGCAGCGCGGCTTCTATGTGCGGGATTTGACACAAAAAGAGGCTTCAGAGCCCTATGGTCGAGCGCAGGCAGCTATAAAAAACGCAGCAAACGAAGAGCGTCTGGCAGGGCCGCTGGACGGCCCGCTGCCCTCGGGTTCGCACATCAACGCCACAGCACTGATCCGGGGCATGTTCCACCAGGCTTCCAGCCAGCCGCAGCCCGGTGCGGGGGTGATGCCGGCCACGTGGCTGGAGGAGGCGCGCTTCATGCCGGCGGCGCTGCGCAAGGTTGTGGGCAGCCGCGCGCTGCAGGACGGCGCGCTCAACTACGGTGAGCCCATGGGCGACGCCGGCCTGCGCCAGGCGCTGGCGCGGCGTCTGGCCGACCTGAACGTGCCCGTGCGTGCGGGGCAGATCATGACCACGGTGGGGGCCACGCACGCGCTGGATATCGTGAGCCGCACGCTGCTCAAGGCGGGCGATCCGGTGATGGTCGAGGAGCCGGGCTGGTCGGTGGAGTTTGCCCGGCTCGACGCCCTGGGCATGCGCGTGCTGCCGGTGCCGCGCCGCGCCGAAGGCCCCGACCTGGAGGTGATGGCGCGTTACTGCGAAGTGCATGCCCCCAAGCTGTTTGTCAGCGTGAGCGTGCTGCACAACCCCACGGGCTACTGCCTGTCGCCGGGCAGCGCGCACCAGGTGCTGCAACTGGCGCAGCAGCACGACTTTCATATCGTCGAGGACGACACCTACAGCCACATCGCGCCCGACCACGCCACACGCCTGACGGCGCTCGACGGTCTGCGCCGCACGATCTATGTGGGGGGCTTTGCCAAGATCCTGGCGCCGAGCTGGCGCGTGGGCTATCTCGCGGCGCCGCCCGAGCTGGTGGAGCGCCTGCTCGACACCAAGCTGCTGTCCACGCTGACTACGCCCTCGGTGCTGGAGAAGGCCATGGCGCTGTGCATCGACCAGGGGCAGTTGCGCCGCCATGCCGAACGCATGCGCCTGCGCCTGGCGCAAGCCCGCGCGCGCAGCGTGCAGCTGGCGCTGGAGGCCGGTTGCCGCTTCGTGGCCGAGCCGGCAGGGCTGTTCGGCTGGGTGGATGTGGGGGCGGATACCGATATGCTGGCCCAGCGGATGCTGGACGAGGGTTATCTTCTGGCACCGGGCGCGCTGTTCCATGCCAGCCGCCAGCCCAGCACGCTCATGCGCATCAATTTCACGACCACGCAGGACGCGGCTTTCTGGCGCGTTTTCGAGCGCGTGCGCGAGCAGATAAAGTAGCAACCCCCTGTGCGGCTGCGCCGCTTCCCCCTTCTGTGGCATCGCTATGCGATGCGGAAGGGGGACACCGCCAGCGCGGCGGGGCGGCCCTTGCGCGGCGGCCGCTGGCCTGGGCCGCGCTGGTTTCGGCTGCCGGTTGAATGGCGGGCCGCCGACCGTTGCTCAGTGCCCGGGGTGGCGGACGACTTCGAGGTTGGAGAGCACCCGCAACAGGGCGCGGTTGATTTCTTCCAGCTCCAGCGTGTTGTCCTCGCACAGCTGACGGATCGCGCTGGCGTCGCTGGTTTCGAGTGCGCAGGCCATTTCCAGGCTGGGCGCATAGGGGCCCGTGCGCGTGACGATGGCATCGTAGACCCGCTCGGACAGCGGGATGCGGTGCAGGATGTTGCCGATGGGTTCGCCCATGAGCTCGTCGAGCTGCGAGAACAGGCCGCACATGTAGACCTCGCTGCGCAGATCCTTCTGCAGGCCTGATTCGAGCAGGTGCTCGGTCAGCCGGGCGCGCAGCACCATGGCTTCGCGCACCGGGCGCAGGTCTATCTCGGTGCTGGCGTGCGGCAGCTGGTCGGACAGCCAGCGCTTGATCGAGCCGTAGCCCATCATCACCAGGCCCCGGCGCAGCGAATCGATGCCGGTGCGCAGCCCCAGCGACGCCGAGTTGGTATAGACCATGAAGCGGTACGCCAGCAGAGGATCTTCGCCCATGATGCCCTCGAAGGTTTCGAGCGACTGCTCGGCCTCGATGGCCTTGAGGAGTTTGAGCAAAGTGGCGTGTGCGGGCTGCACCTGTTGGTGGCGCAGGCTGTAAAGCACGTCCTCCTGGGGCCAGCCGGCCAGCACCATGGCGTTGTGCTGGTCCAGACAGTGCGACATCAGGGCACGGCTGGCGATGTTCTCATACATCTGTCCGTCGAGCACCGGGCTGGTGCCGTGCGCGGGCAGGGGCGGGGTGCCGGGCCGTGCCGGGGGCGCCGACTGCAGGGCGGTCATCGCGTCCTCGGGGCGCAGGCTCAGCAGGCTGTTGTCGAAGCAGCGCGCGATCTCGGGTTCGGGCAGCCGGCCCAGCTCGCCGCGCCAGATCAGGCGCAGGCCACGCTGGTGGGCCGCCTGCACACGGGTGTAGATGGCGGAGTCGGTGAGCCAGTCGCCCGGCACATCGATCCAGGGCGTGCCGCGCGGTGCATGTTCGAGCATGTCGCACAGCAATTGCCGGGTCTGGGGCGAAATCAGCAGCGGCGGTGAACTGGCCGACCACATTTCCTGCAGCGTGCGCAGCAGGTGAGGTGCATCGACCTGGGCCGTACCTTCTTCCCGGACATACAGCTGGATGCCGACCATCGAGCGCGAACGGCCCCAGAGCGGGCGGTAGCCCAATATCAGACTGCCCAGGACGGATTGAACCATGGCGCGCTAAAAACTAGATGAATTTGAACAGGGATAACTGCTGCACCTGTGCGTAGGACTTCAGGGCGGCTTCATAACCGACCTGCTGGTTCTGAAAGTCGGAAATGCCCTTGATCATATCGAGATCTTCGGCGCGCGAGCGGTCGTCCTCCAGCTGCACGGCCCGGGTGTCCAGCTCGCCTTCAATGCGGTCGGCGCGATTGAGCAGGTCGCCCGCCAGGCCGCGCGAGGCCTGCAGCCGGTTCATGGCGGAGTCGATCTCGGTCAGGCCCCGGGTGATGCCGTGGGTCAGGCTGCCGAAGTCGGTGCTGCCGTCAGGGTTGCCGGCATCCCGGATGGTGCCGATGGCGTTTTCCAGCACTTCGAAGACATTCGATGGCTGGCTGGGCGTCACGGCAAAGCTGTCGGTATTGTTCGGCGCACCAGTGATTTGCAACGACAACCCGTGGAAGGCAATGGTGGCAGGGGAGGTGTAGGGCACGCCGGTCGGTAAGGGAGGAAGGGCGGGGGCAGGCGGAGGGGAAGTGTCTATGACGTCGTAGGTGGTGACCCCGCCAACAACAGAGAAGGTGATGCTGTAATTGCGGCCACTAAGCGCCGAAGGATCGGTGACCTGCCCCAGGTCGGCCCAGGCCTTGCCGGTGTTGCCGGCACCGATCGACACCTCAAACACCCCGTTCCCGGTGGGCACGCTCATCCAGGCTGCGTCGCCATCGAGCACCTTGGCAATCTGCGTGTTGCCGCTGGCGTGCTGCCCCGGCAGGCCGGCAAAGCTGACCGATGCCGCTGTACCCGGAAAGGGCGTCTGCGCGCTGCCCAATGCCTGGAACAGCGGCAGTCCGTTGGCGTCCTTGCGGTTGGCATAGCTCAGAATCTGGTCGCGCAGGCCCACGAGCTGCTGCACGATGGCGTCGCGCTCGGTCTGGGTGTGCGTACCGTTGCCGGCACTCACCACCAGTTCGCGGAAGGCCTGCATGGCGTCTGCGGTCTGGCCCAGGGTCGATTCGGCCAGTGCCATGGTGTTGCGCTGCATGTCCAGCGCGCGCAGGTCGGTCTCGTTGCGCGACAGACGCGTGAGAGCGCGCTCGGCCTGCGCGGCGGCCACCGGGTCGTCGCTGGGGCGCACCACGCGCTTGCCGGAGGTCAGGTTTTCCTGCAGATTGGACAGGGATGTCTGGCGCTGGCCGATGTTGCGCAGCGCAATGTCGTACTGGTTGGCGGTGCTCACCCGATAGAGAGAGTTGCTCATTGCGGACTCCGTTCAGGCCTTCAGCGGCCCAGGCCCTGGATCAGGGTGTCAAAAATACTCTGCGCGATCTGCAGCATCTTGGCAGATGCCTGGTAAGCCTGCTGGAACTGGATCAGGCGCGCTGCTTCTTCGTCAAGGTTGACGCCGGAGACGGCCGTGCGGTCGCGCTCCAGGTTGGTGGCGATGGCGGACGACAACTCGGCCGCAAACTGCGCGCTCTGCGTGCGCGTTCCGATCTGCGCCATGGCGCTGGCAAAGCCGTCGGCCATTGTGGCGCCGTCGAACATCGGTACATCGCGCAGGCCCATCAGGGCGCTGGCATTGCCGGCGTCGCGTTGGTACCAGTCGCCGTATTGGGGGTCGGTGGCATTGCCTATCGTCACGGTGTCGCCTGGTTTTGGGGCGCCGTTGAGCGTGATTTCCCAGCCGTTGTAGCTGATGGCCTGGCCCGAAACAAAAGGTTGTGCTGCCGCCACGAGAGTAGGCGGGTTGGTGCCCCGATCAAGTAAGTCGTAAGTCGACGGCGACCCCGCGTTGAATTGCAACTGGATGCCGCCTGCGATGGGCGGCAAGGCCGCCGGGTTGGCATTGGGCGGGAGCACCAGACCGGGTGGGTTGGGTAAACCCGTTGCTTTGAGGCTTGCCAGTTGCAGTGTGCCGGTGTTGTTCGCGCCCATTGCGGCGTTGATCGGGTTGGCCGCCGCCAGGTCCACTGGCGAGTACTGCAGCGCCTTCAGTTCCGCTGCAGCGCCCTGCAGCGAGTTGATCATGAACTGGTCGCCAGCGGCGGGTGGGGCCGTAGGGACGACGCTCAAGCCCTGGGCCGAGAATACAGCCGCCATGGTCGTAGCCGGAGGTGGTGCCAAGTTGTCGAAGCTGAACACTTTGCCATCGGAGTGCCGTGTGATTGAGCCCGCGTCGGCAGAGGTGAAGCTGATCGTATAGCTGGAGGCATGCAGCACCGCCGGGTTGGTGACCGACAGCGCCATGTTGGTGGTGGCAGGCGTTGTGTTGAAACTGTTGCGCACGGCATTGCCCAGGCTGATCGGCGCAAACAGGTTTTCCCCGGGGTTGCCGTCGAGCGTCAGTCCCAGCCGGTTCTGCGTGTTCATCGATTCGCTAATGGCGATGGCCATGCGCCCCAGCAGATTGCGCCCCTCGGCCAGGTCGTTGTTCTGGAAGCGCAGCAGCCCCGCCACCTGGCCGCCACCCAGCATGTTCTCGTTCAGTTCCACCTTGGTGGCTGAGCCTGGCTGCTGGAAGTTCAGCACTTTCTTGCCGCTGCCTGCGCCAAAATCGGCCGGGTCGTCGATGGACAGCGTGGCGGCCTTGTTGCCCAGCACCAGCGGCTGGCTGCCAGCCACGAAAACACTCACCGATCCGTCGTCGGCGGCCACTTGCGAGGTCTGGATGTGCTGGTTGAGGTCGCGGATCAGCTGGTCGCGCTGGTCGAGCAGGTCGTTGGCGGGCTGGCCGTTGCCCTTGGCCCGGGCAATCTGCTCGTTCACGGCGGCAATGCTCTTGGCCAGGCTGTTGACCGCAATCATGCTGCCCTTGAGTTGTTCGGCCACGGTGTAGCCGATCTCGTCAAGCCGCTGGGAGGCGTCGCGCATGCGCGCGGCCGTTTCGTCCATGCGTGTCAGGGCTACGCTGCGGGCCGTAAGGTCCATGGGGCTGCTGACCACGTCGGAGAGCGCGTTCATCATCTCGTTGACGGAGGCGCCAATGCCGCTGGGGCCGCCGCTGAAGACGTCCTGCAACTGGCGCAGGCGTTGCATGCGCACGGTGTCGCCCGCGTCCACCGACGACGCGGCCGTGGCCTGGCGTGTGAGCAGTTCGCTGTGGTTGCGCAGAATGGTCTGCACATCGACGCCCTTGCCGATGTAGCCCCCGCCCGTGAACTGGCCCTGCACGGTCTGCAGCACCACGCTCTGGCGCGAGTAGCCCGCCGTGCTGACGTTGGCAATGTTGTGGCCGGCCGTCTGCAGGGCCACCTGGTTGGCCAGCAGGGCGCGGGCTCCGACGTTGAGTAGGCTCATGGTTCAGCTTTCTGCTTCAGGCCATGGCGCGCAGCGCGCTCTGGATGGCGCCACTGAGCTTGCGGGCATACTGCGGATCGGTGGCGTAACCGGCTTTCTGCAGCGCTGCAGCGTAAGCCACGGCCGAGCCGGTTTTGGCGGTGGCCTGGGCTTTTTCGTAGCGTGGGCTTTCGGTGATCAGGCGGGCATAGTCGCGGAACGAATCTTCGTAGGAGTCGTAGGCGCGGAACTTCGCCACCATTTTGCGCGGTACGCCATCCACGTATTCGGTGGTGGTCACTTCGGCCACCTTGCCCGTCCAGCCCTTGCCGGCCTTGATGCCGAACAGGTTGAACGAGTTGGTGCCGTCTGCGTTCTTGATTTCGCTCTTGCCCCAGCCGGTTTCGTGCCCAGCCTGGCCCAGCATGAAGCTGGCAGGAATGCCGCTGGCCTGCGATACGCGCTCGGCCATATCGCTCAGGTGCTGCACGAACCCGTCCCGGCCTTTGGGGGCAGGGCCGGCGGGGGATGCTGTGGTGGGTGCACTGGGGGCCGGACGCGTGCCACCCTGGCCCAGGCTCAGCGTGGAAGGGGGGGTAAGGTTCACGTCGCCGCCCCCCATCAATTGCGAGAGCTGGCGCGCAATCGCCTCGGACAGACCGCCGGGCTGGCCCGACATTTGCACCGACAGCTGCTGGTCCAGCAGGTCGGTGCCCAGGTCGCCCTGCGCGCTGTCGAGCAGGCCGGATTTCATGGTGGCTTCGCGCATGCTCTTGATCATCTCGCGCATGAACAGCGACTCGAACTGCTTGGCCGCCTCACGCGCCGCCTGCGGGTTGTTGTTGCCCGCGCCCACCTTCAGGCGGTTGAGCGAGCGGGTGTCCACTGCCAGTGCATTGGAGGTGTCGAGACTGCTGGAGCTGGTGAGGGAGAGAGCCATGGTTCAGCACTCCTTGGGCAGAGGGGGTGCCCCGGCAGGGGCTTGCGTGCGCAGCATCAGATGACCTCCAGCTCGGCGTTGAGCGCGCCGGCCGCCTTGATGGCCTGCAGAATGGCCAGCAGGTCCTGTGGCGTGGCACCCAGGGCATTGAGTGCGCGCACCACGTCGGCCAGCTGGGTGGAAGGAGGCATCTGGATGATGTTGCCCGGCTCCTGGTTGATGGTGATGTCGCTCTTTTGCGTGACCACCGTCTGCCCCTGAGACAGCGGGTTGGGCTGGCTGATCACGGGCGTGCTGTTGATGGTGATCGACAGGTTGCCGTGCGCCACGGCACAGGGCCCCAGCGTCACAGCCTGGTTCAGCACCACCGAACCCGTGCGGGCGTTGATGACCACCTTGGCCGATGGGCTCATGCTTTCGAGAGGGAGTTCTTCCAGTTCGGCGATGAAGTTCACGCGGGCGCCCGGCGCGGTGGGCGCCTGCACCTGCACGGTGCGGCCATCGAGCGCGGTGGCGCGGCCTGCGCCCATGCGTGCATTGATGGCTTCGGCGACGCGGCGTGCGGTCTGGAAGTCGGAGGCATTGAGCCCGAGGGTGATCGAGTCGCCTTCGTGCAGCGGCGTGGGCACAGAGCGCTCCACCTGCGCTCCCTGCGGAATGCGGCCGGCACTCAGGTGGTTGATCTGCACCTTGCTGCCGCCTGCCGCCGCTCCCGCGCCGCCCACCACCAGGTTGCCCTGGGCCAGGGCGTAGATCTCGCCATCGGCGCCGCGCAGCGGGGTGACCATGAGCATGCCGCCCTTGAGCGACTTGGAGTTGCCCATGGACGAGACGTTCACATCGATCATCTGGCCCGGCTGCGCAAACGCCGGGAGCTGCGCCGTGACGATGACGGCCGCAACGTTCTTCATCTGCAATTGCCCTGCGGCTCCGGGGGGCAGGCTGATGCCCATGTTCTGCAGGTAGTTCTGCATGGCCTGCGTGGTGTAGGGCATCTGCGTGGTCTGGTCGCCCGTGCCGTCCAGCCCCACCACCAGGCCATAGCCTGTCAACTGGTTGCTGCGCACGCCTTGCACTGCGGCCACTTCCTTGACGCGCAGGGCGTGGGCCGGCCAGGCAACGGACAGCATCGCCATGACCAGCAGCGGCCACAGGATGCGCAGGGAGCGCGGCGTGAGGGAGTGGGACGAGGCTTTCATGGCCTCCATTGTGGGAGGCGTCCGCAAAAACTAAAACCCAAAAAGAAGCGGGTTCACCCGTTATTTGCCTGCGTCCGATGGGGCCTGCGGGCTGCGGTGGAACGGGGGAGAGGGTGTGAAAATAGGGATAAAAAACGGCTATAGCGCCCGTCCAGCAAGCGCTATTAGCTATTCTTTTGGAAGTGAAATGAGCAGGCCCGGAAAGGCCTGCCAAGTTCAGAACGGAAGGAAAGTCAGGAAGAACCGGGCCAGCCATCCCATGATCTGGGCTTCGTTCTGGGCGCCGCGCCCGCGCGATTCCACCCGCACATTCGCCACCTGGGTGGAATTGACGATGCTGCCCGGTTGCAGGGTCCGGGGGTCCACCGTGCCCGAGAAGCGCAGGATGTCCACGTTCTGGTTCACGCCGATCTGCTTTTCTCCCGCCACCACGAGGTGGCCGTTGGGCAGGATGTCGATGACGGTGGCCGTGATCGAGCCGGCGAACTTGTTGGCGCTCTCGGTGCCGCCCTTGCCCGCAAAGGTGTTGCTTGAATCGGCACCCAGAGCGGTCTTGTCGGTGAAGGCCTTGTTGACAAAGGGCAGGGCGCTGATGCCCGCTGAGATTTCTGCGTTGCGATCCACGGTGGACGAGGATTTCTGGCTCGCCGTCACGTTTTCCACAATCTGGATGGTGACGGTGTCGCCCACCATGCGGGCGCGTCGGTCTTCGAAGGCGGGGCGGTAGCTGGCCTGGTGAAACAGGCTTCCAGTGACGGGAGCCGCCGCACGGGGGGTAGTCGTCAACACCGGGGGGGTGGTGGGCAGAATATCCACGGGCGGGGCGGGCGAGAGGCTGGCGCAGCCCGGCAGCAGCAGAGCCGCAGCCAGGGCGATGCCGCATGTCCGCAGGGCACAAAGGGGGGTGAAAAAGAGGGTCATGGCAAGGGTCCTTGTGGGGCAGGTGCCGGGCTCAGAGCTGGCTGAGCTTGGCCAGCATCTGGTCGGAGGTCTGGATGGCCTTGGAATTCATCTCGTAGGCGCGCTGGGTCTGGATCATGGTGACCAGCTCCTCCACCACGTTCACGTTCGACGCTTCCAGGAAGCCCTGGCGGATGTAGCCCAGACCGTTGGTGCCTGGCGTGCCCTGCTGCGGCTGGCCCGATGCGGCCGATTCCTTGTACAGGTTCTGCCCCACGGGCTCCAACCCTGCCGCATTGATGAAGCTGGACATGGCCAGATTGCCCAGGGGCTGGGGCTGTGTGTTGCCCGCGACGATGGCCGACACCGCGCCATCCGCACTGATGTTCACGCTGGTGGTGCCTTGCGGAATGGTGATGCCATTGGCCACGGGCAGGCCGCTGGAAGTCACCAGCCGGCCCTGGGCGTCCACCTGGAAGGAACCATCGCGCGTGTAGCCGATGGTGCCGTCGGGCATGTTCACCTCGAAGAAGCCGTTGCCATTGATGGCCACGTCCAGGTTGTTCTTGGTTTCCTGGTGCGTGCCCTGGGTGAAGTTGCGGCTGGTGGCCACCGTGCGCACGCCCAGACCCAGGTGCAGGCCCGTGGGCAGCTGGTTCTGCTCGGTGGTGTTGGCGCCCACCTGGCGCAGGTTCTGGTAGATCAGGTCTTCGAACACCGCGTTGTTGCGCTTGAAGCCCGTGGTCGAGACGTTGGCGAGGTTGTGCGAAATGACGTCGAGCTGGGTCTGCTGGGCAGACATGCCGGTCTTGGCGATCCACAGGGAATTGATCATGGTGGCTCCTTCTGGCGTTGGCCCGGGGGCTTCAGCCGTTCATGCCCAGCAACTGGCTGGCGGTCTTGTCGTTGGTTTCGGCGGTCTGGATCAGCCGCATCTGCTGCTCGAACTGGCGCGAGGCGGCGATCATGCCGACCATGCTCTCGACCGCGTTGACGTTGGAGCCTTCGATGGCGCCGGTCAGCATGCGGGCATTGGCGTCGTTCGGTATCGGGTCGCCCGAGGCGGCGCGAAACAGTCCGTCGTCGCCGCGCTTGAGCGGGTCTTCCGGGGTGGGCGTGGCGAGCTTGATGCGCCCCACGGCGGCGGCGGGCTGGCCCGCCGTCTTGGCAGTAATGGTGCCATCCGAGCCCAGCGTGACCTCAGCGCCCGGCGGAATGTCGATGGGCGCGCCACCGTCCGACAGCACGGGCAGCCCGGTGGATGTGAGCAGCTGGCCCGTGGCCGACACCTCGAAACCTCCGTTGCGGGTGTAGGCCTCGGTGCCGTCCAGCCCCTGTACGGCAAACCAGGCGTTGCCCACGGCCATGGCATCGAGACTGCGGCCCGTGCGCTGCACTGGGCCGGGGGTGTCACGGTGGCCGGAGGTGGCCTCCAGCGCAAAGACCCGCGTGGTCGAACCTTCTCCCTGGATGGGCACGGAGCGGAAGGTGGACATCTCGGCGCGGAAGCCGTGGGTCGAGATGTTGGCCAGGTTGTTGGACAGCACCGCCTGCCGGTGCGCGGCAGCGTTGGCGCCGGTCATGGAGGTGTAGATGATGCGGTCCATGGCAGTTCCGAGCGTTCAGGGTGGAGAAGGATCAGCGCAGGTTGACCAGGGTCGACATCACCTGGTCCTGCGTCTTGATGGTCTGGGCGTTGGCCTGGTAGGCGCGCTGGGCGGTCATCATGTTGACCAGTTCGGCGGTGAGATCGACGTTCGAGTCTTCCAGTGCCCCCGAGCGCAACGCACCAAAGTTGCCGTCGCCGGGCTTGCCCATGACGGCCGGGCCCGAGTCGAACGATTCCACCCAGTTGTTGCCACCCACGGCCAGCAGGCCCTGAGGGTTGCGGAAGTTGGCCAACGCCACCTGCGCCTCGGCACGGGTCACGCCATTGGAATAGCTGGCCATGACCATGCCGTCGTTGGAAATGTTGATGCTCGTGAGGTCGCCGGAGGCGTAGCCGTCCTGCGTGAGGTCGGCGACGGCGAATTTGCTGCCGAACTGGGTGCTCTTGGACAAATCAAGATCCACCGCCCAAGGGATTGGCGGGTTGTTGGGGTTGGTGGATAAGGGATCGACCATGATGGGTATCAGCGCGCTGCCGGCGGGGTCGTACACACCGTTGCCGTCGAACGCAATCGTTCCCGCTCCTGGGCTACCCGTGGGTTCAATGGTTTCGTCCAATGTGGTGTATACGTCCCAGGTGTTCGACCCGTTTTTCACAAAATAGAGGTTGACGGGAACGGCCACCCCCTGGGTGTCGTACACATTGATCGATGTGCCATAGGTTGAGCGCGGTGTATTGGGTGTCACCGACGTGGCATCAACGACACGTGCGTCCAGATTGAGGGCGGCGGTGATGCCCAGCGTTTGCTTGGCCTGAATGGGTGCACCCGTGGGAAAGCTCAACGGCTGTGCCTCGGAGGTGCTGGTGCCGGTGGTGGGGTCGACCTTGAAACCCATCACCTGCGCGCCGCCGTTGGTCACCAGATCGCCGTCTTTGTCGAGTTTGAAATTGCCGGCGCGGGTATAGGCAGCCGACCCATCGGGCTGCTGCACCTTGAAGAAGCCGTTGCCATTGATAGCCACGTCCAGGTTATTGCCCGTGACCGTGACATTGCCCTGCGAGAACTGCTGAGCCACAGCCGCCACTTCGACACCAATGCCGTAGTTGTTGCCGCCACCCGCGCCCATGGAGGCGGCGACCATCTCCGCGAATTCGGCGCGCGACGCCTTGAAGCCGGTGGTGTTGGCATTGGCGATGTTGTGGCCAATGACGTCCAGGTTCTTGCTGGAAGCGTTCAGGCCCGAGAGACCGTGTTGGAAAGCCATGGTGCGTGCTCCTGAGAAAAATCGAAATTACAGAATGGCCTTGATGCCGGATTGGGTGGTCATGCCGCCGCGCGACAGTTGCATTTGCAGGCTTCCGTTGTCCATGCTGACGGCAACGATGTTGTCGATCATCAGCGCGGTAGATCCCACCGCGGCTTCGCCATTGGCGGCCAGAACCTTGAAGCGCAGCGCGCTGTCGCCCTGGTACTGGGAGGCGTTCCAAGCAAAGTTGTAGCGGCCGGCAGGCAGGGCGCCCATATCGACCGTGCCCACCTCTTTGCCGGTGGGGTCAAGCACCTGCACTTTCACACTGGCGGCAGAGCCCGCGAGGTCGAAGGCACCGGTGGCCTGCTGGGTTTCGCTGTCCAGCGCCAGGCTGTTGCCTTCCACCAGCACCTGGCGGCCTACCATGGCGCTGCCCTGCATCAGTTGTTGCGCGGCGAACTGGCCGGCGAGTCCCTTGACGGTTTCATTGAGCTGCTGGATGCCAGTGACGGTGTTGATCTGTGCGATCTGCGAAGTCATCTGGGCGTTGTCCAGCGGGTTCATCGGGTCCTGGTTGTTGAGCTGGGCGACCAGCAGCTTCAGGAACCGGTCCTGGGCCGCAGCCGGATCGGTGGCCGAATCCGTTTTGGCACTGGCGCTGGTGCCGCCTGTGGCCGTGGAGGAGGTGACGTTGGAGATCATGTCGGTGTCCTGGTGTTACTGTCCCATCTGCAGGGTCTTGAGCAGCAGCGTCTTGGCCGTGTTCATCACCTCGATGTTGTTCTGGTACGAGCGCGAGGCGGAGATCATGTTGACCATCTCCTCGACGGCGTTGACGTTCGAGTGCGTCACATAGCCCTGTTCGTCGGCGGACGGGTGGTTGGGATCGTGCACACGGCGTCCGGGCACGTCGCTCTCCTTGATGGCGCTCACACGCACGCCGGCGGTATGTTCGGCGCCCATCTTTTCTGTCTGGAAAACGACCTGGCGCGCCTTGTAGGCTTTGCCGTCGGGGCCGGCGACCGCGTCCACGTTGGCCAGGTTGCTGGCGACGGTGTTCAGGCGCTGGGACTGCGCGCTGACCGCGCTTCCCGAGACGTTGAAAATGGAAAACATCGACATGGCAATGCTCGCTTTGAATGGTGCTTACTGGCCCTGGATGGCGCTCAGCATGGTTTTGGCGTTTCCGTTGATGAAACGCAGCGTGGCTTCGTAGCGCACCGTGTTGTCGACAAAATTGGCACGCTCCCGGTCCAGGTCCACGGTGTTGTTGTCCAGCGAGGGTTGCGTCTGGACGGTGTAGCCCAGCTTGCCTGGGTGGCTGCTGCTGGGGAGCGTGGTGGAAATGCCCATGTGGCGCTGATCGGTCGTGGTGCGGGAGGATCCGGTGCTGTTCTGGGCGGGCAGTCGGTCGCCTGAGCCCATGCCCGTGGCCGCACGCAGTGCCTGAGTGAAGTTGATGTCCCGGCCCACGTAGCCAGGCGTGTCCGCGTTGGCGATGTTGCTGGCGATGGTGCGCTGGCGTTCAGCGCGCAGCACCAGTGCGCTGCCGTGAAAGTCCAGTCGGTTGGTCATCTTGTCAAGCATGGGGTGCCTCACGCCGTGGGTTGCAGGGGCCATGGATCCTGGATGGACTTCTGGCGTGCCTCGATTATGAAAATGCCCCGGTTTTTCTAAAGGCTGAAGAACGCTGGAAATCGCGCGCAGTTCGCTGCTTCGGGCGCGCACCGGATCCGTATAGTTCAATGGCCTGATGACCCTATGCAGGCCTTGCTTTTCGCTCCGGGAGTCTTGCCATGCACACCAATCGTTCTCTTCAGATTCCAGCCGAACGGTCCGTTCATGGCTCCTTGCGGCCACGGGCCGCCAGAACGGTCTGCGCCATGGTGGTGTTGCTGGGCATGGCGACGGTCGTGCAGGCCCAGACGGATCTGGGGCAGTTCACGCAGAAGTGGCTTGACGAGACCTTGCAGCGCAATATGCCCACCCAGTCACCTTTGCGCATGGAAGTCAGCGTGGGGCAGCTGGACGAGCGCCTGCGCCTCTCGCCCTGCGCACGGATCGAACCCTATCTGCCTGCGGGCGCCCGCTTGTGGGGCCGCACCCGGCTGGGTTTGCGCTGCCTGGAAGGGGCTACCCGCTGGAGTGTGTTTTTGCCGGTCACGGTCAAGGCATTTGGGCCTGCCTGGGTATTGACGGGTGACGTCAAGGCAGGCGCGGTACTCTCCGAGGCCGATGCCACCGAAATGGAGGTCGACTGGGCGGCCGAGAATGCAGCCATTGTCGCGGACCCTGCTGTGTGGGTGGGCCAGGTGGCATCGCGCCCCTTGAAGGCGGGACAGGCGCTGCGACAGCCCATGTTGCGCGCACCCCAGGTGCTTCAGGCAGGCGCTCAGGTGCGGGTCAGTGCCCAGGGCAATGGCTATGCGATCAGCGCTGCTGGCCAGGCCATGACGGCAGGCTCCATCGGTCAAACTATACGCATCAGAATGGACAATGGAAAAATCATCAGTGGTATTGTTCTTGAAAATGGGACAATAAGCGTGAATTTGTAGGTTTTATTTGTCGGTTGCCGCTAAAGTCTGCGTTCAATTGGTCGAAAACATTGCTACCTATCCCCGTATTGCAAGGGGTGGTGGAGAGAGCGATGAAAATTGGACAAAAACCGGAACTGCCTGGCGCATTGGCCCAGTCGGCGCCTGCGAAGCAGGCAAAAGCAGCCGCCCCGGCGGCTGGCGGGGTTGCTGCGGACGTATCGTCAGCCGCTGCCGCCGGTGTGCCCGTCACGTTCTCGACGGCAGCGCGAGCCCTGGAGCAGACCGGTCGAAATCAAGGGGATTTCGATGCGGGCAAGGTGAAGGCGGTGCGTACGGCCATCGAAAACGGCACCTTCAAGGTCGATGCGGAAGTCATCGCCGACAAGATGCTCGCCAACACCCAGGAGTTTTTGTCCCGGGCCAACGGGTGAGCCGTATCGCCCTGAAGCATTGAATGAACTTCGCGCGCTCCACCGCCATGCCACTGAACCAGATGCTGGATGGGGTTGAGGAGCAGCTTGCTGCCGTTTCTGCGGCGATGGTGGCCATGGATCCAGCCACACTCGAGCAGTCAAGCATGCAGTTGAGGCAGGTGTCTGTGCAGTTGGCCCAGGCCCTGGAGGGCGTGCAAGGCAAGGCTCTGCCTGCAGACGCTCTGCGGCGTATCCGAAAGATCAGTGATTTGCTGGCCGTGCAGCGTGACAATCTTGCGCGCCTCTCCGCCGTCGCTGACCGGCAGGCGGCCAGTGTGCTCCCCCCGTCAGACAACGCCTCCACCTACGGCAAAGCGTCGGGAGCTGGCAACGGGCCGGGTGGGGTTGCGCGCATTTACCGCTCTGCGGGCTGAGCCCTGAGCGTTGACCGGACAGCAGTCCGGCTTCATCCATTCGTTTTCTAGCTGGTTTTGCGGTGGGTTGCGCTCAGTGGCTGCGCATTTTGGCGCGCAACCGCGCGATGGACTGGCTGTGTAATTGGCAGACCCGCGATTCGGTCACGCCGAGGACTGCCGCAATTTCCTTGAGATTCATGTCGTGCTCGTAGTACATGCCCATGATGTACTGCTCGCGTTCGGGTAGCGACTGGATGGCGCTGACCAGGGATGTTCGCAGGCGCTGGTCGCGCAACAGGGCCATCGGATCGGTCTCACCATCGGCCACCTCGTGGCGCTCTAGAAAACCTTCATCGTCATCACCCGCTCCGCGCGACATGTCTTCCAGATAGACCAGCTGGGTGCCCCGCACTTTTCCAAGCAGACTCTGGTAGTCGGGCAATGTCATGTCGAGTTCCATGGCAATCTCTGATTCGAGGGGGCTGCGTCCCAGTTTTTGTTCCAGGCGCTGCACGGCTTTCTCGATGTCTTTCTGGCTTTTGCGCGAGCTGCGGGACATCCAGTCGGTGTCGCGCAACTCGTCAAGCATCGCGCCGCGAATGCGTTGGGTGGCAAAGGTCTCGAATTGCACGCCCTGGGTCACTTCGTAGCGGGTGAGCGCGTCGGTCAGCCCGATCATTCCGACCTGGATCAGGTCGTCCAGCTCCACATTCGCCGGCAACTTGGCGATCATGTGGTGCGCGAGGCGACGAACCAGCGGAACATACTGGCGAATCATCGCATCACGATCAAGCTGGCCCTTGGCTGTGTATGTCACTTCAATGGCTCTGAACAATATGCGCGGGAGTGCTTGCTGCCAAGGAGGATGGTAGCGCAGTTGCTGTGCCTTGCGCACTGATGGTGCATGCGTTTTCGATCAGTTGCAAGGCCAATCGTTGCAGATCCTGCGGGCTTTCCGTGCGGATCAGGGTGGTCCGGATCCGCTGCCCGAGGTGGCGTGCTGCACACTGGCGCAGGGACTGCAATGCGCTCTCGCCCTGGGAGTGCTGGTCCGTCTGGTTGGAGCGTGTCATGCAGGCCACCGTGCCCGTCAGTCCTGCATGCAGTGCAAGGTGCTTGAGTTGCCGGTAGCTGTTGACCACCCCGGATTTCCCCGGCGTCATGATCAGCAGCGGGGTCGTCATCGTGCCCGCCAGCAGGGGAGATGCCAATGTGCTGACGGGTGCGTAAAGAACCACCAGTGCATACCGCCGGAACAGCGGCTCCAGTGGTTGCAGTGGCTGTTGCAGATTCCTGGGGTTCGCAGAAAGGCTCTGCAGCCCGAGCGCTGCCGGCAGGACCGCCAGGGCAGAAGCATCCATGCGACTTCCGGGCCCGATGCTGTCGCTCCAGGGGGCGTTGGCGAGCAAGTCCTGCAGGCCGGGGCTGGATTCGTTCTCATGGGCGGTGCCATCGAGCACCACCACGGGGTAACCCAGGCGCTGCAGATGCAGGCAGACCTGCCAGAGCGTTTCCAGTCCGTAGGCATCCGCGTGCGAGCTGGCGACGGCCACCAGCCGGAGTTCATCCTGGGGAGTGTGGCTGTACAGGCTGGCGCCTTGGTGAAAGCCGATGTCAAGCATCGATCATCCCCTTTTCACGGACATGGTCCGGAGCGTGCGAGAAAAAGAAGTTCAGGTCTGACGCCTTGGGGTCGAAGGCTGAGCGCACGGGCGAGCGCATGGAGGCGCCCACCAGTTTGTGCGCATCGGCGGCCTCCCAGTCTTCCGGAACACGCTGGCCATTGGTTACGCCGCGCAGCACCATCTGGTGCCGGATCAGGGCGTCGATGGCCGGCCCGAGCTTTACGGCCTCGTCCACCTTGGACAGGATGGCCTGCTGGGATCCGTCGGTCTTGAAGGCTGTCAGGGTATCGTCGAGCGTGTCGCCATGGCAGCTGGCATTGAGTACCAGCAAGCGGTTGACATGGGGCAGGTCAAGCACTTCGAGCATGTCGCGCTTGCGGGGGTCGCGTGGCGCGATGCCCGTGGTGTCGATGAGCACCATCTTCTTGCTGCTGAGCAGACCCAGCAGATCCTGTAAGGCGGCGCGGTCGTGGGCCAGATGGGCAACGATGCCCAGCATACGGCCATAGCTGCGCAATTGGTCATGCGCGCCGACGCGGTAGGTGTCCAGCGTGATCAGGCCGACACTGCCCGGGCCGTGGATGCGTGCGCACATCGCGGCGAGCTTGGCCGTCGTGGTTGTCTTTCCCACGCCGGTGGAGCCCACCAGGGCAAAAATGCCGCCCTCTTCGTACAGCGGACGTCCCCCCGCATCGGTACGCAGATTGCGTTCCAGGACGTCCATGAGCCAGCGTACCGACTCGGCGGCATCCATGTCTTCGGGCATACGCTCCAGAATGGCGCGTGCCAGCGAGGGCGAGTAGCCCGCCCGGATCATCTTGAGCATCAGGTTCGAATGGATCGGGTTCTGCCGCGCCTGGCCCAGCCAGGAGAGCGTGTTGAAGCGATCTTCGATCAACTCTTTCATGCTTTGCAGTTCATGCATCAGGCCTTGTGGGTCCACGGCTGGTGCTGCGAGGGAGGGCGCTGCGTGCTCACGCCGAACCGGATTGCGCATCGGCGCTTCTGGCATGGGCTGAACCGGACGCAAGGGGTTGTGCCGCACCACCTGAGCGGGGGCTGGTCGCTCGCGTGCGGGTTCAGGCCCGCGTTCGAGCATGGCTGCATCCAGTGGACGGTTGTCCTGCAGCGCTTCATGGCGCCGACGCAGCATGCGTTCGCGCACGTAGTCCTGGAAGGACAGGGTGCTCATGGCCAGCTGCTCGGTGTCTTCCTTCACCGGGTTGCGCACTTCGAGGGCCGCACGCTCCTGCAACGGCTTGCGGGACGGTGTGGGCGTGTGCGCCACGTCCAGCCGGCGCTCTGCCTGAAAGCCCTCGTGGGCCTGATCGATAGAGCCCAGCGCGTCCTCGGCTGTCGCGACCACTTCGACTCCGTTGGCTGTGGGCCGGTTGGACAGGATCAGCGTGCCTTCCCCGAAAGCCATGCGTGCTTTCGCCAGGGCCTCGCGGGATGTGGCAGCGTGGAAGCGTTTGATGTTCATGCCGATGCTCCTTTGAGGATGGGGCCAATGCGGATGGTGTGGGTTTCAGGAATCTCGCTGTGAGCGAGAACCTGTAGCCGGGGCGCCACGCGGCGCACCAGGCGGGAGATGGCACCGCGGATCTGGTCGGGCACCAGCAGGCAGGCCGGCAGGCCCATTTCTTCCTGCTTGAGCGCCACTTCAGCGGCTTTCTGAGTGAGGATGTCTGCGACACCGGGGTCCAGTGCCGGCCCTGCCGCATTGCTCAGGGCTTGCACCAGCAGGCGCTCCAGGCCAGGCTCGATGGCGATCACATTGAGTTCGCGGGTGGGGCCATAGATCTGCTGCACGATGGCAGGCGAAAGAGCGATGCGTACGCGCCGGGCCAGTTCCACCGGGTCGGTGATGCTGCCAGCGAATTCGGCCAGCGTCTCGATGATGGTGCGGATATCGCGGATGTGCACCGATTCCTCCAGCAGCAGCTGCAGAACCTTCTGGAACGTTGCGATCGAAACCATTTTGGGAACCACTTCTTCGATGAGTCTGGGGGCCAGTTTGGCCACGTGCTCCACCAGTTGCTGGGTCTCTGTCCGGCTGAGCAGCTTGGCGGCTTGCACTTGCATCAAGTGTGACAAATGTGTCGCCATCACGGTTTCCGAATCAACCACGGTAAAACCGGCCATTTGCGCCGCTTCCTTCTGGCGTTCGTCGATCCAGTGCGCGGGCAAACCGAAGGCCGGATCGGTGGTGGGGGTGCCGATCAGCGGGGTGGTGATGCCGCCCGGGTTGATAGCCAGGTGCATGCCCGGGAAAGCCTCACCTTCGCCCACCACCACGCCGCGCAGGGTGATGCGGTAGCCACTGGGCTTGAGTTCCAGGTTGTCGCGCACATGCACGGGCGGGGGCAGAAAGCCCACTTCCTGGGCAAACTTGCGGCGTACGCCCTTGATGCGGGTAAGCAGGTCGCCTTGGCGGGACTTGTCCACCAGTGCAATCAGGCGGTAGCCCAGTTCCAGGCCCAGAAGGTCCACCGGTTGCAGGTCGTCCCAGGTCGCTTCGCCATCGCCCACGGGAGCAGAGGGTGCCTCTACCGGGGCGGGTGCCTTGGCGCGCTGCATCAGCACCCAGGCCATGTAGCCCAGCAGGCTGCCAATGCCCAGGAACACGATATGCGGCATGCCCGGAATGAGGCCCAGGAAGATCAGGATACCGGCCGTGACACCCAGCACACGCGGCGAGGTGAACAGCTGGTGCACGATCTGGTGCCCCATGTCGGTGTCTTTGCCCACGCGGGAGATCACCATGGCGGCTGCCACCGAGATCAGCAGCCCTGGAATCTGGGCAACCAGGGCATCGCCCACGGCCATCAAAATATAGGTGTCTGCCGCCTTCGAAGCCGACAGGCCGTGCTGCAGCATGCCGATGGCGAAGCCGCCCACGATATTGATCAGCAGAATCAGAATGCCGGCGACGGCATCGCCCCGCACGAATTTGGAGGCGCCATCCATTGAGCCGAAAAAGTTGGCTTCTTCGCCCACCTCGGCACGGCGCCGCTTGGCTTCCGCTTCATCGATGAGGCCGGCGTTCAGATCGGCGTCCACCGCCATCTGCTTGCCCGGCATGGCGTCGAGGGTGAAGCGTGCCGACACTTCGGCGATGCGTTCGGCGCCCTTGGTGATCACGATGAAGTTGATCACCACCAGGATGGCGAACACGATCAGACCGACGGCGAAATTACCGCCAATCAGAAAGTGGCCGAAGGCCTCGATCACGGCGCCCGCAGCGCCCGGGCCGGTATGGCCTTCCAGCAGCACCACACGGGTGGACGCTACGTTGAGCGACAGGCGCATCAGCGTCGTCAGCAGCAGCACGGAGGGGAATGCCGCAAAGTCCAGCGGCTTGAGCATGTAGGCCGCGACCATCATCACCATCAGCGCCACTGCAATATTGATGGTGAAGAAAGTGTCGAGCATCCAGGCGGGAATGGGCAACACCATCAGGGCCAGAATGGCGACCACCAGCAGCGGGGCAGACAGGCCCTGGGCCGCGGCCTTGTTCGAGCCGGCCCATTGCTGTGCAGATTTCAGAGTGATGTTCATGGCTGCTTACCTTGTTGGGCGGTCTTGTTCAAAGGATCCAGCTCGGGTGGAACAAAGGGCTCGGGCAGGTCTTCCGGCATGCGGCCCTGGCCCCGCATGGCGGCCTTGAGGCGGTACACATAGGCCAGCACCTGGGCCACGGCGGTGTAGAGCTGGGCGGGAATGGCCTGATCCAGTTCGGCATGGGCATAGAGCGCACGTGCCAGCACGGGCGATTCAAGAACTGGAACATCGTGGCTTTTGGCAAGCTCGCGAATCTTCAGTGCAATCAGGTCGGTGCCCTTCGAGATCACCTGGGGGGCGCTCATGGTCTGCTCGTCGTATTTGAGCGCCACGGCGTAGTGGGTGGGGTTCATTACCACAAAATCGGCTTTGGGCACGGCCGTGATGCTGGCCCGGTCTGCAATCTCGCGCTGGCGCTGGCGCATCCGCCCCTTGACCTCCGGGCTGCCCTCTGATTCCTTGTGCTCCTGCTTCACTTCCTGGTGCGACATCTTCAGGCGGTCTTTGAAAAAGAAGGCCTGCAAGGGCACGTCCACCATGGCCACGAGGAACACCACCAGAAGCAGCAGGCCCATGCCTGCGGTCAGCCAGTTGGCGACATGGCGAATGGCCACCGGCGAGGGTTGCAGCACCAGCATGGCAACCTTCTCGATGCTGCCGTTCATGTACTTCCAGGCAACGGCGGACAGGATGGCGGTCATCAGCACCATCTTGAGCACATTCGCCATTTGCTGTTTGGAGAACAGGTTGGCGGTACCTGAAATGGGGTTGAGGCGGTTGAACTGCGGAGTGATGGGCTTGAAGCTGAAAACCCAGCCGCCCGCGCCGATGGCGCTGAGCAGGGCTGCGGCACTGATCACTATCGAGAAAACAGCACTGGCCACAAGGCCCACCACCGACATGCCTTGCAGCCGCGCGAGCATGCTGCCCGTGGCCTGAACGGTGGTTGCATCAAACACGAGCTGCTGCTCCATGGCGCGCAGCAACTGATCGAACATCTGAGGGGTGAATACCAGCAGGCAAGCCGCCCCGGTGCCCAGAATGGCGAGATGGGACAGATCACGCGAACGCGCGGCCTGGCCGTCAGTGCGTGCTTTTTGAAGCTTGCGCTCTGTGGCGGGAAGACTGCGATCTTGGCTGGATTCCATGGTGGCATGACCTGAGGTGTCATGCCATTGTCGTGAGGGGGGCCGAAATCTAAAGCCCGATAAGGCGGGATCCGCCCGCTCTTATTCTGCGCTGGAGCCGGCTCAGAAGCCGAGGCTGGCGAGCAGGTCGTCTACTTGCGACTGGTCCGTTACGACGTCTGGTGTCTTGTCGGGGTCGACAACCGGGCCGGCGAGGTGCTCACGCAGGGGTTCTATGGGGGCGGTCACCGCATGGGGCGGCGCGGTCTGAATGACCAGTTGCACCAGTTGCTGCTCAATGGTGGCGGCCAGGGCCACCACCCGGGCGATCACCTGGCCTGTCAGATCGTGAAAATCCTGGGCCATCATGATTTCCGTCAGGTGCTCGTCGGACACCTTGGTGACCTGCTCCACATCGGTGAGGAAATTCATGATCTCCCCCTTGGCGACGGCAGCCACCGGGTCCTTGACAAGGGAAGCGATCATCCGGCGCGATTCGGCCGCAAGGTGGTCATTCTGGGTCTTGGCGTGCTCGACGCGAGTCAAGACCTTCTCTGCTGCCTCGCCGGTGAGGCGTGCGATGTAGGACAGACGGCTCTGCGCATCGGGCAGCTCACCCATGGTTCCGCGTAATTGGTCTGCGTAGCCCAATTCCTTCAGGGCATCGTGAAGCTGGCGCGTGAGAGCCCCGATTTTTTGATGGACTTCGCCATCCGGCAGGGGCTCGGGCAGGGTGTTGTCGGTGTCCATGGCGTCTACAGCCCTGCTTTTTTGATGATCAACGTCACTTTCTCTTCCAGCGTGGCCTTGGTGAATGGCTTGACGATGTAGCCTGCGGCGCCCCCTTGGGCGGCGGCCACGATGTCTTCCTTGCGGGCCTCGGCTGTGACCATCAACACCGGCAGGTGCTTGAGCTTCTCGTCACCCTTGATTTCCGCCAACAGCTGAAAGCCGTTCATGTTGGGCATGTTGATGTCGGTGACAACGAAATCAAATTTGCTGTTGCGCAATTTGTTGAGGGCGGCAACGCCGTCCTCGGCCTCGTCGGCCTCGGTGAACCCGCTTTCCTTGAGCAGGTTACGGACAATGCGTCGCATCGTGGAGAAGTCGTCAACGATCAGGAAGCGAAGGGCAGTGGTCACTTGGGACCCTTTCGGTCGGAAATTACTGTGTGAATTGTCATGGATGGACGAGCGGGTGACAAGTTGTTACCTCTTTCCATCGACAGGGGGAGGATTTTCGCTCTTTTCTTCGACTGATTGTGCCGCAGGGACACCAGGGATGTTGGTGCCCAAGAGCCTTTCTTCGGCTTCCCGTGTCAAAACGGTGATCGTAATGCGTCGATTGCTGGGCGCCCGCGGGTTCTGTGCATCCAGCAAATCGCTGGCGGCCAGACCCACGACCCGCGCCAGTTTGGCGTCGGGCATACCAGCCGCCACCAGTTCGCGCCGTGAGGCGTTGGCGCGGTCGGCGGAGAGTTCCCAATTGCTGTAGCCACGGTCGCTGTTGCCGTAGGGCACGGCGTCGGTATGGCCCGCCAGGCTGACGCGGTTTTCCACCTCGGTCAGCGACGCACCGATGCCCCGCAAAATATCGCGCATGTACGGTTTGACCAAAGCGCTGCCGCTATCGAACATGGGGCGGTTCTGTTCATCCACAATCTGGATCTGCAGCCCATCGGGCGTCACGTCCATGCGGATTTGCGAGCGGTATTCGTTCAGTATCGGGCTGGCCGTGATGATCGAGTCGATCTTGGCCTGCAGGGCCTTGATGCGCGCCGCATCCTGTCGCGCCATGTCAGCGCGCATCTGCTCCGGCGTCATGCGGCGCTGTTTGTCCACGTCGGAGTCCGATCGCCGCACCTGCCCGTGCACCTTGCTCAGGTCATTGCCACCGCCCGGGATGATGCTGGAGCTGTTGCCCGCTCCATCGCCGCCTACCATGGCCACCTTGAGGGGGGCATTGAAGTAGTCCGCAATGCCCTGCAGTTCTCCTTTGGCCGTGGAGCCCAGCAGCCACATCAGTAGAAAGAAAGCCATCATCGCCGTCACGAAGTCGGCATAGGCAATCTTCCAGGCGCCGCCATGCACTGCGTGGCCGCCTTTCTTGATGCGCTTGACGATGATGGGCTGGAGTTTCTTTTCTGCCATGTTTTAGTGGGGTAAAGGCCTATTTCTTGCCTTTCACATGGCTTTCGAGCTCGATGAAGCTTGGCCGGTCTATCGAGAACAAGACCTTGCGGCCAAATTCAATGGCAGTAGCCGGGTTGTAGCCCTGCATGCTGGCTAGCAGGGTGGACTTGATGCACTGCAGCTCTTTGGCTGCGTCCTCGGATTTTTGCTCCACCAGCCCGCCCAGGGGTTCCACCACTCCATACGCCAGAAGGATGCCCAGGAATGTTCCCACCAGAGCAGAGCCAATCATGCCCCCCAGCACGGAGGGCGGTTGCCCGACGGAGCCCATGGTGTTGACCACCCCCAGCACCGCCGCAATGATGCCGAACGCAGGCAACGCACCTGCCAGCCGCGCCAGAGCCGCTACAGGGGCGTGAGCCTCCTGGTGATGGGTTTCGATCTCGTTATCCATCAGGGCTTCAATTTCGTGGGCGTTCAGATTGCCCGACACCATCATGCGCAGGTAGTCGGTCATGAATTCCACCACGTGGTGGTCTGACCCGACAGTGGGGTACTTGTTGAATATTTCCGACTCGTGGGGGGTTTCCACATCCTTTTCAATAGCCATCAGCCCTTCCTTACGGGCTTTTTGCAGGATGTCGTACAGCATGGCCATCAGCTCCATGTACCGTGCCTTGGTGTACTTGGAGCTTTTCAGGGCCATGGGAATGGCCGCCATGGTGGCCTTGAGCACCTTGGGCTGGTTGTTCACCACAAAAGCGCCGAGCGCACCACCCAGAATCGTGACGATTTCAAAGGGCAGCGCTTTCAGGATCACGGCAATGTTGCCGCCATGCAGGATGTAGACCCCGAAAATACACCCGAAAACGACGATGTAACCAATGATGACAAACATGGGGTGATTTTGGCAGAGTCTGCAATGGTGATAAGCGTCAACTAGCGTCGTTCAAAACCGCCTGATTGGGATTTCGTGGGGCAACATCTTTGCTCACAATGTATCGGATTGACAGGAATTCTGGTTAAAACAGCATCAAGCTGTGTCGATTCTGGAGAAGTGCAAGCGGGGTGATGGCGCAAGGTAAGTGGGAAAAAGACCACAACTCCGGTTCTTTGGGCAACGCAGAGTGCATATTCTCAAGAAATACGCCACTATGCCGCCGCCACGCTGATGACTGAATTTTCCTTGCCGCCAGTCTCCGGAGAACCGGGTGAAACCCCTGCACCCGATGCAATACTGGCGCGTGCCATTGCACACCACAAGGCCTGGGAGTACGTCGAGGCCGAACGCTGCTATCGGGAGCTTCTGGTGCGGTTGCCCGAGCATCCGGATGCCCACCACAATCTGGGAGTTCTGCTGGCTGTGCAGCTGATGCGCCCGCAGGAAGCGCTGCCACACCTGGAGGCGGCGCTCAATACGGATGCAGCCAATGTCCAGTATTGGTTCAGTTATCTGGATGCATTGCTGCGTGCCGGCCATGCCGATCTGGTGCAGCAGCTTCTGCCCATGGCCCAGGCCTCCGGTCTGCAGCGTGCCATGGCCAATGCCTTGCTGGAGCGCATCGCCGTGGCACTGCCCGACCATTCTGCTTCGGTACAGGAGGGGGGGGGGCAGAATTCAGCGGCTCCCAAGTCAGGGCCCACGGCCGAGCCCACCCGCCAGGCGATGCAGGCGCTGGTCGACCTGTTCCAGCGAAAGGCCTATGCCGAGGGGGCGGCAATCGCGCGCTCGATGGTGGAGGAATTTCCAGACAATGGCTTCGCCTGGAAAGCGCTGGGCGCCATGCTGCAACCTCTGGGCCGGATTGACGAGGCGCTGCACGCGAAGCGCAGGGCCGCACAGTTGCTGCCCTCCGATCTAGAGGCGCAGAGCAATCTGGGCAATGCCTTGTATGAATACGGGCTGATTTATGAAGCCGTCGAGGTGCTCTCGCGCGTGGTGAAGCTGAACCCCCAGCACGCGGAGGCATACAGCAATCTGGGTTTGGCGCTGGCACAGGGGGGGCAACTGCGGGAATCCAAGGCTGCTTTTGAGCGGGCACTGGCATTGCGCCCTGATTTCGAGGTGGCATGGAATTACATCAGCGGCGTCTATAACGTGCTGGGCTTGCTGGACGATGGAATTGCGGCCTTGCGCCGAGCCATCACACTGAAGCCGGATTACTGCACGGCTTTCGACAACCTGTTGTTCACGCTGAACTACCACCCGGACAAGAGTGCGGAGGAGATTTACCGGGCGTACGAGGAATACGAAGAGAAGTTTG
>MESL01000022.1 GCA_001770955.1 Burkholderiales bacterium RIFCSPLOWO2_12_FULL_65_40 | reverse complement strand
TCGCCATTCTTCAATGCCGAGTGCGCCGTTGCGGCCCATTCACGGCCGACGTTGAGCATCCGCTTTCATCTGCCGCCACAGGCCGCTCCTGGCCGAACGCGGACCCCAGCCCCGCCCCGCGCATCAGCCATCAATCCTCACCCCCGCCTCGCCGCCTCAATCACTGCAATATCAATCTTCCCCATCCCCATCATTGCCTCGAACGCCCGCTGGGCCGCCGCGCGGTCCGGGTCGGCGATGGCGTCTGTCAGGGCGCGGGGCGTGATCTGCCAGGAGATGCCCCATCGGTCCTTGCACCAGCCACACACGCTGGCCTGGCCGCCGTGGTCGATGATGGCGTTCCACAGGCGGTCGGTTTCGGCCTGGTCGTCGGTGGCGACCTGGAACGAGAAGGCCTCGCTGTGTTTGAACTCGGGGCCGCCGTTGAGCCCGATGCAGGGGATGCCCATGACGGTGAACGCCACCGTCAGCACGTCGCCTTCTTTGCCAGCGGGGTAGTCGCCGGGCGCGCGGAAGATGGTTCCCACCGCGCTGTCGGGGAAGGTTTGCGCGTAGAACTGTGCGGCTTCCAGGGCCGTGCCGTCGTACCAGATACAGAGGGTGTTCTTGGGGGCTAAGGTCGTTCTCCTTTCAGGGCGGTGCCGCTTGGGGCATGGTTAGGGCCTACATGGCCTTGAACAGGTGGGCGTAGAGGCGGCTCACCGCGAGCGGCTCGGGCCGTTGGTGCAATGCCAGGTGCAGCCGCCCTGCCTCGTCGCGCGTGACGCTGGCGATGGCGCTGGCGCGCACCAGTGTGCCGCGGTGCACCTGCCAGAACTCGTGCGCGTCGAGTTGCGCCGCAAGCTCCTTCAAGGGGGTGCGGATCAGGTATTCGCGCCCGGCGGTGAGCACGCGCACGTATTTGTCGGCGGCCTCGAAGTACAGCACCTCGGCGACGGGCACCAGGTGAATCTGGTTGCCGCTGCTGGCCTGGATGACGGTGAGTGGCGCCGGGGTTGAAGCCGGGGCGGGCGCGGCGATGCCGGGCGCGGCCAGCAGGTGGCGCAGTTGCGCCATGGTTGCTTCGAAATCAGTAGCTGCTGGCGCTTGATGGGTAAGCGTTTGCTGCAGTTTTTGCACTGTTCTTTGCAGGCGTGCACTCTGCACGGGCTTGAGCAGGTAGTCCACCGCCTGGGTCTCGAAGGCCTGCACGGCGTACTGGTCGTAGGCGGTCACGAACACCAGGGCCGGAAACGGGGTGTCTGCGGGCCAGGCGTCGGCCAGTTCAGCGGCGGCATTCAGCCCGCTCTGGCCCGGCATGCGGATGTCGAAGAACAGCACCTCGGGCCGCAGCGCCAGGGCTTCGCGCACGGCCGACAGGCCATCGCCCACGGTGGCCACCACCTGCAAGTCAGGCCAGGCCTGGGCCAGCGCGTGCTGCAGGGCAGCGGCCAGCAGGGGTTCGTCTTCGGCAATCAGGGCGCGGGGCGCGGGGGCGGTCATGGCGTGACGGATTTCAAGGAAAAAGTGACAGTAGCGCTTGTTCCACCTGCGCTGGCAGCTATCAAATCAAGAGTTGCTGTGGTGCCGTACAGCGTTGCCAGGCGTTCCCGCACCTGGGCCAGGCCGAAGTGGCTGCCGGGGGCGTCGCTGGCCGGTGGGGCCGTTGCCAGGCCCGCGCCGGTGTCGTGCACCTCCAGCACCAGCAGCGTGCCCGTCGGGCCAGGCCGAGTGCTGGCGCGCACGGTGATGCGGCCGCCCTGCACCTGGGGCTCCAGCCCGTGGCGGATGGCGTTTTCCACCAGCGGCTGCAACAGCAGTGGCGGCACGTCCACGCCGCGCAGGCCCTCTGGCAGGTCGAGCTGATAGGCCAGGCGCGGGCCCATGCGTACGGCCATGAGTTCGAGGTAGTCGCGCAGGCGCTCGAACTCGTCGGCCAGCGGGTGTGTGGTGGCGCGCGATGCGCTCAGCGTGGCGCGCAGGTAGGCGATCAGGTGGTCGAGCATGGCCTGGGCGCGCGGCGGGTCGGTGGCCACCAGCACGCGCAGGTTGGCCAGGGTGTTGAACAGCATGTGCGGTTCAAGCTGGGCTTCGAGCAGCTTGAGGCGTGCCTCGGCGGCGTCGCGCTGGGCCTGGGCCATGTGGGCCTGCAGGTGGCGGGCCTGGCTCTGGCTGTAGAAGAAGAACGAGATGCCCGCGCCGGCCGCGATGGTGATGACCAGGGCCGACATTGCGCCATGCTGGTGCGGCAGGTGCTGCGTGCTGCCGCTGTAGGCGTTGCCAATGACCGAGCCCAGCACATACCCCGTGGCAATGCCCGCAGCAATGAGCACGCCCCCGCGCCAGCCGTGGGGCCAGCCGGTGCCCGGTGCGAGCAGCACCCGGCCCAGATCGATCACCAGCCACGACACCAGGCCGATGCCCAGCGAGTAGGCCAGTTGCACATCCCAGGCGCCCTGGCCGGACACGGTGAGGGCCAGCGCGATGGCGCAGCAGAACACGGCGGTGGTCAATCCGTGGCGCAGAAGGGAGCGGGCGTCGAAATGCGGCATGGGGTGTGTAGGGCTGCCATTGTGCGGCAGCCCTGCAAGATCAGTGGGGTTGCTGGCGCTGCAGCGCGGCGCGTTCGCGCTCGAGCAACTGGCTGTAGAGCGAGCCGCCGGGCATGGCCAGCCACACCGCCGCGCCGTGGATCAGCAAACCCAGGCCCCAGCCCAGGGCCGGGTAAATGGCCCAGGCATGGCCACTGCGGGATGAGACGAAGGCCAGAAACAGGTTGACCAGTACGTAGACGCCGGCATGGGTGTACCAGCCCAGCTTGGCGCCAGCGCGTTTGCGGGCCAGGCGTTCGAGTTGCTCGGGGCTCGTGGGAAGGGGGTGGGGGTGCATGGTGTTTCCTATCAAGCGGTCAGAGTACATGGGTGGTGGAGATACGGGCCAGGCGCCACAGGCGCGCTGCACGCAGGGCGAACAGGCCGCTGAATGCGCCATACAGCGCGGCCACCTGCAGCGCAAAGCCGGCTTCGCGGGCCAGGGCGGGTTGCAGGGCCAGTTCCACGTTCACGGCATAGCGGGTGAAGAAAAGGGCCACGATCAGCAGCAGCGGCACGGCGCTGCCGGGCAGGTCGAAGTGCCGGGAGGCTGCGTGGTAGCGGGTGGCCGCAGGCGGCCGGGGGCGCAGCCACAGGCCCAGGCCCACCAGGCTGGTGCAGGCCAGCACCCATGCGGCTGCCAGGCCCGGCGCAGGGGTGCTGCCGAACGCAGCCGCAAGGCTGAAGATGGAGAACGCGGCCATGCCCAGCGGCAGGGCGAACACACGGCGCAGGCCCACGGTGCGCTGGCGCATCTGGCTGGCGCCCAGTGCCAGCAGCGCGGCCAGCAGGCCCCAGACCCACAAGGGTGTTCGCTGGACGATGGTGACCAGCATCTCGGGCTGGTGGGCGATGATATGCAGCAGCATGGCGGGGCAGTGGCAGGAGGGTGATGGCCGCACTGTGCCCGGTGCCTGTGCGCCCCGCCACCGGCTTGCGACGAAATGCCGCCCCCCGGCGCCGAAGGTTGCTCTGGCGGCGCCAGCGGCGGGTGCAGGGGCTTTCTAGAATGCAGCCATGCAACAAAAAGTGCGTTCGCGCAGCCCCAAAATCATCGCGGGCGGGCTGGTGCTGGCCCTGGCAGCCGGGGCTGCCTGGTGGTGGCAGGCCCGGCAGGCGGCCCAGGCGCCGCAGTACCGCACGGCGGCCATCGAGCGGGGCAGCCTGGCAGCGTCGGTGTCGGCGTCGGGGCAGGTCATGCCGGTCACGCAGGTGTCGGTGGGCAGCCAGGTGTCGGGCCAGATCCGCGAGCTGTATGCCGACTTCAATTCCGAAGTGAAGGCGGGCCAGCTCATCGCCCAGATCGACCCGCAGCTGATTGAGTTTCAGGTGCGTCAGGCGCAGGCCGACCGCGAGGCCGCGCTCTCGCAGGTGCTCGTTGCGCAGGCCAATGTGCTGGCCAGCCAGGCGGCTGTGTCGCGCGCGCAGGTGGACCTGGCCGAGGCCCGGCGCGACCTGGAGCGCAAGGCCGACCTGGTGGCCAAAGGCTTCATTGCGCAAAGCGAGGCCGAACGCGCGCAGGCCCTGGTCAACACCAGCACCGAGGCGCTGCGCGGCGCCCAGGCCCAGGCCGCCGTGACGGCCGCGCAGGTGCAGGCCGCGCAGGCCAGCGTGAAGCAGCGCGAGGCCGCGCTGGCGCAGGCCCAGACCAACCTTTCGCGCACGCGCATCACCTCGCCGGTGGATGGCATCGTCATCAAGCGCACGGTGGAGCGCGGCCAGACGGTGGCCGCCAGCCTGCAGGCGCCCGAGCTGTTCGTGATTGCGCAGAACCTGCGCGACATGCGCGTGGAGGTGAGCGTGGACGAAACCGACGTGGGCCGCATCCAGCCCGGGCAGAAGGCCAGCTTCACGGTGGATGCCTTTCCGGGCCAGACCTTCGAGGGCCGTGTGGACCAGGTGCGCAAGGCTGCCATTGCGGCCAATAACGTGGTCACCTACGTGGCGGCGGTCCATTTTGCCAACCGCGACGGCCGCCTGCTGCCCGGCATGACGGCGAACGTGCGCATCGTGACCGACGCGCGCGAGAACGTGCTCAAGCTGCCCAATGCCGCGCTGCGCATGCGCATTGCCGGGGTGGAGCCGCCTGCGGACAATGCATCGAATGCTACAAAATCAAGAGCTGCTAGCGCAGGTGGTACGGGCGCTGGAGGCCAAAAAGGCTCTGAATTGTCTGCGCCGCCCACCACCCGTGGGCGCGTGTATGTGCGAAGCGACGATGGCCAGGTGCGCGCCGTGAACGTGCGCCTGGGCCTGACCGATGGCAGCCACACCGAACTGGTGCTGCCTGCGGACGGTGCTGCACCGCTGGCCGAGGGCCAGCAGGTCATCACCGGCGTGACGACACCCGCTGCTGCGGCCCCGGCGCGTGCCAATGCACCCCGGCTGGCATTTTGACGACCCCCTCCCATGGCCCCTCCGCTGATCGACGCGCAAGCGCTCACCAAGACCTACACCATGGGTGACCAGACCGTGCACGCGCTGCGCGGCGTGTCGCTGCGCATCGAGGCGGGCGAGTTTGTCGCCATCATGGGCGCCTCGGGCTCGGGCAAGTCCACGCTGATGAACATCCTGGGGTGCCTCGACCAGCCCGCCAGCGGCAACTATCTGCTGGCGGGCGAGGCGGTGCAGCACCTGGCGCCCGATGCGCTGGCCGCCGTGCGCAACCAGCGCATCGGCTTCGTGTTCCAGCAGTTCAACCTGCTGGCGCGCACCAGCGCGCTGGAAAACGTCGAGCTGCCCCTGGTCTATGCCGGGGTGAAGGCGCCCGAGCGCCACGCACGCGCACAGGCGGCCCTGCAGCGCGTGGGCCTGGCCGAGCGCGCTGCGCACACCCCGGCCGAGCTGTCGGGCGGGCAGCAGCAGCGCGTGGCGATTGCGCGTGCGCTGGTCAACCAGCCGCAGCTCATCCTGGCCGACGAGCCCACGGGCGCACTCGACTCACACACCTCCGAAGACATCATGCGGCTGCTGGCGCAGCTCAACGCGCAGGGCATGACGGTGGTGCTGGTCACCCATGAAAACGAGGTGGCCGCCTGGGCGCGGCGGCGCATCGTGTTCCGCGACGGGGCCATTCTGGAAGACGTTGCCCAGCCCGGCCTCGCCGCGCCCGTGCAGGGGGAGGGCGCATGAACCTCGCCGCCGCGCTGCGTGCCGCCCTGCGCGCACTTACCACCCACCTGCTGCGCAGCCTGCTGACCATGCTGGGCATCATCATTGGCGTGGCCGCGGTCATCACCATGGTGGCTGTGGGCCGGGGTGCCACCGAGCGTGTGCAGGAGCAGATGAAGGGCCTGGGTTCGAACATCATGCTGGTGGTGCCCGGCAGCCTGAGCGCCGCCGGGGTGCGCTACGGCGCGCAAACGCGCTCGCGCTTCACCGAAGAAGACGCCGAGGCCATTGCCCGCGAGGTGCCCGAGGTGCAGGTGGCCGCGCCCTCGTCGCGCACCACCGCGCAGGCCGTGGCGCAAAACGCCAACTGGAACACCGCCATTTTTGGCACCACCAACGATTACCTGGAGGCGCGCGAATGGCCGCTGGCGGCGGGCCGCCTGTTCGAGGCGGCCGAGCAGCAGGGATCGGCCAAGGTGGCCTGGCTGGGCCAGACGGTGGCGCGCGAGCTGTTTGCCGACGACGACCCGCTGGGCCAGATGGTGCGCGTGCGCGGCGTGCCCTTCATGGTGGTGGGCGTGCTGGCCGCCAAGGGGCAGAACGCCTTGGGGCAGGACCAGGACGACATCGTCATCGTGCCGATGTCCACCTTTCGCAACCGCATCTGGAATGCCGGCGGCAATGTGCGGCGCATCTGGTCCATCCATGTGAAGGTGCGCCAGGGCGCGGACATGGCGCGGGCCGAAGAGGCCATGCGCACCCTGCTGCGCCAGCGCCTGAAGGTGCCCGAGGGTGGCGACGACACTTTCAGCGTTCGCAACCTCTCGGAGGTGCTGCAGGCGCAGGAGGAATCCAGCCGCGTGATGACCGGCCTGCTGGCCGCCGTGGCGGGCGTGAGCCTGCTGGTGGGCGGCATCGGCATCATGAACATCATGCTGGTGAGCGTGACCGAGCGCACGCGCGAGATCGGCCTGCGCATGGCCGTGGGGGCGCGCGGGCGCGACATCCTGGCGCAGTTCCTCATTGAGGCCGTCACGCTCAGCCTGGCGGGTGGCGCCATCGGCATTGCGCTCGGGGCGCTGGCCACCTGGGCCGTGGGGCAGTTGGCGGGCTGGAGCGTGGCCATGGACCTGCCCGCCGTGCTGCTGGCCGTGGGGTTCTCGGGCTTGGTGGGCGTGTTCTTTGGTTACTACCCTGCGCGTCGGGCCGCGCGCCTGCTGCCCATCGACGCCTTGCGGCATGAATGATGCGGAAGGGGAATGACAAATGATGCGCGGATAATCCGCGCTTTCGTTTGCCAACAAGGACGCGCGTGGACATTGTTTTGCTGGTCAAGGCCGCCATCATGGGCGTGGTCGAGGGCCTGACCGAATTTCTCCCCATCTCCTCCACCGGCCACCTGATTCTGGCCGGGGCCTTGCTGGGTTTTGACGATGCCAAGGCCAAGGTGTTCGACATCGCCATCCAGACCGGCGCCATCTTCGCCGTCATCCTGGTGTATTGGCAGAAAATCCGTGCAACGCTGGTCGCGCTGCCCAGCCAGCGGCAGGCGCAGCGCTTCGCGCTCAACGTGCTCATCGGCTTCTTTCCGGCGGTGCTGCTCGGGCTGTTGCTGGGCAAGGCCATCAAGGCGCATCTGTTCACGCCCGTGGTGGTGGCCAGCACCTTCATCATTGGCGGCTTCATCATTCTGTGGGCCGAGCGGCGCCCGCAGTCGGCCACTCGCATACACGAGGTGGACGACATGACGCCGCTCGATGCGCTCAAGGTGGGGCTGGTGCAGTGCCTGGCCATGGTGCCGGGCACCAGCCGCAGCGGCGCCACCATCATCGGCGGCATGCTGCTGGGCCTGTCGCGCAAGGCGGCCACCGACTATTCGTTCTTCCTGGCCATTCCCACGCTCATTGGCGCCGGGGTGTACAGCCTGTACAAGGAGCGCGCGCTGCTGGAGATGGCCGACCTGCCGATGTTCGGCGTGGGCCTGTTCTTTTCGTTCATCAGTGCATGGCTGTGCGTGCGCTGGCTGCTGCGCTACATCAGCACGCACAGCTTTGTGCCGTTTGCGTGGTACCGCATCGTGTTTGGCATCGTGGTGCTGGTCAGCGCATGGACCGGCTGGATTCAGTGGAACGGTTGATAATGGTCCGCATGAAACGCACACACTTTCAGAAGACAGTCCCCGGGGCCGTGGCCCTGCTGCTGGTCCTGCCCGCGTGCGCCCTGGCGCAGTTGCGCCTGCCTCCACCACCGCCCGACAGCCCGGACCACGGTTTTACCTGGTCGCTGGGGGCTTCGGTGGTCAACGGCCCCCGCTACGCCGGCAGTGCCGAACGCAGCACCGGCGTGCGACCCGTGATCGGGCTCGAGGTGGGGCGCTTCACGCTCAGCTCCGGTGGCGGCGGTTCCCTGCTCGATTTTGATCTGGATCCGCGCGACTCGGGCCTGACGGCACGGCTGTTCCAGCTGGACAACTTTCGTCTCAGCGGCGGACTGCGCCTGGATGGCGGGCGCAAGGGTGCGGATGACCCCATCCTGCGCGGCCTGCCCGATGTGGAGCGCACGCTGCGCGGCCGCCTGAGCGCCATTTACGACTTCAACAAGCAAGCCTCGCTGCGCAGCACGCTCAGCCAGGATTTGCTGGACAAGCAGGGCGGGGCCACGCTGCAGACATCGGCGCGCTACGAGTTTCTGATCAGTTCACGCACTGAAATCGGTCTGGCGGCGGGCTTCACCCTGGCCGACAGCACCTACATGCGCAGCTACATGGGCGTGCCCACCAGTGCAGCGGGCGTGACGACCGCGCTGCCCGCCTACCGGCCCGGCGCAGGCATGCACAGCACCCACCTGGGGCTGGAGGTCAAGACCCTGGTGTCGGACCGCTGGGTGCTGTTTGGCGGCGTGGGCTACCAGCAACTGCGCGGTGATGCCCGGCGCAGCCCGCTGGCGGTCAAGCCCGACAGCTACAACGTCTCGATCGGCTTGGCCTACCGCTGCTGCAGGTGAGGTTTCAGCGTGAGGCGAGCGCGAGATCGCCCGGGTTGCGCAGCACGCGGAACTTGCCGCCCTGCTTGCCGGTGTACATGGCGGCATCGGCCAGCTTGAGCAGGCCCACGGCGTCGTTGCTGTCGGTGGGCGCGAGCGCATAGCCGATGGTCAGGCCCACCTGAATGGTGTGCGTCTGCAGCGCGAACGGCGCGTGGAAGGCTTCCAGCAGCTTCTGACCCATCTCGTGCGCCTGTTGCGGCGAGGTGAGCTGATCGGTCACCACCACGAATTCGTCTCCGCCCAGCCGGGCCACCATGTCGCTCTTGCGCACATGGCCCTGCAGGCGCCGGGCCACGGCCACCAGCAGGTCGTCGCCCACGTCGTGGCCGTGCTGGTCGTTCACCGGCTTGAAACCGTCCAGGTCCATCACATAGACCGCCAGCAGATGGTCCGGGTCGCAGTGGGCCAGGGCCTCGGTCAGTGCCAGGCCCAGGCCGCGGCGGTTGGGCAGGCCGGTGAGCGGGTCGGTGTGCGCCAGCGTCTGCATGGCGTCGCGCTCGGTGCGGGCGTTTTCGGCGGCGGTGCGCAGCGCCTTGGAATGCAGGCCCAGCACGCGCATGAACAGCAGCATGTCGAGCGTGGCACCGAACTGGAACGAGTGCAGGGTCCAGAAGTTCACCGGCACCCAGCCCCGGATCACGCCGATCACCGTGGCCGTGGCGATGAAGTACACCAGCCAGGCCAGCAGCAGGGTGCCACCCACCGGGTCGCCCTGGCGCATGCGCCCCACGGCCCCCGGAATACCCATGAGCGCGGGCACCAGGCCCAGGATGCTGACGATGGCGGTGAGCACCTTGACATCGAAGGCATCGAGCGCAAACGCCACGGCCAGCAGCGCCGTGCCCGCTGCGCCCCAGCGCATGGTGCGCATCAGGCGGTGGCGCGGGTCGCCCGCCGCTAAGGCCTGGCCGATGAACAGAAAGGAGCCGCAGGTGGCCATGAGGGCCGCCAGCCCGCTGGCGTGCCGCTCCATCCAGAGGTTGTCCGTCCAGAGGTATTGCGCGCCCACGCCGAAGAACTGGAGCGAAAACAGCAGGCTGCCCGAGATCAGCAGCGCGTACTGGATGAACAGCGCATCGCGCAGGCTGACCCACTGGGCCAGGCTGTAGACCAGCAGACACAGCGCCAGACCGGTGAGCACCCCCTGCAGCATCTGCTCGTTCAGCGCGCGGCCCATCAATGCCGTGGGGGTGTTCAGGGTGATGGGCAGAATCATCGCACCCTGTACCTGCACGCGCAGCAGCAGTTCGTAGCGCACGCCGGGTTCCAGGTTCAGCACCATCGTGTGCGAGCGGCTGAGCAGGGGCCGCTGGCTGAAGGGCTGGGTGTTGCCCAGCACAGCCTGCTGCACGATGCGCCCGCCGGCGGCCAGGGCTACGTCAATGCGGTTGATCGGGGCGTAGTCGATGTCCAGAATCCAGCGGCGATCGGAGCCTGGCGCCACGGCAAGGGGTGCGCGCAGCCACACGGCATCGGGCCGCACGCCCAGGGTGCCCTGCGTGGCTGGCATGGGGCCGAAGGCCGGGCCGCCGGACAGCAGTTCCTCGGCTGTGTGCCTTCGGTCGGGGTCCGATAGCAGTGTGAGGGCAGGCCAGAGCAGGGTGACTGGCTGGCTTTCAGCGAGCACCAGCGGGGCCGGCTCGGCCCGCGCGCCACAGGCCAGCAACACGAGCCACAGGGCCAGCACCATGCGCAGCGCCAGCGGCCACCCGGTGGTGGCGCCATGGCGCACAGGCCGCAGTGCAGGCGGGGGGAACATGGCGTACGGGAGCGTGGGGTGGAAGAGCGGGTTCGGGGCTGGGCGGTGTGAGAAAGTGTAAGAGAAATCGAAAAATCCGGCAGTGCTTCCGGTTGTGCAGCCTCTGCCGGCGCCGGTGTCAGCCCTGGCCCGCCACCGTGGCAAGGTTGAGCAGCGAGGCCTCGATGGCCGCAGCCGTGACCAGGGGCTTTTCCATGGGAAAGAGGTGGGTGCCGTCCAGCATGGTGATGCGGCCGTGGGTGAGCTGCTGCGTCAGCGCCATGCCCACCTGCTTCATTTCCACCGAGGCGCGCCCGCCGATGAAGGCTGCCGGGCAGCGCAGCGGGTGCTTGCGCAGCAGGCTGCCCAGGTGGTGGGGCATGGTGTTGTAGATGTCGGACTCCACGGCGCGGTCGAAGGCCAGCACGCGGCGGTCGTCTTCGTCATACAGGCCGTGGGTTACATAGTCGCGCAGCACCTGCGGGTCCCAGCGGGCAAAGGCTTTTTTCTTGCGAAAGTGTTCGTAGGCCTCTTCGGTGCTGGTCCAGCTGTTGCGGCGCATGCGGCTCACGCGCGCGGGCGAGAAGCTGCCAATCATCTGCGTGCGCTTGGCAGCGCCCACGGTGGTGGCGCGCCAGCCGCTGAGGATGGGCGAGTCGAGCATCAGCACGCCGCGCGCCAGTTCGGGGTGCCGCGACGCCGCCATCACGCTCAGAATGCCGCCCAGCGAATGGCCCACCAGGTACACCGGGCCGCCCGAGACGCGCACCTGTTCGGCCGCGAACTCGGCCAGTTGCTCCACCAGGTGCGGCCAGTTGTCGGTGACGGGGAAGCGCGGGTCGTGGCCGAAACGGTCCACCGCGCTGACGTCAAAGCCGCGCTGGCGCAGGTGACTGAAGAGCACGCTGTAGGTGCCCGAGGGAAAACTGTTGCCGTGGGAGAAAACGATCTTGTTCATGCAGGGAGAGGTGAGCCGCGCGCGCCATGTCTAAATGAGCTTGTCGCGCGGTGTGTTGATCTTCTTGAGTGGTTTGCAGCGCGTCGGGGGCACCATGATCGGCACCTCGGTGGCACCGCCGCCCCAGTTCGGACTTTCAATGCTGTCGAACACCTGGCGCAGCTTTTCGCCCCAGCTGTCGTGCAGCATGCGAAAGTAAGGGTTGTCGTCGGTGATGCAGACGATCTTGTCAGAGCTGAAATGGTCCACCTCGTACAGGATCAGGTCCAGCGGCAGGCCCACCGACAGGTTGGACTTGAGCGTGCTGTCCATCGACACCAGCGCGCATTTGGCGGCTTCGTCCAGCGGGGTTTCGGGTGTCAGCACGCGGTCGAGCACGGGCTTGCCGTATTTCGACTCGCCCACCTGGAAGTAGGGCGTCTCGGATGTGGCCTCGATGAAATTGCCCGCCGAATACACCTGAAACAGGCGCATGCCCTCACCCTGGATCTGCCCGCCGAACACCAGCGAGACATTGAAGTCCACCCCCGCGCGCTTGAGCGCCGCGCCGTCGCGCTCGTGCACATGGCGCACGGCGGCGCCGAGCACGCGAGCGGCGTCGAACATGCTGCGCGCGTTCCAGATGGTGATGGGCTCGCCGTCGTGCTCGTCCTTGATCTGCGTGGTTTGCAAAATCTCGCGCACCGACTGGGAAATGCTCAGATTGCCCGCCGACAGCAGCACCATGAAGCGCTCGCCCGCCTTCTCGTACACCATCATCTTGCGGAACGAGCTGATCTGGTCCAGCCCGGCATTGGTGCGCGAATCGGACAGGAACACCAGCCCGGCATTGAGTTTGATGGCGACGCAGTACGTCATGGGAAATGCGTGAAAGAAGAAAAGCACAGAGTGTAGTGCTGCGCTGCAGCGGGCCTGCACCAACTGCAGTTTACGGAAGGTTGGTATAAAAATGATAGCTGTTTGCGCTTTTCCAGTAAGCGCCAGAGGCTGTTTTGACCCAAAAATTTTTCAACCCAAAGCACCCTGCACAAAAGCGCGCTGCGGCGCCGGGGTAGGGCCTTTGTCCGCGCGGTGGGCCGCGCAGGCCCGCGCCGCACTATGATCCAGCGCTTTTGCGGAGGCCTGTGCCGTGTTCACCCCTTTCCTCTCATCCGGAATCCGCCGCGTCTGTGCGCTGGCGCTGGCTGCATCGCTGGCGGCGTGTGGCGGCGGTGGCAACGACGACACCGTGACCGATGGCGGCGGCACCCCGCCCGTGCGGCCCGCCGACCCCGAAGGCGCGGGGCAACTCCAGGCGGCCACCCTGCTGGGTACCGTTGCCTCAGCCGACATTGCGGCGGCGCTGACCAGCGAAGAATCGCTCGCCCAGGACGTGGTGCCGCGCTACGCCGTCACCTCCTATCGCCTCGAATACCTCACCACCGATGCCGACGGCAAGGCCGTGCGCGCCTCGGGCCTGGTCAGCGTGCCGCAAAAGGCACCCGGGGCCAAAAGCCCGGTGCTCAGCTACCAGCACGGCACCCTGTTCCGCGACGCCGAGGCGCCCAGCAACAACGCCGTCGCGTCGGAAGTGGCCGTGGTGCTGGCCTCGCTGGGCTACATCGTGCTGGCGCCCGACTACGTGGGCTTTGGTGCCTCCAAAGGCACACCGCACCCCTACCTGCTGGCCGCCCCGTCAGCGGCCGCCACGGTGGACTTTCTGACCGCCGCGCGCGCCTGGCGTGGCCAGGCCAACGTGGCCGACAACGGGCAACTCTTTCTGACGGGCTACTCCGAAGGCGGCTACGTCACCATGGCAGCGCACCGGGCGATGCAGGCCAGCAGCTCGGTGCACCTGCAGCAATTGCGCATGGTGGTGCCCGGCGCCGGCCCCTACAACGTGCAGGCCACCATGGACGGGCTTGTGGACCTGGTGCGCAACGAGCAACCCGTGCTCGGTGCGCTCATCAACCCCGGCTTTCTGCGCTACCTGGGCGGCAGCGTGCAGCGCGAGGTGCGCCGCCTGCTGCTGCGTGCCTTGATCCCGGGCGACGCCGACGTGACCTACGACGCCCGCTTCATCGACCGCTTTCTGGACGACGACGTGCGCTACATCGCCGAAACCAGCAGCGTGCACGACTGGAAGCCCAACGTGCCCGTACGCCTGTACCACGGCCCGAGCGACCGCACCGTGCCCTATGCCAGTTCGACCAGCACCCTGCGCGCCATGCAACTGCGCGGCGCCGGCGACCTCGTCAGCCTGACCGACTGCCCTGCCGCGCCTGCCGGGCACATGCAGTGCGTGCCGCCGTTCATCAGCTTCATGCTGGGGCAGCTGGCGCCGGTGGTGCAGGATCTGTAGACCCCGAAACTGTTGCGGGGCGTTCTAAACCTCCCAGAACGCCTCGATCAACTCGCCGTCGGCGTCCACCAGCCACCACTCGATCACCGCATCGCGCGGGCCGACACCGAGCAAGCCCAGCGCCCCGCGCGGCGCAGACAGTCGCGGGCAGCGCCATAGCTGGTCACCCGGCTGCGCCATGGACAGCACCTTGGCGCGGATGGAGGGCGGCACTTCGGGGCTGTGCGGGTCGATCCGGCGGTCCTCACCGTCTCCGATGTCGTCGGGGGTGGCGGGTATGGGGCGCATGTCAGGCCCCCGCAGCGGTGCTGCGCTCCAGGTTCAGCGCCAGCAGGCGGCGCAGGATTTCATCGTCGGGCATGTCCGCCGTGTAGTCCTGCCAGCCATAGGCCGCTGCCACCGCCGCATCGAGTTGCGCGTGGGCTGCGGCCAGCCAGGCGGGGCGCAGGTTGTACAGGTTGGTGAGCGTGCGCTTGGCCAGGTCTTTTTCGAACCCCGGCTTGGGCACGATGCGGTCGGGGTAGGGCGATGTACTCATACCCAGCGGCACTACCTCGGGCACCGTGTCCGTCCACTCGGGCGGGTTCAGCCAGGCCTGGCGCAGGGTGTTGAGGCGTTGCGCGGCCTGGGCAATGGCGATGGCAGCCTGGCGGGGTGATATTGTTTTGATAGCTGCTGGCGCTTGATGGACGGGCGCTAGAGGCTGATTTGGCTTGAAATCCTCTGTGTGCAAGGCGTCTGACAAAGTATCTGGCAGGTCGGCCGGAATCAGCGCGCCGCCTTCCACCGCCTCGGTGCGCTGGTGCGCGGTGTCTGCCGGGGTAAGGCCTGCGGGGAAAGGGAAGGTTTCGAAGCAGGTGGTGGGGGTGTAGCGCGGCCGGTCTTCCAGCGAGGTGCCCATGCGCAGCGCCCAGAGTTCGTGGAAGCGGCTGTGCAGGATGCCGAAGGTGGTGTCGTCGGCGCGGGCGACGACGCACACGGCGTGACTGGCCAAAACCATGGTGGGACGCCAGACCCATACGCGGTGCTTTGCAACGATGGAGGTGACCATGAAGCGCTCCGTACCTGCAAGTGCTTGGCGCATGTCGGGTGCTGTGCGCGCGTGGAGCCACCATTTACGGCGCTCGGATTCGCTGCGCACCGCATCTTTTTCGGGTTTGACAACGCGTTGAACATATTCGAAGGGCGCATCAAATAATGCGGCCTCGGCTTGTGGGCGCTCGACGCCAAAATCGACGATCCAAGTGTCGGACGGCGCCTTCACCAAGTCGGAACCATTGATCCACGGCTTCACAACTTCGGCGTTGCTCTGGCCGTGTGGGTTGGGCAGTGCCAGCCATGACCGAGCGAGGTCGCCAGGAACGTCAAAGCTCGCTTTCTTGGATGTGCCCACGAAGCAGGCGGCTTTGTTGGTCTGCAAGGGTTTGGCACTGGGTAAATCCAGCGAGTCACCGTCGGCGCTAGCGCCAGTCAAGTCTGCGTGGATGGCGGCCACATCTGCCCCATCCAGCCGCACAGGTTGCTCCGTCTCCCCAAAAGCCACCAGCGACACGCGCACCGCCGCGCCCTCGTTCACCCACGGCTCATCGCTCCAGGCCTCAAAAATGCGCGTCTGTGTGCAGATGGCATCGAGCACCTTGCGGTTGGCGCCGCCGCGAATCGAGTTGGTGGTGACCAGCCCGGCGCGCTGCAACGCCCCGGCGGTCATCTGCGCGCGGGCCTTGTCGAACCAGTAGCACACCAGGTCGGCGCCGCCAGGCACGCGGCCTTCGTAGGTTTTGCGCAGCAGGGTGGTGTAGGCGTCGCCCAGTTCGGCGCGCATCTTCTTGTCGCCCAGAAACGGCGGGTTGCCAATGACCACATCGGCTCGCGGCCACGCCGCCTCCTGCAATTTGTGAGATGCACCAGATTGGTGCGGGGGGGGGGGGGGAAGTTGTTGGCCAGCAGCGCATCGCGGCATTCGATGTGCTCCAGCGTGTCGAGCACGGGGTTGGTCTTGAACTCGTAGCCGTGCGCCAGGCGCCATTGCAGTTCGCCAATCCACACGGTGACGCGGGCCAGTTCGGCGGCGTACTCGTTCAGTTCGATGCCCAGCACGTTGTGCGGGCCGGTCACCAGGTCGGCCTCGCGGTCCAGGCCCAGTTCGGTGGCCTGCAGGTGGCTGTGGTGTTCCACGTCCTTGAGGCACTTGAGGGTGAGGTACAGAAAGTTGCCGCTGCCGCAGGCGGGGTCGAGTGCGCGGAAGTGCTTGAGTTCGTCGAGCCAGGTGATGAACAGGGCATGGGCGGCGCGGTAGTGCTTGTCGCCTTTTTTGGTAATTTTGACCGATAGCGTCCGTATTTGCTGCGCTACCAGCTCCCATTTTTGTAGCAACGGGCGGCGGATGACGGGGTCAATCAGGCGCTCGATGGTGGCGGGGTCGGTGTAGTGGGCACCGAGCTGGCTGCGTTTGGCGGGGTCCAGGCCGCGTTCGAACAGGGTGCCGAAGATGGAGACGTCGATGGCGCTCCAGTCCAGGTCGGCGGCTCGGCGCAGCTCGGCCAAATCGGGGGTGCTCAGGGACGGCACGGCAATCTGCTGAAACAGCCCGCCGTTGAACCAGGGGATGTCGTCCACGCCGTAGAGGCCGCCGTCTTTCATGGCGCTGAAAAGCTGCGTGAGGCCTTGGCCGAGGCGCTCGGGCGTGGCCTGCTTGTTGCCCAGCAGCCGCTCGAACATGCGCCCAGGCAGCAGGCCTACGTCTTCGGCAAAGAAGCAGAACAGGCATTGCGTGAGGAAGTGCGCCACCTGGTTGGCGCGCTGCTGCTGGTTGGCGGCGGATTCGTTGGCGGTGGAGCCGCGCTGGCGCAGGCCTTCGGCCAGGGCGGCAAAGCTGCGGGCGGCGGCTTCGGTGATGTCGCGGTTGGTCTGCCGGGGCTTGAAGCTCTCGGGCGCCAGCCAGATGCGGCGCAGCAGGGCCAGTTTGTCCGGCTGGTCCATCTCGTCGATGGCGACGGTGTGCGTGACGCTGGGGTGGCCGGTGAACTGGGTGTGGATGCGGATGCTGAGCCGATCGGACACCACCAGGATGGGCGGGTTGGACAGCGCCAGGCTGTAGGTGAGCAGTTGCTTGAGCGCGGTGTCGAGGTTTTTGCCGGGAGCTTTGTTCTCCCACGCAAACACGCCGCGCATGAAGACGTCGGCATAACCCGTCTTGCCGCCAATGACGTCGCTTTTCTCTTCAAACCGGTAGCCCTCGGCACTGCCGGGCTTGGGTACGCCGAGCAGTTCGCACAGGTCCAGAAAGTGGCTTTGCGCGCCTTGTTCTTCGTTGAGTGCGTAGGCTGGGCCGGGCACGCCACCGGGCGCGCCCCATTTGGCGATGAAGTCTTGGGGGGTCATGGGTTAGTTTGGTTGCTCGGCCGTTGGCCTGCACGCCAGCGGCGCACGCGTTGGGAGTACGGTTCGCGTTGCTCGGCCCAGGCGTTGTAGCGGTCTACTTCAGCGGTGGGTGCCATCGCTATCGATGGCGAGGTGATGGCGCTGCTGGCTTGGGCTACCTGGGGCAGGGTCACCGTTGGGGGAGTTGTTTCCGGTGGGCGCATTGGGTTACCACGAGCGGTCAGTAGCCGTGCAGGGCGTAGTCGAGGGCGTCCCAGATGGTCTGGGCATCCTGGCCGAGATTGGTCAGTGGGCTGCGCAGTTCACCCGGTTCAAAGGAACCGATGGCCAATGTCTCCAGCACGTAGGCTTGCCCTGCCACCTCCAGCTTGGGGTTCAGCACGGTGGCGTGTTGTGGGTTGTCCAGGGGGGCGAGTGGAACCGCCATGACGGCGACAGGGCGCTTGAGGAAGTGGCTTTGCACTTGCACCACGTAGGGGTGGGTGGCGCGCAGTTCTTCCAGCGGGTGCGGGTAGACGTCAAACTGCGCCATCGGTCTCTGCTGCCTGCTGCGCTTTGGCCTTGCGCCACTCGTGAATGCGGCGCGCCATGGAGCCAATCTTGGCCATGCGCTGGTTCATGGCCTCAATGGCTTCCTTGTTTTCTTCTTCCCACTGGTTGCGCGCGGCTTCCATTTCAGCCGGGCTGCGTGCGGCGGCGGCAGCGCGGCGCGCCAGGCGCTCGGGGGTGAGCCAGCCATCTCCGCTGGTTGACGTGGCGGCGTAGCGGGCGGGCTCTTCCTGTACGGTGAGGGGGGCAGGCACCACCTTCACTGGCTGCAGGGTGATGGTGCCGTCGGGCGCCGTTTGTACCTCGAACAACTGCCCGGCGTATTTTTTGCCCAGCGATATCTGGCCGCTGGCGCCCACTTCCTTGAGCATGGCGTGATCCTTCAAACAACGTCATGCCATCATGCGGCATGAAATGGAAGGGCGTCAAGTTTGCGTGGGCTTCCCCATGACGGCCTTCAACTGATACAGCGCATCCAGCGCCTCGCGCGGGCTGAGCTGGTCGGGTTGGATGGCAGCCAGCGCGGCCTCGACGGGGCTGGCGGCCGTCACCTCGGGCGCGGGTGGCGGGGCGAACAGGTCCACCTGCAGTTCGCCTTCGTCGGCGCGCTCTTCCAGCGCGGCGAGCGCGTGGCGCGCGTGGTGCAGCACGGGCGCGGGCATCCCGGCTAATTTTGCGACCTGGATGCCGTAGCTGCGGCTGGCAGGGCCGGGCTGGATCTCGTGCAGGAACACGATGTCGGCACCGCTCTCGGCCGCGCTCACGTGCATGTTGACGGCGTGGCGCGCCTTGGCGGGCAGTTCGGTCAGCTCGAAGTAGTGCGTGGCGAACAGCGTGAAGGCGCGGGTCTTGTCGTGCAGGTGCGTGGCGATGCCGCTGGCCAGCGCCAGGCCGTCGAAGGTGCTGGTGCCACGGCCGATCTCGTCCATCAGTACCAGGCTGTGCGGCGTGGCGGCGTGCAATATTTGCGCGGCTTCCACCATCTCCAGCATGAAGGTCGATTGTGCGTTCGCCAGGTCGTCGGCCGCGCCGATGCGCGTGTGGATGGCGTCGATGGGCCCAAGTCGGCAACTGGCGGCGGGCACATGGCTGCCCATGCTGGCGAGCAGCACGATGAGCGCCACCTGGCGCATGTAGGTCGATTTACCGCCCATGTTGGGGCCGGTGATAACCTGCATGCGGGTGTTGGCGTTCAGCCGCGTGTGGTTGGCGATGAAGGCGCCGCTTGAGACTTCAGCCAGGCGAGCTTCCACTACGGGGTGGCGGCCGGCCTCGATCTCGATGCAGGGCTCAGGCGCGAACTGCGGCGCACACCAGCCCAGCGTGAGCGAGCGTTCGGCCAGGGTGCACAGCACGTCCAGCGTGGCCAGCGCGTGGGCCAGGCGGGTGAGTTGGGGAATGTGGGGCTGGAGCTGGTCCAGAACCTGCTCGTACAGCCATTTTTCACGCGCCAGGGCGCGTTCGTTGGCCGAGAGGGCCTTGTCCTCGAAGGTCTTCAGCTCGGGCGTGATGAAGCGCTCGGCGTTCTTCAGCGTCTGGCGGCGGCGGTAGTCGTCGGGCACCTTGTCGAGGTGGCTGCCGGTCACTTCAATATAGAAGCCGTGCACCTTGTTGAACTGCACTCGCAGGTTGGGGATGCCGGTGTGCGCCTTCTCGCGCGTTTCCAGGTCGAGCAGGAAGGCGTCACAGTTGCTCTGGATGCCGCGCAGCTCGTCGAGTTCGGCGTCGAAGCCGCTGGCGATCACGCCACCGTCGCGCACCAGCGCGGCGGGTTCCTCGTTGATGGCGCGGCGCAGCAGATCCGTGCAGCCCGGGGGCGGCTGCAGGTGGCTGAAAATTTGAGCCAAATAGGGCTCTGGCGCTTGTCCATATTGCGCTAGCAGCTCTGCTTTTTGTAGCGTCTTGCCCAGGGCCACGAGTTCACGCGGGCGTACCTGGCGCAGCGCGGTGCGCGCGGTGATGCGTTCCACGTCGCTCACGCCCTTGAGCTGCTCGCGCAGCGCGCTCCAGGGGCCGGTGCCACCCCCGGCACCACCCGCGCCGCGCAGGGCCGTGGTGGCGGCTAGGCGCTGGCGGGCCTCCATGCGGTCCCGCCGGGGTTCCAGCAGCCAGGTGCGCAGCAAGCGGCTGCCCATGCCGGTCATGCAGGTGTCGAGCAGCGAGAGCAGCGTGGGCGCGTCTTCGCCGCGCAGGGTTTTGATGAGTTCGAGGTTGCGGCGCGTGCTGGCGGGCAGGTCGATGAGGTCGTCGCCGCGCTGCACCTGCACGCTGTGCACATGGGTGAGCTGGCGGCCCTGGGTGTGCTCGGCGTATTGCAGCAGCGCGGCGGCGGCGGCGTGCGCCTGGGCCAGGTCCTGCGCGCTCCAGGCCTGCAGGCTGGCGGCGCCCAGGTGCTCGAGCAACTTGCGCTCACCCAACGGGCTGTCAAACTGCCAATCCGGGCGCGGCGCCATGGGACAGGTGAAGGAGCCCCCTTGGCGCAGCACCTGGAGTTGTTGCTCGAAGCGGTCGGTGACGCCCGCGCTGTAGATCAGCTCGCTCGGCGCCACACGCTCCAGCCAGCCGCCCAGCTCATCCAGCGCGCATTCGGCCAGGAACACGCGGCCCTGCGTCACGCTGAGCCAGGCCAGTCCGCAGCGCGCGCGCGGGCCCTGGTGCACGGCCAGCAGCAGGGCCTCGGCCTTGTCGGAGAGCAGCTCGCTGTCGGTCAGCGTGCCGGGGGTGACCACGCGCACCACCTTGCGCTCCACCGGGCCCTTGGCCGTGGCCACGTCGCCCACCTGCTCGGCAATGGCCACCGACTCGCCCATCTTGATGAGCCGGGCGAGGTAGTTCTCCAGCGCATGGAAGGGCACACCCGCCATCACTACGGGCTGGCCGGCCGACTGCCCGCGCTGCGTGAGCGTGATGTCGAGCAGACGCGCGGCTTTCTCCGCGTCCTGCCAGAACAGCTCGTAGAAATCGCCCATGCGGTAGAACACCAGCGTGTCCGGGTACCCGGCCTTGAGACCCAGGTACTGCTGCATCATGGGCGTGTGCGCAGAAACTTCAAATTGTTCCATATAAATCAACGACTTGTTGTTTCTGATTTGGTTTTATGGGGCAAATTTGGGGCATTACTTGCCATGCTTTGCATGCCCTCCCAGATTCGCTCAAGCTCTCTGGGCGACTCCGTATCTATCCATCGACCATAAACGGTGACCAGCATCGAATAGTCGCTGTGGCCCATCTGGTTGGCGATGAAGGCAAGATTGCCCCGTGCCGTGAGGTTCCAGCAGGCATAGGTGTGCCGGGTCTGATACGGTGGGCGTGCTCGAATCTCGGCGCGCCGGATCAGGTTGGCCCATTTTGTGTTCCAGGCACTCGGAACGAAGTAGTCGTTGACAACCTTTTTGCGGGCCTGTGTTTTAGGTGACAGTAGCACGCGCACCCGGTCGATGCGCGATTCATGGCGGTTCAGCCAGACGGTCAGGTCAGCAGGCTCGCGCTGCGTCGCGTCAGACACCAGCACCTTCAGTGCTGCACGTGCTGGCGGTTGCAGCAGCACGGTGCGTTCTTTTTTTGTTTTGGGTACCTTGAACGTCAAGGATTGCGTGATCGAGCGGCGCACTGTGATCTTGCTGAAATCTGTCGCAACATCCTCGACAGCCAATGCAAGCATTTCGCCCGGCCGCAACCCGGTATAGACGGCCACCGTCACGGCCGCCTCGTCAATGGGGTGTTGGCAGCCTCGCTCGATCAGCGTCAGGTATTCCTCGTGGGTCAGCGGATCAGGGTCTTTGCTGCTTTTAGTGAAGCGCACGCAGTGCTTGCCTAGTTCGCCGCAGTAATGGTTGTTCTCGCACCAGTACAGGAAGCCGGCGAAGGTTGCCAAGTAGTGGTTTACTGTGGAGACGGCGCGCGTGGAGATCAGATCTGCGCGCAGTTTCTGAATGTCTTCGGGCAGCAGGGAATCGATCAGGCGATCACGGCCCAACGTCGTCATGCAGATGTCGAGCGCGATCTCGTAGCGAGATTGCGTCTCGGGCGTGATATCTATTGCCTTGAGCGGCTTGTAGCGCTCGCAGAGATCGCCCACACGCTTACTGGAGGCCGTGCTATCGGCCGTTCGTGAATGTGGGAAGAACTCTGTTTCGCTATAGCTGCCGTTTTTCAGGGCGAATAGCGCTGCGCTGCGCAAGCCGGCAGCGTGCTTGATGTTATTGCGGGTCGGCTCAATGCCAAGCGTGTGCCGATGGCGTGTACCTTTGTACATGAAGGCGACACGGATCGACTTGCCGTGTACCTCTACGCCGGGAAAACCTGTAGTGGTTGGTGCTACGCCCGCCATATTTTTGGTTCCCAATTATTCAGTTATTCACGTTATCGTTGAGCGGCCATTGCCCGGTCTTGAGCATGAACAGCTCGAACAAGCCGGGCGGCATCGCTCGGTCTCCAGCTTCCCATTGCTGCCATCCACGCAGCGATGACCGCACTGATTGAGCTGCTTCGGTTTGCGTGAGGCTGGCGGCGAGGCGGGCTTCGCGTATGGCTGCTGGCGTGGGGCTTTGTGGCTTCGGGGCGGTCATGGTCGCTTATGACAAAAGCCCGCGCCGCCATGGACGACCGGGAAAACTAAATCGGTAATAGTGTACGCTCATTGAGCGCATTTGACTCATCAGCGCTTGCGAGGAGCATTGCGGTTTTGATGATCAGAAGGCGATGGTGTGGGTTTCACTTTCGACCCATCGCTCGAACTCGACCACGTTCACGAAGATGCGGCCGTCAGGTGCTTTGCGCCAGATGCGGCCCTCCATCCAAGTGCCGTTCTTGACCTTGTGCCGTATCGCGTTCTCGCTGTAGCCCGTGATCTCAGCGAAGCGCTTAATGAGTACCCATTGATTCACATTTCCCATGACGAGGACCTCGCTCAAGAAGGCCGTCAACGTGGGAAGGGGTGGCCTTGTCTGGTTCGAATTTTCCGACGCTGCCCACGCAGGCAAAACCTGCGTGGGCGTGTATAGGCGTAGAAGAGCGTGGAAGGAGAAATTGCCAGGTAAGCGCGCGGTCTCCCATATTGACTAACAGGCTGCTGAAATACTGCCTACCGTCACTCCCTGGCTGAAGCCTTGCTACGGCAATCAAGGCAACCCTACGCCATCTCGCAGCAAAAGAGAAGCAAGCGTCTGGCGATCCCGGGTTCGTGCCGGCACGCTCTCTAGCCTGGGGCGCAACCACACCCCTTGGCATCTGGCCCTACGGGACATGAACTCCCGCTTGAAGGTGCTGTGTCACAGTTTCTCGCACGTCTACGGCGTTTCCAGACCATCACGCTCCTTGTCAGGCCCGCGATGAACACGATCGCCATCAGCACCAGCAACTCCATTCCGATCCTTGAGTTCACGCCCTGCCAGGAGGTCTGCCCAAGCGCTGCCGCTCCCCCGAACAACGGGATCGCCAATGGAATGGTGCAACAGGCCACGCAGGCACCAGCCAATCCCAGTGTCGCCAGTACGGGTTTCTTCACTTGTCTTCTCCAGTTAATTCATGCGGGTTGATTCCCGTGAACCCACTGTAGGATCTCAAGTAACTTGAGATGCAAGGACTTTCATGAAGAATCTGTCAAATGCTCCAGAAACCGCAGCAGAGTTGCTCACCATCGGTGCCTTGGCCAAGCGGGTCGGGTTCGCCGTGTCTGCCCTTCGGTACTACGAAGAGGTGGGATTGATACCACCAGCCTTGCGCCGCGAGAGCGGCCACCGTGTCTATCCAGAATCGGTGCTGGACGTGCTGATCCTCATCCGGCACTGCCGTGACCTGGGCTTCTCGATTGATGAAACCCGTGAGCTGGTCGCGCTTTCCACCAACGGCGAGCGCGACTGTGTTGAGGCACGCGCCATTGCCCAGACGCACCTGACTGCTGTGCGGGCCAAGATGGCGGAGTTGCGCCGTCTGGATCGCAGCCTGTCGAGCTATGTGCGCGCTTGCAGCGAAGGCTGTGCGGGTGGCCCTGCGCCCAACTGCAACATCCTCACCGACCTTCGCCAAAGCGTACCCGCTACGACCGATTCTTCGGGATGCTGCTCGTGAGCCGATTGACGCTGGAGCACTATCAGGTATGGGCTTATCTGATCGCCATCGGGTTCGGTCTTGCGGTGGGCACGGCGTGGCCAAATATCGGCCCAGCCATGGAAACGCTGTTGTGGCCCACCTTGGAGGCGTTGCTGTTTGCAACGTTCCTTCAAGTACCACTGCTGCATGTGCTGGATGCCCTGCGCGACCGGCGCTTTGCAATGGCTGTGCTGCTGGGCAACTTCATTGTGCTTCCACTGCTGGTGTGGGTATTGGTCGAAGTGTTCGACTTCGAACCCGTGGTGCGCCTGGGCGTGCTGCTGGTTCTGCTGGTGCCGTGTACCGACTGGTTCATCACCTTCAGCCAACTGGGCAAAGGGGACGTGCCACGAGCCATTGCCATCACACCGCTGAATCTGGTGTTGCAGTTGATCCTGCTGCCGCTCTATCTATGGCTGATGGCAGATGCGCAGAGCCCGGCCTCATGGGACTGGGCCACGCTGGCTCCCGCCGTGTTGATCGTGCTGGTTCCCTTGGCCGGGGCGGTGCTGGCTGAGCGCTGGATTGAAGCGCATCCAAAGGCCGAAGGGTCCAGAGACACGATGGCCTGGTGGCCGGTGCCGCTGCTCGCGCTGATGGTGTTCTTGATCGCGGTCGCGCAGGTGGGCACCGTCGTGGAAACCATTGGTGAGCTGCAGAAGATGGTGCCAGTCTTCGTACTGTTCTTGGTGGCCGCCGCCTTGCTGGCCAAAGTTATTGCGGTTCAGTTGCGCCTGCCGGTGGAGCAAGGGCGAACGCTTGCATTCAGCATGGGCACCCGGAATTCATTCGTGGTCCTGCCCTTGGCCTTGTTGCTCCCTACTGGCTGGGAGGTGGCTGCGGTGGTCATCGTCGTGCAGTCGCTGGTAGAGCTCTTTGGCATGGTGGCCTACGTTTGGGTGATTCCCAGATACCTTTTTAGGTGAGCTGTCTCAGCTTCCAAACCGAAGCCTGCCGAGCGGCCGGTGTTGGACGCAATCCGGTAAGCCGCGCGGTCATCCCATTCGGAGCGCCGCACCACCTGAGCGACAAGGAAGGGACGGGGGCCGCCCCGACAGTGCGTGCGAACCTTCAGGTTTCGGGCCGGCAGCAAGTGGCTTGATCACCGGATTGGATCGGAGGGCACGGCACTGACCCGTACGAGCAGAACACACAACAATCGCCCGGTTTTGGACGAAGGACGGTGTGACACTCTTTGCACTCGTAGAACCATTGGCATGCGTCGGTTGGCATGGTTTCGTTCTTTGCATGTCCGCAGTCAGGACACGTCAGAACTGAGTTCAGGATCACATTTGTCATGGCTTATTTGGGGCAACAGTTGACGGGAATCCGGCTTCCGTAGTGGCCTTGGTCAGTGCGTCCACCTTGATTCTGGTGTCGTCAAAGATCACCGTGGTTTCTCGCTTGGCCAAGTTGGATTTCACATCAATGACTCCTTCTACCCGGGTCAGCGCTTTCTTGACTGTGATCGGGCAAGTAGCGCAATTCATGCCAGGTACCGAAAGGGTGACCATCTGTTGTGCAGCCCAGCCGGGTGACGCCAACACAAGCACAGCACTTGCCAGGATTGCTCGCTTCATTTCGTTTCTTTTCATCAATAGAACCAGTGGGCGATCAGGGGGAACGTCATTGCGGTCACCAACAGCAGGACCACCAGTGCAAACAACGTCTTGTAGGAACGCTTAACCACAGGCCTTTGGCAAACCTGTCCAGGTTTACAGGCAGCGACTGGGCGCCAAATTCGGCGGGCCGCAAAGAACAGCGCGACGATGGCCGAACCGATGAACAACGGCTGGTAAGGCTCCAGCAACGTCAATGTGCTGATCCAGGCGCCAGATACACCCAGCATGATCAGCACCAGGGGGCCAAGGCAGCAGGCAGACGCGAAGAGCGCAGACAGACCGCCAGCGATTAGTGCCTTGCCACCGCTAACTTGGTTGAGAGAATCAAGTGACATCGCATAAGCTTAGAACCGTACCCCAGTACGGAGTCAAGAACCATGTACAACAACCCTCTGGACGCAGACCCAGGCATGACCATCGGAGATCTGGCCAAGGCGGCCGGTGTCAACGTTGAAACCATTCGGTTCTACCAGCGCAAGAGGCTGATGCTAGAACCCGAACGGCCCTCGGGCAGCATTCGGCGCTACGGCAGGAACGATCAGTCTCGATTGCACTTCATCAAAGCCGCGAAGCGGTTGGGTTTCAGCTTGGACGAGACCGCGCAGCTGCTTCAACTTGAAGATGGGGAGAGTTGTGCTCACGCTCGTGTGAAGGCTGAGACCAAGCTCGTTGAAGTTCGACTCAAGCTTGCGGACTTACAACGGATGGAAGCAGCACTTTCATCGTTGGTTCGTCTCTGCGGTTCGGCAAGGGGCATAGTACGTTGTCCGCTGATCGCAGCAATGGAGGCGCAGTCGAGTCCTATCTAAATGCTTGAAGCCTTAGTGGGCTCACAGCGGTGCGGCAGCAGTTTGCCGACCTGGCTGGCGCGCTGCATCGGCAGGCGTGCCATCACTTCGCGCAGGTAGGCGTAAGGGTCAGCCACTGACGCGCCGGAGACCTGGCATTCGGCCACGATCTGAGCTTTGAGTACCGGGGAGTAATAGCGCCGCTTGGGGCGTTGGGCGATCGTGTCGTTCGCCAAGGTGTGCATGATCTTCATCGTGCACACGATGCCTCGGCGCTGGGTCTATCTCAAGATGGGATTGCCGGACGCATACATTGCCAGTGCCAAAATGACTGATCATCATTTTTGCACTGTGTCGGCTACGGCGGAGGGCTGGTGGCATCAGGCAGTACATCCGCGAGCAGGAAAATGAAGATGAGAGGCTCGAACAGATGGGGCTTTGGAAGTGAGCCCGCCACCAATACGGTGGCTCCAAAACTGAGAGGTCGCGTCAGCGACCGTATGTAGCCGCTTCGAGCGGCTCACAACTTAAAGCCCCCGGTTTTGCCGGGGGATAGTTGCTTTCTTTCCATGTATCGAGGGCGCGCTCGGCCCATCAGGCAGCCTTATCTCGCCATTTTCGGCAGTCGCCACTGCTTGACCAGGCCATAAATGGCCGGGATCACGGCCAGTGTGAGCACAGTCGACGAAATCATCCCTCCCACCATCGGTGCGGCGATGCGGCTCATCACCTCCGAGCCTGTTCCAGTCCCCCACAGGATGGGAAGCAGGCCAGCCATGATGGCGACCACCGTCATCATCTTGGGACGCACGCGCTCCACAGCCCCTTCCATGATGGCTTCATAGAGATCCGCAACGCTAGGCTCTTTGTTTTCAGCGCGGCGTTTGGCCTGGATTTCCTCCCAGGCATGGTCGAGATAGATCAGCATGATCACCCCGGTCTCGGCGGCCACACCCGCCAGGGCGATGAAGCCCACCGCGACGGCCACCGACATGTTGTAGCCCATCCACCACATGAGCCAGATACCTCCGACCAGTGCAAACGGCACCGACAGCATGACGATCAGGGTTTCGGTCAGGCGCTTGAAGTTCAGGTACAGCAGCAGAAAGATAATAAGCAAGGTGACGGGAATGACTACCTTCATCTTCTGCACCGCACGTTCCATCGATTCAAACTGTCCACTCCAGGTCGCGTAGTAGCCTGGCGGGAATTGGACCTGTTCGTTCACGGCTTTGCGGGCGTCTGCCACGTAGCCACCGATATCGCGGTCGCGGATGTCGACGAAGATGTAGGCTGATAGAAGCGCGTTTTCCGTGCGGATGCCAGGCGCGCCCTTGGCGATCTCAACGCGTGCGACCTGCCCCAGCGGCACCATGGCGCCGTCCATGGTCGGGACGAGCACCTCCCGTGCGATCTGCTGTGGGTCAGCGCGCAGTTCGCGCGGATAACGCACCGTGACACCAAAACGCTCTCGGCCTTCAACGGTGGTCGTCACCATCTCGCCGCCCAGCGCCGTGCCGATGACGTCCTGCAGTTCCCCCACCCCCAGCCCGTAGCGCGCCAGTTGCGCCCGGTCGGGCTCGATGTTGAGGTAGAAGCCGCCGGTAATGCGCTCGGCGAACGCGGAGGTCGTTCCAGGCACCTGCTTGACTACAGTTTCAATCTCGCGCGCCAGGCGTTCCATTTCGCCCAGATCCTTGCCGAAAACCTTGATACCGATGGGCGTACGGATGCCGGTTGAGAGCATGTCGATGCGCGCCTTGATGGGCATGGTCCAGGCGTTGGATACGCCTGGGAACTGCAGCGCCTGGTCTAACTCGGCGATCAGCTTGTCCATCGTCATGCCCGAGCGCCATTCGGATTCGGGCTTGAGATTGATGACGGTCTCGAACATCTCGGTAGGCGCCGGATCGGTTGCCGTATTGGCTCGCCCAGCCTTACCGTAGACCGACACCACTTCGGGAAAGCTCTTGATGATCTTGTTTTGCGTTTGCAATAGCTCAGCCGCCTTGGTGATGGACATGCCTGGCAGCGACGCGGGCATGTACAACAGCGTGCCTTCGTTGAGCGTAGGCATGAACTCGGATCCCAACTGGCTGGCGGGATAGATCGAAACACCCAGAACCAGAAGCGACGTAGCAATTGTCAGCTTCTTCCAGCGCATTACAGCGGCAATGATGGGACGGTAGGTCCAGATCAGGAACCGGTTCACCGGATTACGGGACTCAGGCATGATCCGTCCCCGGATGAACAGCATCATCAGTACCGGCACCAACGTCACGGACAGAAGCGCAGCCCCAGCCATTGCGAAAGTCTTGGTGTAGGCCAGTGGCGAGAACAGGCGCCCCTCCTGCGATTCCAGAGTGAACACTGGCAGAAAGGACACGGTGATGATGAGCAGCGAAAAGAACAGCGCTGGTCCTACTTCCTTGCAGGCTGCGATCATGGCCTCCACACGCTCAGCATTGCTGTGGTCGGCGGGCAGGCGTTCCACGTGCTTATGCGCGTTCTCGATCATGACGATTGCAGCATCCACCATGGCCCCGATAGCGATGGCGATGCCGCCCAGGCTCATCAGGTTGGAGTTCATGCCCAGCAATCGCATGGCGATGAAGGCGATCAATACACCGACGGGCAGCATCAAAATGGCCACCAGCGCCGAGCGGACGTGCATGAGAAAAACCATGCAGACAAGCGCGACGATCAGGCTCTCCTCCAGCAAAGTACGTTTGAGCGTGTCAATGGCACGGTGGATGAGGTCGGACCGATCGTAAACCGCCTCGATCGTGACGCCCGGCGGCAAGCCAGTCGAGACCTCGGCAATCTTTTCCTTGAGGTTGTGAATCACCTCCAGCGCGTTTTGGCCATAGCGGGACATGGCGATTCCCGAGACCACTTCGCCCTCACCGTTAAGCTCTGTCAGTCCACGGCGCTCGTCCGGCGCCAGTTCCACCCGGGCAATGTCTCGGATCAGAACCGGGGTACCTTTTTCGGCCTTGACCACGAGGTTTTCGATGTCGGCCACGCCTCGAAGGTAGCCCCTGCCGCGCACCATGTACTCGGTCTCGGCCATCTCCACGAGACGTCCGCCGACATCGCGATTCGACTCGCGCACTACCTGCGAAACCTTAGCCAGAGGAATACCATAGGCCCGCAGTTTCACCGGATCGACGGTGATCTGGTATGTCTGCACAAACCCGCCGATTGATGCAACCTCTGCCACGCCGTGTGCCTTGGTGAGCTGATAGCGCAGATACCAGTCCTGCAGCGTGCGTAGTTCGGCCAGGGTCTTGTCCTTGGCCAGCAGCGCGTACTGGTAGACCCAGCCCACGCCCGTCGCATCCGGACCGATCTGTGGTGTCACGCCTTTGGGCATGCGCCCCGCCGCAAAGTTGAGGTATTCGAGCACGCGCGAGCGTGCCCAGTAGATGTCGGTGCCGTCCTCGAAGATGATGTAGACGAACGAGGCGCCAAAGAAGGAGAAGCCCCGCACCACCTTGGACTTGGGTACTGACAACATGGACGTGGTCAACGGATACGTGACCTGATCTTCGACCACCTGCGGGGCCTGCCCTGGATACTCGGTATAGACGATAACCTGAACGTCAGACAGGTCCGGCAACGCGTCCAGCGGGGTTTTGAGCACAGCATAGACGCCGCCAACAATGACGAACAAAGTCGCCAGCAGTACGAGGAAACGGTTTCTTCCCGACCAATCGATGATCTTCGCAAGCATGGTGTCTCCCGAAAATCAGTTGTGACCGGCGTGGGAATTGGGCGTGGCATTGCCCGAGGGCTTGACTGCGGTGATCACCCATTCTCCTTGCCCGCGTTCGACGAACTCGAACGCCACCGCTGCGCCAGGCTTGAGCTGTTTCAGCAAATCGCTGTTCGCTACCTTGAACTCCATGGACATGGCTGGCCATTTGAGGCTGGGCACCGTGCCGTGCGCCAGCGTCACCGTGGATGACTTCGTATCGATGTCCTCTACTGTGCCTTCGGCTTGGTGACCCACGCCTGTGACGGCCTTGGTGCTTGCTGATCCATCAGGAGTGGCTTGAGTCCCGTGTCCTGTATGCCCCAGGCCTCCGATGGCGGCTTTGAGGTTGCTTTCCGCATCGATGAGGAAATTGGCGGCCACTACGACCATCTCACCGTCCTGCACGCCCTCGATAATTTCGATGCGGTCCTCGCTGCGCGCGCCGACCTTGACTTCGCGGGGCTCGAAACGCCCCTCCTTGAGTTGCACCAGAACGATCTGCCGTGTTCCGCTGTCGATAACCGCCGACGTCGGTACCGTCAGCACGGTGCCCTTGGAGGCGGCGGGCAGTTCCACCTGTGCAAACATGCCCGGCTTTAGCAACCCACCTGCATTGGTCAATTCGACCCGCACGGGCACGGTGCGAGTTTCAGCCGTGAGCGTTGGATAGACGTAGGTGATGGAACCGGTGAATACCTTGTCCGGGTAGGCGTTGATGCGAACCGTGGCCTTTGCCCCTGTTTTGACCAAGCCGATGTCCTGCTCGAATACATCGGCTATCACCCACACTGAAGACAGGTTAGTGACCTGGTAGAGCGCGTCGCCTGGCATGAAACGCATGCCCTGTACCGCCTTTTTCTCGGTCACGATGCCTGCCACCGGCGAGCGAAATGTGAGGGTGCGGCGCGCCGTGCCCGACTGAGTCAGCGCCTTCACCTGCTCGTCCGAAATATCCCAGTTGCGCAGGCGCGTCAGGCCCGATTCGGCGAGTTCTCGCATTCCTTTCTGTGTTTCCTCGCTGGCGCCCTTCAAGGCGTCGACCCCTTGGGCGGCAATCGCATATTCGCGTTGCGCCGACACCAGCTCTGGGCTGTAGACCTCGAACAACGGCTGGCCCTTGCCCACGGCCTGGCCGGTGGCGTTGACATGCAAGCGTTCGACGTAGCCCTCGAACTTGGGGGTGATGGCGTAGGTCAGGCGCTCGTCGGGTTCGATGCGGCCTGCAGCGCGCACCATCTTGTCCAGGCTGCGCAGGCTGACAGCCTCAACGCGCACCCCGAGCTTCTGAACCTTGTCGGTGCTGATCTTGATCTGGTTGGCGCTTCCGGCTTCCGGTTCCTGCTCGCCCTCGTAGACGGGGATGTAATCCATCCCCATCGGGTCCTTCTTGGGCGTCGGGGACGTATCGGGCAAGCCCATCGGATTGCGGTAATAAAGAACCTTGCGTTCCTTCTTATCGTTTGCCGAAGCAACAGTCGATGTCGCCTGCACTGATCCATGCGCAGCGGACTGGCGTTGCCCGTACCAATAGCCGCCTCCCGCAGCCAGTGCCGTGGCGGCCAGCACGAGCGCGCCCACCTTGATAGTTGTTGTCATAGATCTTCTCCCACGATGCGCTCGATGTCCGCCAGACGCATCTGGGCTGCAACTCCTGCTTTGACTTGATTGAGTTTGGCTTGTCGTATCTGTCTCTGTGCATCCAGCAGGGTGGCGAAATCCACCTTGCCCGATTCGTAGCCTGCCAAAGCCGACCGGAACGTCAGCTCCGACTGGGGTAGCAGGCTGTCCGTGGTCAACGCCAGCGTACGGCGAGCCGCATCCAGGCCCGCCAAGTTTTCATACAGATCCGCCAGTACCTGGTTGGTGGCCGCTTCGCGGCGCGAGCGGGCGGCATCCAGCATGGCCTGTGCTTCCTGCTCCTGTGCGCGCCGGGTGTCCTGCTGCAAGGGAATGGTGACCTCGACCATCAACTCCCATTCCCGGATCGACTTACCGTACTGGATGGGTGACACCCCCACCGCAAAGTCCGGATAGCGGTTCTTGTAGGTGAGTTCACGGTTCTTTTCTGCAGCCTGGATTTGTGACTCCTCGGTTCTCAGCAGCGGATTGCTGGACCGTGCACGCTGTTCCAGGACATCAAATCGCATGGTCTCAGGCGCCGGAAGTGTGCGAATGCTCTCTGGCGTAGCCAGCGTCTCGCTGGCAGGGCGCCCCACGAGCGCTTTTAGCCTGGCCTGCAACTGACTTCGCTCTGCGTCGAGGGCAATCAATTCGTTGCGCATGGTGGTTTGCTCCAACTGCGCACGAATGACATCCTGCTGTGCCGCGAGGCCACTGCCATATCGCACTTGGGCCACCTTCTCCAGCCGGGCCATCAGGTCCAGGATCTCCCGGGTCAGCCGCTCGTTCTGCTCCAGGTAGTAAAGCTGGGCATGTGTGGTCTTGATCCTGCTGACCAATTCACTCCAGGTGCCTGCCAACTTCCCCCGCGCCGCCTCGGCCTGCAATGCGGCGGCAGCGCGCTTGAGGTCCCGCTTTCCAAACCAGGGCAGCTCCTGTGTAAAGATGTAGCGAGTACTCCCCACGCGCCCAGGTAGCAGCGTCGGGTTGCGCTCACCCATCCGGGTGATATCGCGCAATTCCATGCTGAACTTGGGGTCGGGCAAGGCGCCGGCAGGAAGAATTCGTTCTGCGGCGGCATTGGCTTCGAACTGCATGCTGGCAAATTCTGGATTACCTTCCCGCGCCGCATTCAAAAGCCCCTCCAGATGGGCGCCAATGCGCCCCTCTTGACTGAAACTTGCCTGGGTAAATACGAGTGCCAGCAATGCTGCGCCGACGGACAGCCTCAACCGTATCTTGGACATCACTTACCTTTCGATCCACGCAAGGCCGCATTCAACTGGTCAACCACCTCTGCCCAATCCGCATCCAGCAATAGCTCATCCCGTAACAGGGCCGATTGGGCCTGACTCCAGAATGGCGCGTTTTCCAGCCGGATGGAAGGATGGAGCGGGCTGTGGTGCTCCAGGAAGTGCTGGATGCTCCGGGCGTCAGCGGCAAGCCCCAGTTGTTGAAATAATTCGGTGAACCGGTGGTAGGTTGAATCCATCGCGTTGATCCCCTCAGTGTTTTTCACGGTGTCAGCCGTGTTCTCCCGACGCGCTTGATCCGCAGCGCCATCCCATGCAGCCATTTTCGACAGGCCGGCCTGATAGAAGGATGAGCCTCAGATTACATTTGCGTAATCAAATCATTTTCTTGGGGCCGTCCATGGCATGCACAGAAGCACTGCTCGGAACGCGGTGATCCGCGCTTATCGAGGTGACACCGCATCCACATTGATTGAAGCCCTCAGTGTTGCACTTCACTTTTGAATCCGGCTTATCAATGTGCGCTCGGCTTCTCGCACCATTTGCCGAACACACCAGTGGGCATAGAAACTGCCGAGAATCCGTCCAAAACCATGCTGCAGCCCGCGTGCGGGCAGGTCGAAGTCAATCCATACTCGCAGTTGCGTCCCCCTATCGGTTGGTTGCACCTCAAAACCCATGCGATAACGCCCGATCACCAACAAGCGTGGATCACCGAGGGTTTCCCAGACTTTTCGCTGCCCCTTGCGACGTTCAACAACGGCCTCTTCCAACGAGAACTCTAGGCTCCACATTCGGCCTGACATGCGGATCACGGACCCCACAGCCCGGCCTCCCCGAGCATCGGTTTGCGTGCGCATGTAAATGCCGCCCATGACGAAAGAGTGCCGCCCCATGTGTGCACCGAGATGGCTAGGATCATCCATGAACGCGAACACAGTCTCGGCTGGGGCGGCGATGATTGCCGTTGCTTCATTGTGCTTGCAGTAGGTGGACATCTCAACGGTCGCGACGCAGGCGCAGCGCATTGAAGATCACCGAGGCCGAACTTAGGCTCATGGCCAGCGCCGCGATCAGCGGAGACAACAACCACCCGGTGAACGGGTACAGCACGCCTGCCGCAATCGGTACCCCGAGGCCGTTGTAGAGGAAGGCGAAGAGCAGGTTCTGGCGCATGTTCCGGACGGTGTTGATGGAGATGTCGCGCGCCGCAGTGATGCCGCGCAAATCGCCTTTCACCAGCGTGACTTGGCCGCTGTTCATGGCTACATCGGTCCCCGTGCCCATGGCCACACCGACGTCGGCCTTTGCCAACGCCGGCGCATCGTTGATGCCATCGCCGGCCATGGCAACAATGTGGCCTTCTTTCTGGAGCCGCTCCACGAGCGCCAGCTTGTCTGCGGGCTTGACTTCGCCATGCACCTCGTCGATGCCCAGTTTTGCACCCACAGCCTTGGCCGTGGTCAGGCCATCGCCAGTTGCCATCACGATGCGCAAGCCGCTGGCGTGCAAATTTTGAATAGCTTCCCGCGTGGTGGCTTTGATGGGGTCGGTAACGGCCAGAATGCCAGCCAGTTGCCGGTCCACGGCCAGATGCATCACGCTGGCGCCTTCACTGCGCAGACGCTCGCCATCAACCTTGAGCGCATCAGTGGCCACGCCTTCTAGCTGCATCAAGGCGGTGTTGCCCAGAACCAGATGCTTCCCGTCGATCATGCCGCGCACGCCGATGCCGCTGCCGGACTCGAAATCAACGGGTTTGACTAGTTCAAGACCTTTGTCGCGTGCGGCGCTGACGATGGCCTCTGCCAAAGGATGCTCGCTGCCTTGGTCCAAACTGGCCGCAAGGCGCAGTACTTCGTCCGCTGTAAAGCCAGGTGCGGCAACTGCGGTGTCGAAAGCGGGCTTACCTTCGGTCAAAGTCCCGGTCTTGTCCACTATCAGCGTGTCCACCTCGCGCATTTTCTCGATGGCGCCAGCATCGCGGAACAGCACTCCCTGTGTCGCGGCACGCCCTGTGGCCACCATCACCGACATCGGCGTGGCCAGCCCCAGCGCACAAGGGCACGCGATGATCAGCACCGCCACTGCGTTAATCAAACCAAACACCCAGCTAGGTTCCGGACCAAACAAGCCCCAGACAAAGAAGGTGGCAATGGCGATGAGCACCACCACGACCACAAATTTGCCTGCCACCACGTCCGCCATGCGCTGCATGGGCGCCTTCGAGCGCTGGGCATTGGCCACCATCTGAACGATCTGCGACAGCATCGTGGCAGCACCGACTTTCTCGGAGCGCATCACCAAGGCACCACTGGTGTTCATCGTGGCGCCAATCACATTGTCACCAGGGCGCTTGGTCACCGGCACAGGCTCACCGGTCAGCATGGATTCATCGACTGCACTGCTGCCTTCAGTCACAACGCCGTCGACCGGCACTTTCTCGCCGGGGCGGATGCGCAGCAGGTCTCCGACGTGTACATGGTTCAGAGGTACGTCTTCTTCGCCCCCATCCGCATTGATGCGACGTGCCGTCTTGGGTGCCAATCCGAGTAGCGCCTTGATGGCCGCAGAAGTTTGCGAACGGGCCTTCAACTCGATGATCTGGCCCAACATAGTCAGCGAGATGATGACCACTGTCGCCTCGTAGTAGACCGCCACACGCCCCAGGGAGATGAACGAATCGGGGAAAACGCCCGGCGCCACGGTGGCCACGAGGCTGTAGAGAAAGGCCGCGCCCGTTCCCAGAGCGATCAAGGTCCACATGTTGGGGCTGCGATGGACAACGGACTGCCAACCGCGTACGAAGAAGGGCCAGCCCGTCCAGAACACGACAGGTAACGACAGCGCCAGTTCAACCCAGGTTTGCACTTTCATGTCAAACCATCCGAGGCGGTGGCCGAACATCGCCAGAATGGTCACGACGACCGTCAGCGGCAGCGTCCACCAGAAGCGCCGCTGGAAGTCCAGAAGCTCATGGTTGTCTTCCTCATCCAGCGGAATGATGGGCTCCAGCGTCATGCCGCACTTGGGACAAGTGCCAGGGTGGTCCTGGCGCACCTCCGGGTGCATGGGACAGGTGTAGATCGTGCCGCTTGCCTCTGGCTGCGTGGTGCCTAGTGCATTCGCAGGCACAGGCTCAGCAGCGTGCATGGAATGGCCGCGATGGTCATGCGGGTGCCCATGGGACACTTCGCCCTCGGGCACCAGGTGCATCTGGCACTTTGGACAGCGGCCCGGGTAATCTTGCCGCACCTCGGGGTGCATTGGGCAGGTGTAGATCGTGCCGCCCGACTCCGGCTGTGAGGCGCCTAGCGCGTCCGCAGGCACAGGCACCGCAGGGTGCATGGAATGGCCGCGATGGTCATGCGGGTGCCCATGGGACACTTCGCCCTCGGGCACCAGGTGCATCTGGCACTTCGGACAGCGCCCCGGGTGGTCCTGCCGCACCTCGGGGTGCATGGGGCAGGTGTAAACAATGGGTGTGCTTGCTTGCATGGCGGATGGCTCCTAAATCAGACTTCTTGTTGAACCTGTCACGGTGGAAAGGTCAAGTCGGACGGTGCGCCTCCACCAATGGAAGGCACAGCGTTCGAGATGAAAAAAATGTAATGCGGTGGTCAGCGTCCTGTTGGGTGCGGTTTCATACAGTCAACTTGTGCTCTTCGCACAGGCAAGAAATCCGGTTTCACTTCTTATTGCAAGGACTTCAAAATGACCTCCAAAATCGTAAAGCTTTCTCTGGCCATGGCCCTCGTCACCTTGTCTGGTCTGTCCCTGGCCGATGCCGCCAAGGATCGGATCGACCCGAAAGTGCATGACAAGATGTTGCACGGAGATGCACCGACACCTCAAATCGTGAAGAAAACCGATGACTACGGTCGGAACACTCCCAAGGCTCCGGTTGACCCGAAAGTGCATGACAAGATGCTGCACGGAGATTCGCCAACACCCTACATCGTGGAGAAAACCGATATGGGTGCACAAGCCAGCCCATCTCGTCAGCAGATACGCAATGACCGAGGCGGAAAATTTGAGAACCTCTACATCAACTAATCGCTTCACGGTTCCCTTTCGGCCCGATGCCAGCGCATCGGGTCTTTTTTTTGGTGACGAATAGGTACGGGTTTCTGAACAGAAGAAACCGTTCAGCGTTTTAGCGACTTTTGGTACTGTGCGTTGGCCTGATCGTGCCGTGCCTGGGTTTCCTTGGGCCACTGTGCCTTGATCCATGACAGCACGGCAATGATTTCCGAATCGTTCAACACACCGTCGTAAATGGGCATGTTGGTCTGGTAGTCAGGCTGCTGGATCAACTTCGCCAGCCCATATTTGGTAATGGCGAAAAGTTGTGCGTCAGGGTGGTGCCAGGTGTGACCGCTCTCGTCATGCGGTGGGGCTGGAAGGAGGCCATCGGGGCCGCGCTCGCGCCAGTCTGGCTGGCCTTGGCCACGGGTTCCGTGGCAGGCGGCGCAATGCTGGGTGTAGAGGCGGGCTCCCGCATTCACGACCTGCGGATCATCGGGGCGCAAACCATCGGGTGCCGACTGGCTCCGCGCACCCAGCACGTATGTGCCTGCGGCCATCAGCAGAACCACCAGGAGCCCCCCCAAACCCAACCTCAACCGGCTTCTGCCCATGGTGATGTCGGGCATGTCAGCTTTTGCAACAGCAACCAGACTTGACTGGCGCGATGGACAGATGGGGTACACCCGAATGCAAGATGCGGGCGGAGTATCCCGCTTCTTGCAGCGAAAGAATCAAGAGATCCCCATTAAGTCGGGCAAGGGAAGAGTCGGTCTTGACGTGTGCCGTGCCCGCCTTCAAATCGACTTCGACAGCACCTACTCCGGCAACGGCCCGCAAGGCTTGCGTGACACGCGCCGTGCACATGGAGCAAGTCATGCCAGCAATCACCAAATCAATGGAGGTCATGATTCACCTTGACAGTTGAAATATTCCCCAAGCTGCCTTTTGTCAGCCTAGCTTGGGTATGAAACGCGGTACACGGCTTGCGTAGTCTTGCCAGGCCTGACCGAATCGCACCGCGCTCTCGCGCTCTTCGGTCAATGCCAAGCGGCCGTACATGACCAACATGACAGGAAACATCAGCAAGGTGAGGATGGTTGGCCATTGCAACAGGAAGCCGAACATGATCAAGACGAACCCGATGTACTGCGGGTGGCGCACGCGGGCGTAGAGGCCAGACTGTGCGAGTTGGCCATGGCGCTGGGCTTCGTAAAGCACAGGCCATGCTTCGGCCAGGACCCAGAATCCGCCCCCAATGAACAGGTAGCTGAGGATGTGGAATGGACCAAAATGAGGATCGCCGCCCCAGCCAAACAACAGCTCCAAGAGATGACCGGCGTCATGACTCAAAAAGTCCACACCAGGGAATTTTTGCCCCAACCATCCGGACATAAAGTAGATGGTCAGCGGAAAACCGTACATCTCGACAAACAGCGCAACGATAAACGCCGTGAACGCGCCAAAACTGCGCCAGTCGCGCGCGGTGGCCGGCTTGAAGAAGCTGAAGGCGAACATGGCGAAGACGGCGACGTTGATGGCCACCAGCAGCCACAGGCCGTAAGAGGATCCAGAGTGGTTCATCGCTTTTAGCTCCTGCGCTGATCGTCGTTTTGCTGCGATGTCCCGGCATTCTTATCATTGCCATGCCCGCCATGCCCGCCATGCCCGCCATGCATGAAAACGTGCATCAACGGACAAAGCAACAAAATCGCGTAGGGCCACCATTGCGACAGGTGGGCGCGATGCTCGGTCCATAGAAAGTAGCCAGCAACAGCCCCGATCACCAGGAGCCCGATGGAATACCGGGAACGCCAAAAGCTCCCAT
>MESL01000021.1:35533-152088 GCA_001770955.1 Burkholderiales bacterium RIFCSPLOWO2_12_FULL_65_40 | reverse complement strand
CGCGACGACGCGAGCAAAACGGCTGCAATTGCGTCATCTGAAAACATCAGCCTTGTAGCACTTACGAATCCGAGTTGTTCAGGACATCCTTAACGATGCTCAATGCGGCGGGCGTTGGGCCGTTTTGCGGGCGAGAGGTCAGAGGGACAAAAACAAACCTGCGAAAACCAGCGGATGCGGGGTTTGCGGGGTTTGATAGAGGCTTTTCAACTTGTCACCGCTCAGAAAAGAATATTAGAAATTTGTTTTTGAACACATCAGGTGGCAAAACCCCGTTTCAAACCCCGCTAACCCCGCACTCACGCGAGTGAAACGCGATACACGGTCACACCATCTCTGTTTTGCGATCCCTGCAGCTTCACCGCACGCCCGTCAACCATGGCGGGGCGGTCGATCTGAGCGGCTAGCACCCGCCCGACTGATTTGCTTTTTTGCGGATCACGACAACCCAGCGCTTCCAGTGCGTCGGTTACGTCGGCTAAGCTCAAGACCAGTCGGTTTATGACATCGCGCACAGAAAACCTCTCGGACTCGAACTCGGTGTGCAGGCAGCGCAGTAGGCAGCGCAGAGCCCCAATGTGTTCGGCGTTGTCGGCGTTCCGTTCGAACACTTCCGCAACGTCGTAGCCCCCCGCCCAAATCAGCGATTGGCGCACGGCCACATCCCACCTGGCGAAACGTGTGCGGGTCGGATAATCCGAACCACTGCGCAGATATCCAGCGACGATCCCAACCACATGGGTCAGCACCTGCCACCGGATACCCTGAGCGTGGCTCACCACATCGGCGTTTATAAACTGCCGCGCCTCAGGTCGGACGGTGGCCGGTGCCAAGCGCGTGATTAGCGTCCGGCTGGTTTCGTCGGCACCCAAGCGCAGGTTGTTGCCTGTGATCACAACAGCACTCGCAGTGCTTGCCCGCGCGATCTGTGTGGCACCCAAAATACGGCCCTCAAGTACGGGCGCGGTCAGCATGGCGTTGAGCGGCCCCAAGGACAACGCCATACCGTCGGGCACGTTGTCGAAGGTGATCTGTGCAGGCGCGGTCAGCAGCAGCGCCAGCAGTCGCTTTTCTAGTTCCTCATCATTCCCGAGCGGTAGGTTTGAAAGTGGCGCGTCCCGCCCGGTCAAAACCAAATGCTGCCGGCGCGCGAGGGTGGTTTTGCCGCTTGATTGCGCAGATGCCAGGATCGCGAGGGCTGGCGCCATGTCCAGTACCGGACGCTGCACTGCTGTAAACAACCCGGCCAGCGCAGCGTCGGCATCCAGGGGACTGGCGAACTCGAAGCCGTCCAGGTAGTGAAGGCGCAACCACGCGAGGGCGGCCGCCGCTTCGGTCTTAGTGTAGGCATTCAGTGCAACTCCTTCGGGACACCCATGCACCACAAGGCCGGTGCTTTGGTGCAGTCCGTTTATCGACAGGACCTCACCCGCACCCGTCACCAACGGCCAAGACACGACACCACTGATATCGGGTACTAGGCCGGCGTCGCAGGTGATCAAGTGATCAATCACGGCATGGGGAATGCAAGTGGGGCGTGGCCCACCTTTCGTAGTCACCGTGAATAGCGCAACATCCTCAGCAGCGGCCACCAGCGTCGGGCGAGAGTGCGCGGACACCAGCACCTGTTCGGGAGCTTCGTCGCCGGTGGCACCGTGGCTGTAGAGCGGGGTCACAGAGGCGATGCGGACGGGGCGACCGGCGTGGCGCACAAGCCCAAGCGGGTTCCGTGTTCGGATCAACTCGGCCACCTCTTGGGCCTGTGTTGCGGACATCTCAGGCCGGTGTCGGATGGTCCGTCTGCCGCACGCGTTTGACTGCAGCAGCATGGCGGAATGGTGCTGTCTGGCCTCTCTGAGTTCGGTGCTCAGCACGCGCAAGCCTTGACCCGTACGGCGGTGCACCTCTTCCAACACCGCCCGGCCCTCGGTCTCGGTCAGCTCCGCAGCGCGAGGCGCCCACTCCAAGGAGATGCGCTCGGGGTCCATGTTGCGCAGGTCTTTCATCAGTTCTGCGCACAGGTCCACGTCAGTGAAACCGTCCGCAGTGTTGGCGGGGGCAGGAACCAGATTAAAAACCGCTCGCCAATGCGAGCGTGGGGTCTCTTTGGCCCACTTCCGCTCCCACTCCTTTTTCTTGTTCTCCGTGCCGTACTCCAACACTTTGGACTCGAAGATACCCCGTGCGGTTGGGTGTCCGCACATCTCAGCATGTAGGCTGCACATCAGCAGCGGAAAGAACCGTTCAAGGTAGGAACCTTTCTTGAAAAACTCTGCCCCAGCGGCCTGCAGGCGTTCGGTGAAGCCGTGCACATCGTCAGGGGTCATGGGCTCGGTCGGTGGTGGCTCGCTACGGGGTTCGGGTGTGGATGAAAACACCGGTTCGAGGAACAGCCCCGCCATGTCCATGGTTTGTCCGGCGACATGCGCAGCGTGGAATTCAACCCCGGCTAGGCGGCCAAAATAAAAAGACTGTGACGCTCTGAACGATTCGGAGGCCAGGATGCCACCTAGCGCAGCGTTCAACACACCTACGTGCCCACGTCGGGCGCTGGGCTCGCAAGGTGCAGACAGTGGCGCAACGACGCGCCAGCGCGGTTCGTTGGACGTGTGGCGGGCGGTTGTGTAAAGCACGGCCTCGATATCGGCAGCGCGCAGCATGGCGGCCGCTTCATCCAAGGTCACGATGCCTGCATCGTAGTCGCCTTCGACCGCGTACACCGCGAGCATGTTCGCATCGCTTCGAAGTGAGTCGTTATCGCTGCGAAGGTTACCGAACGTCGCGCACTTGAACAGCGGCATGACCGTCTTGTGAGGGTATTTGGGCGGGATCGTTAGCATCTCGCACAGTTCGGCCCACGTGCCTGCGTGTGCCATTTTCTGTTCCGCCAACACGTTTTGAAACTCAGTCCACTGCATCGGGATATCGGCTACGCGGAGCCCAATGTTGGGCAAGACGAGCGCGCCGCCATCACGGTAATGGCTGCGCGAGCCGGTCAGGGCGTCGCCATGGGCTAGGGCCTGTTCCATGTCGAAGCCTGCCGTGGCGTCCGGTTGGACATCCGACGCGCAAGAGTGCAAACTTGCGTTGGTCATTTTTTCATCCTTTTTTGGCCGCCTTTGTGCGGCCTTTTCTTTGGGTTTTTTGAGTAAACGGCGGGAAAAGTCGGCCGTTTTTTTAGAGTTTTCGACGAAACGAAAGGGGGAAGTCGGCCGCTGTGTCATGGCCCAAGGGCTTGGCGCAGACCCCGGTCGGCTCTTTCCAGGGCGACCACCTCTATCGCCATGTCGTCCAGCTCGCTCCGCCCGTGGCGTACCCCTCGCGCGGGGTCGTGCAGGACGTAAAACCCCCCGCCCCCGTTGGTGTTGCGAGCAACCCATGAAAGGGTGCAGTTCATTTTTTGTGCACGGTCGCGAAGGGTTGCAAACCTGTGCGGATCGCTCATCGGGGGGCCTCCACTAACATGTACACACCCGGCTCTCCATCCCGGCCACAGTGCGCCACACGAGTGCCCAAGTAGGCGGGGCGTTCGCCGTCACCGGCTCCATGTGTGTGGCGTTTTCCACAGATGGGGCACGTGGCAACCACCCAAGACCAAGCACCCGTGCGCCCACGCTTTGGCGTGACGTAAGCAACCGGCTGCGCGCTCACTCGTCACCCCGATTCTTTCGAGTTGCGCGCTCCATGCGTCGGCGTTCGCTACGGCCGTCAAACTTGTTGACGAGCACGCCTTGACCACTCAGTACGCCGATGTTCAATTGGCGCGCGCGTGTGATTCCATTGCCCTTACCGTGGGGCAGGCTGTTGAAGAGAAACGCACCCATGATTATTTGGGCGGCCTTAATTTCACGGGAGCATTTGGCGTTCATGCCGCACCCCCGTTCGCGCCAGTACCTGCCAGCCACGCACGAACAGCGCCGGCCTGCCAGGCGGTCACGCGCTCGCTAAGTTTGATCGGCCGGGGGAAGGTGCCCGCTGCTACTTTCCTCCACACGGTAGCTCCGCTGATTGGTAGAGGGGCTGTGGGATTTGCAGCACTTCGGACCAGCTGCGCCAGCCGAAGCATTGCGGTATCTGGGAGTTGATCGAACGCCGATGGGTGCAGATTTACTGCCGCGCGCGCGGCAATGGTTTTCGTGAGCATTCCGTTTTCCTTGAAAAACAGTAACGCCACCCACGCATGAGATGGAAAGCAAGGGCAGCGAAAGCGCCCTGCAAGAATCTGGAAATTCCCTCTGCAGCAGTTGCCGCTAGGTCGAATACCGGTATGGACTTCTACACCTGTTGGGCTTCGGTGGACCACTCTCCATAACGGCGGCGCGCATTGCACGCGCCTATTGCCGCACAGAGTATCACACCATGCTAGATCAACGCAAGGCGTGAGGCTGTTCTCCGCCGCACCACTCGGTGGTTGAGAGGTGCTGGTGCATCAGCAGCGGTTAGGCAGCCTTGAAGTGAATCACGTCCGCGCCCAAGCGCAACCTGTCGAGATAGTCCGCCCAGCGTTGCAGCATTTCGCGCCGTGCTGGTAGGTGCGCCGTGCGGTTGTAGGCTCGCCCGTTTGCATCCTTCACCGCATGGGCCAGTTGGTGCTCGATCAGGTCCACACGCTCGCCCAACACTTCATCCATGATGGTCCGCGCCGTGGCCCTGAACCCGTGGGCGCTGTGTACTTCCTTGGCATACCCCATACCTCGAAGCGCAGCGTTGATCGTGTTCTCACTCATAGGACGTTCGCCAGTGCGCAGGCTGGGGAAAACAAACTTTCCGTGCCCTGTAGCCGGGTGCATGCTGCGCAGCAGCGCCAGCGCTTGGGTGGACAAGGGGACGATGTGGTCTGCCTTCATCTTCATCTTGGTGCCGGGAATGCGCCACTCTGCCCCCTCCAGGTCAATTTCGGCCCATTCTGCGGTGCGTAGTTCGCCAGGGCGGAGGAACACCAGCGGGGACAGTTTCAACGCGGCCACGCAGTAAGGGTGGCCCGTGTATGCGTCGATGGACCGCAGGAGGGCACCCAGCTTTACCGGGTCGGTGATGGCTGCGTAGTGCTTTTTCTCTGCGTGCTGGAATGCGCCTCGCAGGTCGGTGGTTACGTCCCGCTCTGCCGTTCCCTCAGCCACCGCGTACCGAAATACCTGCCCGCAAATTTGGCCGATGCGCTTTGCGCTGTCGAACACACCCCGGGATTCCATCTTGCGCACCACGGCCAGCACATCGCGCGGCCCGATGGTGGTGATGGGCATCTTGCCGATGTAGGGAAACACGTCCTTTCGCAGCCATGTCGTTACCTTGTCCTGCGTGATGGCGGCCCGCTTCGCACGGGTGGCCTTCAGCCATTGCTCTGCAATCGCCTCGAAGGTGTTGCCTGCCGCCACCGCCTTGGCTTGTTTCTCCTCTCGCTTGGCGGTGCTTGGGTCTATGCCATCCGCCAGCAGTTCCCGCGCCTTGTCGCGCTTCTGACGAGCTTTAGCAAGTGGCACATCGGGGTACACACCGAGCGCCAGCGTCTTGCGCTTACCGGCGAGTGCGTAGTCCCAGCGCCAGTATTTGCCGCTGGCCTTCACCAACAAGTACATACCCCCGCCGTCTGTGTACTTGGCACCGGCGGGTTTGCCGGTGTCTTTCACTTGTTTAACAAAGGTGTCGGTCAGTGCCATGTGGGCCTCTTTACGGTATCTGGCTGGGCGGTATGTCTCGTGTACCGTAGGAAGTACCGTAAAAATACCGTGTTGGCATATTACGTTGTGATGTTTTATGAGACAAGAAAAAACCCGCCATGCTAGGGGGCATGCGGGTTTTTAAGGTGTTGTGACGTGCCGCGAGACAATCTCATGGTCCCCTCGACAGGAATCGAACCTGTATCTAGCGCTTAGGAGGCACTCGTTCTATCCATTGAACTACGAGGAGCGGCAGGCCAGGATTGTACGTGTTCTTTCGCTTCTGTTTTGATAGCTGCTTGCGCCTGATGGTCGGGCGCTAGAGGCCGATTTTCCTTAAAAACCCGTGGTGTGGCCGGTGGCGGCTCAGTCGTAGCGCAGGGTGTGGATCAGGTCCACCGCGCTGGTGCTGCCGGTCTGGCCGCGCAGGGTGAGCTGGCGCGAGAGGTCGTAGAAGATGTAGAGCGTGCCCAGCGTGCCCGAGAGGCTGCGCTCGTAGGTCACGTACAGGTCTTTCGACAGGCGCTTGCCCAGGGTGAGGGCGGCGCTGGTGGCGTCCTCGCCCGTGCCGGGGCCTTTGAAGCCGATTTCGTCCAGGCCCAGGCGGCTGGCGATCTGGGTGCTGGCGCTGTCGCGTTTGCCGCCCAGCAGGGCCAGGGCGGCCTGCTGCAGCACGGCGGCTTCGGCGCCGCCGGTGGCTGCGCTGCGGCCCAGCACCACCCAGGCGAGCTTTTCGGCATCGGGCAGGTCGGGCTCGGAGTACAACCGCACGCGCGGCGCCAGGGCGGTGCCCTGCACCTGCACGCCGGCGCGCACGCTGATATGCGGGCGCAGCGCCAGGATGTCGAGCGAGGGGTTGTTGTAGGGGCCGTTGAAGCGGATCAGGCCCGTTTCCACGTCCAGCATCTGGCCCCAGGCGCGGTAGCGGCCTTGCACTGTGCGGATTTCGCCCACCACACGCGGCGGCGCGGTGGGGCTGGCCGCGCTGCGGATTTCCAGCACGCCTTCGAGCCGCGTGGTGATGCCCTGGCCTTGCAGGGCGAAGTCGGTGCCCAGGTCGATGGTGACGGCAATGTCGGGCGGGCGCGCCGTTTGCGCGCGGGTGGCGCTGCGGGCGGCGGCCTGGGCATTCTGCTGCGCGGCGGCGTCGCGCGCCGCCGAGCGCACCACCACGTCGGTGCCCAGGCGGGGCGCGGTCTCGTCGGGCAGCAGCAGGGTGGCGCGGTCCACCGTGAGCTGGCCGCGCAGGGTGAACAGGCCCTCGGCCAGGGTGCCGCGCAGGGTGCCCGACACACTGGCCTGGCGGTCGGCGCGCACCTGCACCTGCAGCGCGCGCGCCTCGGCCGTGAACTGCATGCCTATGCCAGACCCTGCGGGGGCGTCGTCTGCGGGCGGATTCCAGCTGATGCTGCCGCTGCCTTGCAGGCGGCCGCCGTCGCGCGGTGCGGCGGTGCGGTTGCCGCTGTAGCCGGCAATGCGCGCGCTGCTGCCGCTGCCGCCGTGCAGGGTGAATTCGGTGATGTCGAGGCGGTTGCCGCGCAGCACGCCGCGCAGGCGGCCGTCTTGCAGGTCCACGCCATCGGCCAGCGAGCGCACGGCAAGCTGGTCGGCTCCCAGCGTGCCTTGCCATTGGGGCTGGCGGCGGGTGCCCGAGAGCGTGGCGTCGGCATTGAGCGTGCCCTGCACGCGCCAGCCCGGCGGGGCCAGGGCCGACCACACGCCCAGGTCGGGCAGGCGGGCCTGCACGCGGGCCGCCACAGGGGCGTCGGGCGGCCAATGCCAGGCGTTTGGTGTAGAGGCGCTGCCCGGCGCCAGCGTGGTGCGGGCGTCGGCCTGCAGGGTGCCCGCGCTTTCGCTGTCCCAGTCGATGCGGGCGCGGATGTCGCCGCCCTGCGCATCGAGCTGCACCGACGCCTGGCGCACACCGGCCCAGGTGCCGGGGCCGTCGGCGCTGGCCGGGGTCGGCAGGGGCGTGCCGTCGGGGCCGCTGCGCTGCGTGGCCGGAGCGGTGGCGGCGCTGCGGTCGCCGGCGTTCACGCGCAGGTCGCCGCTGCTGCGCTGCAGGCGTGCGCTGGCGCGCAGGGTGTCGGCCAGTTGCACGTCCCACTCACCCTGCAGCACCAGGTTGCCGCCCAGGCCGAGGTCGGCCAGGCTCTGGCCCTTGCCTGCCAGGGCGTCGGCCCAGGCCAGCGGCAGCTGGGCGAGGGTGCCACGGGTTTGCAGTTGCAGCGCGCCGCTGGCCGTGGTGCCCAGTTGCGTGGGCTGCCAGCGCAGGGCCATGCGGCCGGGCAGGGGGCCGCTGAGGGTGGCCTGGCCTTCGGCGGCCTGCAGGGTGCTGCGGGCGGTGCCAGCGGCTGCGGCGGGGGGCTGGCGCAGGGTCAGGGCCAGGGGCTGGTCGAGCTGCAGCACCCAGGGGCCGGGGCGCTCGGGGACCTGCAGCTGCAGGCGCAGCGCGGCCACGTCGGCGCGCCAGGGTGCGGTGGCGGTGGGGCGGGTGCCCAGGCCACCGCTGAGCCGCGTGCTCAGGTCGGCGCGGACGCCGTCCATCTGCGCCTGGCCATCCAGCGCCAGGGTGGCCTGCGCCAGCGAGCCGTCCAGCCGGGCCTGCAGGTTGCGCAGTTGCACGCGGGTGGGCACGGAACTCTGGGCGGGCGGGGGCAGGGTGATGTCGAGCCGGGGGGCGGCCAGCGTGGCGTCCAGCCGGAAGTCGCCTTGGGGCGCAGGCGCGGCTGGGGCCTGCCCGGTGGCGGCCTGCCAGGGGTGGCGCAGCGCGTTCCAGCCGCCTTGCCAGCGGGCATCGAGCCGGGCCTGGCCTTGCAGTTGCCGCCCGCCCAGCGCCTGGGCAAGGCCGGGCAGGGCCTGCAGCCAGGCCTGGGTGCGTTCGGCCTGTTCCAGCACCAGCTGGGCCTGGCCGGCACCGGCGTCCTGCCCCAGCTGGCCGTTGGCGCTGGCCGTCGCGCCGGGCAGGGTCAGCGAGAGCGTACCGCGCGCCGATGGCGCGGCCCCCAGCGTGACGGCAATGGCCTGGCCCTGCAGCCGGGCCTGCAGGGCCTGAACGTCCACGGTCTGCAGTGACAGCAGGCCCTGGCGCCAGGTGCCGCTGGCACGGGCGCTTTGCAGGCGCAGCCGAATCGGGGCGGTGGCGAATGCCGCGGGCGATGGCGCCTTGGCTGCGGCGCGGGCCGCGGCCTGCACATCCAGGTGGAAGTGCACCGTGCCCCCCTCGGTGCGGGCGCGCACCTGGCCGCCCAGCGGGCTGGCGTCGAGCTGGCTGTGCACGGCGGCGGGGCTCAGGCCCTGCACTTGCGCGCTGCCTTCGATGGTGGTGTCGGCCACCGCGTAACGGCCTTGCAAGGTGATGCTGCCGCTGCCCACCTGCAGGCGGGCTTCGGGCACGTTCCAGCGCGTGCCGTCGTACAGGGTGCTGGCGTTCAGGGCGCTGAGCGGCAGTTTCTGCTGGTCCCACGGGCCGGGTGCCCCGTTTTGCAGTGCGGCGGTGATGCTCCAGCCCTCCGGGCGCGGGCCGGCCTGCACCGTGCCCTGCAGTGCGGTGGCGGGGGCCTGCGGCCACAGGGCGGCCAGGTTGACGGCGTGCAGTGTGGCCTGGGCCTGGCGCAGGGGCTGGGCAGCCCAGGGGGCGATATCGGCCGTCACCTCGGCCTGCATGGCGTGGGCGGCGGAGGGTGTAGCGCCGGTGCCGGGGCGCAGTTGCGCTGCCAGTTGCAACTGGGCAGCGGCACCGGCCAGGGGGCCTTGCAGCGTGGCGTGGGCCGACAGCGCCAGGGGCTGGTTGGAGCCGGGCGGGGTGGTGTGCACCTCGCCGTCGATGGTGGCCTCCAGCTGCATCGGGGCGTGGGCCTGCAGCGTGGCCTGGGCGCGGTAGTGGCCCTGGGCTAGCTCGACGCCGCTGATCTCCAGCTGGTGCTGCGTGCGGTCGTGGCGGTAGCGGCCTGCCAAGGCTTGCGCGGCAGTGGCGCCGTGCCATTGCAGCAGGCCGATCTGGAACGGAACGTCCACGCGCACGGGCAGCACCAGCTGCTCCAGCGGTTGCGGGGGCGTGGCCTCACCCGGCTGCGGTGTGGGGGTGATGTCCACGCGGGCCGCCTGCACCTCGCCCAGTTGCACGCTGCGCTGCAGCAACGGTGCCAGGCTCCAGCCAATGCGGATGTCGTGCGCCTCCACCGTCAGCGTGGGGCTGCGCCAGCGTAGCCAGCCGATGTGCCCGCCGCTGCGCAGCGTGCCCGATACCTCGCGGCTTTCCAGCTGTTGCCCGGCTGGAAGGCGGGCGGCGGCCTGCGCCATCGCCGTGGCCAGCGATTGCGGGCTGCCCAGCCACCACCACAGGGCGGCCGCCGCCACCAGCACCAGCGTCACCACACTGGTGAGCAAGCCGCCCATCCAGCCCAGGGCCCGCCAGGGGTGGCGCGGCGCGGTGCGGGTGGTGGGGGCGCTGCTGGCACCGGCTGTAAAGGGGTTGGGTGCGGGCGGGCGGCTGGAACCGGCGGCAAACACTTCGGGGCCGGGGCGGGGGCCAGGGCGCGGGGGTGTGGGTGTGCGCTCGGACATCGGTCAGAAAGAGAAGCCCAGGCGCAGGTGCAGGCGCAATTCCTTGGCCTGCACGCCCCAGGCCAGGTCGGCCTGCACCGGTCCCACGGGGCTGCGCCAGCGCAGTCCGGCGCCCACGCCCACGCGGGCGTGCAGGTCGCCGGGCTGGTCGGCCACGGCGCCGGCGTCCACGAACAGGGTGCTTTCCCAGTCGGTCATCTCGCCCTTCCAGACGATGGGGCGCTGCCATTCGGCGCTGCCCACGGCCAAATAGCGGCCGCCAAACAGCTGGCCGTTGTCAGTGCGCGCGCCGATGGCGCGGTAGCCATAGCCGCGCACGGTGGTGTCGCCGCCGGTCAGAAAGAGCTGGGTCACCGGCAACTGGGCGCTGCTGCGCGCCAGCACCGCGCCGGCTTCGGCGCGCCAGGCCAGGCGGCTCTGGCGCGCGGGGCCTTGTGCGGCTTCCACCCGGCCCAGGGGCTGGTAGTGCAGCCAGCGCGCCAGCAGGCGCACAAAGGGGTCGCGCTGGGGGCGCAGCGTGGTGCCCACGCCCAGCTCCCAGGCCACGCCGTGGCCGCGCGTGGGGTGGGTGGGGTTGTTGAAGTAGCGGCCGGTCCAGCCGAACTGGGCGCTGAGCGCGGTGCTCGATGGCGGGGCATTCACGCCCTGGCTGCGGGCGGTGTCGATCTGCAGGGCGTAGTTGCGGTCGATGTGGTCGGTGGATTGGCTGCGCCCGGCGCGCAGGCGCGTGCTGTTGACTTCGTAGTCGCCCGTGGTTTCGCGCTGCAGCTGTGCGCCGCTGAACCAGCGCCAGCCGCTGTCGTCGGGCAGCGCCATCCAGTCGGTGCCCAGGCGCTTGGTGTTGCGGTCGAGCGAGAGCTTGCTCAGCGCCCGCCAGCCAATCACCGGCAGGCGGTTGTGCGTGTGGTCCAGCGACAGCCGGGCGCCGCTGTCGGTGGACAGGCCCACGCCCGACACCAGCTTTTGCAGCGGCGCCTCGCGCACCTGGGCCACCACAGGGGCGGCCAGCGGGTCGGTGCCTTCGGTGTCGAGGGTGAGGAACACCGCGTCGTAATAACCGCTGCTGGCCAGGCGCAACTGGGCGTCGAGCAGCTGGGCTTCGTCGTATTCGGCGCCCGTGGGCAGGCGGGCCAGGCGGCGTGCGCCGTCGGGGTCGTAGCGCTGGTTGCCCTCCACGCGCAGCGGTCCAAAGCGGACCAGCGGGCCGGGGTCGTAGGTGACGGCCAGGCGGGCCTGCTGCTGGTCGGCATCGATGTCAGCGCGGCTCTGGGCGATGCGGGCGGTGGGGTGGCGCCGGGTTTGCAGCTGGCGCAGGCCCTGGCTCTTGGCGTTGTCCCAGCCGGTCTGGGTGAAGGGCTGGCCGGGCGGCAGCAGCCAGCTGCTGCGGATGCGTGCGTGCTGGCGCCGCGCCTGGGCGTTGTCGGGCGGCGGGCCGGCAAAGTCCACCTCGGCTTCCACCACCTGGGTCTGCGGACCGGGCTCCACGCGCACGGTGATGGTGGGCGGGGCGGTGCTGCCGGGCGGCGTGGGCACCAGGTCCACCGTCAGCGTGGGGCTGAAATAGCCCAGCGTGGCCAGCAGTTCGCGCGCGTTGTCGTCGGCGGCGCCGAGCAGGCGCGTCAGTTCGCGCGGATGCAGGTCGGGCTGGGTGCGAAAGCGTTGCAGGTCGAGATGGCGCTCCAGGGTGGGGCGGATGGCAGGCGGCGCCAGCACCACCAGCGTGAAGGCGTCCGGCGCGGGCTGCCCTGCCGTGGCGGTGGCTTGCGCATCGGCCTCCTGATGCGGGAGCAGGCTGCAGCCCTGCAGAAAAAGCAGGCTTGAAAACAGCAACGCCGGCCAGAAGGCCGGCGTTGGGGAGTGGCGCGACATGGAGCCTATTTTGACAGCAGGCGCATGGCTTCTTCGAGCCCCTTCAGTGACAAAGGGTACATACGGTTGCCGATGAGCTGCTGCACGATGCTGATGCTCTGGCGGTACTGCCACACGCCCTGCGGCTCGGGGTTGATCCAGGCAAACTTGGGAAAGGCGTGCGTGAGGCGCTGGATCCATTCGGCGCCCGGTTCCTCGTTGTTGTATTCGACGCTGCCGCCGGGCTGCAATATCTCGTAGGGGCTCATGGTGGCGTCGCCCACGAAGATCAGTTTGTAGTCCTTGTTGTACTTGCGGATGATGTCCCAGGTGGGGAATTTTTCGGCAAAGCGGCGCCGGTTGTTCTTCCACATGAAGTCGTACACGCAGTTGTGGAAGTAATAGAACTCCAGGTGCTTGAACTCGGTCTTGACGGCGCTGAACAGTTCTTCGACGCGCTGGATGTGCTCGTCCATGGTGCCGCCCACGTCCATGAGCAACAGCACCTTTACGTTGTTGTGCCGCTCGGGCACCATCTTGATGTCCAGATACCCGGCGTTGGCCGCCGTGCTGCGGATGGTGTCGGGCAGGTCGAGTTCCAGCTCATGCCCTTCGCGCGCAAACTTGCGCAGGCGGCGCAGCGCCACCTTGATGTTGCGCGTGCCCAGCTCCTGCTGGTCGTCGTAGTCTTTGTAGGCGCGCTGCTCCCACACCTTGACGGCGCTCTTGTTCTTGCCCGCGCCGCCGATGCGAATGCCCTGCGGGTTGTAGCCGCCGTGGCCGAACGGGCTGGTGCCGCCGGTGCCGATCCACTTGTTGCCGCCTTCGTGGCGCTCTTTCTGTTCTTCGAGGCGTTTTTTTAGCGTCTCCATGAGTTCGTCCCAGCCCATCTTCTCGATGGCGGCTTTCTGCTCGGGCGTGAGCTCGTTCTCCAGGATCTTGCGCAGCCAGTCGGCCGGGATCTCTTTGGTGAAATCGGCCACCAGCTCCACTCCCTTGAAGTAGGCGCCAAAGGCCCGGTCGAACTTGTCGTAGTGCTTCTCGTCCTTCACAAGCGTGAGGCGCGAGAGGTTGTAGAAGTCGTCCAGGCTCCATGCGTCGTCCGACTTGGGGCCGACCACACCGGCCTGCAGGGCTTCGAGCAGGGTGAGGTATTCCTTGACCGAGACCGGCAGCTTGGCGGCGCGCAGGGTGTAAAAAAAGTCGATTAACATGATTTTGGCCTCCAGCGCCCGTCAGTCCTGCGCATGGCGCTCCAAAAGATATAGCAATTGAGCGCGCGCCTCGGGCCATTCGCCCGCGCGCATGCTGTACATCACCGTGTCGCGGATGGTGCCGTCGCGCCGCAGCGCGTGGCCCCGGATGACGCCGTCCTTTTGTGCGCCCAGGCGCTCGATGGCGCGCTGCGAGGCGAAGTTGTAGTTGTCGGTGCGCCAGCCCACGACGTTGCAGCCGAGCTGGTCAAAGGCGTGGCCCATCATCAGCAGTTTGCAGGTGGTGTTGACGTGGCTGCGCTGCACGCTTTTGCGGTACCAGGTGTAGCCAATCTCCACCCGTTTCACGGCGGGCAGGATGTCGTGAAAGCTGGTGCTGCCCAGCACTTCGCCCGTGGCGTCATCGCGCACTGCAAAGGCAAAGCGGTGGCCGTCTGCGCGCATCTGCAGCGCGGTTTCGATGTAGGCGCGCGTGTCCTGCGGCTCGGGCACCGAGGTGATGCGCAGCGTCCACAGTGCGCCGTCGGCGGCTGCGGCGCGCAGGCCGTCTTCGTGCTCCAGAGCGAGGGGCTCAAGGCGCACGCCGCGTACTCGCAAAGTGACCGGTTCTACAAAAGCCATGGATATTCGCTCTGCGTCAGTCCCTGGAGGCATCGCTGCGGCGGCTGCTTTTCCAGCGCCGCGCGGCGTGCAGGCCCAGGCCGCCCCCCAGACCGACCAGGACAATGCCCACCAGCGACTGGTTGCCGTAGCCCGGTGCGAAGATGTCCATGCCCAGCCACTGGCCCAGCCAGAAACCGGCGAGGGCGCCGCCGACAAAGCCGACCGCGTCGGCAATGCCGTCCGTCAGGGAAGGAGGGGTGGGTATGCTCATCGCTCGGCCTCAGCGGTTGCGCTGGTTCATGAACACCAGCTTTTCGAACAGGCTCACGTCCTGCTCGTTCTTCAGCAGCGCGCCCACCAGCGGCGGCACCGACACTTTGTTGTCGGCACTTTGCAGTGCGGTGAGCGGAATGTCTTCGGCCACCAGCAGTTTGAGCCAGTCGAGCAGCTCGGAGGTGGAGGGCTTTTTCTTCAGGCCGGGCAGGTTGCGCACGTCGTAAAACGTTTTCATCGCCACGGTGAGCAGCTCGCTCTTGAGCGTGGGAAAGTGCACGCCGATGATCTGCCGCATGGTGTCGGCTTCGGGGAACTTGATGAAGTGAAAGAAGCAGCGGCGCAGGAAGGCGTCGGGCAGTTCCTTTTCGTTGTTCGAGGTGATGAACACCAGCGGGCGGTGCTTGGCCTTGATGAGCTCGCGCGTCTCGTAGCAGTAGAACTCCATGCGGTCGATTTCGCGCAGCAGGTCGTTCGGGAATTCGATGTCGGCCTTGTCGATCTCGTCAATCAGCAGCGCCACCGGGCGGTCTGCCGTGAAGGCCTGCCACAGCACGCCCTGGATGATGTAGTTGCGGATGTTCTTGACGCGCTCGGCGCTGTCACCGTCGTTGAGCTGGCTGTCGCGCAGGCGGCTCACGGCGTCGTATTCATACAGGCCCTGCTGCGCCTTGGTGGTGGACTTGATGTGCCATTGCAGCAGCGGCATGTCGAGCGCCTGCGCCACTTCTTCGGCCAGCATGGTCTTGCCGGTGCCGGGCTCGCCCTTGATGAGCAGCGGGCGTTGCAGCGTGATGGCCGCATTGACGGCGAGCATCAGATCCTGGGTGGCGACGTAATTCTCGGAGCCTTGGAATTTCATGGGGTTTGAATGCAGAATCGTTGACAAATGGGCTTGACATGCGCTGGCTATAATCGCCAGCAAAATCCGGGCCCCTGGTTTTCACTTCACAAGATTGTGCGCGCAAAATGAACAAGACGTTGACCACGCTATTTGCATTGGCTGTCGCTTCCGCGACCGCTGCCACCCATGCCCAGGAGATCAAGGGCGATGTGAAGGCAGGAGAGCAGAAAACAGCCATGTGCATTGGCTGCCACGGTATTGCAGGGTACCAGTCGAGCTTTCCGGAAGTGCACAAGGTGCCGATGATCTCGGGCCAGAGCGCGGGCTACATCGCCAGCGCACTGCAGGCGTACCAGAAGGGCGACCGCAAGCACCCCACCATGCGCGGCGTGGCCATCTCGCTGAGCGAGCAGGACATTGCCGACCTGTCGGCCTATTACGCGCAGCATGGCAAGGCCGGCGCTGCGCTGCCCGCAACGCCCCAGCGTGCCCCCGCCGCTCCGGTGGCCGAGCTGCTGAAGAAAGGCGCCTGCGTTTCGTGCCACGGCGACAACTTCGCCAAGCCCATCGACCCGTCCTATCCCAAGATCGCGGGCCAGCACGCCGACTACCTGTTCGTGGCACTCAAGTCCTACAAGGAAACCGGCAAGAACGCCTATGTGGGCCGCAGCAACGGCGTGATGGCCGGCATTGCGGGCCAGTTCACCAACGCCGAACTCAAGGCGCTGTCGCAGTACATCGGCAAGGTCGATGGTGAACTGCAGGTGGTTCCGCAGCCGCGCTTCCGCTGACCCTCCCGGGGGCTTGCTGCCCCCCCGTCAATACTGGCACGCCCAGGTGCGACATGCTTGCGGCAGCACCCTGCTGCTCATAAAATAGGCAGCGCATGAACCCGCTGCTTTTCACCCTTGTCTCACCCGCACACCTGGCCCGCCGGCCCGGCTGGATCATGCGGGTGCGCCCCAGGCAGGGTGGTGCCGAGCCCGCTGCGTCGGACGCAGATTTCTAGGCCCGGCGGTTCCTCTCTCTCCCAGACGTCATCCAGCAACCGCCGGGCATTTCTCCGCCCGGTGGTGCGGCGCGCGCTTTCCGTCCCGGCTCCTGGTGCCGGGCAAGCCAGCTCCACGGTCGGAGCCGGGTGACGCTGACGACGACGGTGACCCCGTCCCTGCACCCTGCCCGAGAGGAACCCCATGCGCATCCAGAACATCCTGGCCTTGACCGATTTTTCCATCCAGGCCGAGCACGGCCTCGATCGCGCCGCCGCGCTGGCCGCCGCCCATGGCGCGCGGCTGCGCATCCTGTATGCCTGCGAGACCCCGCCCTTGCAGCTGTCGGACCCGATGGCGCGGCTGGACCAGCGTGCGCGCCAGCTCGCACGGCGCCATGGTGTGGAGGTGAGCACCATCGCCGGCACGGGGCGGCTGCTGGAGGACGGCCTGACCGAGGCGGCGCGTGCCGACCTGATGGTGGCCCATGGCCGCATGTACCGGGACGGGGTCGTTCTGCCGAGGCGGCAGCTGCTGTACCCGCTGCTGCGGCGCAGCCCCTGTCCGGTGCTGGTGGTGCAGCGGCCGTGGCAGGGGGCGTATGCACGGGTGCTGGTGTCGGTGGATTTTTGTGCGGCGTCCCGTCCGCTGGTGCGCTATGCCGGCGACCTGGAGGCCGGTGCCGCCCTGGAGCTGTTCCACGCTATCGACACCCACAACGAAGCCCGGCTGCGCAGCGCCGAGGCCTCGACGGCAGCCGTGCAGGCCTACCGCCGCGAAGTGCAGCAGTATGCGCAGCAGCAGCTCTACCGCTTGTCTGATGTGTTCGAGGCCCGGCGCAACCGCGTGGGCACCCTGATCGGCCGGGGCGACGCGGTGCGCCACCTGACGGTGCAGCAGGAGCGCATCGGTGCCGATCTGGTGGTGCTTGGCCAGGAACGTCGCTCATGGCTGATGGACTGGGTGCGCGGCAGCGTGCCCCGCAAGCTGCTGGCGGGCGGCATGAAGAGCGACCTGCTGGTGGTGCCGCACGACTGCCTGGGGGTGTGGCATGAAGGCAGGCAGCCCGCCTGCCCCACCGGGCGGCTCCCGGCCTGAACCTCAGTCGCCCTCAGTCGCGCGTGGCGCGCCGCTGCACGGCGGCGACATAGGCGTCCCCATCGGGTGGGCGGCCCGAGCGCTGGCTCTCCCACAGCATCTGGCCGAGGCATTCCATGGTGGCGTGGTGGGCGTCGTGCAGCGAGTCGAGGCGCTTGCCCAGCAGTTCGACCGCCTGGCGGATGCCGCGCGGCTGGTCGATGCTGCACTGCTCGCTGATCGACAGGTGCATCGACAGGTGCAGGAAGGGGTTGGTGCGGTCGGGCGTTTCGTCGTAATTGCGCGCCACGGCCGCATCGGCATCCTGCAGGTCGGCGAGGTACTCGGGGTGCTCGGCGATCCACAGGCTGGCCAGGGTTTCTATGGCTTCCATGGGTGCACCGGCCTGCGCCTTGGCATGGGCGGCGCAGAAAAAGCGGCGAACGTCGGCTTGGGAGGGATTGAACATGGCGCCAGAGCGTAGCACGCGCCCTGCCATGCCATGCGGTGGCGTCCTACGCGGCAGGGCAGTACGGCGCTCTACAGTGGCTGCCAGAGGGTGAGAGGGCGCTGTGTCCTGGATGGCACCCCGTTGTCACAAGGAGATTTTTCATGACTGCCATGCGTTTGATCGGAGCCGTTTTGCTGGTACTGGGCCTGGCCGGTTTGCTGACAGGCGGGTTTAGCTTCACCAAGGACACCACGCAGGCCAAGCTGGGCCCGCTGGAGCTGACCGTGAAGGAGAAGGAGTCTGTCAACATTCCCCAGTGGCTGAGCCTGGGCGCCATGCTGATCGGTGGCGTGGTGCTGGTGATGGGTTTTCGCAAACCCTGACCTCGCACAACCCGGCCAGGAGCCTGTCGGACTTGGAAATCGTCGGCTGCAAATCGACCGCAGCGGTCCATTTTTCACCGTCTTTTAGCCCCATAGCCGTGCTATGGGGCTGCAAATCCGGCAAAAACTGTCCTCGCTGGGGCCGATTTTCGCTTTCGACGCTCCAAGTCCGACAGGCTCCTAGACCCGTGCCCCCAGCAGGCGCGAGATGGCCCGTGTGGCCTGCAGCAGCGCCGGCAGGAACTGCTCCTGCATCATCTGTGCGCTGGTGCGGTTGGCCTGGCCACTGATATTGAGGGCCGCCACCGTCTGGCCCGCGCGGTTCTTCAGCGGCGCGGCGATGGAAATCAGACCTTCCTCCAGTTCCTGGTTCACCAGACTCCAGCCCTGTTCGCGCGTCTGCCGAATGCTGGCGAGCAGGCCCTCGTCGTCCAGCAGCGTGTGCTGCGTGAAGCGCTGGCGTGGCGCGGTCTGCTGCAGGCGGCGCAGCACTTCGTCCTCGGGCAGGGCGGCCAGCAGCACGCGGCCCATCGATGTCCAGAACGCGGGCAGGCGCGAGCCCACGCCGAGGTTGGTGCTCATGATCTTGTGCGTGTGCACGCGCAGCACATACACCACATCCAGCCCGTCGAGCACGGCGGCCGAGCAGGACTCGTGCACCTGGTCCGCCAGTGCTTCCATCGCCGGTTCTGCCAGGTTCCAGATGGGCAGCGACGAGAGGTAGGCAAACCCCAGATCCAGGATGCGCGGCGTGAGGCGGAACAGCCGCCCGTCGCTCTCCACATAACCCAGCGTCTGCAGCGTCAGCAGGATGCGGCGTGCGCCAGCGCGGCTCAAGCCCGTGTTCGCGGCCACCTCGCTGAGCGTCTGCTGCGACACCGACGCATTGAACGAGCGGATGACTTCAAGCCCGCGCGCGAACGACTGCACGTAGCTGTCGCCGGGCTTGGGGTCGGATTTTTTTGGGGGGTGGCGTTCATTTGTGAACTAAGTATAATTCGTCTAGCGAACAATTGTTCTTTATACGAACAATTGGAGGAATTTTTTCTTCACGACGCAAGCCATTCCATTCATTCCCTGAGAACTTTCCGGATGATCAACAAACTGGCAGATTCAGTCGCGCAGGCGCTGGAAGGCGTGCAGGACGGCGCCACCGTCCTCATTGGCGGCTTTGGCACGGCGGGCATTCCCGGTGAACTCATCGACGGCCTGATCGCCCAGGGCGCGCGCGATCTCACCGTGGTGAACAACAACGCCGGCAATGGCGAGCAGGGCCTGGCTGCGCTGCTCAAGGCCGGCCGCGTGCGCAAGATCATCTGCAGCTTCCCGCGCCAGGTGGACAGCCATGTGTTCGACGGCCTCTACCGCGCGGGCCAGCTGGAACTCGAACTGGTGCCCCAGGGCACGCTGGCCGAGCGCCTGCGCGCAGCCGGTGCCGGCATCGGCGCCTTCTTCTGCCCGACGGCCTATGGCACCGAGCTGGCCGCCGGCAAGGAGACGCGCGAGATCAATGGCAAGCAACACGTGCTTGAGCTCCCGATCCACGGCGACGTGGCGCTCATCAAGGCCGAACGCGGCGACCGCTGGGGCAACCTGACCTACCGCATGTCGGCGCGCAACTTCGGCCCGGTGATGGCCACCGCTGCGAAAAAGACCGTGGCCACCGTGCACGAAGTCGTGGAACTGGGCGCGCTCGACCCCGAGGCCATCGTCACCCCCGGCATCTACGTCAGCCAGATCGTCCAGATCGAGCGCGTGGCCACGCAGGGCGGCGGTTTCAAGAAATAAGCATGAAATTGCCATCTGACGCAAAAGGATCAAGCGTGAGCAGCTATCAAAAACGAAGCAAAGAAGAGTTGGCCCGCCGCGTGGCGCAAGACATCCACGACGGTGCCTACGTCAACCTGGGCATCGGCATGCCCACCCAGGTGGCCAACCACATCCCCGAGGGCCGCGAGGTCATCCTGCAGAGCGAAAACGGCATTCTGGGCATGGGCCCGGCACCGGCCGCCGGCAGCGAGGACTACGACCTCATCAACGCCGGCAAACAGCCCGTCACGCTGTTGCCGGGCGGCGCGTACTTCCACCACGCCGACAGCTTTGCCATGATGCGCGGCGGCCACCTGGACATCTGCGTGCTCGGCGCCTTCCAGGTCAGTGCCACGGGCGACCTGGCCAACTGGAGCACGGGCGAGCCCGGGTCCATCCCGGCCGTGGGCGGTGCCATGGACCTGGCCATTGGTGCCAAGCAGACCTGGGTGATGATGGACCTGCTGAGCAAGCAGGGCGAGAGCAAGGTGGTCGAGCGCTGCACCTACCCGCTCACCGGCATCGCCTGCGTCAAGCGCATCTACACCGACCTGTGCACGCTGGCCTGCACGCCGGACGGCCTTCAGCTCATCGACACCGTGCCGGGCCTGGCCCACGCCGAACTCGAACGCCTGGTGGGCCTGCCCATCCGGCCCGCCGCCTGAACCCGGCGCACCCCACCATTCCATTTAACCCACCGCGATCTCTGGAGACAGCCATGACCCAAGCCTTCATCTGCGACGCCATCCGCACCCCCATCGGCCGCTACGGCGGCGCCCTCAGCTCGGTGCGCACCGACGACCTCGGTGCCATCCCCCTCAAGGCGCTGATGGAGCGCAACCCCGGCGTGGACTGGGCCAGCGTCACCGACGTGCTCTATGGCTGTGCCAACCAGGCCGGCGAAGACAACCGCAACGTCGCCCACATGGCCAGCCTGCTCGCCGGCCTGCCCGTGGAAGTGCCCGGCGCCACCATCAACCGCCTGTGCGGCTCGGGCCTGGACGCCGTGGGCACGGCCGCGCGCGCCATCAAGGCCGGTGAAGCCGGATTGATGATCGCCGGCGGCGTGGAAAGCATGAGCCGCGCACCCTTCGTCATGCCCAAGGCAGAAAGCGCCTTCTCGCGCGCCAACGCGGTGTACGACACCACGATCGGCTGGCGCTTTGTCAACAAGCTGATGAAGGAAAAGTACGGCGTCGATTCCATGCCCGAAACGGCCGAGAACGTCGCCATCGAGTTCAAGATCGAACGCGAAGCCCAGGACCGCATGGCGCTGCGCAGCCAGTTGAACGCCGTGGCCGCCATCCAGGCCGGCCACCTGGCGCGCGAGATCGTGCCCGTGCACATCCCGCAGAAGAAGGGCGACGCCCTCATCGTCAGCCAGGACGAGCACCCGCGCGAGACCAGCCTGGAAGCCCTGGCCAAGCTCAAGGGCGTGGTGCGGCAGGACGGCAGCGTCACCGCCGGCAACGCCTCGGGCGTGAACGACGGCGCCTGCGCCCTGCTGCTGGCCAACGAAGCCAGCGCCGCGAAGAACGGCCTGACCCCGCGCGCCCGCGTGGTCGGCATGGCCACGGCCGGCGTGGCGCCGCGCATCATGGGCTTTGGCCCCACGCCCGCCACGCTCAAGGTGCTGGCGCAGACGGGATTGAGCATCGACCACATGGACGTGATCGAACTCAACGAAGCCTTCGCAGCCCAGGGCTTGGCCGTGCTGCGCGCACTGGGCCTGAAAGACGACGACGCCCGCGTCAACGCCTGGGGCGGCGCCATTGCGCTGGGCCACCCGCTGGGGGCCAGCGGCGCCCGTCTGGCGACCACGGCCGTCAACCGCCTGCACGCCACGGGCGGCAAGTACGCGCTGTGCACCATGTGCATTGGCGTGGGGCAGGGCATTGCCGTGATTCTGGAGCGCGTGTGAGCGTGCCCGCCTGATCTTCACCACCCCCTTCCACCCTTGAAAGCAGGAGCCACCATGTCCCACGTCACCCGCACCACCCGCCGCGCCGTTCTGGGCGCCATCGCACTGGCCGCAACGGCCACGCTGCCCCTGGGCGCTGCTGCGCAGAACTACCCCACCAAGCCCATCACCATCGTCGTGCCGTTTGCGGCGGGCGGCACCACCGACATCCTGGCGCGCCTGGTGGGCCAGTACCTCTCCACCGAGCTGGGCCAGCCCGTGGTGGTGGAGAACAAGGCCGGCGCGGGGGGCAACATCGGCGCCGCCTTCGCCGCCAAGGCTGCGGCCGACGGCCATACCCTGTTCATGGGCACGGTGGGCACGCACGCCATCAACGCCGCGCTGTACAAGAAGCTGCCCTACGACCCGATCAAGGACTTTGCCCCGCTGACGCGCGTGGCCATGGTGCCCAACCTGCTCGTGGCACACCCCTCGCAGCCGTTCAAGACGGTGCAGGAAATGATTGCCTACGCCAAGGCCAACCCCGGCAAGATCAACTTCGGCTCGCCGGGCAACGGCGCCTCGCCCCACCTGTCGGGCGAGCTGTTCAAGAGCATGACCAAGGTGGACATGGTGCATGTCCCCTACAAGGGCAGCGCTCCGGCCGTGAGCGACCTGCTGGGCGGCCAGATCTCGATCATGTTCGACAACCTGCCCTCGGTGATTCCGCATGTGCGCGGCGGCAAGCTGCGCGCCATCGCCATCTCCACCGCCAAGCGCTCGGCCGACCTGCCCGACGTGCCGACCATCGCCGAGGCCGGCGTGCCCGGCTACGAGGCCACGTCGTGGTTCGGCCTGTTTGCCCCGGCCGCCACCCCTGCGCCGGTGCTGGCCAAGATCAGCACGGCCCTGTCCAAGGTGCTGGCCAATGCCGAGGTGAAGAAGAAGATCGACGACCAGGGCGGTGAACCCGCCAACGAGACACCCGCCCAGTTTGCCGACTTCATCCAGAAGGAAAGCCTGAAGTGGGGCAAGGTGGTCAAGGAGTCGGGCGCCAGCCTCGACTGAACCGTTAGCTACTGAAATCAGAGCTGCCGACGCCCTGTGAGTGGGCGCTGGCAGCTCTTTTTGCTTCAAACTGCGGTGGAAGTCTTCCCTTCGCCGCTGCGGCTTGCCCGTGCCGCACAGCCCATGGGACAGACCCTGTGCCTGCGGCACTCGGCGTAGCGGGGGCGCACCGGCGCGGTGCGGTCGGCGTTGCTAAGATGCCAGCCCTCGTGTGTTTTTCGGATGGTGCGTTTCATGGACTTGCAGACCTGGCTGGCTTTCTTTGCGGCATCGTGCCTGATCGCGGTGTCGCCCGGTTCGGGCGCCGTGCTGTCCATGAGCCATGGCCTGTCGTATGGCGTGCGCAAAACCGGCGCCACCATTCTGGGTCTGCAGCTGGGCCTGCTGCTCATTCTGCTGATCGCGGGCGCGGGCGTGGGTTCGTTGCTGCTGGCTTCCGAGCTGGCCTTCAGCATCGTGAAGGTGCTGGGCGCCTGCTACCTCATCTATGTGGGCTTTTCGCAGTGGCGCGCGGGCGATGCCTCCCCCCTGCAGGGCGACGAGCAGGCTCCTGCCGGCCCTTGGCAGAAGCGCTGCCTGACCGGGTTTCTGACCAACGCCACCAACCCCAAGGGCATCATCTTCATGGTGGCCGTGCTGCCCCAGTTCATGACCGAGTCCCGCCCGCTGTGGACGCAGCTGGCGGTGATGGCTGCCACCACGGTGACGGTGGACGTGGTGGTGATGCACGGCTACGCTGCGGGCGCCAGCGCCTTGCGCCGCCTGATGCGCAGCGCCCGTGCCGTGCGTATGCAGAATCGGGTGTTTGGCGGCTTGCTGATGGCGGTGGGAGCCGGGCTGTTTTTCGTCAAACGCGGCGGCCAGCACGCCTGATGGATGGTGTGTTGCTATTGTTCATATAGCTGTTAGCGCTTTTATTCAGGGCGTTAGAGGCATATTTTGTTGATAATTTTCCGCGACTGATTGCAAGGAGGTCCCCATGCCAGTGGTTGTAGTGGCCAATCCGAAGGGCGGCGTGGGCAAGTCCACGCTGGCGACGAATATCGCGGGCTACTGGGCGCGCCAGGGCCATGCGGTGGTGCTGGGCGACGTGGATCGCCAGCAGTCCGCGCGGCTCTGGCTGGGCCTGCGCCCGCCGGCGGCGCGGCCCATCGGGCTGTGGGATGCAACCTCCGACATGATTTCGCGCCCGCCCCGCGAGGCCAGCCATGCGGTGCTTGACACGCCCGCAGGCTTGCACGGCTGGCGCCTGGGCGATGTGCTCAAGCAGGCCGACAAGATCATCGTGCCCCTGCAGCCCAGCGTGTTCGACATCTTCGCCACGCGCGAATTTCTCGACCAGCTGGCCGCGCACCGCCGCGCCGGGCGGGCCGAGGTGGGCATCGTGGGCATGCGTGTGGACCAGCGCACGCGCGCGGCCGAGCAGCTGCACCACTTTGTCGACAGCCTGGGCTTTCCCGTGCTGGGCTATCTGCGCGACACACAGAACTACATCCACCTCGCGGCGCATGGCATCACGTTGTTCGACGTGGCACCGGGCCGCGTGGCGCGCGACCTGGAGCAATGGCAGGGCATCTGCGCATGGCTGGACGCGTGAGCGGCCCGGGGGCCACCGGCTGTCGCCCGGCAGACATCGCGCATGCGGGCGCGGCGCTACATTGCGGCCATGAAAACCTTTCATTCGTATTCCGAAGTGAGCGCCTGCGTGGGCCAGGAAGTCGCCGTGACCGACTGGATCACCATCACGCAGGAGCAGGTCAACCTGTTCGCCCAGGCCACGGGCGACCACCAGTGGATCCATGTGGACCCGGAGCGCGCCAAGGCGGGGCCGTTCGGCGCGCCAATCGCGCACGGCTTTCTCACGCTGTCGCTGATTCCGCGCTTTTTCGAGCTGGCAATCCACATCGAAGGCGCCCGCATGGGCGTGAACTATGGTCTCAACCGCGTGCGCTTCACCTCGCCGGTGCCCGTGGGCAGCCGCGTGCGCGCCCGCATGACGCTGCAGGCCACCGAGGCGTTGCAGCCCGACGGCATGCAGATGACCTGGCTGGTGACCGTGGAGCGCGAGGGGGGCGACAAGCCGGCCTGCGTGGCCGAGTCGCTTTCGCGCAGCTACGGCGCAGCGGTATAGGGTGCCAACCCCCTGAGCGGCTGCGCCGCTTCCCCCTTCTCTCTCGCATCGCTGCGCGATGCGGGGAAGGGGGACGCCACCAGCGCGGCGGGGCGGCCCTTGCGCGGTGGCTGCTGGCCTGGACCGTGCCCAATGCAGAGTGGGGGGACTGAACCATGGACCGCCTGCAAGCCATGAAGGTGTTCGCTCGTGTCGTGGACGAGGGCGGATTTGCCGCTGCCGCGCGCGCCATGGACATGTCGCCCCCGGTGGTCACGCGCATGGTGGCCGAGCTGGAGCAGCATCTGAACACTCGGCTGCTGCAGCGCACCACACGCAAGGTCGCGCTCACCGCTGCAGGGCAGGCCTATTTGCTGCGCGTGCGCGCCATCCTGTACGAGATCGAGGATGCCGAGGCGGCCGCCGCCGCCAGCACGCGCGACCTGCAGGGCACGGTGCATGTGCTGGCACCCCCGGTGCTGGCCACGTACTTTCTCGCTCCGCTGATGGCGCCCTGGCGTGCACGCCACCCCCGGCTGCTGCTCGACATCGCGACCGACAACTCGGTCTCCACCCGGGTGGAGGCGTTCGACCTGACCCTGATGGTGGTGCCGGAGGACTACGACGGCAACATCGTGGCCCGCACCCTGCTGCACGGAGAAGCCATCGTGGTGGCCGCGCCCGGCTATCTGCAGCGCATGGGGGTGCCCCGGCAACCCGAGGATCTGGTGCGGCACGAGTACCTGCGTGACAACGGCCAGCTGGCGGGTGCGCAGGCGGGGCGGCGTCTGCGCCTGCAGTCCGTGCAGGGCGACGCCCGCGCGCAGGAGGTGGACGTGCCGGTGGCCCTGCAGTCGGTCAGCACCGACCTGCTGCTGCGCGCCGCACTCGACGGCCTGGGCGTGGCCGTGATGGCGCGCCTGCTGGCAGCGCCCTACCTGGCCAGTGGTGCGCTGGTGCATGTGCTGCCCGACTGGCTGCACTCGCGCTACACCGTGTATGCCGCGCTGCCCACGCGGCGCCTGATGCCTGCGCGCACCAAGGCATTTCTCGATTTCGTGATCGAGCAGACACCCCAGGCCGTGGCCCAGCGCGAGGGCGGTCCGGCGGTCTGAGGCTCAGACTGCCGGTGCGAGGGTCTGGGGAGAGGTCAGCGCAAAGCTGTTTTGCCGCCAGGCTTCGAACACCGTCACGGCCACCGCGTTCGACAGGTTCAGGCTGCGCTGGCCCGGCACCATGGGCAGCCGCAGTTGCTGGGCCGGTGCGAAGGTTTCACGCAGCTCGGGCGGCAGGCCGCGCGTCTCGGCGCCGAACACCAGCCAGTCGCCCGGAAGGAAGCAGTTGTCGAACACCGTCTGGGTGCCGTGGGTGGTGAGCGCAAACATGCGCGTGGCATCGGGCTGGGCGGCCCGCAGGAACGCCGTCCAGCCGGGGTGGCGCAGCACCTGTGCGTATTCGTGGTAATCCAGCCCCGCGCGGCGCATGAGCCGGTCTTCCATCGAAAAACCCAGCGGTTCGATCAGATGCAGGGTGCAGCCCGTGTTGGCAGCCAGCCGGATCACGTTACCCGTGTTGGGGGGGATTTCAGGCTCGACCAGAACGATATGAAACATGGCGCCTATTGTCGGTTCGGTGCGTGGGCCGTGGGGGCCGGCATCGTAAGAAGGCGTATCAGGCATGCGCTTCGGTCCGCGCCACCACCAGGGCCGCCACATGGTGTGCGCCCGCGTGCCGCAGGGCCATGGCTGCAGCGTCCAGCGTGGCGCCGGTGGTCATCACGTCGTCCACCAGCACGATGCGTCGGCCCTGCACCCGGGCTGCGCGCAGCGGTTCGACGGCAAACACACCTTGCAGGTTGCGCAGGCGCTGTGAGCGCGAAAGACCGCTTTGGGCGGGGGTGTCGCGCAGGCGCAGCAGCAGGTTGGCATCGGTCTTGCGCGGCGCCAGGTGGCGGGCCAGCAGCAGCGACTGGTTGAATCCGCGCTCGCGCAGGCGCTCGCGCGACAGCGGCACGGGCAGGACCAGGTCTGCGGATTCGAGCAGCGGCTCGGCCCAGGGCGTGCTGCGCAGCAGTGTGGCCAGGGTGGCGGCCCAGCCGGGGTCGCCCTGGAACTTGAATTGCGCCAGCAGGTCGGCCCAGGGGTAGCCGTAGTCCACCGCCGCCACGCAGGCCGCCAGGGCGGGCGGGTGGCGCAGGCAGGCCCCGCAGCGCCGTGTGCCGGACGCGAGGGGCAAGGCACAGGTCTCGCAACGGGTGCGGGGCTGGGCGAAGCGGGCCGCGCAGGCGTCGCACACCCGCTGCGCGGGCCAGGCGTGGCAGACCGCGCACTGGCTCGGCAGGCGAGCCGCCAAGGCGTGCAGGCGCGTGGATATCCCTGTGGCAATCGGGCCCAACATGATGGTGTCCAATATAGGCGCTTTCCATTCGTTTCCCCACACCATGCCGTCAGAGCGCCCCCCCACGATCGATCCCGTTGCCGCCAGCCGCTGGCATGCCGCCGCTCCTGCCCATTCGCCCTGGCTGCACGAGGAAGTGGCTCGGCGCATGGAGTCGCGTCTGCAATGGATTCGCGAGGCGCCGGCCGCCTGGTGCCACTGGGATGCCGTGCGAGGCGGTTTGCAGGGCCATGCGCTGGTACGCCAGCGGTACCCGGACGCCGTTTGCTATGTTGTCGAAACCTCGGCGCCGATGCGGCCCCATGCCGCCAGCGCGCTGACAGCCCCCTGGTGGAACGCCGCCCGCTGGAAGGGCGGGCGAGTGCATTTCGAGCAACCCGCCCCGGCAGGGGTGCAGATGCTCTGGGCCAACATGGCGCTGCACATGGCGCCCGACCCGCAGGCATTGATCGCGCAGTGGAACCAGGCGCTGGCGGTCGATGGCTATCTGATGTTCTCCTGCCTCGGGCCCGACTCGCTGCGCGAGTTGCGTGCTGTTTACGCTGCGTTGGGCTGGCCCGCCCCGGGCCATGCGTTCACCGACATGCACGATTGGGGTGACATGCTGATCGAGGCGGGTTTTGCCGAACCGGTGATGGACATGGAGCGCATCACGCTGACCTTCCCCACGGCTGAACGCCTGCTGCAGGAGTTGCGTGAACTCGGGGTCAACCTGCATCCGCAGCGTTTTCCTGCGCTGCGTGGGCGGGGCTGGCATGGGCGGCTGTTGCAAGCGCTCACCGAGCACCTGGCTGATCCCGCGCAGGACGGGCATCTGGCGCTGACCTTCGAGATTGTGTACGGCCATGCGTTCAAACCCGCGCGCCGGGTTCCGGTGGCCGAGCACAGCGCCGTTTCGCTGCAGGACATGCGCGCCATGCTGCGGGGCGCGGGACGCAAAGGCGAAACATCTTAGAGCAAGTCGGCGTGTTTTTGTCAATGACATGTCGCAAATTGGCAAGCAAGTGCCGAATGATTTGCAGCGTTCCATGATTTAAAACAAGCCGCGCTACAATCGCCCCGAATGCCAGCAGGGGGGATTGGTGGAAGGCGCCGTCAACAGGCGCGGCAATGCAGGGCGATGCGGCTTCCGGTCAACGGGAAGCGGCGTGCCCGGCATGACATGGGCCGAGTTGCCCGGACACACACGAACACCTGTTGGGTCACGCCATCCCGGCGCGGACCGCTGAACGCTTGCCGTCTGTTTTCTGCGCTGGTGGTGCGATGTGTTCCAGAGGCCTGGTCCTGCGCCGTCGGGGCCAATGGTTTCGATTTATGAGGCTGAAACAAGTGAGAACCATGAAGAGCATTCCCCGCAAGCTGGCCTCTGTCCTGTGGTTGGCGGGCGCCTGGATAGGGAGCGTGGCCCATGCCGTGTCCGACCTGCCGGGCGGTCCTGCCGTCAACCAGCTGAATCTCCATCCGCCAGCCACCCGCATCGCCGAGGAGCAGCACTTTCTGCACTGGATGATGCTCATCATCTGCACCGTCATCTTTGTGGCGGTGTTTGCGGTGATGTTCTATTCCATCTGGAAGCACCGCAAGTCGCAGGGCGCCAAGTCTGCCAACTTCCACGAATCGGTCACGGTGGAAGTGGTCTGGACGGTGATCCCCTTCCTCATCGTGATCGGCATGGCTTTGCCGGCCACCAAGGTGCTGGTGGCCCAGAAAGACACCACCAATGCCGACCTCACGATCAAGACCACGGGCTACCAGTGGAAGTGGGGTTATGACTACCTCAAGGGCGAAGGCGAGGGGCTGTCCTATATCTCGACGATCGACAGCAGCCACCGCGCCATGTCCAACAGCGGCGACGTGGCCAACGCCCCGAACGACTATTTGCTGAAGGTGGACAACCCGCTGGTCGTGCCCGTGGGCAAGAAGATCCGCATCATCACCACCGCCAACGACGTGATCCATGCCTTCATGGTGCCGGCCTTCGGCATCAAGCAGGACGCCATTCCCGGCTTCGTGCGCGACACCTGGTTCCGCGCCGAAAAGGTGGGCGACTACTACGGCCAGTGCGCCGAGCTGTGCGGCAAGGAGCATGCCTACATGCCCATCCATGTGAAGGTGCTGTCGGCCCCCGATTACAGCCTGTGGGTCGAAGCCGAGCTGAAGAAGGCCGCCGCCAAGCTGGATGACCCGGCCAAGGTCTGGGCGCTCGACGACATCCTGAAGCGTGGCGAGAAGGTCTATGCCGCCAACTGCGCCGCCTGCCACCAGGCCAGCGGCAAGGGAGCGGGCCCGATCAAGCCGCTCGACGGATCGGCCATCGTCAAGGATGCCGACCATGCCAAGCAGATCCAGGTGCTGTTGCAGGGGGCGGCCAACGGTGCCATGCCGGCCTGGAAGCAGCTCAGCGACACCGATCTGGCCGCCGTGGTCAGCTACACCAAGAACGCCTGGTCGAACAAGACCGGTCAACTGGTTCAGCCGTCTGAAATCGTGGCACAGCGCGCCAAGTAAAAGAGCATTGAGGAATCCAACATGAGCGCAGTTCTCGATCACCCCGCGCACGCGGGCGGCCACGCCCACGACGCACACGACCACCACCATGGCCCCAGCGGCTGGCGCCGCTGGCTGTTTGCCACCAACCACAAGGACATCGGTACGCTGTACCTGCTGTTCTCGTTCACCATGCTGATGGTGGGCGGCGTGCTGGCGCTGCTGATCCGTGCCGAGCTGTTCCAGCCCGGCCTGCAGCTGGTCAATCCCGAGCTGTTCAACCAGCTCACCACCATGCACGGCCTGATCATGGTGTTCGGCGCCATCATGCCGGCCTTCGTGGGCTTTGCGAACTGGATGGTGCCGCTGCAGATCGGCGCCTCCGACATGGCCTTTGCGCGCATGAACAACTTCAGCTTCTGGCTGATGATCCCGGCCGCGCTGCTGCTGGTGGGCTCGTTCTTCATGCCCGGCGGCGCGCCCGCCGCAGGCTGGACGCTGTACGCACCGCTGACGCTGCAGATGGGCCCCTCGATGGATGCCGGCATCTTCGCCATGCACATCCTGGGCGCCTCGTCCATCATGGGCTCGATCAACATCATCGTGACCATCCTGAACATGCGCGCTCCCGGCATGACGCTGATGAAGATGCCCATGTTCTGCTGGACCTGGCTCATCACCGCCTACCTGCTGATCGCCGTCATGCCCGTGCTGGCCGGTGCCATCACCATGACGCTGACCGACCGCCACTTCGGCACCAGCTTCTTCAACCCCGCAGGCGGCGGCGACCCGGTGATGTACCAGCATATCTTCTGGTTCTTCGGTCACCCCGAGGTCTACATCATGATCCTGCCGGCTTTCGGCATCATCAGCCAGATCGTCCCTGCCTTCGCGCGCAAGAAGCTGTTCGGCTACGCCTCCATGGTGTACGCCACCTCGTCGATCGCCATCCTGTCGTTCATCGTCTGGGCGCACCACATGTTCACCACCGGCATGCCGGTGACGGGCCAGCTGTTCTTCATGTACGCCACCATGCTGATCTCGGTGCCCACGGCCGTGAAGATCTTCAACTGGGTGGCCACCATGTGGCGCGGCTCGATGACCTTCGAGACGCCGATGCTGTTTGCGGTGGGCTTCATCTTCGTGTTCACCATCGGCGGCTTCACCGGCCTGATCCTGGCCATGGCGCCGATCGACATCCAGCTGCAGGACACCTACTACGTGGTGGCGCACTTCCACTACGTGCTGGTGGCAGGCTCGCTGTTCGCGCTGTTTGCCGGCGTGTACTACTGGCTGCCCAAGTGGACCGGCGTGATGTATTCCGAGGTGCGCGGCAAGATCCATTTCTGGGCGTCGCTGATCTTCTTCAACATCACCTTCTTCCCGATGCACTTCCTGGGGCTGGCCGGCATGCCGCGCCGCTACGCCGACTACCCCATGCAGTTCGCTGACTTCAACGCCATTGCATCCATTGGCGCTTTCGGTTTCGGTCTGGCGCAGGTGTATTTCTTCGTGGCAGTCGTCTTGCCGTGCATGCGTGGCAACGGTGCCAAGGCGCCCCAGAAGCCCTGGGATGGCGCGGAAGGCCTGGAATGGGAAGTGCCGTCGCCGGCCCCCTTCCACACGTTTGAAACCCCGCCCAAGCTGGACGCTACGGCCACCCGTGTGATCGGCTGAAGGAGCTACGCCATGACAGCGGAACAGAAAAAATCCAACCTGCGCATGGCGCTGGTGCTGGCTTCGGTGGCTGCGACGTTCTTCGTCGGCTTCATGGCCAAGATCATCCTGCTGAACCATTGATCGACACGCCATGAACCGCAGCCGCGAAAACGCCAGAATGGTGGGAAAGCTGACCGTAATCGCGGTGGGCATGTTTGCCTTTGGCTATGCGCTGATCCCGATCTACCAGCGGATCTGCGAGATGACCGGCATCAACATCCTGTCGTTGTCCGAGCGCCAGGTGCCGGGCAACGGCCAGGCCGGGCGTGATGTGAAGCTGCCCGGCAACACCCAGGTGGACAAGAGCCGCACCATCACGGTGGAATTCGATGCCAACGCGCGCGGCCCCTGGGAGTTCAAGCCTGCGCAACGGTCTGTCCAGGTGCATCCGGGCGAGCTGACCACGGTGCTGTACGAATTCCAGAACGTGCAGAACCGGCGCATGGCAGCGCAGGCCATTCCCAGTTACGCGCCCAGCCAGGCGGCTGCGCACTTCACCAAGCTTGAATGCTTTTGCTTCAACCAGTACACGCTGGAGCCCGGTGAAAAGCGCGAGTGGCCCGTGGCGTTCGTGATCGACCCGCGCCTGTCCAAGGATGTCACCACCATCACGCTGTCGTACACCTTCTTCGAGGTGGGCGGCAAGACACCCGCCGCACCGACTGCGGCGGTCACGGTGCCACAGGGCGCCGCGAAGGTGGGTACATGAACCAGGATGCGATGCGTCCCGAGCCGGCCCACCACCGCAAGGCTTCCGTGCTGCGCACTGTCAAGGCCGTGGCGTGGTCCTTCATCGGCCTGCGCAAGGGCAGTGAATACCGGGAAGACCTGGAGAAGGTCAATCCGCTGCATGTGATTGGCGTCGGGCTGGCAGGTATTTTTGCGCTGGTGGTCGGTTTGATCGCACTGGTCAACTGGATTGTCTGACCCCCTGTGGCGCATGGAACGTACAACAAAGATATCGAGATTGAGGAGCTGAAATGAGTGCATCAACCCACGGCACAACCCCGTACTACTACGTTCCCGCCGAGTCCCGCCATCCCATCATGGCGGCTGCCGGGCTGTTTTTCGTGATCCTGGGCGCCAGCCAGTGGATCAACGGGCACGACTGGGGCCAGTATTCGCTGGCACTGGGCCTGGTCTGGTGGCTGTTTGTGTTGTACCAGTGGTTCCGCGATGCGGCGCAGGAGAGCGAAGGCGGGCTGTACAGCCGCAAGATCGACCTGTCCTACCGCTGGAGCATGAGCTGGTTCATCTTCTCGGAGGTGATGTTCTTCGGTGCCTTCTTCACGGCGCTGTGGTGGGCGCGGTCGCATTCGGTGCCTGCGCTGGGAAGTCTGGACAACGCCCTCCTGTGGCCCGATTTCAAGGCCGTCTGGCCCAGCGTGGCGGCCGGTGCCACGGCCTCGCCCGCCGGCATCGTCGAGCCCTTCACCACCGTGGGCCCGTTCTGGCTGCCGACCATCAATACCGCGCTGCTGCTGACCTCGGGTGTCACGCTGACCATCGCCCACCATGCGCTGCGTGAAAACCAGCGCGGCAAAACCATTGCCTTCATGTGGATCACGGTGCTGCTGGGCATCACCTTCCTGTGCGTGCAGGGGTACGAGTACTACCACCTGTATACCGATCTGAACCTCAAGCTCAATTCGGGTGTGTTCGGCTCGACCTTCTTCATGCTCACGGGCTTCCACGGTTTTCACGTGTTCCTGGGCATGATCATGCTGCTGGTCATCACGCTGCGCTTGCAGAAGGGCCATTTCAGTGCCGAACGGCATTTCGGCTTTGAAGGGGCCGCGTGGTACTGGCACTTCGTCGATGTGGTCTGGCTCGGCCTGTACGTGCTGGTTTACTGGATGTGAACGGGGCAGTGCCCGACAAGCAAAAAGGCGCCGCAAGGCGCCTTTTTCGCTGGATTGGGGTGGGCGTCACCGCGTGGCGGGCAGCCCGGTGGGCTGGATGTAGCCGAGCTTCCAGGCCAGCAGGAGGCAGACGAACAACACCACCGAAAGACCCACACGCCAGGCCAGGGCGCGCGCCATGCGCTTGCCGCTGGCGGCATCATCCCGCTGGGTGCGCAGCATGAAGAACAAGGCAGAGCCCAAACTGGCCACAATGGCCAGGAAACCGAGAAGAACCAGAATTTTCATGAAAGGCATTATCCCGTGACACCGCGCCGCGTGCCGATGGACTGGCGTTTCTGGCTGGTGACCCTGGCTGCCGTGGCCTCGGTGGCTGCGACGGCTTCACTGGGGCGCTGGCAACTCGACCGCGCCGCGCAAAAGCAGGCATGGCAGGCGGCCATCGATGAGCGCCTGCGTCTGCCTGCCCTTGATGGCCGGGCATTGACGGCACTCGACGGTGCCGACGCACGCGAGGCGATCCTGCACCGCCCGGTGGCGCTGCGCGGCCAGTGGCTGGCGCAACACACGGTCTATCTGGACAACCGGCAGATGCGCGGACGGCAGGGCTTCCTGGTGGTGACGCCCCTGCAACTGGAGGGCAGCCCGGTGGTCGTACTGGTGCAGCGGGGCTGGGCGCCACGCAATTTCCAGGACCGCACCGCCCTGCCACCCCTGGAAACCCCGCCGGGCACCGTGGAACTGGCGGGGCGCGTGGCAGCAACCCCGGCCCGACTGATGGAACTCGAAGGCGGCGACAATGCCCCCGGGGCATCGCGTATCCGGCAAAATCTCGACCTGGCAGCGTTCCGTGCCGAAACGGGCTTGCCGCTGGCCGATGTGACGGTGCTGCAGACCGGTGCGGACGGCGATGGGCTGTTGCGCCAGTGGCCGGCCGTCAGCGCCGGCGTGGATAAGCACCACGGCTACGCATTCCAATGGTTCGGGCTCAGTGGCCTGATTGCTACTCTTTATGTCTGGTTTCAACTTGTCCGACGCTTCCTCCGTCCCCGCAGCACTGCCCCCTGACACCGCCATGCACCGGGCGGGTGAACGGGGCGGTGCTGCACAGCCCCCCAAGGCGCGCCACGCCCGCTGGAAACTGCTGCTGCTGTTGCTCGTCTGCGTCTCGCCCGTGGTGGCGTCGTATTTCACCTATTACGTGGTGCGGCCCGAAGGGCGGCGCAATTTTGGCGAACTGGTGCAACCCCAGCGACCCATGCCCGACCTGGCCGTGACGGCCCTCGATGGTCGGCCTGAACGCCTCCAGGCCCTGCGCGGGCAGTGGCTGCTGGTGAGTGTGGCGTCCGGCGCCTGCGACGCTGCCTGCCAGAACCACCTGTACCTGCAGCGCCAGATGCGCGAGAGCCTGGGCAAGGACAAGGAGCGGCTGGACTGGGTCTGGCTGGTGACGGATGACCAGGCGCCGCCGGCATCCATCCTGCCGGGCCTGCAGCAGGCCACCGTGTTGCGCGTGGACGCCGCAGCCCTGGCGCAGTGGCTGGAGCCGCAGGGTGGGCATGCGCTGACCGAGCACCTGTATGTGGTGGACCCCATGGGGAACTGGATGATGCGCTTTGCGCCCGCCCTCGATACAGCGGCGGCTGCCAAAGCCAAACGGGACCTGGAGCGCCTGCTGCGCGCTTCCGCTTCCTGGGATACTGCCGGCCGTCTGGAAAAACAATGAACAACCCCCTGTGGCGCTGCGCGCCTTCCCCCTTCTCTCGCCTCGCTGCGCGACGCGGGAAGGGGGACGCTACCAGCGCCCACACAGTGGAATACTGGCGGCCCTTGCGCGGTGGCCGCTGGCCAGGGCCGTGCGCTGCATGGGCTGCGCGTAGCGTGAAGCGCAATGGATAACCGACATGACTGATACCCAACCTTTGTACGACCTTGCCCCGCTTCTGCGCCTGATGCTGCTGGGCACCGTGATCGCCCTGGGCCCGCTGCTGTGGGTCTGGTGGCGCAGCCGGGGTGCCACCCAGGGCCGCCGTTTGCAGGCGCTGACGGTGCTCACGCTGTTCCTGACCTTCGATCTGGTGATGTTCGGCGCCTTCACGCGCCTCACCGATTCGGGGCTGGGCTGCCCTGACTGGCCAGGGTGCTATGGCAATGCCAGCCCGCTGGGCGCGCGGACCGAAATCTCGGCGGCGCAGGAGGCCATGCCCACCGGGCCGGTGACCCATGGCAAGGCGTGGGTCGAGATGATCCACCGCTATCTGGCCACCGGCGTCGGGGTTCTGATCATTGTTCTCACCGTGGCCGCCTGGCGCGAGCGCCGCCTGCGCGCACGTGATGCCGCCCACGCCCGGCAATCGGCCGAGCCGATCAGCCCCTGGTGGCCCACGGTTACCCTGGTATGGGTGTGCCTGCAGGGGGCCTTTGGCGCCTGGACGGTCACGATGAAGCTCTTCCCGGCCATCGTCACGCTGCACCTGATCGGTGGCCTGGTGCTGCTGGCGCTGTTGTGCGTGCAGGCCGTGCGTTACGCGCGGGCCACCTCGGGTGCCGTGCCGGTGCCGGTGGCCCCGGGCCTGCGCACCCTGCTGGTGCTGGCCATGGTGCTGGTATCGGTACAGGTGGTTCTGGGAGGCTGGGTCAGCACCAATTACGCCGTGCTGGCCTGTACCACCTTCCCCACCTGCCAGGGAAGCTGGTGGCCTGCGATGGATTTTGCCCAGGGCTTCCAGATCTGGCGTCCGCTGGGGGTGCTCAAGGATGGCAGCCACATCGATTTTGCGGCACTCACTGCCATCCATTATGTGCACCGCCTTTTTGCCTACGCGGTGCTGCTGGTGCTTTTGCTGCTGGCCTGGCGTCTGCGTGGCGGTGCCGCTGCCCTGCGTGCCGCAGCACCGGCGCAGGCGCGGCAACTGAGCGTGCAGGCCCGCTGGCTGCTGGGCTTGTCGGCACTGCAACTGGCCACCGGCCTGAGCAACGTCATTCTGGACTGGCCGCTGGTCGCTGCCGTGCTGCACACCGGGGGCGCTGCAGCGCTGGTGGTGGTGCTGACCTGGGCGCTGGACTCCAGCACAGCCCAGGGTCAGGGCGCCGGGGTGGCGCAAGGCCGCGCTGCAGGCGCATCGGGAGTTCGTGCATGAGCGTCGCAGCCACTTTTTCCGTTCCCTCGCGGCTGGCCCAGTACTACGCGCTGACCAAGCCGCGCGTGGTGCAGCTCATCGTGTTTTGTGCCCTCATCGGCATGGTGCTGGCCGTGCCCGGCTGGCCTTCGGGGGGGCAATTGCGCCAGATGCTCGTGGCCTGCCTGGGCATCTGGCTGGTGGCCGGTGCGGCGGCGGCGTTCAACTGCCTGGTCGAGAAAACCATCGACGCCAAAATGAAGCGCACTGCCTGGCGCCCCACCGCCAAGGGCCAGTTGTCCGATGTGCAGGCGCTGCTGTTCTCGTCGGTGCTGTGCCTGGCGGGCTCTGCCGTGCTTTACGCATGGATCAATCCGCTGACCATGTGGCTCACTTTTGCCACGTTCGTGGGCTATGCGGTCATCTACACCCTGCTGCTCAAGCCGCGCACGCCGCAGAACATCGTGATTGGCGGCGCCTCGGGTGCCATGCCGCCGGTGCTGGGCTGGGCCGCCATGACGGGCGATGTCGGCCCCGAGGCGCTGATCCTGTTCCTCATCATCTTCCTGTGGACGCCCCCGCATTTCTGGGCGCTGGCGCTGTACCGCGTCGAGGAATATCGCAAGTCGGGCCTGCCCATGCTCCCGGTGACGCACGGCAACGCCTACACGCGCCTGCAGGTGTTCCTCTACACCCTGATTCTTTTTGCCGGTTGTCTGATGCCGTTCGTCTATGGCATGAGTTCGTGGATTTACCTGGCCGCCGCCGTGGTGCTGGGCGCCGGGTTCTGTGGCTATGGCTATGCGCTGTGGCGCAACTATTCGGATGCGCTGGCGCGCAAGACCTTCCGCTTTTCCCTCATCCACCTGAGCGTGCTGTTTGCGGCGCTGCTGGTGGACCACTATGTTTTCATGTGAGATGCCATGCTGAAACGAAATGCTCTTAAAACAATAGCTACTTGCGCAATATTGGTGGGCGCTGGGGTCTTTTTGACGGCTTGTTCCAAAGGCAAGCCCGAATTCCGGGGCGTGGATATCTCCGAGGTCGAATATGCCCGCGACATTCCGCTGCCCGACCACAACGGGCAGCAACGCAGCCTCAAGGACTTTCGTGGCAAGGTGGTCGTGGTGTTCTTCGGCTACACGCAATGCCCCGACGTCTGTCCCACCACCATGCAGGAAATGGCCGAGGTCAAGAAGATGCTGGGCCCGGACGGCGACCGCCTGCAGTCGATCTTCGTCACCGTGGACCCCGAGCGGGACACCCCGGACATGCTCAAGGCCTACATGGGCAACTTCGACCCGAGCTTCCTGGCGCTGCGCGGCACCCCCGAGCAGACGGCTGCCGTGGCCAAGGACTTCAAGATCTATTTCAAGAAGGTCGATGGCAAGACGCCCACCAGCTACACCATGGACCATTCGGCCGGCAGCTACATCTATGACACCCAGGGGCGCCTGCGCGTGTATTACCGCTATGGCAGCGGTGCGGAGGCCCTGGCGGCCGACGTGCGCACCCTGCTCAAAGAAGCGAGTTGATGGGCGCGTCCTGTCGGCTGCGCCAATGCGCAACCGGCAGGACGCTATTCGGCCGTGATGCCGACGCTGCGGATCACACCGCCGAGCAGTTGTGTATCTGCCGCAATGCGGTTGGCCAGGCCCTCGGCCGAGGTGCCCGCCACCTGCCAGCCCTGGGCAAACAGCTTGGCGCGCACCTCGGGGCTGCGCGCAATCTCGCTCAGCAAGCCGGAGAGGCGCGCCACCACCGGTGCGGGCATGGAGCGCGGCGCGGCGGCGGCGTTCCAGATTTCCAGGTGAAAGTCCTTCACACCCCCTTCTGCCAGGCTCGGGAACTCGGGCACCAGCGTGCTGCGGTTGCTGGAGGTGAGGCCGATCACGCGCAGTTTGCCCGCTCGTGCCTGGGCTGCCGCCATGGCCGGCGGTAGCAGCGCCAGCTGAATCTGCCCCGACATCAGTGCGTTGATGACCTGCGGGTTGCCGGGGTAGGGCACATGCACCGGCTGCAGCCTGGCCTTGGTCTTGAGCAGTTCCATGCCGATATGGGCCACCGTGCCCACGCCGGGCGTGCCATAGCTCCAGCGGTCGCCGCTGGCACGGGCCGCCGCCAGAAACTCCTGCGCTGTGGCACCCGGTGCCTGGGCCGGGGCCGTGAGTGCAAGGGGCGCCGTGCCGATGAGGCTGATGGGAGCCAGGTCCTTCAGAGGGTCGTAGGCCACCTTGGGATTGAGGATGCGCGCAATCGTCATGTTGCCGTTGATCATCACGCCGATGGTGTGGCCGTCGGTGGCGCTGGCCACCGCCTGGGCAGCAATGTTGCCCCCGGCGCCCACCTTGTTCTCCACCACCACCGGCTGGCCCAGGGCCAGGGCCAGCGGTTCGGCCAGGGTGCGCGCGACCAGGTCGGGAGATGAGCCCCCCGGAAAGCCGACGATGATCTTCAGGGGTTTGCTGGGCCAGCCCGCGGTGGGTGCCTGGGCGAAGGCGCTGTCGCAGAGGGCGGCGAGGGCGAGAACGAGGGTGGCACGGCGAAGCGGGCGTGTGGGCATGGAGTTTCCTCGGAGCGGGCCGTGCCGCCGCAGGAAAGGCGGCACCGCAAAAGAAAAAGCGCGCAGCCTGGGGGTTGCGCGCTTTTGATTATCGCCAGCGCCGTGCGGTGGGCACGGCGCCGCGTCGAAAGCCTCAGGCGTATTCGGCCAGCGACTTCTTCATCTTTTTCATGGCCGCCACCTCAATCTGGCGAATGCGCTCGGCGCTCACGCCGTACACGGCCGCGAGCTCGTGCAGCGTCATTCCGCCAGAGCCATCGTCGTTCACCTTGAGCCAGCGTTCCTCAACGATGCGGCGGCTGCGTTCGTCCAGGCTGGAGAGGGCCGAGGCGATGCCGTCGGACGCCAGCACATCGCGCTGGCGCGATTCGATCATGGCCGTGGGCTCGTGCGCGGCGTCGGACAGGTAGGCGATGGGGCCGAAGGCCTGCTCACCGTCGTCGGACGGGGCCGGGTCCAGCAGCACGTCGCCGCCCGACATGCGCGTTTCCATCTCCATGACTTCTTCGCGCTTGACGTTGAGCTGCTCGGCCACGCGGTCGATTTCCAGGTCGGTCAGCGTGTTGCGGTGCGTGTCGTTGGCTTCGGCATCGGTCTTGAAGCCCTGCTTCATCGAGCGCAGGTTGAAGAACAGCTTGCGCTGGGCCTTGGTGGTGGCCACCTTGACCATGCGCCAGTTCTTCAGGATGTATTCGTGGATCTCGGCCTTGATCCAGTGCATGGCGTAGCTCACCAGGCGCACGCCCTGGTCGGGGTCGAAGCGCTTGACCGCCTTCATCAGGCCCACGTTGCCTTCCTGGATCAGGTCGCCATGGGGCAGGCCGTAACCCAGGTACTGGCGAGAAATCGCGACGACCAGGCGCAGGTGCGACATCACCAGACGCCCTGCGGCGTCCAGATCGTTGTCGTTGCGCAAGGCCCGCGCCGCAGCCTGCTCTTCTTCCGGGGTGAGCAGAGGCAGGCGGTTGACGGCCGAAATATAGGCGTCCAGGTTGCCCAGCGGGGGCACCAGCGCCCACGGGTTGGCAGGGGCCAGGGCCGTCGTCGCGGATCCAGATTGAAGTGCCATTCCAGAAATCCTTTCCTCTTGAACCACCATGTTAGCACTCTCTTGGAGGGACTGCTAATCCCGAAGTTCCCATCAGGTTGTCGATTTCACCGAATGACAAAAATTGAACGAAAATGGCACTTTGCCCTTTGTTCATAAGCGCTGGCAGCTATCAAATAGATAGTTCATTGCCCGTATATCAGCATGTTGCATGGCAGACTGAGCGCCTCTGAAAGGACACCATGACCCCATTGGACACCCCCATGGAGCTGAGCGCCGTGGTCACCACGGTCGGTACGCCAGACGACGCCCGCCGTCTGGTGCACGCGGTGCTGGAGCAGCGGCTGGCCGCCTGTGTGCAGGTAGAGCCCATCACCTCGCATTACCGCTGGCAGGGGGCGTTGCACGAAGAGAGCGAACTGCGGCTCGTGTGCAAGACGCTGCCCGCCGTGGTCCCGACGCTGCTGGCCTTGCTGCGCGCGCAGCACCCCTACCAGCTGCCCCAACTGGTGGTGCAGGCGCTGGCGGCGACCCAGGACTACGCCGACTGGGTGCGGCAGGAGACGCGGGGCGCCTGAGCGTGGCTCAGACGGCCAGGTCGATCTGCTGCACCGTGCCGGCGCGGCCGTCCTCGTGCAGGTAGGCGCTGGTTGCGCGGATGGCTCCCAGGGGGCTGTTGTCGGCGCTGCGCAAGGAGAAGGGGGTATCGACCGACCCCAGATGCACGGCGCCCACGCCCGCCTCCTGCAAGGTGCGCAGCGTGCCGATGCCGTCGGCGGCGGGGGTCCAGATGCGCAACTGGTGGAAGGCCGCATCGTTTTCGTCGATCCAGCCGTTGCCATCGCCGTCGTGCGTGGCCAGTTCGGTGAAGCCGTTGCCGGTGGCCGGGCCGAACAGTTCCAGGCCGTTGTCGATGCGCTCGTTCTGGTTGCGGTCGAGCGCCAGGTAGCCGCGTGCGCCCGCCAGCATGGGCACGGCCTCGTTCTGGCCGTCGCCGTTCAGGTCGAAATCAAAACGCAGATCCTGCAACTGGGCCGCTGTGCCGTCAAAATTGACGACCAGCGGGTCCACCGGAACGGCGGCATCGCCCAGGCGCAGACTGGTGCGGGATTCTTCGCGGTGGTAGCGCTGCATCTCCAGTTGCAGGGAAAAGCGGATCTCCTGCCCGTCGCGGGTGCGCACCACCCCTTCGGCACTGAACTGCGTGTGCTCCGACTCCTCCAGCACTTCGTGGGTTTCATAGACCAGGCCAAATCCCGCGCTGCGGGCAGGCTCCGGCGCGTTGGGTTGGCTGGCGGGTGGGTGGGGCAGGCTGATCGGCTCTGCAGAGGCCTCCGGCCTGACCGCCACCTGGGCGGCCACGCCGGTCAGGCGTTCGATCAGATCGCGGACCATGATCAGGTGGGGTGTCAGGTGCGCATCGTCGTCTGCACGCGCGGGTTCGCCGTTCGCCGGCACCGGCGCTGGCGCCAGAGCGGCCGCCTGCCGGGCCGCGCCGGAAATGTGCAGGGATGCGGGGCGTGCAAGGGGCGCCTGCGGCGTTTGCGCCCCGCCGGAGGGTGCGGGACGCTGGCCCACCCACATTTCCAGCCGGCTCGATTGCGCATGCACCCGGCTGGCGCTGTGCTGTGCCTGCAGTTGCAGGGCCGAAGAAGCAATTTTCATGGGCAACCCTCCAAGGCATCCAAGGAGGGATATCGGCCGAAGTGCCGGGGAACTTGAGCGACCTCAGCCCGGCGGGTGGGCGCCACCGTCCCGTACGCGCTGCTCGAATGCCTCCAGCGGCTCGGGGCGGCCAAAAAGGTAGCCCTGGAAGGCGCGGCAGCCGTGTTCCAGCAAAAACTGGTAATGGGCGGTGGTCTCCACCCCTTCGGCGATCACGGCCAGTCCCAGCATGTTGGCCAGCGCGATGATGGTGTGGGCGATGGCGGCGTCCTTGGGGTCGAGCATCACGTCGCGCACGAAGCCCTGGTCGATCTTGATCTGGTCCAGCGGCAGGCGCTTGAGGTAGCTCAGGCTGGAGTAGCCGGTGCCGAAGTCGTCCAGCGAGAAGCCCACGCCGTGTGCCTTGAGGGCCCGCATGGTGGCGATGACCCCGTCCACATCTTCCAGCAACAGGCTTTCGGTCAGCTCCAGCTTGATGCGGGCGGGGTCGGCACTGGTGCGTTCCAGCAGTTCGAGCACCTGCGTGACGAAGTCACTCTGGTGAAACTGGCGTGCGCTGACGTTGATGGCCAGGGTCAGGTGTGCCAGCCGGGGGTCGCCGCGCCAGCGCGCCTGCTGGAACATGGCGGTTTCCAGCGCCCATTGGCCCAGGGGCAGGATGAGCCCGGTTTCTTCCGCCAGCGGGATGAAAAGGGCGGGGGACACCAGGCCATGGTCTGGCCGTTGCCAGCGCAGCAGCGCTTCGGCCCCGGTCACGCGGCCGGTGCTGTCCACCTGGGGCTGGTACAGCAGCAGGAATTGCTCCAGGCGCAGGCCTTCGTGCATCTCGGTCTCCAGCTGGGCGCGCTGGTTGATGGCTTCCTGCATGTCGGGGTCGAAAAAGCGCAGGGTGTTGCGCCCGGCGTCCTTGGCGCGGTACATGGCCAGATCGGCCTGTTTGAGCACCTCGTCGGTCGTCGGCTGGGGCTGGCGCAGCAGGGTGGCCCCGATGCTGGCCGTGAAATGGTGCTCCTGGCCCGAAAGATGGCAGGGCAGGCGCACCTGCGCCAGAATCAGTTCGCCAATGGAGCGGACCTGCGCGGCCGCCTCGGTGGCTTCCTCGCTGAGGTTTTGCAGCACCAGCACGAATTCGTCGCCGCCCAGGCGGGCCACGGTATCTTGCTCGCGCAGGCTGGCGCGCAGGCGCTGGCCGATTTCCACCAGCAGCTGGTCGCCCACTTCGTGGCCCCGGGTGTCGTTCAGGGTCTTGAAGTTGTCGATGTCCACGAACAGCACGGCCGCGTGGTGCCCCGTGCGGGCGCTGCTGGCCATCACCTGCTGCAGGCGGTCCGCCAGCAGGCGCCGGTTGGGCAGGCCGGTGAGGGCGTCATAAAAGGCCAGATAACGGGCCTCCTTCTCGGCGGCCTTGCGGGCGGAGATGTCGATGTCGATACAGAACATCTCGGGGGCCTGCCCAGGCACATCGATGCGCGTGTGGCTGGAGAACACATCCACCGGAGAGCCGTCTTTGTGCCGCAGGCGCAGCTCGCCCGCCGGGATGGGCTTGCCGGTGGCGAACATGGCCGCGATGTCCTGGCGCACCGGCTCGCGCATGTCGGCCGGAATGATCAGGTCCAGCAGGTTGCGGCCCAGGGCCTCCTGCTCGGTGTAGCCGTACAGCGTTTCGGATGCCTTGTTCCAGTAGGTGGTGGTGCCGTCGGCGCCGTAGCCCTGCACCGAGATGGCGGGGATGTCGCGCAGCAGCGAGCGAAAACGCAGCTCGGATTCGCGCAGGGCTTCTTCTGCCTGCGTGCGCTGGGTGATGTCCCGGGCGATGAAGACCACCGCGGCATGGCCATGCACCCGCGCGCCCAGCGGGCGGGCGCGGCCCTCGAACTGGCGCATGCCCGAAAGCGTTGCCATCTCGTACTCGAAGCTGCAGGTGTCGCCCTGTTGCAGTGTCAGTCGGATCAAATCCAGAAAGCGGTCGGCCTCGGGCTTGGGCATCACCTCGTGGAGTGTTTTGCCCAGCAAGGCGTGGGCCGGGGCCAGCAGGGATTGGTCGGTGGAAGACAGCACCTCCACATAGCGACCCTGGTCATCCATCACCAGCAGCACATCGGGGAGGGCGGCCGCAATGGCCTGCAGCCGGGCGGCGCTGTCGGCCAGGGCATGCTCGGTGGCCATGCGGTCTTGCACATCGCGCAGCAGCAGGCCCACCAGGGCGGTGGTGGGCAGCGAGAGCAGAAACAGCGGCAGGGTCAGCGTCTGGTTCATCTGCTGTGCCAGCCCGCCGGGCAAAAGCTGGGCCAGCGCCAGCAACAGGGTATGCAGCAACAGTCCGAATGCCAGCAGCGGCACCAGCCTGATATCCAGATGGCCGCGTTCATGGGCATGTCGGTAGGCCAGCCCCAGGAGGGTTGCCAGGGCGATGGTGCCCAGCCCGACTGCGGTGCCCGCACCGCCGATCCACAGCCGGGCGGCGCCAGCCATTGCTGCTGCAATGGCGGCCACGACGGGCCCGCCAAACAAGCCCGCCATGCTCAGCACCACGGAGCGCACGTCAAAAATCGCCCCCTGCATCTCTAGCACCGGACTGAAGATGCTGATGGCGGCAATACCGCCAAACAGCAGGCCGGAGGTGATGCGTCCGGCCGTGGGCTGCTGACGCCACAGGCGGATATGGACCCCGTGCAGGAAGCACAGGGTCAGCAGCAGGGCAAGGGCCTTGACCAGTTCAGTGAACATGGGGCGCACGGACCTGTCCGCAGGTGTTGCGGGCAGATGGAGAAAGTCAACGACGTGCCATCATCCGGGAATTACCGCTGGCCGTAAATGAGGGCGTGCGCCCCCGCGCGGGAGCGTCAGCCCAACAGGGCCTGCGCGAATTCGCGCGCGTTGAAGGTTTCCAGGTCTTCGAGCTTCTCACCCACACCGATGAAATACACCGGGATCGGTCGCTCCTGCGCAATGGCGGCCAGCACGCCACCCTTGGCCGTGCCGTCCAGTTTGGTGACGACCAGGCCAGTGAGCTGCAGCGCGTCGTCGAAGGAGCGCACCTGCGCCAGCGCGTTCTGGCCGGTGTTGCCGTCGATCACCAGCAGCACCTCGTGCGGCGCCGTGGCGTCGGCCTTGGTGACCACGCGGCGGATTTTCTTCAGCTCTTCCATCAGGTGCAGCTGCGTGGGCAGGCGGCCGGCGGTGTCCACCAGCACCACGTCCTTGCCGCGCGCCTTGCCGGCGGTCACGGCGTCAAAGCTCACGGCGGCGGGGTCGCCGCCTTCCTGGCTGACGATCTCCACGGTGTTGCGATCCGCCCACACACCGAGCTGCTCGCGCGCGGCGGCGCGGAAGGTGTCGGCCGCCGCCAGCAGCACGCTGGCCCCCTCGTTGGCCAGATGCCGGGTGAGTTTGCCAATGGACGTGGTCTTGCCCGCGCCGTTCACGCCCGCCACCATGATGACGGTGGGTGTGTGCTCGCCAATCACCAGGGCCTTTTCCAGCGGGCGCAGCAGTTCGGCCAGCGCGTCGGCTAGCAGGCCCTTGACGGCGGCGGGGTCGGTGGTCTTGGTGTCCTTCACACGGCGTTTGAGATCCTGCAATAGCCACTGCGTGGCTTTCACGCCGGTGTCGGCGAGCAGCAGGGCTTCTTCCAGTTCCTCGTACAGCGCATCGTCGATGCGCGTGCCGGTAAAAACGGTGGTGATGCTGCTGCCCGTCTTGCGCAGCCCGGACTTGAGGCGGTCCAGCCAACCCTTGCGCTGGAGTTCGGGCGCCGGCACGGGCTCTGGGACTGGCGCAGGCGCAGCGGTCGGAGCTGGAGCTGGAGCTGGAGCTGGAGCTGGAGCTGGAGCTGGAGCTGGAGCTGGAGCTGGAGCTGGAGCTGGAGCTGGAGCTGGAGCTGGAGCTGGAGCTGGAGCTGGAGCTGGAGCTGGAGCTGGAGCTGGAGCGGCGGGCACTGGCTGCTGCTGCGGCGTTGGCGTTGGTGTGGGCAGGGCGTCTGCGGCGGGACTTGGCGCAGCAGGTGCAGCAGGCGGTGCGGCCCCCGGTGCCATGGCACCCGGGTTCAGCGGTGTGATGGGGCTGTTCAGCCAGCCGAAGAGGCCGCCACCGCCCGATTCGCTGGGCGCAGGGGCGGCGGCAGGCTCGGCGGAGGGCGTGGGCGCAGCGGTCGGCTGAGCGGGCGCGGGGCCCTCGGGCGACGGCGCAGGAGTGGGTTTCTTCTTGAAAAAACTGAACATTGGCGGGTTCGTAGAATCACTGCATTCTATGAAACGCGCATTCCCCCTTCTGGGCCTCCTGGCCTGCCTCGTTGCGGGGGCTGCCACCGCGCAGCCTGCCCGCGCCCCTCAACCCTCCGCCAAGGGCGCCTCTGCGGCCCCGGCTGCGGCCCTGCCCGCGCCGGTAGCCGCCACCGGGGTGCAGCAATTCACGCTCTCCAACGGCATGCAGTTGATCGTGCAGCCCGACCGGCGGGCGCCCACGGCGGTGCACATGGTGTGGCTGCGTGTGGGGGCGATGGACGAGGTCGATGGCACCTCGGGCGTGGCCCATGTACTGGAGCACATGATGTTCAAGGGCTCCCAGGTCGTGCCGCCGGGCGAGTTTTCGCGCCGTGTGGCGGCACTGGGCGGCACCGAGAACGCCTTCACAAGCCGTGACTACACCGGCTACTACCAGCAGATTCCCGCGCACCGGCTCGAAGACGTGATGCGCCTGGAGGCCGACCGCTTCGCCCACAACCAGTGGCCCGACGCCGAGTTTCGCAAGGAGATCGAGGTGGTCAAGGAAGAGCGCCGCCTGCGCACCGAAGACCAGCCGCGCGCCTTGCTGTGGGAGCAGCTCAGCGCCGCCGCCTTCACCGCCTCGCCCTACCGCCGTCCGATCGTCGGCTGGATGAGCGACCTGGACGCCATGACGCCCGAGGATGTGCGCCAGTTCCACCGCCAGTGGTATGTGCCGGGCAACGCAGCCGTGGTGGTGGCGGGCGATGTCGATGTGCAGCAGGTGCGCGCGCTGGCCGAAAAGTACTACGGCAGCATCCCGGCGCGTGCCCTGCCCGAGCGCAAGCCGCGTACCGAGCCGCCGCAGCGCGGCCTGCGGCGCATTGCCGTCAAGGCGCCCGCCGAGCAGGCCTATGTGGCACTGTCGTTTCGCGTGCCGGGCCTGTCTTCGGCCGATGCACCGACGGCCGACGACCGGGATGCGCTGGCGCTGGTGGTGCTCTCGGCCGTGCTCAGCGGCTACGACGGAGCGCGGCTGGAGCGCGCGCTCAGCCAGGGGCCGCAGCGCGTGGCCGACAGCGCGGACAGCTCGGCCTCGGTGGTGGGCCGGGGGCCGGCGCAGTTCGTGCTGACGGGCGTGCCCGCCAAAGGCAAGACCGCACAGCAGGTGGAAGACGCCCTGCGCGCCGAAGTGGGGCGCATCGCCCGCGATGGCGTGACCCCGGCCGAGCTGGAACGCGTGAAAACCCAGTGGGTGGCCAGCAAGGTGTATGGCCGCGATTCGCTGCACAGCCAGGCCAGCGAGTTGGGTAGCTACTGGGTGCAGGGCTTTGCGCTGGACGCCGAAGACCGCATCCTTGCGCAGTTGCGCACCGTGACGCCCCCGCAGGTGCAGGCGGTGGCGCAGCGCTATTTTGGCGACGACCAGCTCACCGTGGCCACCTTGCTGCCGCAGCCGCTGGCCGCTGCCGCGCCGCGCACCCCTGCGGCGTCGGCGGCCACCAGCCCCCGCCATTGAAACCGAACCACGGTCCAACGATATGAATGCTATTAAATGGATAGCTGCTCGCGCTTTACTGGTAAGCGCTGGAGTGGTTTTTTATTCACAATCTGCCTGGGCGCTGCTGCCCATCCAGCACTGGACAGAGCCCAGCGGGGCGCGGGTCTGGCTGGTGCAAAGCCCGGCCATTCCGATGGTGGATGTGCAGATCGACTTTGACGCCGGCAGTCGCCGCGACCCGGCCGCGCAGGCCGGGCTGGCCCATGCCGTGGCAGGAATGGTGTCGAAGGGTGTGCGCGCCGGGCGCGGTTCGCCCGCGCTCGATGAAAACGCCCTGGGCGAGGCCTGGGCCGACCTGGGTGCGCAGTTTGACGCCAGCGCTGGCAACGATGCCCTGAGCTTCTCGCTGCGTTCGCTCACCGACCCCGATCTGCTCGACAAGGCGGTGCACCTGGCTGCACGCCAGATGGCCGAACCCTCCTGGCCGCAGGACGTGTGGGAGCGCGAGCGTGCGCGCTGGAGTGCCGCGCTGAGCGAGGCCGACACGCGCCCCGGCACGGTGGCGGGCAAGGCCTTTGCCGCAGCGGTGTATGGCACCCACCCGTACGGGCAGCGCGCCACCGAGGCGTCCCTGGCGCGCATCCAGGTGGCCGACATGCAGAAGTTCCATGCCCGTTACCTGGACGTGTGCCGTGCGCGCGTGCACATCGTGGGCGCGGTCGAGCGCGCACAGGCCCGCCTGCTGGTGGCGGCCTTGCTCTCGCGGCTGCCCGCTGCCAGTCGCTGCGAGCCTCTGCCCGCCGTGCCCGAGGTGGAACCCCTGACCGCCCCTGTGCAGAAAGACATTGCCTTCACGGCCGCGCAGTCGCATGTGCTCATCGGCCAGCCCGGCTTCAAGCGCAGCGACCCGGATTTTCTCGCGCTGCTGGTGGGCAACCACATCCTGGGTGGCGGTGGCTTTGTCTCACGCCTGACGGAAGAGGTGCGCGAGAAGCGCGGCCTGAGCTACAGCGTGTACAGCGGCTTCGCCCCCGGGCTGCACGCGGGCGCCTTCACCATCGGCCTGCAAACCCGGCCCGACCAGGCCGCGCAGGCCGTGCAGGTGGCGCGCGAGGTGCTCGAGCGCTTTGTCGCTGAAGGGCCGACCGAGGAAGAGCTGCGCGCCGCCAAGGACAACCTGGTCGGCGGCTTTGCGCTGCGCATCGACAGCAACCGCAAATGGCTGGGCCAGGTGGTGAACATTGCCACCAACGGCCTGCCGCTCGATTACCTGGAAGGCTGGACGAAGCGCGTCGAAGCCCTCACCGTGGCCGACATCCGCGCCGCCATGGGGCGCAAGCTCCAGCCCGCGCGCATGGTCACCGTGGTGCTGGGGGCGCAGCCATGAGCCGGCGCCTCACGCCCGCACAGGCGGCCGCCGCCATGCGCCAACCGCCTGCGGCCGCTGCTGCTTTGGCCCCCAAGACAGCCAAGAAGTCGCCGGCGCCGCAGGGCACGGGCGAGGTGCGCATCATCGGCGGCCAGTGGAAGCGCACGCGCTTGCCCGTGCCGCAACTGCCCGGCCTGCGCCCCACGCCTGACCGTGTGCGCGAGACGCTGTTCAACTGGCTGGGCCAGGACCTGACCGGCTGGCGCTGCCTGGATGCCTTTGCCGGCACCGGCGCGCTGGGCCTGGAGGCGGCCTCGCGCGGTGCGGCCAGCGTGCAGCTGGTGGAGCAGGACGCAGGCCTGGTCGCCCGGCTGGGCCAGCTGTGCCAGCGCCTGCAGGCCAGAGCCGTGCAGGTGCGGCGCGGCGACGGCATGGCGGCGCTGCAGCAGTGCGCGCCGGCCAGCCAGGACCTGATTTTTCTCGACCCGCCGTTCGAAAGCCCGCTGTTCCAGCCCGCGCTGCAGGTTGCCGCCCGTGCGCTGGCACCCAAGGGCTTTGTCTATCTGGAGGCGCCCACGCAGTGGAATGCCGAGGCGCTGGCGCCGCTGGGCTTGGCGCCGCACCGCCACCTGAAGGCCGGCGCGGTGCATGCGCACCTGCTGCAGCCGCTGGCCTGAATTGCTATTGATTGAATAGCTGTTGGCGCTTATAAGCAGGGCATTAGAGCCGATTTTTGCATTATTTTCGTTCCACAGGAATCCGTCCATGACCCAGAACGTGCTTGCCGTCTACCCCGGAACCTTCGATCCGATCACGCTGGGCCATGAAGACCTGGTGCGCCGCACGGCGCAACTGTTCGACCGGGTGATCGTGGCCGTGGCCATCGCGCACCACAAGAAAGCCCTGTTCACCCTGGACGAGCGCATGGACATGGCCCGCGAGGCGCTGCGCGACTGCCCGCAGGTGAGCGTGGAACCCTTCGAGGGTCTGGTGACCGAGTTCACCGCCGCGCGCGGTGGCACGGCCATGGTGCGTGGCCTGCGCTCGGGCACCGACTTCGACTACGAATTCCAGCTCGCGGGCATGAACCGCGCGCTGATGCCACGCATCGAGACGGTGTTCCTCACGCCCAGCAGCCAGTACCAGTTCATCAGCAGCACGCTGGTGCGCGAAATCGCCACGCTGGGGGGGCACGTGACACAGTTCGTCTCGCCCGTGGTGCACCAGCACTTGATGCGTAAACTGGGCCGCACGGCATCGGCCTGAGCAGGCCCTATCGTCTCAGTCGGCGGTGGCCTGCGCCACCAGGTCGTGCACGAAGCGCAGTTTGCGCAGCGCGCCCGGTGACAGGGCGAACGGGTAGGCGTCCTGCTGGCCCAGGCTGCGGTTCAGGCTGTTGAGCAGCAGGGTCAGCGGCACCCACTGGCGCACCATGGTGTCAAAGCCCGGTGCGGGGGCGCCGAACGGGTCGGCCACATGTTCGCGCGGGGGCGCCGGGGTGCGTGTTTCGGGCACGCTCAGTCCCGTGGCATAGGCAGCAGCGGTTTCCAGCAAATCCACCATGTGCAGGTAGTGTGCCCAGGTTTCGGCCCAGTCTTCCCAGGGGTGTGCGGCAGCGTAGGCGCTCACATGCTGCAGGCTCCAGTCGGCGCGGGCGGGCAGGGTGTAGTGCGCCTGCAGTGCGGTGGCGTAATCCTGCCGCTCGTCGCCGAACACGGCGCGAAACGCATCGAGCCGCCCGCCATCCTGCACCAGCCGGTCCCAGTAAAAGTGCCCCGATTCGTGCCGCAGGTGGCCGATCAGCGTGCGGTAGGGTTCGTGCAGGGCCACGCGCAGGCGGGCGCGCTCGTCGTCGTCGGCCTCGGCCACGTTGAGCGTGATGGTGCCACTGTGGTGGCCGGTCACGATGGAGGGCCCACCGGGCATGTCGGCCAGAAAGGCGTATGCCGGGCCGGCACTGGCGGGCGCCAGCTCGTCCGTGGACTGCAGGCCGAGCCGCGCCAGGGTGTAGAAGAGCTGCCGCTTGGCGCCCTCGATGCGTGCCCACCGCAGGCGGTGCAGGGGTTCGGAGAGGTCGGGCAGCCGCTGCGTCTGGCGGCAGGCCACGCACAGCAGGTGCGGACTGCCGGCCGGCACGGCAAAGTTGCAGGCCCCCCAGGTGGTGTGGTTGTAGCACGGGCGATACAGCGCGCCGCGCGCCCCCGTGTTCCCGCTGTCCAGCCGCCGCCACAGTCCGTGGCCGGCCTCGGGGGCCGGGGCGAGTGCGCCCAGCGTGAGCCGGTCGGGCAGGAATGCCAGCGTGCTGCCGCACTGCATGCACTGCACGCTGTCAAAGAACACGAGGTGACCGCAATGGTCGCAGTTGTAGACCCGCATGGGCAGAGCTTACCTGTTACGAGCAACCCAAAGGCAGCGGCCCGCACCAGGGCGGGCCGCTGCAAGGGATTGGGCGAAGTTTACGGGCGCACCACGATGCTGTTGCGCACCTCGCGCACATGGCGGGTGGTACGGGCAATGTTCTCGGCGCGCTCGCGTTCGGCTTGCGACTTGGCAAAGCCCGATAGCTGCACGGTGCCGTTGAGCGTTTCCACGCTGATGGCGCCTGCCGAGACCGTCTTGTCCTCGGCCATCTTGGCTTTCACGGCGGTGGTGATCGTGGCGTCATCGACGTAGGAGCCCACGGTCTGCTGGTTGCGGGCCACCGAGCAGCCGGTGGACACGATGGTGGCGCCGGCCAGCAGGGCAAAGGCAATGGAACGTGCGAATTTCATGGGATTTCCCTTCTTGGTTGGTGATCGATTCTGCAGCAGGACCAGCCTGCTGCGCGCCCCTGGGGCTTCATCAGGCGTGGCGACGGCGCGACACCAGCAGGGCGGCGGTGGCCAGGGCGGCACCGGTGGCCAGGGCCATCAGAACGGACCGACCGGGGTTGTGCACCACATAGTGTGTGGTGGCGCCACGGTAGGTGTCGACTTGCTGGCGCAGGCGTTCGCCGGTGCGGGCACAGTAGTGGATGCTCTGGTTGGCCAGTGCCTGCGCCTTGGCGGCCAGGTCATGGATCGCCGGGTCCACTTGCTGGCGCAGCCCATCGACTGCGTGCTCGGCCCGGTCCAGCGTGGCGTCGGCGGCGTTGCGGGTGACCTGCACGGCGTGTTGCGCGCCCTGCAGTGCGCTCTGGGCGGCCTGGCGTGCCGATTCGGCGGCGTGGTGGGTGGCGTCAGACACTTTGTCGGTGGCGTTCTGGGTATTCATGGGGGGTTCCTTGGATGTAGAAAGAAGAGGGAACGGGGGCTCAGCCCCGCTTGATCAGACCGAAGACAAAGGTCAGCACGGCCATGATGATGAAGACGAAAAAGAGGATCTTGGCTATGCCGACGGCCCCTGCGGCAATGCCGCCAAAGCCGAAGATCGCTGCAATCAGAGCGATGACCAGAAAAACCACTGCGTAATGCAACATGTCCTGCTCCTTGGTTGTGTCGGCCCATGGCCGACCGTTCGGGGAGGCCGACAAAGCTGTCGCGCCATGGACTTCACTGTAGGGCCAGGGGATACCCATGGCTGCCGGTGGCGGGCGCCTGACCCTGTCGGCGCAGCGGCGGGGCGACCGTAGGAGCGGGACTACGCTGCGGGCGCTGTCGGCTGCGCCCGGGGTGCCGTGGGCACGGACGGAAGAGTGGCCGACACATGGGTGCCTTCGCCAGGACGGGAGCTCACCGTCAGGCGCCCGCCTGCGGCTTCCACGCGCTGGCGCATGCCGACCAGGCCATGGGAGCTGCGGCTGATGCCGGCCGGGTCGAAGCCGACGCCGTCGTCGCGGATCTGCACCGCCACATGGGTCGGGTACTGATGGACGGTGACCAGCACCTTGCGCGCCTGGGCGTATTTGCCGATGTTCGTGAGGGACTCCTGCACCATGCGGTACACCGTGAGCTGCGTGGCCTCGGGGAGCTCCACGGTTTCCAGGTTGGTCTGCACGTCGATGTCGGCACGATCGGAGAATTCATGCGCCAGGATGTCGATGGCCGCCGTGAGCCCGAGGTTCGATAGCGAGGAAGGCCGCAGGTCTTCGATGATGCGCCGTTTGAGTGCGATCACGCCGTTGAGCGCCTCGGTGAGGTGCTTGAGGCGCTCGGCCACTTCGGGCGCTTCCGAGGTGATGCGCGATTTCAGGCGTGCCACATCCAGCTTGGCGGCGGTCAGCAGGGCCCCCAGCTCGTCGTGCAGTTCGCGTGCCAGGTGGCCGCGCTCGTCCTCGCGCACCTGCTGCAGGTGATTGGCCAGTGCCGTCAGCGAGGCCGTGCGCTCGCGCACCAGGTCTTCCAGCCGGGCGCGTTCAAGCTCCAGCACCTCCTGCTCACGCTCGGTGGCGCGCTGCAGCGCACGGGTCTGGCGCAGGTACATGTAGAAGGCCAGCAGGCCGATGGCGGTGACCAGCGCAATGCCCATGCGCGACAGCACCAGCGACTGCCGGATATCCGCCTGGCTGACGCCGACCCGCTGGTTGCTGCGCTCGATGAGCGCGCGGGAATGCTGGCGGATGGCATCCATGTTTTCTTTGCCCACATCGGTGGACATGACGAACTTCCAGGCGTCCTCCTGGCCCTTGCGGCGCAAGTGCAGGCTCAGCTCCATCTCGGAGAGCTTGCGCGAGATCTGTCCGGACAGCCGCGAAAAATCGGCCAGATCCTCGGCCGAGTCGGTCATCAGCATGCGCAGCTGCTCCAGATTGCTATGAACGGTGGTCACGGCGCCCTCGTAGGGCTCCAGGTAACGGTCGTCGCCCGTGAGCAGGTAGCCGCGGTGGCCCGTTTCCGCGTCGAGCATGCTTTGCAGGAGCCGGTTGACCGAGGCGTGCGTGGACTGGCTGTGCGCCAGATGCTCCAGCGCAGCATGCGAGCGGTAAAAGCCCGCTTCGTTGATGGCAACCAGCGAGAGTGCCGCCAGCACGGCCAGCGGCAGGCTGACGGCGATCTTGTGCAATGAGGTCCAGCGCATGGCATTTCCCGGTAGTCAGCGCGGAATGCGCAAATCAGCATAATGGGCCCATCCTGCCTCGGGGCCCCATGGGCTTGCCTGAGGCAAGGTGGCAACCAGACAACATCCATGCGGACAGCACGGCTGTACGCGGAGAGAATGCTCAATGATCAATGTCGGCATCGTGGATGACCATGCAATTGTGCGCTCGGGGCTGCGACAGTTCCTGTCCGAGCATGTGGATTTGCGCGTGGTCGGGGAGGCAGCCAACGGACGCGAGGCCATTGACCTGATCCGCAACGCCGAGGTCGATGTGCTGCTCATGGACCTGGCCATGCCCGGGCAGAGCGGGCTGGACGCGCTGGCCATGCTGCGCGCCAAGGCGCCGAAGATGGGCATCCTGATCCTCAGTGGTTACCCCGAGGAGCACTACGCCATCAGCATGATTCGCCAGGGTGCGAGCGGCTACCTGAACAAGGAGTGCGACCCTAAGGAAATCGTCGAGGCTATCCGCACCATCGCGCTGGGGCGGCGTTATGTCACACCCGGCGTGGCCGAGTTGCTGGCGCAGCAATTGAACCGCAAGGATGACGCGCCCGTGCATGAGCAGCTCTCCGAACGCGAGTTTCAGGTGTTCCTGAAACTGGCACGTGGGGAGACGGCGGGGGACATTGCCAAGTCGCTCTCGCTGAGCGTCAAGACCGTGAGCACCTACCGCACGCGCCTGATGGAGAAGATGGGCCTGGCGTCGAACAGCGACCTGACTTACTACGCCCTCAAGAACCGGCTGATCGACTGATCTGCGCCCCCGGCGATCGTGGGGGCAGGGGAGAACCCGCAGCGCCACAGAGGGGCGTTTCATCTCATGGCGTTTCGGACAGGCTGTTGCTCTGGGCGATGCAGTAGTCGATGAGCGCGTCGATCTCGTTGGATTTGTCAAAAACCGCATCAACGCCCAGTTGCGCGCAGCGCATGCGGACATCGGGCGTGGCGTAATTACTGAGCACCACCATGCGCTGGTGGGGCAGGCGCTTCTGGCAGGCCGCCAACACGCCCAGGCCGCTTCCCTGGCGCAGGAACAGATCGACGATGGCCAGGTCCCACTCTGCCGGATGCTCTGTCAGCCAGTGCTTGCCTCCATCCTCTGTGTCGGCCACGCCCACCGCTTCGATGAATGCAAGCTCCTCCAGCGTACCGATGAGGTTTTCGCGGATGGTGGCGTTGTCTTCAACGATGTAGGTTTTGAGCTTCACGGGAGGCATTCAGTGGGGGGCCGGACGGAGGGAGGGAGACCCTAAGCGTCCACTGTACGGAAGGTTCGACGCTGATTGTGCCAGCGCAGACACGCAGTGGCCGTAGGCCGATTCCTACCCGATGTGTCCGTGCGACAGTCCGCACACCGGGCAGGCCGGGTTGCGCGTGGTGCGCAGATTGCTCCATTCCATGCTGCGCCCGTCCAGCATCAGCAGGCGCCCCGCCAGCGAGTGCCCTACGCCTGTCACCAGCTTGAGCGCTTCGGCGGCCTGCAGGGCGCCCACCACGCCCACCAGGGGCGCGAACACGCCCATCGTGGAGCAGGCGACCTCATCGAACCGGGCCTGCGGGTCGAAGATGCAGGCATAGCAGGGAGACTGGGCGTCGCGCGGATCCACCACCGTGATCTGCGCGTCAAAGCGAATCACCGCGCCCGCCACCAGTGGTTTGCCATGGCGCACGCAGGCGGCATTGACGGCCTGGCGCGTGGTGTAGTTGTCGCTGCAGTCAAGCACCACGGTGGCGCGGGGCACCAGTGTGTCGAGCAGGGCCGTGTCAGCGCGTTCCTGGATGCAGGTGAGTTGAGCCTCGGGGTTGATGGCGCGCACCGCCTGGGCGGCCGATGCCACCTTGGGCTGGCCCACGCGGTCCTGGGTGTGGGCGATCTGGCGCTGCAGGTTGGTCAGGTCCACCACGTCATGGTCTACCAGCGTGAGGTGCCCCACGCCGGCCGATCCCAGGTACAGGGCAGCGGGCGAACCGAGCCCGCCTGCGCCAATGATGAGCGCGTGCGCGGCCAGAATGCGCTCCTGCCCTTCGATGCCCACTTCATTGAGCAGGATGTGGCGGGAGTAGCGCAGGAGCTGGTCGTCGGTCATGGTAGGGGCAGAAAAAAGGGCCGGTACGTAACCGGCCCTTGTGGGCGGGAGGAAGGCCGCAGCTTACGGCGTTTCTTTCTTCTCTTCCTTGCGCTCGGTCTGGGTCTTGCTGACCAGCACGGGCTTGCCGCGCAGGTGGTTTAGTGCCTGGGCGAGCTGGAAGTCCTTGTCGGTGCCGAACTCGGGCAGCTTGCGGTCGGCCACGGGCTTCTTGGCTTCTTCTTCCAGGCGCTTGCGGGCTTCCTCGCGGGCCTTCTCGCGTTCCGGGTCCTTCTTTTCCTCACTCTGGCCATTGCCCAGGTGCTTTTCGAGGTCGGCCTCGCGCATGCGCAGGGCCGCGAAGGGGCTGCCTTCGGCGGTTTCGTCCAGCATCACATCCGGAACGATGCCGCGCGCCTGGATCGATTTGCCGCTGGGCGTGTAGTAGCGCGCGGTGGTCAGCTTGATGCCGGTGTCGGGGCCGAGGGGGCGCACGGTCTGCACCGAGCCCTTGCCGAAGGTCTGGCTGCCCATGATGGTGGCGCGCTTGTGGTCCTGCAGTGCGCCGGCCACGATCTCGCTGGCCGAGGCCGAGCCTTCGTTCACCAACACCACCAGCGGGACGCTCTTGAGGGCGGCGGGCAGGCGCTTGAGCGGGTCGCCACTGCCCCGGCGGGCGTAGAAGTCGGGCGAGGCCTTGAACGTGGCCTTGCTTTCGGCCAGCTGGCCGTTGGTGGAAACCACGGTCACGTCGGGCGGAAGGAAGGCGGCGGAGATGGCCACGGCCGCATCGAGCAGGCCGCCCGGGTCGTTGCGCAGGTCGAGCACCAGGCCCTTGAGCTTGGGATCCTGCTTGTACAGCTCTTCGGCCTTGCGCACGAAATCGTCCACCGTGCGTTCCTGGAACTGCGAGAGGCGGATCCAGCCGTAGCCGGGCTCGATCATCTTGCCTTTGACGGACTGTGTCTTGATCTCTTCGCGCGTGATGGTCACGGCAAAGGTGCGGTTTTCATCCTTGCGGAAGATGGTCAGCGTGACCTTGGTGTTGGGCTCGCCGCGCATGCGCTTGACGGCTTCGCTCAGACTCAGGCCCTTGACGGCGGTGTCGTCAATCTTGGTGATGAGGTCGTTGGTCTTGAGGCCGGCGCGGAACGCGGGCGAACCCTCGATGGGCGAGACCACCTTGATGAGACCGTCTTCCTGGGTGATTTCGATGCCCACACCGACAAAACGGCCCGTGGTGCCTTCGCGGAATTCGGTGAAGGACTTCTTGTCGAAGTACTGCGAATGTGGATCGAGGCTGGCGACCATGCCGGAGATGGCGTCGGTGATCAGCTTCTTGTCGTCCACCGGCTCGACGTAATCGGTCTTGACCAGGCCGAAAACGGCCGAGAGCTGCTGGATTTCCTCCAGCGGCAGCGGCGTCATGGCGCCGCGCGCCACGGTCTGCAGCGACACGGTGGTCAGTGCCCCGGCCAGCGCGCCGACCGACACCCAACCTGCAATTTTCAGTTTCTGGCCCATACGAATCCCTTTAGCCAACTCAATATACACCTTGGAAGGGGCCGGGCCCGCGCAGGTTCCCGCGCGGGCGCTCACTTTTGGTCCACGGGGCCTTTTTCTGCGCTGCTTTACCGCAGCTTTACGCCTTGCCCTGCGATGCCACGGCGGCGGCAGCCCGGGCAGCCGCTTCCGCATCCCCCAGATAGTAGTGGCGGATGGGCTTGAGGTCGGCGTCCAGCTCATATACCAGCGGAATGCCGTTGGGAATGTTCAGGCCGACGATGTCGCCGTCGGAGATGTTGTCGAGGTACTTCACCAGCGCCCGGATCGAGTTGCCGTGCGCCGCCACCAAGATGCGCTGGCCCGAGCGGATGGCCGGGGCCATGGTGTCGTTCCAGAAGGGCAGCACGCGCGCCACAGTGTCCTTCAGGCACTCGGTCAGCGGCACCTGGGCCGGGTCGAGGTCGGCGTAGCGGCGGTCGCCACGCTCGCAGCGCGGGTCGCCTGCTTCGAGGGCCGGGGGCGGGGCGTCGTAGCTGCGGCGCCACACCAGCACCTGCTCGTCACCGTACTTCTGGGCGGTTTCACCCTTGTTCAAGCCCTGCAGTGCGCCGTAATGGCGCTCGTTCAGGCGCCAGCTCTTCTGCACCGGCAGCCAGGTGCGGTCCATTTCGTCCAGGGCATACCACAGGGTGTGGATGGCGCGCTTGAGCACGCTGGTGTAGCACAGGTCGAACTCGTAACCCTCGGCCTTGAGCAGCTTGCCGGCCGACATGGCCTGGGAGACTCCGGTGGGAGTGAGGTCCACATCGGTCCAGCCGGTGAAGCGGTTTTCCAGGTTCCAGGTGGATTCGCCGTGGCGGATCAGAACGAGTTTGTGCATGGTTTCCCTAGTGGCAGCGGGTCAAAACCCATCATTCTAAAATCGCGGTGTTTGCCAACCCAAGGAATAACGTGAAATTCTTCGTCGACAACTGGTATTTGTTTGTTCTCGCGCTCGCCTCGGGCTCCATGCTGCTGGTGCCCGCGCTGCGGGGGGCCAGCTTTGGCGGGCTGACGGCGGCCAATGCGGTCTTGCTGATCAACCGCGAAAAGGCCGTGCTGATCGACGTGTGCGGGGCCGATGAGTTCGCCGCCGGGCATGCAGGTGGCGCCAAGAATGTGCCGCTCGATGAACTCGAGGCGCGCTTGCCCAGCGTCGTGAAAAACAAGGCCGTGCCCGTGGTCATGGTGTGCGCCAGTGGCGGGCGCGCTGCCCGCGCGGCCGTCATCGCGCGCAAGCTGGGTTACGAAAAGGCCCAGGTGCTGGCCGGCGGCCTCAAGTCCTGGAAAGAGGCCGGCCTGCCGGTCGAGAAAGCCTGAAAAGGGTTCCCCATGCAAACCGTCAAGATGTACACCACCGCCGTCTGTCCCTACTGCACCCGCGCCAAGCAGGTGCTCAAGGCCCGGGGCGTGGAGCAGATCGAGGAAATCCGCATCGACACCGACCCCGCGGCCCGTACACACATGATGGAGATCACCGGCCGGCGCACCGTGCCGCAGATTTTCATCGGTGACACGCATGTGGGCGGCTGCGACGATCTGATGGCCCTCGATGCGCGGGGAGGCCTGACCCCTTTGCTGGGCGCTGCATAATCCTGCCCCATGTGCCTGCTGCGGGAACGGTTTTTCGCAGCGGGTTTTGTTTTGTGGACCCCGCACCGTGCGGGGCCCGGTTTGAGCTGAAAGACTTCACTACCATGGCCGATCAAGAAAATCCCGTGTTCCAGATCCAGCGCGTCTACCTCAAGGATCTGTCGCTCGAACAGCCCAATTCTCCCGCCATCCTGCTGGAAGCCGAACAGCCCAACGTGGACATCCAGATCGGCGTGGAAGCTGCCCCCGCCGCCGAAGGCATCTTTGAAATCGCCGTGACCGCCACCGTGCACACCAAGATCAAGGACAAGACCGTGTTCCTGGTCGAAGCCAAGCAGGCCGGCATTTTCGAGATCCGCAACGTCCCCGAAGATCAGATGGGCGCCGTCATCGGTATTGCCTGCCCGCAGATCGTCTACCCCTACCTGCGCGGCAACGTGGCCGACATCATCAACCGCGCCGGCTTCCCGCCCGTGCACCTGGCGGAGATCAACTTCCAGGCCATGTACGAGCAGCAGCAGGCCCAGGCCGCCGAGGCGCCCTCGTCGCAACTGCCTCAGTAAATTCCAGGTCATTTTGGCCTCCAGCGCTTGCTGGGTAAGCGCGAGAAGCTATGAAAATAGTAGTGATTGGTGCCGGTGCCTGGGGCACTGCCATCGCCATCAGCGCGGCCGCTCACCCTGCCGGCCATGCCGTCACCCTGTGGGCGCGTGATGCCGCGCAGGTGGGCGACATGCAGGCGGTGCGCAGCAATGCGCGTTACCTGCCCGGCATCGGCCTGCCGCCCTCCCTGACCGTGGCCGGTGGCGATGTGGCAGCGCTGGCGCAGGCCGCCGACCTGGTCATCGTCGCCACGCCCATGGCGGGCCTGCGCGGCATGCTGGCGCAACTGCGTGGCTGCACCGCTCCTGTGGCCTGGCTGTGCAAGGGCTTCGAGGCGGCTGCAGACAACCATGACTCTTTTGGCCTGCTGGCGCACGAGGTGCGTGCGCAGGTGGCTCCCGATTTGATAGCGGGCGTGCTCAGCGGCCCGAGCTTTGCGCTGGAGGTGGCCCGCGCCCAACCCACGGCGCTGGTCGCAGCCAGCGAGCACGCCAGCGTGCGCGACGCCCTGGTGCGTGCCTTTCACAGCCCCCGCCTGCGCGTGTACGCCAACGACGACATCGTGGGTGTGGAGGTCGGAGGCGCTGTCAAGAACGTGCTGGCCATCGCCACCGGGCTGTGCGACGGCCTGCAACTGGGCCTGAACGCCCGCGCGGCCCTCATCACGCGCGGCCTGGCCGAAATGACGCGCCTGGGCCTGGCCCTGGGCGCCCGCGTAGACACCTTCATGGGCCTGTCGGGCCTGGGCGATCTGGTGCTGACCGCGACCGGCGACCTCTCGCGCAACCGCCGTGTGGGCCTTCTGCTGGCGCAAGGGCAAACATTGGCGCAGGCCGTGGCCTCTCTGGGCCATGTGGCCGAGGGCGTGTACTGCGCCCGCACCGTGGTGCAGCGCGCGCGTCACCTGGGTGTGGAAATGCCCATCAGCGAAGGCGTGGTGGCCCTGCTCGACGGGGAAATGCGCCCTGCGGAGGCCGTTGCGGCACTGATGGAGCGCGAGCCCAAAGGCGAGGGCGGAGGCAGCGCTTCATAGCAACTGCTCCATGGCGCCGTGCGTCGCCCACGCCGCATGAAACTGGAGCAGCTTACGGCAGGGCTCCCGCGCAAGGGCCACCCCGCCGCGCTCGGAGCGTCTCCCTGACCGCAGCGCATGGCGCTGCGAGAGCGGGGGGAAGGCCTGCAGGGCCTCAGGGGGGGGGCGCCTGAATCTCGCGCCACTCCCCGGGTGCCAATCCCTCCAGTTCCCAGGGGCCGATGCGCACGCGCACCAGGCGCAGCGTGGGCAGGCCGACGGCGGCGGTCATGCGGCGCACCTGGCGGTTGCGGCCTTCGCGGATGGTCAGCTCCAGCCAGGCCGTGGGGATGCTTTGCCGAAAGCGCACCGGGGGGTGACGCTCCCACAGCGCGGGCGCTTCCAGCATTCGCGCCTGCGCGGGCAGGGTGGGGCCGTCCTTGAGTTGCACGCCCTCGCGCAGCTGATGCAGCTGCTCTTCGGTGGGCGTGCCTTCCACCTGCACCCAGTAGGTCTTGGCCAGCTTGTGGCGCGGGTCGGCAATGCGCGCCTGCAGGGCGCCGTCGTTGGTCAGCAGCAGCAGGCCCTCGCTGTCGCGGTCCAGGCGCCCGGCCGGGTACACACCGGGGACATCGACGAAATCCTTGAGCGTGGCGCGGCCTTCGCTGTCAGGGCTGAACTGGGTCAGCACGTCAAACGGCTTGTTCAGCAGCAGCAGGCGTGACACAGCCGGCGGCGCCTTGGACGCACGGCGTGCGAGGGGGCGGCGGGGCGGTGGCGCCATGGACCGCTTACCCGCGCAGCAAGGCGAGGTAGGCGCTGCGGGTCTCGGGGGCGACGGCGTCCAGCACCTGCTCGTGCGAGGTCTGGTGCCGCGCCAGCAGGCGGGCCGAGGCGATGGTCTTGGACTTGCAAAACCAGTGGCAGGTGTGCTGCATCAGGAACAGCTCGGCCGACAGGGTGAATGCCTTGTCGCGCAGCGAGCGGCCGGCGTCGTTGCGCACGGCGCGCTCGATGCCCTGGGCGTGGATTTGCAGGGCCTGGCGCATGTCGAATGTGGCGCCAGGCAGCCACTGCTCGGCAAAAGGCAGGGCCAATGCCAGCGTGCTGACGCGGGCCTGGGCCGGCTCCACACGGGCAAATTCGGCGGCAAAGCGGGTGAATTGTTCACTCAGTTGCAGTTCGGTGGTGCGCAGCAGACTCCAGACCTGCTCGCGTCGCTCGGGGTCGTTCTCGCCCAGGGCGCGCAGGTAGCCCTCGGTGAGGTTCTCCATGAGCTTCTCGATCTGGTAGTGCCCCAGGTAGCTGGCCAGCAGCACGATGCGCTGGCGCTGCTGTTTCGCGTTCAGCATGAAGATGCCGATGGCAATCAGGATGCCCAGAAAGAGGATGTCCATGGCGGCGGGTGCGTTCAGGCCTTCTCAGGCGAGCTTAGACCTCGAAATTGTCGATCAGCCGGGTGGTGCCCAGGCGCGCTGCGCCCAGCACCACCAACGCGTCGCCCGCCTGGGGCGGCTGCAGGTCGTTGCGGCGGCGCACCGTCAGGTAGTCGGGTTGCCAGCCGCGTGCGGCCAGGGCCTCCCGGGCGCGTTGTTCCAGCGCGGCCACCTGACCGGGCAGGGCATGTGCGGCGGCCACGGCCTCGCGGGCCAGGGCGCGCAGCGCCAGCGAGAGCTGCACCGCTTCTTGGCGCTCGGTTTCGCTGAGGTAGCCGTTGCGCGAGCTCAATGCCAGGCCGTCGTCAGCGCGCTGCGTGGGGCCGGCCACCAGCTCGATGGGCAGGGCGAACTGCTGCGCCATGCGCCGCAGCACCATGAGCTGCTGGTAGTCCTTCTGGCCGAACACGGCCGTGCCCTGGGCCTTGCCCGCGAACACGGCGCAAAACAGTTTCATCACCACGGTGCACACGCCGGTGAAGAAGCCGGGGCGGAACTGCCCTTCCAGAATGTCGGCCAGCAGCGGGTCGGGCTGCACCTTGAAGGTCTGCGGCTCGGGGTACAGGTCGGTCTCGCGCGGGGCGAACAGCACGTCGCAGCCGGCGGCCTGCAGCTTGGCGCAGTCGGCCTCCCAGGTGCGGGGGTAGCTGTCGAAGTCCTCGTGCGGCAGGAACTGCAGGCGGTTGACGAAAATGCTGGCCACCATGGCGTCGCCCAGCGGCTTGGCCTGGCGCACCAGGGCGAGGTGCCCGTCGTGCAGGTTGCCCATGGTGGGCACGAAGGCGGGCCGGGCGTGGGCGGCCAGGGCGGCGCGCAGGTCGGGAAGGGTGTGGACGATGTGCATGGCAGGGGGTCGGGAAAGGCAGGAATTCACCAGGCGTGCACGGCATTGTCGGGGAAATGCCCCTGTTTGACCGCCTGCACATACGCCTCCATGGCGCCGCGCACGCTGCCGGCATCCTGCATGAAGTTGTGCACGAACCGGGCCATCTTGCCCAGGTTCATGCCCAGCATGTCGTGCAGCACCAGCACCTGGCCGGCGGTGCCGTTGCCCGCGCCGATGCCGATGGTGTGGCAGTGCGGCAGCTCCAGGGTCAGTTCGGCCGAGAGCTGCGCGGGCACCATCTCCAGCACCAGCATGGAGGCACCGGCGTCCTGCAGCTCGTGCGCCTGGCGGCGCATGGTCAGCGCGGCCTCGTCGGTCTTGCCCTGCACGCGGTAGCCGCCCAGGGCGTGCACCGTCTGGGGCGTCAGGCCCAGGTGGGCGCAGACGGGAATGCCGCGCTCGACCAGGAAGCGCACGGTCTCGGTGGTCCAGCCACCGCCTTCGAGCTTGACCATGTGCGCGCCGGCCTGCATCAGGGCCGATGCGCTGCGCAGCGCCTGCTCGCGCGATTCGTGGTAGCTGCCAAACGGCAGGTCGGCAATCAGCCAGGCCGTGCCCTGCACGCGGTGCAGGCCGCGCGCCACGCTTTCGGTGTGGTAGACCATGGTCTCCAGCGTCACGCCCACGGTGCTGGGCAGACCCTGGCAGACCATGCCGAGCGAGTCGCCCACGAGCAGGCACTCCACCCCGGCGGCGTCGGCCACGGCGGCAAAGGTGGCGTCGTAGGCGGTCAGCATGGTGATTTTTTCGCCGCCCTCGCGCATCTGCTGCAGGCGCGGCAGGCTCACGGGGCGGCGCTGGGGCAGCGGCGACGCGGGTGGCAGCGTGCCATAGGGGGTGCCTGCGCTGGCGGAGGAGGGCTTGGTGGTATCTGTCATGGGGCCATCTTCTCAAAGTCCATGGGAGCCGGCAGTCTAGTCGAAGCCGCTATGCTTGCGCCCATGACCTATTTTGCTGACCCATCCGACGATTCGATGCATTCCCAGGTGCTGCTGGACGTGGCGCGTGCCCTGCAGGAAGACGTGGGCAGCGGTGACCTGACCGCTGGCCTGATCGATCCCGTGCGTCGCGCCCGCGCCCGCGTGCTCGCGCGCGAAAGCGCAGTGATCTGCGGCGCCCCCTGGGCCAACGCCGCGCTGCGCGCGCTTGACCCCGCTGCGCGCATCACCTGGCACGTGGCCGAGGGCCAGCGCTGCGCACCTGATCAGGTGGTACTGGAGGTCGAAGCCAGTGCCCGCGCGCTGCTGAGCGCGGAGCGCACGGCGCTGAATTTCCTGCAACTGCTCAGCGCCGTGGCCACCAAGACCGCCACCTACGTCGAGGCTGTGCAGGGCACGCGCGCCCACATCGTGGACACGCGCAAGACCCTGCCCGGCCTGCGCCTGGCGCAGAAATACGCCGTGCGCGTGGGCGGCGGCACCAACCACCGCATCGGCCTGCACGACGCGGTGCTCATCAAGGAAAACCACATCGCTGCGGCAGGCGGGGTGACGGCGGTGCTGCGCGCTGCAGAGAAGGTGGCAGCGCAGGCGAAGTTCATCGAGATCGAGGTGGAAACGCTGGCGCAACTGAGCGAGGCACTGGACGCCGGCGCCACCATGGTCCTGCTCGACAACATGCCCGTGCCCATGCTGCGCGAGGCCGTACGCATCAATGCAGGCCGTGCGATTCTGGAAATCTCGGGCGGCGTGACTTTGGCGGGCCTGCGCGCCCTTGCAGAAACCGGCGTGGACCGCATCTCCATCGGAACGCTGACCAAGGATGTGAAGGCGACCGATTTTTCCATGCGCCTGCAGGAGTTAGAGTGACCAACCCCCTGTGGCGCTGCGCGCCTTCCCCCTTCTCTCGCGCGCAGCGCGGGAAGGGGGGACGCCACCAGCGCGGCGGGGCGGCCCTTGCGCGGTGGCCACTGGCCTGGGCCGTGCCCGTTGTACGCGCCGAGACTGGCGCAACGCACCTTGAATGACTGATATGAACACTGTGATTACCCTCAAGGAAGTCGATTACGAGCAGCCCGAAGGCGGCGGGGTGTGCGCGACCAAGCACGCCTGGGCGCGCGTGCCCCCCGAGCTGTCGCGGGACGAGCGCACGGCGTTGAAAGACAAGATCCGCCGCCTGCTCAAGGAAAAGAACGCGGTGATGGTGTCGCACTACTACGTGCACCCCGACCTGCAGGACCTGGCCGAAGAAACCGGTGGCATCGTCAGTGATTCGCTGGAAATGGCCCGCTTTGGCCGCGACCATGCGGCGCAGACGCTGGTCGTCTCGGGCGTGCGTTTCATGGGCGAGACGGCCAAAATCCTCTCGCCCGAGAAGACCATCCTCATGCCCGACCTTGACGCCACCTGTTCGCTTGATCTGGGCTGTCCCATCGAGGAGTTTTCGGCGTTCTGCGACCAGCACCCCGACCGCACCGTGGTGGTCTACGCCAACACCAGCGCCGCCGTCAAAGCCCGCGCCGACTGGCTGGTCACGTCGAGCTGCGCGCTCGACATCGTGCGCGCGCTCAAGGACCAGGGCCACAAGATCTTGTGGGCGCCCGACCGCCACCTGGGCGACTACATCCGCCGCGAAACCGGTGCCGACATGGTGTTCTGGAACGGTGCCTGCATCGTGCACGACGAATTCAAGGCCTTTGAGCTGGAATCGTTGAAGAAGGACCATCCGAACGCCAAGGTGCTGGTGCACCCCGAAAGCCCGGCCGACGTGATCGCCCTGGCCGACGCTGTGGGCTCGACGTCCGCCATCCTCAAGGCCGCGCAGACGATGGACGCCCAGGAGTTCATCGTCGCCACCGACAACGGCATGATGCACAAGCTGCGCACGCTCAACCCCGGCAAGGTCTTCATTGAAGCCCCCACGGCAGGCAACAGCGCCACCTGCAAAAGCTGCGCCCACTGCCCCTGGATGGCGATGAACGGCCTGGCCGGTGTGGCGCAGGTGCTGGAGACGGGCAGCAACGCCATCGACGTGGACGCGCAGATCATCCCGCGCGCGCGCCTGCCGATTGACCGCATGCTCGCCTTCACCGCTGCACTGAAAAACGGCCAGCCCACCGCCGGACTGGTGCCGAACATCGGCGCCGCCTGAAACCACAGGTTTCAGCATAGATTTGCTTTGTTTTTGATAGCTAACGGCGCTTATCCATCAAGCGCTGGAGGCCAATTTGGCATATAAATCACTGATTGATTTCACCGATCCGCAGGACGCTGCGGGGCCGCGTCTGCGCGGGGCCTTCGGGGCGGCGCGCCAGGTGCTGGTGGCCCAGGCGCCGGGCGAGGTGCGCGCCGTGCTGGAGGCCGTGCAGGCGGCTGCGGAGCAGGGTGCCTGGTGCGTGGGCGGGCTGCGTTACGAAGCCGCCTCGGCCTTTGATACTGCCCTGCAGACGTACCCGGCGGACGGGCCGCTGGCCTGGTTCGCCGTGCACGACGCGCCCCGGCCCTGGCCCGTGTCGCCCCCGCCCGCTGATGCCCCTGCGCTGCAGTGGCATACGCTCCCCGAGCGAGCTGCCTTTGATGCCGCCCTGGAGACCATCCACCAGGACATTGCCAGCGGCGCGTACTACCAGGTCAACTACACCGCACCGCTGCAAGCCACGCTGCAGGGCGGCGGCCCGCAGGCGGTGCCGGCGCTGTTCGGCGCGCTGCAGCGCGCCCAGCCGGGTGGCTATGCGGCCTGCATCGACATGGGCGGCGAGCAGGTGCTGTCGGTCTCGCCCGAGCTGTTCTTCGACTGGCGCGCCGCACCCGATGTCAGTGGCGACATCCTCACCCGGCCCATGAAAGGAACGGCGCCGCGCGGTACCACGGCTGCGCAGGACGCCGCGCAGGCCGAGGGGCTGCGCCAGTCGCCCAAAGAGCGCGCCGAGAACGTGATGATCGTCGACCTGCTGCGCAACGACCTCTCGCGCATTGCCGCGCCGCACAGCGTGCAGGTGCCCCGGTTGTTCCACACCGAGCCGCTGCCCGCCGTGTGGCAGATGACGTCTGACGTGCAGGCGCGCACCCGGCCAGGCACCCGGCTCGTCGATGTGTTTGCCGCGCTGTTCCCTTGCGGCTCGGTCACCGGCGCGCCCAAGGCGCGCGCCATGCAGGCCATTTGCGCGCTCGAGGGCGGCCCGCGGGGTTTTTATTGCGGCGCAGTGGGCGTGGTCCGGCCCGATGGCGCGGGCGGCATCCGCGCCACCTTCAACGTACCCATCCGCACCGTGGTGCTGCGCGGGGCACAGGCTTCGTGCGGCATCGGCAGCGGCATCACCGCAGATGCCACGGCCGACGCCGAGTGGAATGAGTGGCGCCACAAGCGCGCCTTTGTGGAGCGAGCCAGCACGCCGTTCGACCTTCTGGAAACCCTGCGGCTCCAAAGCGGCCAGTTCCGCTATCTGGATGAGCACCTTGCGCGCATGCAGCAGGCGGCGGCGCATTTCAACCACCCCTGGGCCGGTGATGCTGTTCACCAGTGCCTGCAGGCCCTTGCCGCCCGGCATCCGCAGGGCGCCTGGCGTGTGCGCCTGCTGCTCGATCCGGCTGGTGTGCCGCGTGCGGAAGCCTTTGCTCTGCAGCCCACGCCCGAGCCCGTGCGGCTGCGGCTGGCCGACCGACCGCTGCGGGAGGCGCACGGCGAATTCGTGTGCTACAAAACCACGCGCCGTGCGCACTATGCGGCCTTCGCGCCGACCGAGCCGGGAGTGTTCGATACCGTGCTGTGGAATGAGGAGGGCGAGATCACCGAAGGCAGCTTTGGCAACATCGCCATGCTGCTGGACGGCCGCTGGGTCACGCCGCCGCTGGCCTGCGGCCTGCTGCCCGGCGTGGGCCGCGCCGTGGCGCTGCGCGAGGGGCGCGTGCAGGAAGCCGTGGTGCGGCTGAGCGATGTGCCGCGCGTACAGGGCTGGGCCTTCATCAACAGCCTGCGCGGCTGGCTGGCGGCCGAAATCGCCTGAACCCTCCGCCAGCGCGCGTAAGCATGGCAAGATTCAACCGAGATTGTTCATTAGGGTTTGGAGGGCAGGCGGATGCAGTGGCGCGCTGGTTTTGGCCTGACTGAGGCGTCCATAGCTTGGGCTATGGACAACGAAGAAGGACGAAAGCGGCCGCCAATGCGCCGCCTGCACCCAAACAGCACCGCAGGTGCGCCTAATGGACAATCTCGGTTCAAGGGTACAGTTTGAATCACTAGAGGGAGGACGCATGGCCCAGGATGACATCAGCTTCACGGACTTGATTGCCTCGTCCATCCATGACATGAAGAACTCGCTGAACGTGCAGATCAGCGAACTGGAAAAAATATCGGACCAGTGCAAGAAGGTCGGCGACCTGCAGGCCTATGAAGACCTGGGCGGTGTCATCTACCAGGCCAACCGGATGAACTCCAACCTGATCCAGTTGCTCAGCCTGTACAAGCTGGACAAGGCGATCTATCCCGTGGACATCGCCGAGTGTTCCATCGCCGAACTGATCGGCGACGTGCTGCTGCAGAACCGGTCGGTCATGGATTTCAAGAAGATCGAGCTGTCCATGGACTGCAGTGACGACTGCGTCTGGTACGTGGACCGCGATCTGGTCGCCGGCGTGCTGCTCAACGCCCTGAACAACGCCTACCAGTACACGCAGGACAAGATCCGGGTGACGGCGCAGATCAAGGATGGCTGGCTGGAGCTGCGCATCGAGGACAACGGAAAGGGTTATCCGCCGTTCATGCTGCGCGACGAGGCCGCGGCCGCCGCCAAGGGCGTGAGCTTCCTGACCGGAAGCACCGGTCTGGGCTTCTATTTCTCCTCGCAGGTGGCCCGCATGCACAAGAATGGCGATCGCCAGGGCATGCTGATCATTGAAAATGGTGGCGCCTATGGGGGTGGCTGTTTTGTGGTCCGGCTTCCCTGATAGCGTGAGGTGTTCTGCACATGTCCGTATCTCTTACCAAAGCACGCACCCTCGTCGTCGATGACTTCCAGGGCATGCGCACCATCCTGCGCGACATTGTCCGGGCCATGGGGGTCACGCACGTGGACACCGCAGCCAATGGCCGGGAAGCACTGAACCTGTTGCGAGGCAGCCGCTACGACGTGGTGATCTGCGACTTCAACCTCGGTCCCGGCCTCAATGGCCAGCAGGTGCTGGACGAGGCACGGCTGCACGACTACATCGGCGTCTCCACCATCTGGGTCATGGTCACGGCCGAAAAGACCGCCGAAATGGTGATGGGTGCGGCCGAGGTCAAACCCGACGAATACCTGCTCAAGCCCATCAACCAGAGCATCCTGGAAAGCCGGCTGGAGCGCCTGATCGTCAAGAAACAGGCCCTGCGCGGCATTGAGGAGGCCATCAAGGCCAAGGATTACGCGGCGGCGATCGACCGCTGTGATCAACTCCTCCACGCCGACGCCGCCAAGCACCCGGAGATCCTGCGCATCAAGAGCGATCTGCAGCTCAAGGTGGGCGACTACGACGGTGCCAAGGCGCTGTTCGAATCCATCCTGGCGGCGCGCAGCGTGCCCTGGGCGCGCACGGGCCTGGGCAAGGTCTACTTCCACAAGGGAGAATACGACAATGCCCGCAACACCTTCCAGCAGGTGCTGGACGAGAACCGGATGTTCATCGAGGCGTCCGACTGGCTCGCCAAGACCTTCGAAGCCCTGGGCGAGCGGGGGCGAGCCCAGCAGGTGTTGCTTGATGCGGTGAAGCTCTCGCCCAATTCGGCCAGCCGCCAGAAGGTGCTGGGCGAGACGGCGCACAAGAATGGCGATCTGGGCGTGGCGCAGGCCGCCTTCGAGCGCACCATCAAGATCAGCGAGTTCTCCTCGAACAAGAACCCCACGGCCTACGTCGCACTGGCCAAGGTGCTGTCGGAGAGCGATGCCCCCGACGAAGCCCTGAAGGTGCTGACACGCACCAAGGGGGTCTTCAAGGACAGCACCGACGTGGCGATCCAGGCGGCCGCAGTCGAAAGTGCGGTGTACCGCAAGACCGGGCAGCAAGACCTGTCCGACGCCGCCATGGCCCAGGCCGAGCAGTTGCTGGCCAGCCAGCCCGGCAAGCTCAGCCAGGACACCGCCATCGAGGTTGCCCAGGCGATGCTGGCGCTGGGGCGCAAGGACCAGGCGTTTGGCCTGATGCGTGATCTGGTGAAAAACCACCACGAAGACACCCAGCTGTCGAACAAGGTGGAGGAACTCTTTGAACAGGCGCAGATGGGCGCCGAGGGGCGCTCGCTCATTGCCGAGTCCCGCGAGGAGGTCATCCAGATCAACAACCAGGGCGTGATGCTGGCAAAGCAGGGCCAGTTTGCCGAGGGTGCGCGGCTGCTGCGCACGGCCCTGCAGAACCTCCCGGGCAGCGAGGTGGTGATGATGAACCTGTGCGGCCTGCTGATCGGTCAGATGCGGGCAGAGGGCAAGAGCGATGCCCTGATGACCGAGGTGATGGAGTTGCTCGAGCGCGTGCGTGAGCTCAATCCCATGAACGACAAGGCCCGTCAGTACATGAGCGCTCTGCACCCCTCAGGGGGGCGCGGCCCCGGGTGATGGCGATCCCCTCGGGGGGCGGCGTGACTCAGGTGGATTGCGCGTCACCGTCGCCGGGACCGTAGGCGACGTTGTGGGTGGCCAGGTAATCCCGGATCAGGCGCCGTACCACCTGGGAGGGAGTGATGTCCTGCTGGGCGCAGAGCTGCTCGAAAGCCCTCTTCTTGGCTGGGTCGATCAGCAGGGTCAGGCGTGCGGTTTTCAGTTCCATAAGTGTCTACATGTGAATCACATGTGCATTGCAGTGGTATCAAAAGCACATACTGTGTGCATTGAGGCGCCAAAAATGGGACAATCATACCCAGCTTGGCACCGGATCTGCCGCGCCTCTCAGGACTTGCCTTCATGGCTTGTCAAACCCGCAGGCGCAACGCCCACCCCACACAATGAAACCACCTTCCGGTTCGGTGCTTCTGACGCGCCCACGCCTGCTCGGTCTGCTGGGCGGCGTGGCGCTTGTGCTGTTGGTCTGTGCCATTTACTGGGCCCATCTGCTGGGGGACCAGTCGACCCGGCTGCGCACCACCGAGAACCAGACCCGCCTGCGCGCCGTGCAGATGTCGGCGACGCTGGCGTCCCAGGTCGGCACGCTGGTGGCCGGGCTGGAGTATCTGGCGCACAGCCTGGCCACCACCTACGAAGTGGATCCCGAGCGTGCCTTTCCGCTGGCCGTGCGCACGGCCCTGCAGACATTTCCGGGTGGCAGCATCGTGCAGGTGGCCGTGGCGGATGCATCGGGCCGCCTGACCTATTCCAGCCTGTCTGATCCTCGGCGCCCGGAAGTGCGCACGGTTTTCATTGCAGACCGGGCCCATTTCCAGGCGCATGCGCAAGGCGGCCCCGCGCGGCTGTTCATCAGCGCGCCGGTGCTGGGCCGGGTGTCGGGGCAATGGAGCATCCAGTTTTCGTACCCCGTGCAGCAACAGGGCCGCTTTGCCGGCGTGGTGGTGCTGTCCATCGCGCCCGACTACATCGCGGACGGGTTCCGTGCGCTTTTCGGCGCGGGCAGTGATGTGGCCCTGCTGGTGCGTGGCGACGGCAGCTATCTGGCGCGCTCGCATTTGCTGGGCAAGGTGCTGGGCCGGTCGGTGCCACCGGAGCGCGCGTTCCTGGCCGACCCGCAAACCTCGCAGGGCGAATACCGGGTGATCGACCCCGTCGATGGCGTGGAGCGCCATTACGCCTGGACACGGCTGGCGGACTATCCCCTGGTGGTCAGCGTGGGGCTGGACCGCGCACATGCCCTGGAGGCCACGCGCAGCTCCATCCAGGACAGCCGGTGGCGCAACGGCCTGGGCAGCGCCCTCATCGTGCTGGCGCTGTGCTGGATTGCCTGGCTCTTTTTCCGCGTGCAGCAGGACCGTGCCCTGCTGCACGAAAATCGCCAACGCTACATGCTGGCGCTGGAAGGCGGCTCTCTGGGGGTATGGGACTGGAGCCTGTCCAGCCAGCAGTTGGGCATTGACCAGCGTCTGGCCGAAATTCTCGGCCTGGACCCGGACGATGTGGCACCCCGCATCGAAGGCGTGCAACGCCTGGTGCACCCGGACGACTGGCCCGGCATGCAGGAGACCCGTGAGCAGCTCCGCGACGGCCGGATCGACAGCTTCGAGCAAGAGGTGCGCATGCGCCACCACGACGGCCACTGGTGCTGGGTGAACGTGCGTGGCAAGGTCAGTCTGCGCGGCGCCAACGGGCGTGCCACGCGCATTTTTGGAACGTTCGCCGACGTGACGGCGCGGCGCCAGAGCGAGGCCGCCCAGGCCGAGCTGCAGGCGCGCCTGGGCAAGCTGGTGGCGCAGGTGCCGGGCACCGTGTACCAGTACCGCCTGCATGCCGACGGCCACAGCAGCTTCCCCTACGCCAGCCCGGGGATCGGCAATATCTACGATGTATCGCCCGAGGTCGCCATGCAGGACGCGGCACCGGTGTTCGAGCGTATCCACCCCGAGGACCTGCCGCGCGTTCGCGACAGCATTGCCGCGTCGGCGCGCGAGCTCACGCGCTGGGTCTGCGAATACCGTTTCGTGCGCGCCAGCGGCGAGGTCCGCTGGCTGGCGGGCCACGCCAACCCCGAGCGCGAAGACGACGGCAGCACGCTGTGGCACGGCTATATCCACGACATCACAGAGCAGCATGCCGCCCATGAGGCCCTGCGCCGCAGCGAGGAGCGCCTGCGCCTGACGGCGGCTGCGGTGCGCGACGGACTGTGGGAGTGGGATACCGCCAGCGGCACCATGGAACTCGACGCACGGTGCCATGAAATCCTGGGCCATGGCCGCAGAGTCGACCGCATGGCCTTTGCGGACTGGAGCCAGTTGATCCACCCGAATGATCGCCAAAGGGTGCTCAGCCTGTTGCAGCGCCAGGTGGAGCTGGGCGAGCCCTTCGGGACCGAGCTGCGATTGCGCAGGGCCGACGGCACATGGTGCTGGACAGAGATGCGCGGGCAGGTCACCCCATCGGGCCTGTGCAATGGCGTGCTGGTGATCGGCACGCTGACCGACATCGATCCGCGCATGGCCGATGCGCGGCTGCGCCGTGCCCTGCTCGACAACGCGGGGGCGGCCTTGCTGGTCATCGGCCCCGACCGCCTCATCCATCTGGCCAACCAGCGCGCGGTGGATACCTTCTCGGTAGACGGGCTGCCCCTGACCGGGCGCAGCGTGCGTTTGCTGCACCGCGACGAAGCGGCATTTCTGGAATTTGCCCGCTACTACGAGCAGGTGCGCACGGTGGGTGAGGCCAGGGCGGAATACCTCTTGCGCACCGCCCACGGCGAGCTGCGCTGGTTTGCCATCCGTGGCACGCTGCTGGATGCCGAGCATCCGGAGAGCGAACTGATCTGGACCCTGGTGGACACCACCGAACGCCGGCGCTCCGAAGAGGCCCTGGCCACGGCGCGTGCCCATCTGCTGGAGGTGATCGAGCATGTTCCAGGGGGCGTGCTGGTGCAGAACACCGAGGGAGCGGTGGTGGTGGCCAACGAGGAGGCGTGCGAGCTGCTGGCGCTGCGAACGCCCGCAGCCGCCCTGGTCGGGCTGGAGGCCGAGGCACTGCACCGCAGGATGACGCCGGAACTTCAGAGCCATTGGCTGGGTGCCCCGGTGGGCAGCAGCGTGTTTGATCTGCATGACGGCCGCACCTTCAAGTTCGAACGGATTCCCCTGCGCCATGCGGGCGAAGACATGGGCCAGCTGTGGATCGTGCGTGACATCACCGAGCGGCGCCGCCACGAACAGACCCTGCAGCACCTGGCCACCACCGATGCCCTGACGGGCCTGGCCAACCGGCGGGCCTTCATGGCGCAGCTCGACACCGAACTGGCGCGGGTGGCGCAGGGCGGCGCACCGGGCATGCTCATCATGCTCGACCTGGACCATTTCAAGCGCGTCAACGATACCTATGGCCACGCCGCCGGAGACAAGGTGCTGGTGCACCTGGCGCAGATGCTGCGGGGCCAGGCGCTGCGCCAGGGCGATCTGGCGGGACGCCTGGGTGGCGAAGAGTTCGCGGTGCTGCTGCCGCGCACCCATGCCGACGAGGCGGCGGCCATTGCCGAGCGCCTGCGCCTGGCGCTGGAGCAGAGCCGGATCGATTCGGGCGAAGGCCGGATCATCACCATCACCCTGAGTGCCGGGATGGCCCCGCTGGCGGGTGATGCCGAACACACCCTGGCGCAGGCCGATGCGGCCCTGTACCAGGCCAAGAACAGCGGCCGCAACCGCATTGTTCTGGCTTAGACCGCCCCAGGCAGTGATGTACGGCGCGCGAGGGACTGGCTCAGCGTTGCCTTAGGGCCGCAGTTCCAGTTGCTGCGACACAAACCCGTCGAACGCCGCGAGCAGAGGTTCAAAGCGCTCCGGGTCGTGCTCCAGGTGCGCCAGCGCGGCGCAGGTGGCCTCCAGGGTGGAGAGCTGGTCGGCGCGGTGCGCCTTGCGGATGCGGTAGCGCGAGACGGGCAGGCCCTTCAGCGGCAGGCGTGGCAGCAGTTGCAGCAGCGGGTTGCAGTAGAGCATCTTGCGGCTCTTGCGCCAGGTGCCGTCGAGCACCACCAGGCGCAGCCGGGCCGGGTCGCTGAGAGCGCCGGGTGCCAGCGGGGGTGGCGGTGGCAGGCCCAGCGTGCTGCCCTGCGGCGTATCGGGGTAGAGCAGCACCGGCTGCCGCGGACCGGCCAGCAGGGCGCGCAGGGCGGTTTCGTCAAAGACCTCGCCCGCCACCATGCGGCTGTGGGGCAGGCACAGGTGCAGGAGCCGGGCGCTGCCCTTGGCCTGCGCCACCTCCTGCGGGTGCTGCAGGATCAGCACGTCCACCGTGTGCTGCACCGGTGTCACCCATCGGCAGAGGCAGCCGCGCAGCGGTCGCAGGCAGGCAGTGCAGTGGGCGCGCATGGAGGGCTGCGCGGTGCGTTTGCTATATTAAAAAGAGCTGCAGACGCTTGATGGGTAAGCGCTGCAGCCACTTTTCATATAAAACTACAGCCGCTCCTTGACGTAGGAGGGCCGGTCCATGTCCACGATTTCCACGCTCAGTTGCACCAGCAGCCCGGCGGGGCGTGGGGTGAGCTGGCGCAGCACGCCGGCGATGCGCTCGGAGAAGTCCTTCTTGGCCTCGGGCGTGCGGCCCGAGAGCAGGCGCAATTGCGCATGCACAAACGCACGGCCCTCGGGCGCCGTGCCGACGGCGTAGTGGTCATGCACCACACAGCGGCTCTTGAGGTCGGCCTCGTCGGCGACTTCGGGGCTGGCAGTGACCGTCTGGTTCAACGCGGCCAGCACCTGCGCCTCAGGGAAGCCAGCCAGATTGCGGGAATATTCGACGGTGAGATGGGGCATGTCAGTCCTTCTGCGTAGGCACGTGATCGCGCAGTTCGGTCTGGCGGTTGTTCGCGTCCACAAACACGAGCTGTGGGCGGTGCGCGGCGACCAGGGCCTCGGGCACCTGGGCAAAGGACGCGATGATGAGCAGATCGCCCACGCTGGCGCGGCGTGCGGCCGAGCCGTTCACCGAGATCATGCCGCTGCCACGCTGGCCCTTGATGGCATAGGTGATGAAGCGTTCGCCGTTGTTGATGTTCCAGATGTGGACCTGTTCGTTCTCGCAGATGTTGGCGGCGTCGAGCAGGTCTTCGTCGATGGCGCAGGAGCCTTCGTAGTGCAGTTCGCACTGGGTGGCGGCAACGCGGTGGATCTTGGACTTGAGCAGGGTGCGGTACATGGCGGTATCCAGGGGTTTCAATGGGTGACGGGGGGGACGAGGATGGTGGGCGCGGCAGGTGCGGCCAGTTCGGGGTAGTCGCGGCTGTAGTGCAGGCCGCGGCTCTCGCGGCGCATCTGGGCCGAACGCACGATCAGGTCGGCCACCTGCACGAGGTTGCGCAGCTCCAGCAGGTCGCGCGTGATGTGAAAGTGCGAATAGAACTCGTGGATTTCGCCCTGCAACAGCGCGATGCGGTGCGCCGCGCGCTCCAGGCGCTTGTTGGTGCGCACGATCCCCACGTAGTCCCACATGAAGCGGCGCAGCTCGTCCCAGTTGTGCGAGATGACCACGGATTCGTCGGCGTCCTGCACGCGGCTGTCGTCCCAGCGCGGCAGCGCCGGAATTTGTACGCGCGGCGCCGCCGCGATGGCCTGCGCGGCCGCACGGGCGAACACCATGCATTCGAGCAGCGAGTTGCTGGCCAGGCGGTTGGCGCCATGCAGGCCGGTGCAGGCCACCTCGCCCACGGCATAGAGGCCGGGCAGGTCGGTGCGGCCCGCCAGGTCGGTGAGCACGCCACCGCAGGTGAAATGCGCCGTGGGCACCACGGGGATGGGTTCCTTGGTGATGTCGATGCCCAGCTCGGCGCAGTGCGCCAGGATGTTGGGAAAGTGCTCCTGCAGGAACTCCGGGCTCTGGTGCGAGATGTCCAGGTGCACGCAGTCCAGGCCGTGCTTTTTCATCTCGAAGTCGATGGCACGGGCCACCACGTCGCGCGGCGCCAGTTCGGCGCGCTCGTCGTGCTGGGGCATGAAGCGCGTGCCGTCAGGCAGCAGCAGCTTGCCGCCTTCGCCGCGCACCGCCTCGCTGATGAGGAACGACTTGGCGTGCGGGTGGTACAGCCCCGTGGGGTGGAACTGGATGAACTCCATGTTGCCCACGCGGCAGCCGGCGCGCCAGGCGGCGGCAATGCCGTCGCCCGTGGCGGTGTCGGGGTTGGTGGTGTAGAGGTAGACCTTGCCCGCGCCGCCCGTGGCCAGGATGGTCTGCGGCGCCCGGAAGGTGACCACCTCGTCGCTGGCCGCGTCCAGCGCGTACAGGCCCAGGCAGCGCTGGCCCGCCAGGCCCAGCTTGCGGCTGGTGATCAGGTCCACCAGGGTGTGGTGCTCGAACACCGTGATACCGGGCGTGCTGCGCACCACCTGCATCAGCGTCTTCTGCACGGCGGCGCCGGTGGCATCGGTCACATGGGCGATGCGGCGCGCGCTGTGCCCGCCCTCGCGCGTGAGGTGCAGGTCTTCGCCCTCCAGCGTGAACGGCACGCCGAGCCCGCGCAGCCAGCCGATGGACTCGGGCGCGTTTTCCACCACGAAGCGCGTGGCGGCCAGATCGCACAGGCCGGCACCGGCCACCAGGGTGTCCTGGATGTGGGCGGCAAAGCTGTCGTCATCGGCCAGCACGGCGGCAATGCCGCCCTGGGCCCAGCCGCTGGAGCCGTCCTGCAGCTCGCGCTTGGTGATGACGGCCACGCGGTGCGTGGGCGCCAGGTGCAGGGCGGTGGACAGGCCAGCGAGGCCGCTGCCCACGATGAGAACGTCGAAGTCGTGCGATGCCATGGGGTCCGTTGTGATGTTGCGTGCCGCGGCACGGGCCGTGGCGGTGAAAAAGGGATTTCAGACCGGCGTGTAGGCCAGCCGGACGTAAATCGGTGCGAAGGCCTCGGCCTGGGTGATCTCGATCAGCGTTTCCTTGGCCAGTTCCAGCAGGGCGATGAAGGTCACTACGAGCACGGTGGAGCCTTTTTCCGGGTCGAACAACGACTCGAACTCCACGAAGCGCTGACCCTGCAACGCCTTGAGCACCTGGCTCATGTATTCGCGTACCGACAACTCCTCGCGCGTGATCTTGTGGTGCTGCACGAGCTTGGCGCGCTTGAGGATGTCGCGCCAGGCCTCCTGCAGGTCCAGCACATGCACATCAGGAAAGCGCGGCAGCAGGCTCTGCTCGATGGTGACCTGGGCCTTGAGAAAGTCGCGCCCGTATTGCGGCAGCTGGCCCAGCTGCTGGGCTGCAAGCTTCATTTGTTCGTATTCGAGCAGGCGGCGCACCAGCTCGGCACGCGGGTCCTCGGCCTCATCGGCGCCGGCCTGCTTCTTCGGGGGCAGCAGCATGCGCGACTTGATCTCGATGAGCATGGCCGCCATCAGCAGGTATTCGGCCGCCAGCTCCAGGTTGCGGCTGCGGATTTCTTCCACATACGCCAGGTACTGGCGCGTGAGCCCGGCCATCGGGATGTCGAGGATGTTGAAGTTCTGCTTGCGGATCAGGTAGAGCAGCAGATCGAGCGGCCCCTCGAAGGCCTCCAGGAAGACCTCCAGCGCGTCCGGCGGGATGTAGAGGTCGGTGGGCAGCGCAAACAGCGGTTCGCCGTACAGGCGCGCAAGCGCCACCTGGTCCACCACGTCGGGCATGGCGCCCGGTGCCGCCGGGCCCAGGGTATGGGGCAGGACGTGGGCCGCGGCGTGGGTGGTGCTACCCATGGTTGCTTCTGAAATGATAGCTATCAGCGCTTGATAAATAAGCGCTGGAGGCCAATTTCTATATTAATGATTGTCCGGGTCCGTCTGGTAGGCGTAGGGCTTTTGCGGCACCTGTGCGGCCTTGAACTGCTGCCACAGACCACGGTCTACCTGCTTGTCCCACAGCAGCGCGCGGCCGGCCTGCTGCTGGGCGTCCAGCTCGGGGCGCTGCTTCTTGAGCTGGTCGATGAACTGGGTGGTGTCGGAGGTGTAGTGGGGGCGGGCAAAGATGGACATGGTGGTTTGGGCTAAGCTGTGGCGCTGGATTTTACCGGGGACCGCCATGACACTTCTCAGAACCCTTTTTGCCGCCGCCGTGGCGCTGGCCGTGCTGGCGGGTTGCGATCCCCAGCGCATCAGCGAACTGGAGCCGGGCCGCTCCACCGAGGTGGATGTGCGCGACCGCTTTGGCGTGCCCGACAACGTGTGGGACGCGGACGGCCTGCGCACCTTTGAGTACAACCGCCAGCCGGCCGGGCAGGTCAACTACATGATCGACATGGGCGCCGATGGCCGCCTGGTCGCGGTGCGCCAGGTGCTCACACCCCAGAACTTCGCGCGCATCCAGCCCGGGATGGACATGGCCGAGGTGCGCCGTCTGCTGGGCAAACCCGCCAAGGTCACGCCGTTTGACTTGAAACAGGAGACCCACCACGACTGGCGCTACCTCGACGGCCCGAACACGGCGATGCTGTTCACCGTGGTGACCGACAGCAGTTTGCGCGTGCTGCGCACCCAGTCGGGGCCGGACATGACGGCGCCGGAGAATGCGGGTGGGGGGCGGTGAGGGTATTGGTGTTTTTTGCTCTCTGGCGCTTGCTGGTATTGTGCCGCCATGCAATCAAAAAATAGCTTTCAGCGATTGCGGCATAAGCGCCGGAGCCCAAAAACACTAAATAATCAATCCCGCGTAACCCGCAACACTTCCTCGCGGCTCGTGATGCCCGCTGCAATCAGCCGCTCGCCATCGTCCCGCATCAGCGTCATGCCATCCGCCAGCGCAGCCGCCCGGATCTCCGCCTCGGACGCCTGGTTGTGGATCTGCGCGCGGATGGCATCGTTGGTCACCAGCAGCTCGAACACCCCGGTGCGCCCAGAGTAGCCGCTCTGGCCGCAGGCCTCGCACCCCTTGCCCCCGCAGTGCGTGCACACCTTGCGCACCAGGCGCTGGGCCAGCACGCCCAGCAGGGAAGAACTCAGCAGGAACGGCTCCACGCCCATGTCGGTCAGGCGCGTGACGGCGCTGGCGGCGTCGTTGGTGTGCAGCGTGGCCAGCACCAGATGGCCGGTGAGCGAGGCCTGGATGGCGATCTGTGCGGTCTCGAAGTCGCGGATCTCGCCGATCATGATGATGTCCGGGTCCTGGCGCAGGATGGCGCGCAGGGCCTTGGCAAATGTCAGGTCGATCTTGCTGTTGACCTGCGTCTGGCCGACGCCGGGCAGCTCGTACTCGATGGGGTCTTCCACTGTCATGATGTTGTTGCGCGTGGCGTCCAGGCGCGAGAGCGCGGCGTACAGCGTGGTGGTCTTGCCCGAGCCCGTGGGGCCGGTGACGAGCACGATGCCGTGCGGCTGGGCGATCAGGCCGGTGAAGCGGCGCAGCGTCTCGCCCTGCATGCCCACGGCTTCCAGGCTGATCTTGCTCTCGCTCTTGTCCAGCAGGCGCAGCACGGCGCGTTCGCCGTGGGCGCTGGGCAGGGTGGAGACGCGCACGTCAATCGCGCGGGTGCCCAGGCGCAGGCTGATGCGGCCGTCCTGCGGCAGGCGCTTTTCGGAGATGTCCAGCTCGGCCATGATTTTCAGGCGCGAGATCAGCGCGGCGTGCAGCGCGCGGTTGGGCTGCACCACCTCGCGCAACGTGCCGTCTACGCGAAAGCGCACGCTGCTGTGGCGCTCGTAGGGCTCGATGTGGATGTCGCTCGCGCCGTCGCGTGCGGCCTGCGTGAGCAGGGCGTTGAGCATGCGGATGATGGGCGCGTCGTCGGCGGCCTCCAGCAGGTCTTCCACGGCGGGCAGCTCCTGCATCATGCGCGAGAGGTCGGCATCGGACTCGACCTCGCTCACCACCGTGGCGGCGCTCGATTCGCCCTGGGCATAGGCCGCGCTGATGCGCTGGGCCAGGGTGTGGGCGTCGAGTGGTTGCAGCTCGCGCACGGCGTGCTTGCGCAGCACCTCGCTCAGCAGCGCGGTGTCGGGGGTGGGCCCGTGCCAGAGCACAAGCTGCTGGCCGTCGTCCTCCAGCAGCAGCTGGGCGGTGCGGGCGAAGGCGTAGGGCAGGGGGTGGCGCATGGGGCGGGTTCTCCGGTGCGCGTGGCTCAGGGCTTGCCGCCGGAGGGCACCGAGGTGCCCACGGCCCGCGTCAGGGTGGGCACCACGGGCGACTGGGGCACGGCGCGCAGCATGATGTTGGCGTCGGGCTGGTTGCCCTCCTGGGTGGCACGGATCATGTCATAGCGATCCAGCGCCAGAGCCTCGCTGCTGGCGGCGTCGCGGATCACGATGGGGCGCAGGAACACCATCAGATTGGTCTTGTTGCGGCTGCGGGCCTCGCTCTTGAACAGGCTGCCAAACAGGGGGATATCGCCCAGTCCCGGCACTTTCTCCTGGCCGCCGGAGTATTTGTCCTGCAGCAGGCCCCCGAGGACCACGATGGAGCCGTCCTCGACCAGTACGTTCGATTCGATCGAACGCTTGCTGGTGGTGGGGCCGTTGAGGTTGTTGATGGTCGAGGCCACCACGTCCGACACCTCTTGGAAGATCGAAAGCTTGACCGTGCCGTTCTCGTTGATCTGCGGGCGCACCCGCAGCGAGAGGCCGACGTCCTTGCGCTCAATGGTCTGGAAGGGGTTGACCGAGCCGCTGTTGCTGTTGTTGTTGGTGTACTGCCCGGTGATGAACGGCACGTTCTGCCCGATGATGATCTTGGCCTCTTCGTTGTCGAGCGTGAGCAGGTTGGGGGTGGACAGCACATTGCCGTCGCCGTTGGTCTCCAGGAAGCGCGCCAGCACGCTGAGCCCGTACTTGCCCCCGAAGTTGTGCCCCAGGCCAAAGTTCAGCCCGCCGCCCGGCCGCACGGTGCCGGGGGTGGCCGTGGCCAGGTTGATGATGTTGGCGCCCGCCCCGGAGGCGGCGCTGTAGTTGGTGCCGATCAGACCGATGTTGCTGTCGCCCTTGGAGCCCAGTGCCGTCTGCCACTGGATGCCGAACTCGGCCGCCTTGTCGGCGTTGACTTCGACGATCAGGCTCTCCACCAGCACCTGGGCGCGGCGGCCGTCGAGCTTGTCGATCACGGCGCGCAACTGCCGATATTGCGGCTCAGGGGCGGTGATGATGAGGGCGTTGGTGGTCGGGTCGGCCTGGATCTGCCCACCCGTGGAGGGCTGGCTGCTGCCGCTGGAGCTGCCGGTGCCCATGCCCGTGGCAGCGCCGCCGGTCAAGCCGCTGCTGGCGGGTGCTGGCGCGGTGCTGGTGCTGCTCGCCGCCGGAGCCGAAGTGGCCCCGCCGGTTGATTGGCTGGTGCCCGCCGCCATGGCTGCACGCAGCGTGGCCGCCAGCTTGGTGGCATCGGCGTTCTTCAGGTACACCACATGGATGTTGCCGCTGGCAGCGCTGCTGCCCGCCGCGGCCGGCTGGTCGAGCTTGTTCACCAGGGCACGCACCTGGGCCAGCCGTGCCGGGTTGGCCGCACGCAGGATGAGGGCGTTGCTGCGCGGCTCTGCCAGCAGCGTGGTCTTGAACGAGGTGTCGGTCTGGCCTGCGGCGGCAGCGCCCACCGCACCGCCCAGGCCGCTGCTGCCCGAGTCGATGAGCCGGGCCACCAGCGGGGCCAGATCGGTGGCGATGGCGTGCTGCAGCGGGATGATCTCCACGTCGCTGGCGTTCGACACATCCATGGCGGCAATGATCTTGCCCAGGCGCTGCAGGTTGTCGGCGTAGTCGGTGATGACCAGCGCGTTCGAGCCGGGGTTGACGTTGATGGTGTTGTTCGGGCTGATCAGGGGGCGCAGCACCGGCACGAGGTTGCTGGCGCTCTCGTAATTGAGCTTGTAGATCTGCGTGACGATCTGCCCGCCCGCTGGCCCCGCGCTGCCGGGCTGGGCCACGCTCACGCTGCCGCCCTGCAGCTTGGCATCGGCCTCGGGCACCACTTTGTACAAGCCTGCCGCCTCGACCACTGTGAAGCCCTGCAGCCGCAGCGCCGCCAGAAACTGCTGGAAGGCGGCAGCAGGCGTCACGGCGCGCTCGGTGACCAGGTTGAGCTGGCCCTTGACGCGTGGGTCCACCACCACGTTGCGCCCGGTGATGGTGGCCATGGTGCGCGCGACGGCCTCGATGTCGGCATTGGCAAAGTTCAGCGTGACCGGCTCGCCCGGACGCACGCTGGCGGTGCCGGTGCCGGTGCCGGTGTCGATGGCAGTTTGTGCATTAATTGTGCCGCTGGCGCTTGCCAGCAAAGCGCTTGCAGCTATTGTTGTAATAGCAAAATGCAGGCGGTGCTTGGTCAGGTTGGTCATACGGATTCCAGGGTTAACCCAGCGTGATAAGGGAGCGTGCGCCATTGCGCCGCCCGATGATGTTGAGCAGATTCGACAGCGCGCCCTCGCGCTCGGGTGCGGCGCTGGCCTCCCCCGAGAAGCGCAGGCGCTGGCCCGCCCATTGGCCGCTGCCCGAGAGTTGCAGGTCGCCCTGCAGCGTCTGCAGCGCCAGCGTGGGGGCGGCGCCGCCCTGTAGCGTGAGGCGGTAGCTGCCCATGGGCCGCAGGGTGGACAGGCGCGAGGAGATCGCCAGGGCGTCCAGTTGTGCCAGGCCCTCCAGCACCAGTCTGCCGGCAACCCACTCGGCCTGCAGGCCCTGGGTCTGCAAGGCCAGCTGGCCTTGGGGCTGCAGGGTGTTCCAGGGGGTTCCCAGCCCGGCCAGCACGGCAGCGGGCCACTGGCTCTGGCCGTCGGCCAAGGCGATGCGGGCACCGTTCCAGCGCGGCTGCGCGTGCAGCACCAGCGGTGCCGGGGTGCAGCAGGCAGCAGACAGGTGCGCGCGCACACCGCCCCAGGCAGGGCGCAACTGCCATTGCAGGCGGCCGGGCAGGGCACTGCGGTCCTGGCTGGCGCTGCCGCCGGTCAGCACCAGGCGTGCCGAACCGGTCCAGACCGTGCCACGCGGATCGTCCAGAACGATGCGTCCGCCGGTGGCGTTCGTCAGCCCTTCGGCCAGCCAGCGTGCGGGTGCGAAGGTGGTCAGCGCCGCCAACGAGCCCATCAGAATGCCGGCCAGGGCCCAGCCCCAGGGCGCATGCCCGCCCACCGGGGCGCGGCGCTGGCGCAAGGGCGGTGCGGGTGGGCGGGGGTGTTTCACGGCGATGGTCGTGGCGGGCCGCTCAGCGGGGTGGCAATGCCAGCACGATGGTGCCGTCCCAGCGCACGGCGGAGGTGACGGGTGGGCGTGCGGCTGGCCCCCCTGCACGGGTCGCCCCGGGGGTGCTGCGGGTCAGGTGCGTTTCTTGGGGAACAGCGCGTGCATTGCTGCGTGCCTGGGCCAGCCAGGCCGCCAGCGCGTCGGCCGGTGCGCCCTGGAGGGTGAGGGTGGCGCGGTCGCCGTTCAGGCTCAGGCGCGCGGTGGTGCCCAGGGTCTCGGTCACCGAGGTCTGTAGCGCCCGTTGGGCATCGTCGGGGCGGATGCGCGGCTGGGCCTGCAGTTGCAGGGCCTCGGCCTGCAGAGACTGCATGTGCTGGAGCTGGGCGTCCAGCGCGCTGTGGCGCGGGCCGGCGCTGCGCAGGGTCTGCAATGCCGGGGCCAGTGCCAGCCACCAGGCCAGGGCCAGCAGGACCAGTGCGCTGGCCCCCAGCAGCAGGTGCTGCTCACGCGGCGCCAGGGCTTGCCAGCGTGCGCCCAGGGCAGAAAGAGAGGTATCGGTGCGGGACATGGGGTGGCTTATGGGAGGGTTTCAGCGCGCAGCAGCAGGCTGTCGCCGTCGGCGGTCAGGCGGTAGCCCAGGGCTTGTGCTGCGCTGCGGGTGGCAGCTTCTTCCTCGTCGCTGAGGGCGATGCCGCGCAGGCGCAACTCGCCCGCGCTGAAGTCGATGGCCGTGGGCTGGCGGTTCAGCGGCAAGGCCTGGGCGGCCGCCGCGAGCAGGGGTTCGAGGTCGCGCGCCGAGAGGGTGCCCGCAGCCTGGCGCAGCAGGGCCAGTTCGCGCTCCATCTGCACCGGGGCGTCCACCACCACCTTCACCTGCGGAAAGGTTTGCTGAAGGGCATTGCGCACCCCCGCCTGCTTCGCCGCCAGCGCCTGCCGTTCCTGCCAGGCCCAGGCGTTGAGCCCGGCCAGATGGGCCAGGGCCAGCACCAGCACGCCCCAGCGCGCGGCGCGCCATTGCGGTGCGCGCAGCAAGGCGCCGGCCAGGCCGCCGAACTTGCGCAGCGCGCGCGTGCGGCCGGAGCTGGCCAGGTCGAATTGCGCCAGGTCCCAGTCGCTGCGCGCGGCCCGAAGGGCGCGCTCGCTGTCGGTGCGCAATTGCACCGGGCGGCCCAGCAGCTTTTCGGCCAGTGTTGCCACGGCGGGCTCGGCCAGGATGGCGGGTGGCTCGTCACCCAAGACCAGCGGGCCTGCCAGCGTCAGCGCCGCGCCGGACAGCGGCAGCACGGCCACGCTCTGCTCGGGGCCGTGGCCCGTGATGACAAGGTGGGCCTCTTCGGGCGTGCCCAGGGCGTGCAGTTCGCAGGGGCCGTCGCTGGCCGGGGCGAGTTCGGGCACCACCCGCGCCGGTGGGTGGCCTGCGGCTTCCAGGGCCTGCAGCGATTCGCGCAGCCAGGCGCGGTCGCAGATGGCCACCCAGGCCGGGGTGCCGGGCCGGGCGCCTGGTTGCAGGGCAAAGTGCAGCTGCGCGGGGTCGTCGAGCAGGCGCTCTTCTAGCAAGCCTTCGAGCACCGCGCGCAGGCGCGGGCTTTGCAGGCTGATGCCGGGGGGCAAGGTCACACGCTGCCAGGACAGCGCACGGACGGGCACCACGGCCACGACTTCGCTCGCGGCACGGCCCATGGCGGGCAGCAGCGCGGCGCTGGCACGGGCGTGGCGCGTGGCGTTGTGGCCGTCAGGGCTCAGCGTGTACGGGTATTCGGTGGCGGGGCCGGAGCGCGCCAGGGGCAGGGTAAGGATCAGGGTGCTCATGGACGGGTTTCGCGGGCCATTGTAGGGGGCGGCTATGGCAATCAAGGTCAGGGCATTCCCACCGGCTGGGCGGCCCCACGCTCGCGCCAGACGGTGAAGGCTTCCATGCCCTGGCGGCGCACCACGGAGCGCTCGTGCACCGCCATCTCGCCCAGGCGCAGGCGGCCGTGTACCTCGAAGTAGCTGGACTGCACGTTGTGCAGGTCGGCTGTCAGCCGCACCTGGGTGCCGAGCAGCTTTTGTGCATCGTCGAGCGAGCGCAGGGCCTGCAACTGCCGCACCCCCACGAGCTTGTTGGCACCCGCCATGTCCAGCCCCTCGATGGCGGCCATCAGCACCTCGACCCCGGCGGTGTTGATGTTGACCGGCGTGCGCTCGGGCAGCAGGGTGACATGGGGCGCCAGCAGGGCCGCCGTGCCGGGCTGCAGCCCCAGCCAGGCCAGCTGTGCCACCGTCCTGGGCATGAGCGGCACCTGTGCGTTGCCCCCGGCGGGCTCCTGCGCCTGGCGCAGGCCCTGCACCAGCGTGGCCAGTTCCTGGGGCGGCAGACCCAGTTGTGAAAACAGCCTCGTGAACTGGGCCAGCGCTGCCTCGACCACGGTGCTGCCGTTGACCAGGTTGGCCAGATTCAGGCGCGACTGCAGGTCGATGATCCGGCCCGACAGAAAGGCCTCCTGGATGTCGGTGCTGGCGTCCTCCTGCTGGGCCACATTGCGGTCGGCGGCCAGAAAGGTGGACAGGCGGGCTTCTTCGAGCGGCACGGCCCAGGGCTCGGACAGGTGGTCGGCGCCCCCGGCGCGCGCATCCTCGATCAGGATCAGGCGCGACCAGTCGAGCGCGCCCGACAGGATCCAGGCCGACTGGATGCGCGCGCGCTCGGCGGTTTCCACCTCGATGGCGCGCCACTGCTGCCACATGGCTGTGGCCGCAAAGGTGGCCACCAGCGTCACGGTGAGCATGGCGGCCAGCAGCGCAGCGCCACGCTCGCGAACCCGGTCGGTGCGCGTCATGTCTTGCCTCCGCCCTTGAGCGGGTTGACCCAGTCGCGTGTGATCTGCCCGGCCAGCGCCTGCCCCGGCGGCAGGTCGATCAGCAGGCGTATGCCGTCGGGAACCAGCACGCTGGCGGCCGCCGCTTCGCCCGGGGGCGGCCCGCTGCTGGACATCGGGTTGCTCCAGGCGTTGTCGCGGTAGAAGTAGATGTTCCAGCCGCCGAGTGGCATCAGCGCCACCTCGGCGCGCCGCTCGATATCGCCGGGGTTGCGCGCCCACAGGGCTGCCTGCTGCCAGGCCTGCTGCCACTGCGCGCGCGTGCGCAAGGGGGGTGACTGCCAGCGCAGCCACTGGTCATGTCCCTCCACATTGCGGCGCGCCCAGGCCACCACCAGGGCGCCCTCGATGCTGCTGGCCTGGCCTCGGCGCGTCATGCGCAGCACTTGGCCATCCCAGTCGATGGGAATGGTGTGAGGCATCGGCAGCAGTGCGTCCAGGTCCGTGCCCCATTGCCCCAGGGCCGCCTGTAGCACCAGCAACTGGTCTGCACGCTGGCGCGTTTGCTCCTGCGCGCGCACCATGCCGTCGAGCCCGCGCCAGCTCAGCAGTGCCATCAACCCCATCACGGCAATGGCCACCATCAGCTCGATGAGCGTGAATCCGCGCGCTTTCAACATGTCAGCCATCCATTCCGCGTATGGAACACCCGCAACGCACAGCGTTGCGAGAGCGGGGGGAAGGCCCGCAGGGCCGCAGGGGGGTGTATCACTTCAGCGCCGCCCGACGATGGTGGACAGACGCAGCACCGGCAGGGTGCCGTCAAGCACCTGCGCGTCCACGCGCCGGAAGCTCGGGTTGGGCGTGGGGCGCACGATGACGCTCACGTCAAAACGGCGCCCCGCCTGCTCGCACGGCTGGGTGCTGTCGCCAATGTCGGGCATCTGGCGCGACAGGCGGGTCTTGATCAACTCGTTCTCGGCGCAGAGGTGGGCCAGCAGTACGTCGGATTGGCGCTGTGCGTTGTGGGTGAGCGCGCTCGTGGCTTGCAGCCCCGCCATGAGCGCAATCGCCACGATGCCCAGCGCCACCAGCACCTCCACCAGCGTGAAGCCACCCTGGACTGTGCGCAGCGGGAGGCCGTTCATGGCAAGGCCTCCACGGCAAACGGGCGCAGCCCGTCGGTGGCCACGCGCAGAGCGCGCTCCGGGTGGTCTGCATGGGCCAGCAGCACCTGCTGCGGTCCTATCAGCGGTTCCGGGCCCAGTACAAGTGCGGATGGCCCGCGCACCTGCGTGCCGGCGTTCAGCCATTGCGTGGGAAGCTGGCCCTCCGGCAGGCCGTCGAAGCGAAAGCCCCCCGCCACCGCATGCCAGCGCACCGGCAGACCGCTGGCGCGCGACTGGGCCCGGCCCGCTTCCAGCAGTGCGGCCAGCCGCTGGGCCTCACGCTCCAGCAGTGTCTGCCCGCTGTCGCGCAAGGCCAGCCCCACGCCGGCCGTGGCCAGCGCCATGATGGCAACGACCACGAGCAATTCCAGCAGGGTGAAGCCACGCGCGCGGTGGCGCGGCGTGGTCACTGCCAGCTGCCGATATCGGCGTCCTTGCCTTCGCCCCCCGACTGGCCATCGGCACCGAACGACATTACGTCGATCTCGCCCTTCACGCCGGGGCTGAGGTACTGGTAAGGGCGGCCCCAGGGGTCGTTGGGCAGCTTTTCGAGATAGGGTTTCCAGTTCAGCGGCTGCGGGCCGGTGGTGGGCTTGGCAATCAGCGCCTGCAGGCCTTGCTCGGACGTGGGGAAGCGCTGGTTGTCCAGCCGGTAGAGCTTGAGCGCCTGCATGAGGTTGGTGACATCGGTGCGCGCTGCCGTGGTGCGCGCGTCATCGGCGCGGTCCAGCACATTGGGCACGATCAGCGCGGCCAGCACGCCGATGATGACCAGCACCACCATCAGCTCGATGAGGGTGAAGCCCTTGGCAAGGTGTCGGCGCGTGGAGCGGGCGAGGGACAGGGGGTAATTCATGGTGGCTGGCATTCGGTTGGGAACGTCGGGGGCATCCCGCGCATCGCGTGAATGATAATCGTGCGATGGTGACGAATTCACACAGCATCTGGGGCGTGCGCCTCACGACCCTGCTTATCTGGGCCCTGGCAGCAGCCAGCGCTGCGTATTGGGGGCTGCGACTGTCGGTCCCCTCCGCAGGGCTGGCGGTGCCTGCCATGGCGCCCACGCCCCCCGCGCCCGATGCACAGGCCCTGGCGCGTCTGCTGGGCGCGGTGTCGGCGCAAGCACCCGTGGTGGCCTCGGCATCAAGCCGGTTCGCCCTGGTGGGCGTGCTGGCCGGCCGCGAGAGTGGTGGTGGCGCGGCGCTGATTGCCGTGGACGGCAAGCCTGCACGGCCGTACCGTGTGGGAGCCACCCTGGAAGGCGGGCTGGTATTGCAGTCGCTGGGGCCCCGCCAGGCCCGCCTGGGGGCTGCGGTGGATGGCCCTGCGGCGCTGACGCTGGAGATGCCGCAGCGCAAGTGAGCAGGCGAGGCAGGGCTTCCTAGCCGTGTCACCCGTTGTTATTGTTATTGTTATTGTTGTTGTTGTTGTTGTTGTTGTTGTTGTTGTTGCTACGGCTCTTGTCCCGTTCCTTGGCGGGGAGCTGGCCCGGCAACGTAAGAAACAACCCCGCCGTGCCCAGCATCACCAATTGGGCATTGCGGCTGTAGGCGGCGCCGTCGATGGCCGAGAGCTTGGCGCCGTTGCACCACAGGGTCTGGATCTGGCGCGCCTGCGGCACGTCCAGGCTCTGCACGACCCGCCCTCCGCTGTGGCAGCTGATGCGGCCTTCCTGATAGATCAGGTGGTCGTGCTTGCCGCGCGCGCCATCGGCCAGCCAGCGCACCAGGGGTTCTTCGATCTGCGTGCGCGCAGGGCTGTCCTCCAGCCGCAGGGCGTTCAGAAAGCATTCCACGGTGTAGGCGGTGCGCTGCAGGTCGTTGGTGCTCATGGCAGGTAGTGAAATTCGAAGTTCTGGAACGGCAGATTGGCCGTCTGCACATGGTAGAAGGCGTTGGCCTTCTGCTTTTGGTAGTGGTACTCGCGCAGGTAGAAGGTGGTCACGAACAGGTTGTTGAGCACGCCGCGCTGGTAGTGCGCTCGGTGCAACTCGATGAGGCCCGACAGATCCACCTGCGCAAACGCCTCGCCCAGCAGCGTGCTGGGTTCCAGGAAGTCGGCGTAGAGCTGGTAGGTGAATACATGGGCCTGCTTGGTGCGCTGTTCGTCGCCATAGACCACGGGCGTGTCGCGCAACATCTGCAGGTAGACGGTGTTGCGCACGGGCTCGGGGCAGTGGTGCTCCAGCAGGTCGCGGCGCAGGTGCAGCAGCACGCGGTCGCCAGGCACCAGGGTGTGCACGCTGCGCTGGGTTTTGAGCAACTGCGATTCCAGCGCGATGGGTTCGCCATTGAGTTCGAGCATGAAGGCGCTGCCATCGAACAGCGCCTGCAGTACCGGGTCGGCCTCGATGAGCGCGGGCAGGGTGTTCTTCTCATCGCCCAGGTCGCTGGGCAGCACCAGGCGGCGCGCAGCGGGCCGTGACGCGGGTTGCGCGAAGGCCAGACCGGGGTGCGTGGCGAGCTGGTACTGCTGGGCGTAGTCGTGCTGGGCGTCGGGTGGGTCGGCGGGGTAGGTCAGCGGGTGGTCGGCGTAGATGCGCTTTTGCAGGCCGCAGGTGTAGGAGCGGCCGTTGTGGTTCTGGTGCTTCACCACCGGGCAGCCGGTGTGGCAGGTGGAGAGATGGCCGCAGCCCTGGCAGGCGCTGTCGAAGCCATGCGCCTGGTGGATCTGGCGGATCTGGCGCGCACCGTTGTCCAGGATGTCGAGGATGGGCTGCTCGAACACGTTGCCGTAGCGGAATTCCGGGATGCCCTGGCCGCGCACACAGGAATACACCGAGCCGTCGCTCTGCAGCAGGTAAAAGCGCTCGCCGCAGTTGGCGGCGTTGGTGCAGTAGCCGGGGGTGAACTCGTCGAACCAGTGGCGGCGCAGGCCCTCTTCGAGTTCGGTGCCCATGAAGGCCGCGTGCAGCGTGTCGTACAGCTGCTGCTGCTGCTCGGGTGTGGCCGGGGTGAGCACGGCCTCGCCCTTGGCGGCGCGGTTGAGCTCGGAGCCGAAGGCGAACATCAGGTTGAACTGGTTCATGTCGAAGCCCAGCTCGCGGTGGATGAACCAGATGTCGTCCACCAGTGCCTGCATGTCCTGCAAATGTTCGCTGCTGAGGGTGGCGGAAATCTTCTTGGCATGCGGGTAGCGCGCCAGCAGGCGGATGTTGTCCAGCGTGCGCGGCAGCCAGCCGGTGCCGCCGCGCGTGGTGCGGTGGCGTTCGTGCAGGGCCAGTGGCAGGTCGATGCTGGCGCTGATGGATACCTTGTGGCGCTCGAACAGGTCGATCAGCGGCGCGAAGCGGAACAGGTTGGTCTTGATGTGCGGCGCCGACTTGCGGTGCCCCAGCGCGTTGAGTGCGTCGAAATGCTCACGGTAGTGCGCGCGCACCATGCCGAACAGCGCATCGAGCACATCGGGCGGCAGCGTGGTCACCTCGCCGCCGTGCAGCGAGACGTTGAACGCCAGCACCCCGGCATCGCGCAGCGCATCGAGCGTGTGGCGCAGCGTGTGCACGGCGCGTTCGGCATCGCGCTTGAGCGCGGCCTCGCTGGTCTGCTTGCCCAGGTAGCAGTAGCTGCAGCTCAGGTTGCAGCACAGCGTGGGCACGTAGAGCAGGTGGATCGCGCGCCCGGAAGCCGGTGCCAAGGGGTTGGTGGCGTCCATGCTCAGACGTCCTCCAGCGGCGTTCCGGGCGCCGCTTGGAGCACCCGTTCGATGATGCGGGCCGACACCTTCTCGAACTTGGTGGCCTTGTTCCTGGTGATCTTGTCAGGCTTGCGTGCGTTGGTCGGGAACTTGTCGCGCTCAAGCCGCAGCACCGGGCCATCGGCGCCAAAGAGTTCCAGCGTGCCGCTCGAGCGTGAGAGCACCAAGCGCCGCACGTTACCGTAGTAGACGATGCTGTCGCCGCACAGCAGGTAGCGCGGTCCGAGTTGCAGGTAGCGGCCCGCAGTCAAGCGCGCCAGCAGCGGCAGCACCCACAGCAGCGCGCCCGCTGGAAACGCCAGCACCGTGGCCAGCAGCGCCATGGTGGCACTGGCATAGGTGAAGCGGCGGCGCGCCGGGCTGGTCAGCGGGCGCCCGCCGTGCGGGTACTTGAAGAGCGCGAAGGTGGGGGCGGCCATGGTGCGAGTGGGGTGGTGGGCGGTGGATGCGGTTAGTAACTCCGCCCGCCCTTGTACATCGCATGCTGGCGCCGTTGCAAGGTAGTGACCTCACCCAGGCGCGCCATGGCTGCGCCGGCGTGTGCGTGCGTGATGGCCAGGCCCAGCGCGTCGGCGGCGTCCTGGCCGGGCAGGCCGGGCAGGCTGAGCAGGCGGCGCACCATCTCCTGCACCTGGCTCTTGGCAGCGCGGCCATGGCCGACCACCGCCTTTTTCATCTGCAACGCGGTGTATTCGGCCACGGGCAGGTCGCGCGCCACCAGCGCCGTGATGCAGGCGCCGCGCGCCTGGCCCAGCAGCAGCGTGGACTGCGGGTTGACGTTGACGAAGACGATCTCCACCGTGGCCACATCGGGCTCGTAGCGCGCCGCCACCTCGCCAATGCCGTCGAACAGCACCTTCAGGCGACCGGGCAGGTCGCCCAGCGCCATCTTGTGGGTGCGGATGGTGCCGCTGGCCACATAGCGCAGTTGGTGGCCTTCCACGTCGAGCACGCCAAAGCCGGTGGTCTGCAAGCCGGGATCGATGCCAAGGATTCTCATGTGCTATTGATTTAGTAGCTTTTTGCGCTTGTCAGATAAGCGCTGGAGGCCATTTTGGCTCATAAACCGAAATACCAGCGCACCGAATGGAAGAACACCGGCGCGGCGAAGCACAGAGCGTCCACACGGTCGAGCAGGCCGCCCGCGCCGGTAACCGACTGGCCCTGCATGCCCCAGCTGGTGATGCCCCGGTCGCGCTTGAGCGCCTTCATCACCAAGTGCCCCAGACTCCCGGCCACGCAGGCCAGCAGGGCCATGCCCAGCGCCTGCCCGGGCTTGAAGGGCGTGATGAACGACAGCACCCCGCCCACCAGTCCGCCCACGGCCACGCCGGCCAGCCAGCTCGCCCACTGGAAGCTCTGGCTCACCTGCGGAGCCACCGGCAGGTGTGGGAAGCGCCGCCCCAGCAGGTGTTGCACCACCATGCAGGTCTGCACCACGAGCACCAGGTAGAACACCAGAAAGGCGCCCCGGCCTGGCTCCTGCCCGGGAAAATCGAGCAGCAGCAGCGCCGGCACATGGCTCATGCCGTACACGCAGACCATGATGCCCCATTGCAGCTTGGCGCTGCGCTCCAGGAAGCGCTGCGGGTCGTTGGCCAGTGCGCTCACCACGGGCAGCGCCAGGAACACATAGACCGGGATGAACACTGTGAACAGGTCGAAATGCCGCGTGCCCACCAGCACGAACTGCAGCGGTAGCACCACGAAGAAGGCCAGCACCAGACTGCGGTGGTCGCCGCGCCGTGTGGGCGAGAGCGTGATGAATTCGCGCAGCGCAAAGAAGGCCACCAGAGCAAACAGCACCGTGGCCGCCGTGTCGCCCAGCGCCCAGCCCACCCAGAACACCGTGGCCATGGCCCAGGAAGTCTGCAACAGGCCGCGAAAGCGCCGCGCGGCGGCCTTGCGCGTGGCGGCGGCGTCCGCGTCGCCATCGGGCACCTCGCGCAGGTTGCGCAGGAAGGCCCAGAGCGTCACCAGTGACAGCACGCCGAACACGACGAGGAACAGCGCCCCGATCTGCTGCGTGGTGGTGAGGCTGCGCAGGAAGGTATTCATTCACACCTCCCGCAGTGCCATGACGGCGCGCCGCGCGCGGTCCAGGAAGGGGCGGCGCTCTTCGCCCGGCGCCAGTTCGATGGGCGCGCCAAACGTCACAGAGCACAGGATGGGCACGGGCACCACCTCGCCCTTGGGGATGACGCGCTGCACGTTGTTGATCCAAGCGGGCACCAGCACCACCTGCGGAAACATCTGTGCCAGCCGGAACAGACCCGACTTGAAGGGCTGCGGGTCGTCGCCATGGCCGCGCGTGCCCTCGGGGAAGAGGATGATCGAGTCCCCACTTTCGAGCGCACGCACCAGCGGCGCCAGCGGGTCGCCCTCGGGCAGCGCGGCGCGCAGGGCCTCGGGGCTGGGCGGGATGGGGGGCGCTGTGGCCGGTTCCGGGCCGCCGGGCGGGGCGCCGGAAGATTCCGCAGCCGCACTGGCGGGGGCGTCGCCCGGGGCTGCTGGAGGCGTCGCCTGGCGCTCCACGTAGATGGCGTTGAACACGGCGGTGGTGATCCACTGCCGGAAAGGCGTCTTCGTCCAGTAGTCGCGCGCGGCAATGGGCCGGGTGATGCTGCGCAGCTCCTCGGGCAGCGCGGCCCAGATCATCACCAGGTCGGCATGGCTCTGGTGGTTGGCGAAATAAATGCGCTGCTCCGCCTTGGGAGGGCAGCCGTACCAGCGCGCCTGCGAGCCGGTGAGCACGCGCACCAGGCCCAGCAGGAAAAATCCCATCAACTTGGCAAGCATGGGGGGATGATAGGGCGCTACGGGCCGGTGTTCCGGACTTTCTGCCTCAGTGCCCGGCAGGGGGTGCGAGTGTGGCGAGCAGACCCCGGCAGGCGTCCTCCACGATGTCCAGCACCTGCTCGAAGCCTGCTGCGCCGCCATAGTACGGGTCGGGCACCTCGCGGGCGCCGGTGGCGCTGCAGAAGTCGGTGAGACGGCGCAGGCGGTGGTGCTGCCCGGGTGGGCACAGGGGGCGGGCGTGGGCTTCGTTGGCGGCGTCCATGACCAGCACCAGGTCGAATTCCTCGAAATCGCGGGCCACAAGGCGGCGCGCCCGCTGGGCCGAGAGGTCGTAACCGCGCCGCGCGGCGTGCTGCTGGGCGCGCCCGTCGGGCGGCTCGCCCACGTGGTAGCCGTGGGTGCCGGCCGAATCGACCGTGATGTGCTGCGCCAGACCCGCATCGGCCACCATTTTTTCGAGCACGCCGTGGGCGGTGGGGCTGCGGCAGATGTTGCCCATGCAGACCATGAGGATGCGCATGGGCGGTGTGTTGGGCTTCGGGTGGGGCATGGCGGTGCGCCGCAGGTTCAGGGCAGTTCCGCCCCGCCCATGCGCCCCAGAATCGTGCGCGTGCGCCCCGACAAGTAGGCCGAGTTGGGCATTTTTTCGAAGCGCTTGGGCGCAGGCAGCATGACGGCCAGGCGCGCGGCCTCGTGCGGGGCCAGCTGAGCGGCGCTCTTGCGATAGTAGTGCTGCGCTGCGGCCTCGGCGCCGAAAACGCCGTTGCCCCATTCCACGTTGTTGAGGTAGATCTCCAGGATGCGTTCCTTGCTCAGGAATTGCTCCAGAGCGAGCGTGAGCACAAACTCCTGCCCCTTGCGCACAAGGGTGCGCTCGCCCGAGAGCAACAGGTTTTTGGCGAGCTGCTGGGTGATGGTAGAGCCGCCGCGAATTTTTGGTGCGCGCACCGGCTTGTCGGGTGCGCGGGCCTGGGCCTTGGCGATCAGTGCCTCGGCCTTGGCGTTGCGTTCCCAGGCTTTTTCGATCGCATTCCAGTCCACGCCCTCGTGGTTGACGAAGCCGTCGTCCTCCGAGGCGATCACGGCGCGCTTGAGGTGGCCGCTGATCTGTGCGTAGGGCACCCACTGCTGGCGCCAGCGCAACGGGCCGTCGCTGGCGAGCTGCGCCCAGGCTTCGGAGCGCTGGAAGGTGGTGGATTCGGGGTTGAGCACCGCCATGGCGGCGATGCGCAGCACGAAGAACAGCTCCAGGGCGAGCGCCGCGAACGCGACGAGGCCGATCCAGCGTAGCAGGGCTTTCATGGGACGGGGCGTGCGTGGGGTGTCAGTGTGCGGCCATCAGCGCGCGCAACTCGGCCAGCACCTGTGGGCCGGGCGGGCGTACGCCGCGCCAGATGCGGAAGGCTTCGGCCGCCTGCTCCACCAGCATGCCCAGGCCGTCGCGCGGCGTCGCGCCATGCTGGCGCGCCCAGCCGAGGAAGCTTTCGGCGGCGGGGCCATACATCATGTCGTAGGCCAGGCTGCCAGGGCGCAGCACACGGGCGGGCACGGGCACCTCGGCGCCGGCCAGGCTGCTCGCGGTGGCGTTGATGATGAGATCAAAATCGTGCTCCAGCGCTTGAGGTGATTGCGCTGATAGCTCTGTTTTTTGTAGCGCTGCAAGGGGGGCGTGCGATTGCACCAGCGCCTGCGCGCGCTCCACCGTGCGGTTGGCCACCACCACGCGGCGCGGCCCGGCCGCAAGCAGTGGCCCCAGGGCCCCGGCGGCGGCGCCGCCCGCGCCCACCAGCAGCACGTCGCGCTCCGCCAAGGCGAAACCGGCACCCTGTTCGATGTCGGCCACCAGTCCCAGGCCGTCGGTGTTGTCGGCGTGGATGGCACCGTCAATGAAGCTCAGGGTGTTGGCCGCGCCGGCCAGCTGCACGCGCTCGCTGCGCACCGTGGCGGCCTGCGCGGCTTCCAGCTTGAAGGGCACGGTGATGTTGCAGCCACGACCACCTGCTGCGGCGAAGTCGCGCAGCGCCTGGGCAAAGCCGTCGAGCGGCACCAGGCGGCGCTCGTACACCAGCCCCTGGCCGGTGAGTTCGGCGAAGCGCGCGTGGATCCACGGGGAGCGGCTGTGCTCTACGGGGTTGCCCATCACGCAGTACAGGGCGGGGGATGTGGCGGAAGAAAGGGTCATGGACGTTGATTCTGGGAGCGTGCGTAGCGACGGGCGCGTTCCAGGCGGTTCCCCGAGGTGCCGCAGGCGGCCCAGGGAGAACGGCTACCTCACGCTGGTTTCGAGGGTCTGGTCGCGCGTGAACTTGAAGCGCGAGACGACGGCGATCTGGTCGGCCTTCTTGCGCATTTCCGCATTGAACGGGCCGAACGGCCCGGCGGCGAGGGCGACGGCCTCGGCATGGCGGTCGAGCCGGTGGTTGCCCGAGCCCTGCACGATCTCGGTGGCGACGACGCGGCCATCGTGGTTCACGGTCACGATCATGGTCAGCTCGCCATAGAGCTTGCGGCCGCTGTATTCGGGGAAGTTGACCGTGCCCTTGTCCTCGACCTTGCGGCGCATGGCGTCGTAGTAGACGGCGTACACCTCCTCGCGCGTGGCGGGGCTGATGTAGCGCTTCTTCGGGCGAGCGTTTTCCTCATTGATCCGCTTTTCGATCTCGGCCAGTATTTTCACGAGCTGGCGGCGGCGTTCTTCCTGCGCCGCCTGTTCCGCGTTTTTGCTGGGCTTGCGCGGATCGGGTGCGGGCAGGGAGGCGATCTCCTTGCGCAGTTGCGCGAGCAGCTGGGTTTGCTGCTCCTGCAGTGCATCCATCTTGCGCTGCGCTTCCTCGAAGTCGTCGCCCACGCTCGTCAGGGCCGAATAGGGCAGCGGGCTGGTGGCGCGGCCTTTCTCGGCGTCGCCGCCGCCAGCCAGCGAAAACTGGGCGATGGCCTGGGCCTTCTCCGGCTTCTCGGACGACTTGGCATTGACCAGGATGACTTCGAGCGGCGTGTCCTGGAACACGCGGTTGAAGCCCTCAGGGTCGATGAAGCGCACCGACAGGATGGCCGCATGCACGGCCACCGACACGCCCAGCGTGAGCTGCAGTGTGCTGAAGCGGGTGAAAAGGTTTTTCATTGCAAGTATTCAACGCGCTATGTGCTACGCGCCGTTTGCATTGCTTGAAACGGGCGCGGCCCAGACCAGCGGCCCCCGCGCAAGGGCCGCCCCGCCGCGCTGGGGGGCGTCCCCCTGCCCGCAGCGCGTAGCGCTCCGAGAGCGGGGGGAAGGAGCGCAGCGACACAGGGGGGACTTGATTTCAGGGCCGCCCCAAGATGAAAAGCGGCCCCCTCGGGGGGCAGCGAGCACACGAAGGGAAGGAGCGTGGGGGCCATGTTCACGGGGTCGAATTATCGCTGCCACCGGCCTCGGGCTCGTTCACATCGACGGCAATGGCAATCGGGCCGGCCACGGCCTCGTCGTCCTCGGCGTCCTCCACCGGGCCGTCGTCGCTGCTGTCCTGCGGATCGTCCAGGCGTTCGATCAGCGTGCCGTGCACGTCGAGCGTGATCTCATCGACCTCACCCAGCCGCACGCGGATGCGCGCGCCGCGCGGCAGGTTCTGCGCGCCGAGCACGGGAAAGACCAGAGGCAGCTCGTCCGCGCGCACCAGGAAGCTGCCGCCCGGGCCTTCCTTGAACACGGTGGCCGTGAGCTCGGTGATGTGGTTTTGCTCCACATACTTGAGCGTCCAGAAGCGCTCCATGCCCGCCTGGTAGCCGTTGTAGGCACTGTAGGCAGCGTCGAAGCTGCTGATGATGGAGAACAGGTCGGCGTCCTTGGGCTTGAACGGTGCGGCCAGCGCGGCCGTCTTGCCGTGGCGCGCGCAGGCGATGATCTGCCACTGGTTCACCAGGTCGGTGTAGCGGCGCAGCGGCGAGGTGGCCCAGGCGTAGCTCTTCACGCCGATGCCGGCGTGCGGCAGCGCCTTGGTGCCCATGCGCACCTTCACGCCCGGCGCCAGGCTGGCCTGGCTCCGGTAGATGCCGGGCACGCCGTGCTCGGCCAGCATGTTGCCCCAGGTGCTGTTGGCGACGATGGCGGCTTCGGCCACGATCAGGTCCAGCGGCGCGCCGCGCTTGCGCGTGCCGATGGTGACCTGCTCCGTGCCCTGCGGCTCGGCGCCGTCGTTGCCGTGCAGGCGGAAGGTGTAGTCGGGGCGGTTGAAGGTTTCGGGCTTGCCGCGCACCAGCTCGCGCCCGGCTTTGAGCTTGAGCGCCAGACGGTACAAAAAGGATAGCTGTTCACGCTTGTCCAGCAATGCATGGGGCGTGTTTTCATGTTGAATCGTCGGATCCTGCAGCCAGGCCTCTGTGACGATGTGATCGAGCTGGTCGTGGCGCAGATTCGCACACACCGGCACGCGCTCCAGGCGCGTCTCGGTGGCGGTGATCTCCAGGGACTGCTCGTCGAGCGTGACATAGAGCGACACGGCCGGGTTGGCGCGGCCTTCGTCGAGCGTGTAGATCTGCACCACGGCATCGGGCAGCATGGTGATCTTGTAGCCCGGCATGTAGACGGTGGACAGGCGGTTTCGCCCGAGTTGGTCGAGCGCGCTGCCGGGCTGGATGGCCAGGCCCGGCGCTGCGATGTGGATGCCCAGCACCACGGTGCCCGTGCCCAGGCCCTGCACGGAGAGCGCGTCGTCGATCTCGGTGGTCTGCGAATCGTCGATCGAATAGGCCTGCACGGGGGCCAGGGGCAAATCCTCGGGCGGCTGCGGCGCGGTGACGGCCGGGAAAGCCGTGCCCTTGGGAAAGTTGTCAAACAGGAAGCGCTTCCAGTGGAATTGGTAGCTCGAATCGATGGCGCCGGCCTTTTGCAGCAGTTCAAGCGGAGCGGTGTGCGTGGCGCGGCTGGCTTCGACCACGGCCTTGTATTCGGGCGCGTTCTTGTCGGGACGGAACAGGATCTTGTAGAGCTGCTCGCGGATGGGCTGAGGGCATTCGCCGCGCCCCAGTTGCTCGGCCCAGTCGGCGATCTGCTGCATCACCGCCTTTTTCTTCTCGATGGCGGCCAGGGCCTGCTGCAGGATCTCGGCCGGGGCCTTCTTGAAGCGGCCCTTGCCGGCGCGGCGGAAGTAGTGCGGCGCCTCGTAGAGCGCGAACAGCGCACCGGCCTGCTGGTTCAGCGTGGCGTTGTCGGAGAAATAGTCGCGCGCCAGGTCGGCAAAGCCGAACTCATCCTCGGGGGCGAATTCCCAGGCCAGGTCGAGTTCCATCGTTGCGGCCACGGCCTGGGCCTGGGCCATCAGCTCTGCGGGGGCGGGTTTTTCGAACCTGAGCAGGATGTGGGCGGCCTTGGCCTTCACCCGTTTGCCGGAATCGAGCTCGATCTGGGCCGACGTCTCGGCTTCGGAGAGGATGCGGCCGGCCAGAAACTTGCCGGCTTCTTCAAACAATGCGTACATGGGCGAGATTGTCCCATGGGCGCGCCGGGCGTCAGACCAGGTCGAGAAAGCCCAGTACCGTGGGCAGGTGGTCGGCGAAATCGCTCAGCCCGTGGTCGCCGCCTTCGAGCAGCCGCAGCTGCGCACGGGGGTAGCGCGCCACCATTTCGCGCCAGTCCAGCACCTCGTCGCCTTTGGCGATGATGGCCAGCTCGGGGCCGCCCGGGGGGAGGCCGCGCTGGTCCAGTGCCCGGAGTTCGTCCACGTATTCGGGCAGGAAGAAGAAGCGTTCCTGCGGGTCGTGCCAGGCCGTCTGTTCGCCAATGTGGCGCGCCAGGTCGCGCGCCGGGTTCACGGCGGGATTCAGCAGCACGCTGGGGCAGCCGGCCTGCCGGGCCACCCAGCTGGCATAGAAGCCGCCCAGCGACGAGCCCACCACCGCCATCGAGGCGTGCGGCCAGTCGGCAATACCCTGGGCGACCATCGCCATGGCCGCGCGGGGCGAGGGCGGCAGTTGCGGGCTCCAGAAATGCACGGCCGGATGGTGGTTGGCCACATGCTCGGCCACCATGCGGGCCTTGGCAGACTGGGGCGAAGAGCGGAAACCGTGCAGATAGAGAAGGTGGGTGGTGCGCATGGCGGGATGTGCGGGCAAAAAACGGTGCAATCGCGGTGTGCGGCAAGTCTGGCGCGGGCATAAGATACGCCCATGGGTCGCTGCACCGTGCGGTGCCCGCTTTGCCGCCTTACGTCATGTCCGATTTTGCCCCGCTTTCCACTGCCCGACGCCTCGTGATGGGGGGAGGGGGGGCTCAACCCGCATTTCTGGGGCGGTTTGAATTGCAGCGCGTGCTGGGCCAGGGCGCACAAGCCACGGTGTGGCTGGCGCAGGATCCGCGCCTGCAGCGCCCGGTGGCCATCAAGCTCATGCCGCCCATGCAGGGGCAGGATGCCTCGGTGCTGGAAACCTGGCTGCGCGAGGCGCGCCACGTCGGGCGCCTGGCCCACCCCTACATCGTGCCGGTGTTCGAGGCCGATGTGCAGGGCAGCCAGCCCTATATCGTGTTCGAGTACGTGCCCGGCTGCACGCTGGCGGAACACCTGGCGCAGCAGGGGCGCTGTGCGCCACACGACGCTGTGGCACTGATGGTCGATGTGCTCGACGGGCTGCATGCGGCCCATGCGGCAGGCATCGTGCACCGCGACCTCAAGCCTTCGAACGTGATGGTGGATGCGCACCGCCATGCGCGTGTCATGGATTTCGGCCTGGCGGCCGCCGTGGCCAGCCCGTCCGATGCGCAGCTGGCCAGCGGCACACCGGCCTACATGGCGCCCGAGGCCACGGCCGGGGCTGCACCCGCGCCGTCCATGGACATCTATTCGGCTGCGCTGGTGCTGGTGGAGCTGCTCACCGGCCGCCCGCTGATCCACCAGACCGACACCTGGCAGGCGCTGTATCGCATCGCCAACGAGACACTGGCGTTGCCTTCGGACCTGGGGCCGGGTGTAGACGACAACCTGCGTGCCATTCTGCAGCGTGCACTGGCGCGCGAACCCTCGGCGCGCTTTGCCTCGGCAGCCGATTTTCGCGATGCGCTGCGCGCCTGGGCGGCGCCCGTGAGCGCGCCCACGGCGGCGAGCAACGCCACGCTCGACTTCCTGCTGCGGCGCATGCGGCACAAGAGCGATTTTCCGGCGCTGTCGGACTCGGTGGCACGCATCCAGCGCGTGGCCACCTCCGAGGATGACAGCATCAGCGACCTGACGAACGAGATCCTCAAGGACGTGGCGCTGACCAACAAGCTGCTGCGCCTGGTCAACAGCGTGAATTTTGCCCATGCCAGCCGGGGCAGTGTGAGCACCGTCTCGCGTGCCGTGAGCCTGGTGGGCTTCAACGCGGTGCGCAACATGGCGCTGAGCCTGGTGCTGCTGGACCACATGCAGAACAAGCAGCACGCCAGCCAGATGCGCGAGGAGTTCCTGCGCTCGATGATGGCGGGTTCGCTGGCGGCCGAACTGTGCCCCCCCGGGCAGGGTTCCGAGGAGGCCTTCATTGGCGCCATGTTCCAGAACCTGGGGCGCATGCTGTGCGAGTTCTATTTCCCCGAGGAGGCCGCCCAGATCCGCGCTCTGGTGGCGTCGGGGCGGGTGGAGGGGGGCGATGAATCTGCCGCGATGCAGGTGCTCGGACTGGGTCTGGAAGACCTGGGGGCGGGCGTGGCGCGTCTCTGGGGCCTACCTGAAAGCTTGCAGCGCTGCATTCGTAAACCCCACGGCTCGCCGCCCCAGCGCCCGCCCGAACAGGGAGTTGAGCGCCTGCGCTGGGTGGCGCGGGCTGCCAACGAGGCCACCACCATCCTGCTGCGCAACGAGCGCAAGCCGGCCGAAGAAGGCTTGCGGGTTCTGGCCACGCAGTACGCCCGCACGCTGGCCATGTCGCCCGAAGCCATTGGCGCGGCCACCCTGGCGGCGCGCCAGAAACTGGTGAATATGGCGCAGGTGCTGGAGCTGCGTGTGGAGAAGGGCACGCCTGCAGCGCGCCTGCTGGTGTTGCCGACATCCCCCGATGCGCCGCCGGACATCCAGGACATGCTCTCCACGCATGAATTGCGCGCCGACGAAACCCACACGCTGCCCGTGATGTTGCAGACGCAGGCCGGCATGGCACCGTCCCCGGCGGAGGTGGCCGAGGTGCTGTCGGCCGGAATCCAGGACATCACCAATGCCATGGTCGAGAACTTCAAGCTCAACGACATCCTGCGCATGATTCTGGAAACCATGTTCCGTGCCCTGGGTGCGCGGCGCATGGTGTTCTGCCTGCGCGACGCCAAGACCGACATCATGACCGGCCGCTTCGGTCTGGGCGAGGGCAGCGAGGAGGCCGTGCGCGCCATGGCGGTGCCGCTGAAGGTGCCGGGCGACCTGTTTGCCGCAGTGTGCCTGCGCGGTGCCGACACGCTGATCAACGATGCCACCGAGCCGCGCATGCAGGAGCGGCTGCCGGACTGGTATCAGAAGAATCTCAATGCGCCGACGTTCCTGTTGTTGCCCTTGCAGATCAAGGGCCGTCCCTTCGCCCTGATCTACGCCGACCAGTCCCGCGCGGGTGGGATTGCCGTGGATGACAAGGCCCTGGGTCTGCTGCGCACCTTGCGCAACCAGGCGATCATGGCGTTCCGCCAGGCCGGTTGACGGGCGGGCCGGCGGGCAGTGCTGCAGAGCACGCCCGATAATTGCGCCATGGGAACCACTTTTGACAAGCCTTCGCTCGTGCAGCGCATCCTGCCCCTGTTCCGGGGGTTTGACGGGTGGCTGGTCGGGTTGGTGTTGCTGCTGGCGGCCGCAGGCCTGCTGGCGATGTATTCGTCGGGCTATGACCATGGCACGCGCTTTTCCGACCATGGCCGCAACATGCTGATTGCCGGGGGCATCCTGTTCCTGGTGGCGCAGGTGCCGCCGCAGCGCATCATGGCCCTGGCCGTTCCGCTCTATGGGGTGGGGGTGGCCCTGCTGGTGGCGGTGGCCCTGTTTGGCATCACCAAAAAAGGGGCGCAGCGCTGGGTCAACGTGGGTATCGTCATCCAGCCCAGTGAAATTCTCAAGATTGCCATGCCGCTGATGCTGGCCTGGTGGTTCCAGCGGCGCGAGGGGCAACTGCGTCCGCTCGACTTTGCCGTGGCCGGCCTGCTGCTGGCGGTGCCCGTGGGGCTGATCATGAAGCAGCCCGACCTGGGGACATCGCTGCTGGTGCTGGCGGCCGGGCTGTCGGTCATTTTCTTTGCCGGACTGCCCTGGAAGCTGGTGCTGCCCCCGGTGGTGCTGGGCGTGGCAGGGATTGCCGTGCTGGTGGTCATGGGCGATGCCTGGTGCGCCGATGGCGTCCGCTGGCCGGTGCTGCACGACTACCAGCAGCAGCGCATCTGCACCTTGCTCGATCCCACGCGCGACCCGCTGGGCAAGGGCTTTCACATCATCCAGGGAATGATCGCCATCGGTTCGGGGGGCGTGTTCGGCAAGGGGTTCATGGCAGGCACGCAGACCCACCTGGAATTCATCCCGGAGCGCACCACCGACTTCATCTTTGCCGCCTATTCGGAGGAGTTCGGCCTGGCGGGCAATATTTTTCTGATCGTGTGCTTTCTGTTCCTGGTCTGGCGTGGCCTGGCCATTGCCATGGGCGCGGGAACCCTGTTTGGCCGCCTGATGGCGGGGGCCGTGTCCATGATCTTTTTCTCCTATGCGTTCGTGAACATGGGCATGGTCAGCGGCATGCTGCCCGTGGTGGGGGTGCCCTTGCCGTTCATCAGCTATGGCGGAACCGCCATGGTCACGCTGGGGCTGGCGCTGGGCATCCTGATGTCCGTCGCCCGGGCGCAACGCCAGCCCACCCAGGACGCCCGGCCGATGCTCTAGGAGCCTGTCGGACTTGGCCATGCGCCCAGGCGGGAATGGCAGGGCGCCTAAAATGCCCCGATGAACTTCAGCTCCTCTACTGCCGCTCCCCAGCGCAAGCCCACCACCCAGCGCATGGATGTGGCCCGCGAGTTGTTGCTGGCGCCGTTCGGCCTCGATGAAAGTCATCTGGCGCGGGCGCTGGCCGACATCCGGGCCCACCAGGTCGATGATGCCGATCTGTATTTCCAGTACACCCGCAGCGAGGGCTGGAGTCTGGAGGAGGGCATAGTCAAGACCGGTTCGTTCTCCATTGACCAGGGCGTGGGTGTGCGCGCGGTCAGCGGCGAGAAGACGGCGTTTGCCTATTCCGACGATATCTCCGAAGCCTCGCTGCTTGACGCGGCCCGCACGGTGCGATCCATCGCCTCGGCCGCGCAGTCGGGCCGGGTGCGCGTGGCGCCCCGCAAGATCGCCAGCAGCCGCAGCCTCTATCCTGGCATCGACCCCATTGCTTCGCTCGACAGCACGGCCAAGGTACAGCTTCTGGAGAGGGTGGAGCAGCTCGCCCGCGCCAAGGACCCGCGCGTGGCCCAGGTCATGGCGGGCCTGGCGAGTGAATACGACGTGGTGCTGGTGGCGCGCGCCGACGGTACGCTGGCGGCCGATGTGCGGCCCCTGGTGCGCCTGTCGCTGACGGTGATTGCCGAGCAGAACGGCCGCCGCGAGATGGGCTCGGCCGGCGGCGGTGGCCGTTTCGGTCTGGCGTATTTTGATGATGCGCAGATTGCCCAGTATGTGGACGAGGCGGTGAATGCCGCCCTGGTCAACCTTGAATCGCGCCCGGCGCCCGCAGGAGAGATGACCGTGGTGCTCGGCCCGGGCTGGCCCGGCGTGCTGCTGCACGAGGCCGTGGGCCACGGGCTGGAGGGCGACTTCAACCGCAAGGGGTCTTCGGCGTTTAGCGGCCGGATCGGCCAGCGCGTCGCGGCCAGGGGCGTGACGGTACTGGACGACGGCACCATTGCCGACCGGCGTGGCTCGCTCAACGTGGACGACGAGGGCCATGCCAGCCAGCGCAACGTCCTGATTGAGGATGGCATCCTCAAGGGCTATATCCAGGACGCGCTCAACGCCCGCCTGATGGGCGTGGCACCCACGGGCAATGGCCGGCGCGAGAGCTATGCGCACATTCCCATGCCGCGCATGACCAACACCTACATGCTGGGGGGCGACAAGGATCCGCAGGAAATCGTCGCCTCTATCAAGAAGGGCCTGTACGCCACCAACTTCGGTGGTGGTCAGGTGGACATCACCTCGGGCAAGTTCGTGTTCTCGGCCAGCGAGGCGTACTGGGTGGAGAACGGCAAGATTTTGTACCCGGTCAAGGGCGCCACCATCGTGGGCAGCGGCCCCGAGTCGCTGAAAAAGATCAGCATGATCGGCAACGACATGCGCCTGGACAGCGGCGTGGGCACCTGTGGCAAGGAAGGCCAGAGCGTGCCTGTGGGTGTGGGCCAGCCGACGTTGCGCATCGACGGTCTGACGGTGGGCGGCACCGCCTGAAAGGGCCTTGGCAGGAAGCGTGCCGCCGGGTGTCCTGCAGGTGTTGTCGGGCCACGCCACCGCTTGGCCAGCAGTGCGTTCTTGTTGCGCAAAACCGCGCATGGCGGCGCACAATAGCGCGCATGGCCGAGTCGCGCTCCATGTCACTGCAGACGATCCATTCGTTTGGAGACATCAGCCGTTTTTTGCGGGATGGCGTGGCGGGCGAGGAGTCGCGCCAGATGCGCGAGAGCGTCGGGGCTCTGGCGCAGGCGATTGACGAGGCCGTGCGCGCACGCCGGGCCCGCAAGGACACGGCCCAGATCACCCGCCGCGCTGCCGCATTGGCGCAGGGCGTGCGGGACCACCAGTTTTTTCTGACCAGCGTGGACTCTGCATGGCACGCCCTGTACGAGTTTGGCGCCTACCAAAGCGCCCTGCGTGAATTGCGCAAGGCGGTCGATGCCTGGCACAAGGCCCTGGAAAACCGCAGTTCGCGCGAAGGTGCGGGGTTTGACCGGATGGAACTGCTGGCCTGGCGCACCCTGGGCGAGGGCATGCTGCTGATCGACATGTACGAACAGGGCGGGCAGTCGCTCAGCGAGCCTCCTGCGGCGTTGCGCCGCCCGGCCCCCGGGGCCTGGGGCCGGGTCATGGGCTGGTGGCAGAGGCTACGCCGCTGAAGCCCTGCCGTCGCAGCCCCTGCGCGGCTGATGGCGCCTCTTTTGAGTGTGCTACATTGCATCCATGGCATTGCATAGCGCGTTTTACTTTTGGTTTTGGTTCTCGGTCCCTGGCGGATGAGAGGCAAGCGCGCAAGCACCTGAACACTTCCCACCCAACCGCCGACGCTGCAAAGCCCGGCGGTTTTTTGTTTTTCCAGCCCTTTTTTTCAAACCTTCCGAGAGAAAGCAACCCATGACTGCCAAAGCCCTTTCCGCGAGCGATGCCTGGTACCAAAGCGTCGAGAAAACCAGCCAGACCGACGACGAACGCATCAAGGACATCACTGTGTTGCCCCCTCCCGAGCACCTGATCCGCTTCTTCCCGATCCGCGGGACGCCGGTGGAGACGCTGATCACCCAGACCCGCAAGAGCATCCACAACATCATGGCCGGCAAGGACGACCGCCTGCTCGTGGTCATCGGCCCCTGTTCCATCCACGACCCGGCCGCCGCACTGGACTACGCGCGGCGCCTGCAGTCCGTGCGTGCGCAGTACAAGGACACGTTGGAGATCGTCATGCGTGTGTACTTCGAGAAGCCGCGCACCACCGTGGGCTGGAAGGGCCTCATCAACGACCCCTACCTCGACGAGAGCTACCGCATCGACGAGGGCCTGCGCATCGCACGCCAGCTGCTGATCGAGATCAATCGCCTGGGTGTGCCCGCAGGCAGCGAGTTCCTCGATGTGATCTCGCCCCAGTACATCGGCGACCTGATCTCGTGGGGTGCCATCGGTGCGCGTACGACCGAGAGCCAGGTGCACCGCGAGCTGGCTTCGGGGCTGTCGGCCCCGATCGGCTTCAAGAACGGCACCGACGGCAACATCCGCATTGCAACGGATGCCATCCAGTCGGCCAGCCGGGGACACCATTTCCTGTCGGTGCACAAGAATGGCCAGGTGGCCATCGTCAACACCAAGGGCAACAAGGACTGCCACGTCATCCTGCGCGGCGGCAAGGCGCCCAACTACGACGCCGCCAGCGTGGCCGCCGCCTGCAAGGATCTGGAGGCCGCCAAGTTGCCCGCCACGCTGATGGTCGATTGCAGCCACGCCAACAGCAGCAAGCAGCATGAAAAGCAGCTGGAGGTGGCGCGCGACATCGCGGCGCAGATCGCGGGCGGCTCGCGCAGCGTCTTTGGTCTGATGATCGAAAGCCATCTGAGCGCCGGTGCGCAGAAGTTCACCCCGGGCAAAGATGTGCCCGGCGCGCTCGAATATGGCAAGAGCATCACCGATGCCTGCCTGGGCTGGGACGACTCCCTGCAATCGCTGGCCGAGCTGGCTGCGGCTGTCAAGGCGCGCAGGGGGCGTGCGGCGGTGTAAGCTAGCGGCCTGTGCCGTGCACGGTTGCGCGGTACGTTCTATCTGAAAAAGAAAGGCATCCCATGCACAGCGTTGTGACGGTCACCCTGGACCCCAGCCAGGAATTCCGCTTTGAACTCGATGGCGTCGAGCCCATGTCCAACGAAGACGCGCGCCGCTGGCTCGACAACGAATTCACGCGCATGGAATGCGAGCCTCTGCGCGCCAGCGGCAAGGTGCTGATGGCCGACAAGGTGCTCGTGGTGGCCGCTGCCGCCGGTGCCAAGCTGCTCGGCGACCGCGCCTGGCTGGCCGATTTCGCCCGTGCGACCAGCGGTGCGCTGGCCCGGCCCGTGATCCGTATCGACGTCGAGTCGATGACCGTCAATTTCTGATAAAAAAATGGCTCCAGCGCTTTGCCAGTAAGCGCTGTAAGCTATTGAATTGATAGTTTTATTGGAAAAGGCCGCTCGACAGCGGCCTTTTTTCACGATGCGGTGAGGGCCTGCAGCAGCCGGGCATGCACACCGCCAAACGAGCCGTTGCTCATGCAGACGATATGGTCGCCCGGCATGGCGGCCAAGGCGACCTGCTGCACAATCTGGTCGATGGTGGATGCAGTCTGCGCCCGTGCACCGACGGGCGCGAGCGCGGCGGCAGCGTCCCAGTCCAGCCCGGCCGTATGGCAGAAAGCGAGATCGGCGCCTTCGAGCGCCCAGGGCAGCTGCGCCTTCATGGTGCCCAGTTTCATGGTGTTGCTGCGCGGCTCGAACACCGCCAGGATGCGCGCATCTTTCCCCACGCTGCGGCGCAGGCCGTCGAGCGTGGTGCGGATGGCCGTGGGGTGGTGGGCGAAATCGTCGTAGACCGTGATGCCGCGCACCGTGCCGCGCACTTCCATGCGCCGGCGCACGTTCTGGAAGCGCCCCAGCGCGGCGGCTGCCTCTGCGGGCGGGACGCCCACATGGTGCGCCGCGGCGATGGCGGCCAGCGCGTTGAGCTGGTTGTGCACGCCCGTCAGCGCCCATTCCACGCGCGCCACGCTCTGGCCATGGTGCAGCACATCGAAGGCGCCGGGCTCGCCCTGTGCGCTGAAGTCGCTCACCACGGCGCCAAAGCTGCTCATGCTGCTCCAGCAACCCTGGTGCAGCACGCGCGCCAGGCTCTCTTCCAGGCCGTTGGCCACCACACAGCCTGAAGGCGGCACGGTGCGCACGAGGTGGTGGAATTGCCGCTCGATGGCGGCAAGATCGTCGAAGATGTCGGCGTGGTCGAATTCCAGGTTGTTCAGGACGGCCGTGCGCGGCCGGTAATGCACGAACTTGCTGCGCTTGTCGAAGAACGCAGTATCGTATTCGTCGGCCTCGATGACGAACAGCGGGGCCGCGCCCGCAGGCCCCGCGCCCGGCGTGGGGCGCGCGGCGGCGCCCAGGCGTGCGGAGACGCCGAAATTGAGGGGTACGCCGCCCACCAGAAAACCGGGCTCCTGCCCGGCGCATTCCAGAATCCAGGCCAGCATCGACGTGGTGGTGGTCTTGCCGTGCGTGCCCGCCACGGCGAGCACATGGCGCCCCTGCAGCACGTGCTCGGCCAGCCATTGCGGGCCGCTGGTATAGGGGGCGCCTGCGTCGAGGATGGCCTCCATCAGTGGAAATTTCGGCGTGCCGTCGGTCAGCCGGGCGCGACTGACGACGTTGCCGACCACGAACATGTCGGGCGCAAGCTGCATCTGGTCGGCGCTGTAGCCTTCGATCAGGTCGATGCCGAGCGCACGCAGCTGGTCGCTCATGGGGGGGTAGACGCCGGCGTCACAGCCCGTCACCTTGTGGCCTGCGGCGCGTGCCAGTGCGGCGACGCCGCCCATGAATGTGCCGCAGATGCCCAGAATGTGTATATGCATGGGGTAGATTCTAAGGTTTTTGGATCAAATTGGCCTCCACGGCTTATGCAGTAAGCGCAAGCAGCTATCAAAAAAAGAGTTGTTGGTAGGCCCGGTGCGCCGGGATGTCCCGATCAAGGGCCTGCAGAAGACAGGGCTGATGGGGTTTTGGGGTGGCTGGGCTTGCTGTTCGGGTCACAATGCGGGTAAACCATGCACAGCACCCTTGCCACCGAGATTGCCCAGACCGCAGCCCGACTGATCGTCGAGGAGGGGCTGGAGTACGGCCCGGCCAAACGCCGGGCCCTCAAGCAGATCGATGCGCCGTCCCGCACGCCTTTGCCCGACAATGACTTGGTGGAGGAGGCTGTTCGGGAGCACATTGCCTTGTTCTGTGCCGACAGCCAGCCCGCCGAGTTGCGCGCGCTGCGGTCCTTGGCGCTGTCCTGGATGGAGCGCATGGCCGTTTTTCGCCCGCACCTGGGCGGCGCCGTCTGGAATGGCACCGCCACCCGGTTGTCTGATGTTTATCTGCAATTGTTCTGTGATGACCCCAAATCTGCAGAAATAGCGTTGATAGACCATGGTGTGGACTACGAACCCGCGACCGTTCAGGGCTTGCATGGCAAGCCGGTCGATGCGCTGAGCGTGGGTGTGTTTTCCCGTGAACTTGGGCTGGTGGTGGGCGTGCATTTTCTGGTGTACGACCTGGATGATCTGCGTGGTGCCTTGCGGCGCGATGCCCGCGGGCGTGCGCCGCGCGGGGATATGGCGGCCGTACGCCAGCTTTTGGAGTCTGAACTGTGAACACGAATCTGCCCACCCCTCCAGGCGAATCCGGTACCCCGCAGGGTTCCGAGACCCCTTCCGACGCTGTCTCGGGTTCCCGGCGCCGTTATCTGGGGTGGTATGCCGCCGTGGCGGCCGGGGCGGCGCTGGCCGGTGCTGGCTGGGCCTGGTGGCGCACCCACCCGTTCGCTGAAGAGTCGGATGCCAGCCGCGCCTTCTGGGATCGGTCCTTCGAGTCGCCGAACCAAAGCACCGTGGCCATGGCATCCTTCAAGGGCAAGCCGTTGCTGCTCAACTTCTGGGCCACCTGGTGCCCGCCGTGTATTGCCGAGTTGCCGCTACTGAATACCTTTTACCGCGAAAATGCGGCAAATGGCTGGCAAGTGATGGGAATAGCAGTGGATCAGCCCTCTGCGGTGCGCGCCTTCATGGAGAAGATGCCCCTGGATTTTCCGGTGGCCATGGCCGGACTGGGTGGAACCGAGCTTTCACGTTCGCTCGGCAACCTGGGCGGTGGCTTGCCCTTTACTGTGCTGTTCGCTGCAGATGGGCGCATCTTGCACCGTAAAATAGGGCAGTTGACCCCCGAAAATCTGCGTCAGTGGTCCCGACTGGTCTGATCGGGCGTTGCCTGCAGCCTCTTGAGTCATGCGGTTGCGATCGATTGATGAAAATTGCCGAGCGAAGAACAAAATAGCGTGAAATTGGAGTAAATTCGCGCCCTGTTCAGTTTTAGCTGTTGGAGCACCCATGGATTTGCGCAAACTCAAAACCCTGATTGACCTGGTGTCCGAGTCAAACGTCTCTGAACTCGAGATCACCGAGGCCGAGGGCAAGGTACGCATTGTCAAGAGTGGCGGCGCTGTGGTGCAGCAGTATGCACCCGCTCCCGCGCCCATGGCGCAGGCCCCCGCCCAGCCGATGTCGGCACCCGTGGCCGAATTGCCGGCCCCCGCACCGGCCGAACCTGCAGGCCATGTGGTCAAGTCGCCGATGGTGGGTACGTTCTACCGCGCCGCCAGTCCGGGCGCCAAGCCCTTCGTCGAAGTGGGCAGCCAGGTCAAGGAAGGCGAGACCATCTGCATCATCGAAGCCATGAAGATCCTCAACGAGATCGAAGCCGACAAGACGGGCACCGTCACACGCATCCTCGGCGAGAACGGTCAGGCCGTGGAATACGGCCAGCCGCTGTTCGTGATCGAATGAAAGAGAACAACCCCCTGAGCGGCTGCGCCGCTTCCCCCTTCTCTCGCACTGCGTGCGGGAAGAGGGAGCGCTTGCTCAGCGCGGCGGGGCGGCCCTTGCGCGGCGGCCGCTGGTATGGGGCGAGTCAGTTTCAAGCACCTCACGCATCTCAGCGCATCGTGGACAAGCAATATGTTTAAAAAGATTCTGGTCGCTAACCGGGGTGAGATCGCGCTGCGAATCCAGCGCGCCTGCCATGAACTGGGCATCAAGGCCGTGATGGTCTATTCCGAGGCCGACCGCGACGCCAAGTACGTCAAGCTGGCCGAAGAAGCCGTGTGCATCGGGCCCGCACCCTCGCCACTGTCGTATCTCAACATGCCGGCCATCATCTCGGCGGCAGAAGTCACCGACGCCGAAGCCATCCACCCCGGCTACGGCTTCCTGTCCGAGAACGCCGATTTCGCCGAGCGCGTGGAAAAGAGCGGCTTTCAGTTCATCGGCCCGACGCCCGACAACATCCGCACGATGGGTGACAAGGTGTCGGCCAAGCAGGCCATGATCAAGGCCGGTGTCCCCTGTGTGCCCGGCTCGGATGGCGAATTGCCCGACGACCCGGTACAGATCCGCCGCATTGCCAAGGCTGTGGGCTACCCCGTCATCATCAAGGCGGCGGGCGGCGGCGGCGGGCGCGGCATGCGCGTGGTGCACACCGAGGCTGCCCTGGTCAACGCCGTGCAGATGACCAAGGCCGAGGCGGGAGCAGCGTTTGGCAATCCTGCGGTCTACATGGAAAAATTCCTGCAGAACCCGCGCCATATCGAAATCCAGATCCTGGCCGACAAGCACCGCAACGCGGTCTATCTGGGTGAGCGCGACTGCTCCATGCAGCGGCGCCACCAGAAGGTGATCGAGGAAGCGCCTGCACCGGGCATTCCGCGCCGTCTCATCGACCGCATCGGCGACCGCTGCGTGGCCGCCTGCAAGAAAATCGGTTACCGCGGCGCGGGCACGTTCGAGTTCCTGTACGAGAACGGCGAGTTCTACTTCATCGAGATGAACACGCGCGTGCAGGTCGAGCACCCGGTGACCGAATGGATCACCGGCGTGGACATCGTGCGCACGCAGATCATGGTGGCGGCGGGCGAGAAGCTGCCATTCACCCAGCGCCAGATCGAGATCCGGGGCCACGCCATCGAGTGCCGCATCAATGCCGAGGATCCGTACAAGTTCGTTCCCTCGCCAGGCCGCATCACCAAGTGGCATGCGCCGGGCGGGCCGGGGGTGCGTGTGGACTCGCATATCTACACGAACTATTTCGTGCCGCCCAATTACGACTCGATGATCGGCAAGATCATCGTCCATGGAGACACGCGCGAGCAGGCGCTGGCGCGCATGCGCACGGCGCTGTCGGAAACCGTGGTGGAGGGTATCAATACCAACATACCGCTGCACCGCGAGTTGATGGTGGACGCCAAATTCATGGATGGCGGTACCAACATCCACTACCTGGAAGAGTGGTTGTCGCAGCGCCAGCGCTGAAACACCGGAAGGGCGCTCGCAGAAAGCGCCCTTTTTCATTGCTTATCCCAAGAGGCACGAAGCCATGCATGAACTAAGCCTGTTGTGCCCGCAAGACCGGGTCGAAGCCCTGAGTGACGCGCTGGAAGCGCTGGATGCGCTCAGCGTCTCGGTGGAAGACGCTGATGCACAGACCGATGCCGAGCAGGCGCTGTTCGGTGAACCCGGTATGCCGCCACCCCGTGCAGGCTGGCAGCGCAGCCGTGTGGTGGCACTGTTTGGCACCGAAGCGGCCGCGCAGGAGGCGCAGCAATTGCTGGCCGTGCAGGATTTTTTCGAGGGATGCGAGGTCTCCGGACTGGTGCCGCTGGTCGATCAGGACTGGGTGCGGCTGACGCAGTCGCAGTTCGCGCCGGTGGACATCACGCCGGATTTCTGGATTGTGCCGACCTGGCATGAGCCGCCGGCCCAGGCCAGGACCATCATCCGGCTCGATCCGGGCCTGGCCTTTGGCACCGGCACGCACCCGACCACGCGCATGTGCCTGCGCTGGATTGCCCGTCAGGGCAATGGCGCGGCGCTTGGCCGCGTGCTCGACTACGGTTGCGGCTCGGGCATCCTGGCCATCGGTGCGGCCAAGTTTGGTGCTACCGACATCGATGCTGTCGATATCGACCCGGCTGCGGTGGAGTCCGCTGCGCTCAATGCGCAGGCCAATGGCGTACAGCTGCAGACCGGCCTGCCCGACAAGGCGAGCGGCAGCTACCAGACCGTGCTGGCCAATATCCTGGCCACGCCGCTGCGGGTGCTGGCGCCACTGCTGTGCGGCCATGTGGCCCCCGGCGGCCATCTGGTGCTGGCCGGTATTCTGGAACGCCAGGCCGAGGAATTGCAGGAAGCCTATGCCCCGTGGCTCTCGCTCTCGGTGGCGGACCGCGAGGATGGCTGGATTCTGATGACTGCCATGCGCTGAATCGGGAGCAGCCCGCAGTGCGAGGCGCCCCTACAATGCACAGCCCATGAGCCAGATCACCCGCTGTCCGTCTTGTGCGACGATGTTCAAGGTCGTTGCAGACCAGTTGCGCATTTCCGAAGGCTGGGTGCGTTGCGGGCACTGCCAGCAGGTTTTTGACGCTTCGGCCCATCTGCAGCCATCCCAGCCCCCGGCATTGATGCCGGACATGGCGTTGGACAAAATGCGGCCCCCGCCCCAGCCTGTGCCGCGCGCCGAACCTCCCGCGCGGGCCTGGGGCACGTTTGCTGCCCGCACTGCCCCGGTACAGGCCGACAAGGCGCCCGAGCCTGCCATTGCCGACGGGGACACGAAGGTTCTTCAGGTCCCTGAGTCCACGGTGCCCGCCTTTCTGGTGGCTGAACCTGTGCCGATGTCCCGGGACCGGGAAATGCCGGGCCTGATGTCGGAACCTTTGCCACCCCTGGCGTGGGTGGATCCCTCAGGTCTGCCGGCGGTGGAGACGACTGCGGCACAGACCCCCGTGACGGAATGGCCCGCGATCGAATTCGCTCCAGAGCACGTCCCCAAGGCCCCTTCGACGGGGTATGAACTGCCATCACCGGTGCTCGAAGACGGCGATGCGGGTATGGACCTTGGTCTGGATCAGGCCCCCCGGGAGGTCGTGGCAGCCCCTGCGGTGCAAGACACGCCGGCGGACCTTGTCTTGTGCGAGGCCTTGAACGAGGTGTTGGCCAGGCGCACCAATGGGTCACCGGAGCCTGATCAGCCCGCTTCTGTGTCAGAGCAGGAGCCCGAGAGGCGGAGTCTTGCCGAGGCAGAGGATGCCGCCCTTGCGCCGTCCTTGCCTGACGGGGGGGCTGCTTGGCGCGAAGGGGGGAGGGCTGACGCTGCATCGGGCGATCCGGCCGCAATGAGCGCAGAAGCCCAGGAAGCGGCACAGGATCCTGAGCTGCCCGCGGCACCGCAGCTGGAATCGGCGCCAGACAAGGACACGGACCCGGGTGCGGATGCGCTGGCGGGAGAGTTGTCCTTTGTGCGGGCGGCCCGGCGCAAGGCCTTCTGGCGCAAGACGCCGATACGGCTCGGCCTTTTTCTGTTGAGCCTGATGCTGCTTTGCGGTTTGTTGCTGCAGGTGGCCGTGCAGGAGCGCCGGTGGATCGCCGCCACATGGCCCGCATTGCGCCCCGCGCTGGAGCAGTTGTGCGGCCCCCTCCACTGCGATGTCGGGTCGTACCGGCAGATTTCTGCGGTGATTGTGGATGGTTCCACGTTCCACAAGATCAAGGGCGATCAGTACCAGTTTTCCCTGACCCTCAAGAACCGTTCGGAAACCCGTGTGGAGATGCCTGCGGTCGAGCTGACATTGACCGACGCCCAGGACCAGCCCGTGCTGCGGCGGGTCTTGACACCGCAGGATCTGGCCGCCCCTGCCGAACTGTCCGCGCAGGGTGAATGGAATCTGGCCGCTTCCCTGCTCGTGAACCTGGGCAGCACACGCATTACCGGCTACCGGGTGCTCGCTTTTTACCCCTGAAATGGCCTTGTGCCGGAATGAACGATTGATATGGCTGTACTGATTTGTGGATCTCTGGCGTTTGACACCATCATGACCTTCGAGGGCCGTTTTGCCGAGCAGATCCTGCCCGACCAGCTGCATATTCTCAATGTGTCTTTTCTGGTGCCGGGGTTGCGCCGGGACTATGGCGGTTGCGCAGGGAACATCGCCTACAGCCTCAAGCTTCTGGGCGGTGAGCCCTTTCCCATGGCCATGCTGGGAAGCGACGGTGCGGACTACCTGCAGCGCCTCGCGTCGCTCGGGATCAGCACCCGTTGTGTGGGCCAGGTGGACGACACCTATACCGCACAGGCCATGATCATGACCGACCGCGACAACAACCAGATTACTGCCTTCCACCCCGGCGCCATGATGCAGGCCCATGCCAACCGCATCGATGGCAGCGTGCCGGACATCCGCGTCGGCATCATCGCGCCCGATGGCCGCGACGCCATGATCGAACATGCCGCCCAGTTCCAGGCCGCCGGTATTCCTTTCGTGTTCGATCCGGGCCAGGGCCTGCCGATGTTCTCGGGCGAAGAACTCACGCGGTTTGTCGAACAGGCCACCTGGGTTACGGTGAATGACTACGAGGGCAAGATGCTCTGCGAACGCACGGGGCTCGGCCTGGCAGAGCTCTCGCGCAAGGTGCAGGGCCTGGTGGTCACGCTGGGCGGGCAGGGCTGCGAAGTCTGGGTGGATGGTGTCCGCACGGTGGTGCCACCCACCCCACCGGCCGGTATCGTGGACCCCACGGGCTGTGGCGATGCATGGCGCGGTGCGCTGTTGTTCGGCCTGGAGCGGGGCTGGCCCCTGGTGCAGTGCGCCGGGCTGGGCAATCGACTGGGCGCGCTCAAGATTGCTGCACGCGGCCCGCAGAACTACACGCTCGATTTCGACCCCGCCGCGTTGGTGCCCTGACGGGGCTGCCATCGCGACAGACATAAAAAAACCCGGTGCAATGCACCGGGTTGGATACGACAGCCGGGGCTGGGTATCAGGGTTTTTGACCCGTCGGGAAGGGCCACGCAGCCTGGGGGTTGAGCGTGGTCTGTGCAGCAGGGGCAGCAGGTGCCTTCTCTGCGGCGGGCTTTTTGGCGGGAGCTGCTTTCTTGGCAGGGGCCGCAGCCTTCTTGGCGGGAGCGGCTGCCTTCTTCGCAGGGGCCGCAGCCTTCTTCGCAGGAGCCGCAGCCTTCTTGGCGGGAGCGGCTGCCTTCTTCGCAGGGGCCGCAGCCTTCTTCGCAGGAGCCGCAGC
>MESL01000021.1:0-35460 GCA_001770955.1 Burkholderiales bacterium RIFCSPLOWO2_12_FULL_65_40 | reverse complement strand
CTTCTTCGCAGGGGCCGCAGCCTTCTTGGCGGGTGCAGCGGCCTTCTTCGCAGGGGCCGCAGCCTTCTTGGCGGGTGCAGCGGCCTTCTTCGCAGGAGCAGCAGCCTTTTTAGCGGGAGCCGCTACTTTTTTAGCAGGTGCTGCGGCCTTTTTGGCGGGCGCAGCCTTCTTCGCGGGGGCGGCCTTCTTGGCGGCCGGTTTTTTCGCAGTTGCCATCATTTTCTCCTTGGGTCAGTGGGCAAAGAGCACTCCACGCCTGCATTGGGCAAGGAGCGATTCATGGAGATGGGGTTCGTCCCATCTCCATGAATACGGGAACGCTTCGCGCAGCAGCATGGCTGTGTGCTGTGGGGGCGGAGCGTGTTGAGGAGTTGCATGGAGTGATGCCGGCACTAGTCCCAGGAGAGCGCACCACCGGTCTGGTACTCGATGACGCGGGTTTCGAAGAAGTTGCGCTCCTTCTTCAGGTCGATCATCTCGCTCATCCAGGGGAATGGATTCTCTTCGTTCGGGAAGAGGGGTTCGAGGCCGATCTGGGTGGCACGGCGGTTGGCGATGTAGCGCAGGTAGCCCTTGAACATCGATGCATTCATGCCAAGCACACCGCGCGGCATGGTGTCCTCGGCGTAGCGGTATTCGAGCTCGACGGCTCGCCGGAAAAGGCTGTGGATCTCGGCTTTGAATTCCGCGGTCCAGAGGTGCGGGTTTTCGAGCTTCAGCTGGTTGATCAGATCGATGCCGAAGTTGCAGTGCATGGACTCGTCGCGCAGGATGTACTGGTACTGCTCGGCGGCACCGGTCATCTTGTTCTGACGGCCCAGGGCCAGGATCTGCGTGAACCCCACGTAGAAGAACAGGCCCTCCATCAGACAGGCGAAGACGATCAGCGACTTGAGCAGCGTCTGGTCGTTCTCGGGCGTGCCGGTGTGGAAGGCCGGATCCATGATCGCTTCGATGAACGGGATCAGGAACTGGTCCTTGTCGCGGATGGACTGGACTTCGTTGTAGGCGTTGAAGATCTCACCCTCATCGAGGCCGAGCGACTCGACGATGTACTGGTAGGCGTGCGTGTGGATGGCTTCCTCGAACGCCTGACGCAACAGGAACTGGCGGCACTCGGGCGCGGTGATGTGGCGGTAGGTGCCCAGCACGATGTTGTTGGCGGCCAGCGAGTCGGCGGTGACGAAGAAACCAAGGTTGCGCTTGATGATGCGGCGCTCATCTTCGGTCAGACCGTGCGGGTCTTTCCACAGCGCGATGTCGCGCGTCATGTTCACCTCCTGCGGCATCCAGTGGTTGGCGCAGGTGGCGAGGTATTTTTCCCAGGCCCATTTGTACTTGAACGGCACGAGCTGGTTGACGTCGGTCTTGCCGTTGATGATGCGCTTGTCGGCAGCATTGACGCGGTGCTGGCGGGCTGCTCCTGAATCGGGAGCTATGGGGTGAGGGGTGGCGAGCGTCGCAGAAGAGGGGGGAAGAAAACCGGAAAGAGGGAAAGATGGCGGCGCCGATTCCACCGAGCGGTTTTTTTGCAGACCGCCGTCGAATGATGTTTGCGATGTGGAGGTGACTTCTTCGTCCCAGGTCAGCATGGTTTTTCCAGTGTTCGGATTATGGAAGCAGCGCTGCAAAATGAAAAGCGCTTGCGCACTGCGCTGCGAATTTTTGTTGCTTGAATACACATGCGAGGCCGCTTTTTCAGCGCGCCTCGCGCGCAGATTTACTGACAGGCCTCACACGATGGATCGTCGATGGCGCAGAAGCGCATGTCAGTGGCTGGCACGCTGTCCGCCGCATCGCCTTGCGATGCCGCTGGTGCGGCCATTGCGCCGCCACCGTGCTCGGACGACACAGCGTTGAGTTGGCGTGTGTTCACCGTGCTCATCTCGACATGCGTGGCGCTTTGCGTGCGCAGGTAGTAGGTGGTCTTGAGGCCCCGCACCCAGGCGAGTTTGTAAGTCTCGTCGAGCTTCTTGCCGGAGGCGCCCGCCATGTAGATGTTGAGGCTCTGCGCCTGGTCGATCCACTTCTGGCGCCGCGCCGCAGCCTCGACCAGCCAGCGCGGCTCGACCTCGAACGCCGTGGCGTACAGTGCCTTGGTGTCCTGCGGCACGCGATCGATGGCGTGCAGCGACCCTTTGAAGTGCTTGAGGTCCATGACCATCACGTCGTCCCACAGGCCCAGGCGCTTGAGGTCCCGCACCAGGTAGTGGTTGATCACGGTGAACTCGCCCGACAGGTTGGACTTGACCGAGAGGTTGCCGAAGCTCGGCTCGATGGAGGCGTCCACGCCGATGATGTTGGAGATGGTGGCCGTGGGGGCGATGGCCACGCAATTCGAGTTGCGCATGCCGTCGCGAGCGATCTTGCCGCGCAGCGCGTCCCAGTCGAGGGTGGCCGAGCGGTCTACCTCCACATACCCGCCGCGCGCCTGGGCCAGCTTGTCGATCGTGTCGTGCGGCAGCAGCCCCTGGTCCCACAGCGAGCCTCGGTAGCTGGAATAGCGGCCACGCTCGGCGGCCAGATCGGTGGAGGCCCAGTAGGCGTAGTAGCAGATGGCCTCCATCGAGCGGTCGGCAAACTCCACGGCTTCCTGCGAGGCGTAGGGAATGCGCAGTTCGTACAGTGCATCCTGGAAAGCCATGAGACCCAGGCCCACCGGGCGGTGGCGCAGGTTGGCGTCGCGCGCCTTCTTCACGGCGTAGTAGTTGATGTCGATGACGTTGTCGAGCATGCGCATCGCGACGGTGACCGTGCGCTGCAGCTTCTCATGGTCGATACCGCCATTTTTCAGGTGCTGGCGCAGGTTGATGGAGCCCAGGTTGCAGACGGCGGTTTCGGTATCGCTGGTGTTGAGCGTGATCTCGGTGCACAGGTTGCTGGAATGCACCACGCCGGCATGCTGCTGGGGCGATCGCACATTGCAGGCGTCCTTGAACGTGATCCAGGGGTGGCCGGTCTCGAACAGCATGGTCAGCATCTTGCGCCACAGGTCGGTGGCCTGCACTCTCTTGCTCGGCCGGATCTCGCCGCGCCGTGCCTTCTCTTCATAGGCCACGTAGGCCGTTTCGAACGCTGTGCCGAACAGATCGTGCAGGTCGGGTACGTCGGAGGGCGAGAACAGCGTCCACTCGCCTTTTTCCATCACGCGCTTCATAAACAGATCGGGAATCCAGTTGGCCGTGTTCATGTCGTGGGTGCGGCGGCGGTCGTCGCCGGTGTTCTTGCGCAACTCCAGAAACTCCTCGATGTCGAGGTGCCAGGTTTCCAGGTAGGCGCAGACGGCGCCCTTGCGCTTGCCGCCCTGGTTCACCGCGACGGCGGTGTCGTTGACCACCTTGAGGAAGGGCACCACGCCCTGCGATTCACCGTTCGTACCCTTGATGTGGCTGCCGAGCGCGCGCACACGCGTCCAGTCGTTGCCCAGGCCTCCGGCGTATTTGGACAGCAGGGCGTTTTCCTTGATCGACTCGTAGATGCCGTCGAGCTGGTCGGGCACGGTGGTCAGGTAGCAGCTCGAGAGCTGCGAGCGCAGCGTGCCGCTGTTGAACAGCGTGGGCGTGCTAGACATGAAGTCGAAGGAGGAGAGCACCTCGTAGAACTCGATGGCGCGCGCTTCGCGGTCAATTTCACCCAATGCTAGGCCCATGGCCACGCGCATGAAGAACACCTGCGGCAGCTCGATGCGCGTCTTGCGCACATGCAGGAAGTAGCGGTCATACAGGGTCTGCAGGCCGAGGTAGTCGAACTGCAGGTCGCGCTCGGCTTTCAGCGCGGCACCCAGGCGTGGCAGGTCGAACTGCAGCAGACGCTCGTCGAGCAACTGGTTCTCGACGCCCTTGCGGATCGCTTGCGGGAAGTACTCGGCATAGCTTTGCGCCATCTCCGCAGGTGTCACCTCATGCCCCAGCACCTCGTGCGCGATGGTGTGCAGCAGCAGGCGAGCCGTGGCATAGGTGTAGTCAGGGTCTGTCTCGATCAGCGTGCGCGCGGCCAGGATGGACGCCTTGTGCACTTCCTCCAGCGGCACACCGTCGTAGAGGTTGCGCAGGGTTTCCTGCACGATGGGTTCGGCCGGGACATCGGCGCCCAGCCCGGCGCAGGCCGATGTGATGAGGGCGCGCAGGCGGTCCAGGTCCAGCACCACGCGCTGGCCCGCATCGACCACATGCAGCGCCGGGATGGGCGGTGCCTGGGTTTCAAGCTGGCGGGCCCGTTCCTGTGCGCGGCGCTCGCGGTAGAGCACATAGGCGCGTGCGACCTCATGGTGGCTGCCGCGCATCAGGCCCAGTTCGACCTGGTCCTGGACGTCTTCGATGTGGAAGGTGCCGCCGGCCGGGCGCGAGCGCATGAGGGCACGCACCACGGCATTCGTCAGTGCATCCACCGTCTCGCGCACGCTGGCCGACGCGGCACCCTGAGTGCCATGCACGGCCAGAAAGGCCTTCATCAGGGCCACGGCGATCTTTTGCGGCTCGAATGGCACCACGGCACCGTTGCGCCGGATGATCTGGTAATGCGATAGCTCGGCCGCAGTGGTGGGCTGGGCGATGGGCGCGGTGGGCGCCATGGTGGGGCCCGCGAGGGGCGTGGTGTGGATGTTCGCGGTGGCGTGCATGGCGTCCTCTCAGTGTGGTCGGGAAATCGTGCCGGGCAGGTTGTCAGGGGGCCCGGGTGTCTGAAGGTGCGATTGATGTCGATCAATTGCACACTATAGGTACAGTTGAGTTACTGTGTCAAACACTATATGTAGTGTATCTAGGTGTGCTGCATCTTGCTGGCCGCTGGCTGCAGGATGGCGGCCGCGCGCAGGGCTGCGCGGCCCCGGAGCGGCGCTCAGGGGCACAGGCGGGCGGCGTCAGGATGGGGGCGGCGAGCGTGGAGGCGCAGGATGCGCCGGCGAAATATCAGCCCTGGATGGGCAGGACCCCGTCCGGAAAAAACCGCGCATCCCAGGCCAGGGCTTGCTGCAGGCGCGGCCAGTCGAAACCAGCACCCGGGTCGGCCTTGCGTCCGGGGGCGATGTGCTCGTGTCCGGCGATGTGGGCGATGGGGTAGCGCCGGGCGAGGTCGGCGCACAGCGCGGCCAGTGCACGGTACTGGCCAGGCTCGAAAGTCTCGCCTTCGAGCCCCTCCAGTTCGATGCCCACGGAGTCGTCGTTGCACTGGCTGCGTCCACGGTAACTGGAGGCACCCGCATGCCAGGCACGCTGGTCGCAGTCGACAAACTGCCACAGCGTGCCGTCGCGTTCGATGAAAAAGTGGGCCGATACTTCCAGGCCGCGGATGCTCTGGAAGTAGGGATGGGCATCCCAGTCCAGGCGGTTCATGAACAGGTCTTGCACGGCCTGGCTGCCGTATTCCCCTGGCGGCAGGCTGATGGAATGCACCACGATCAGGTCCACGCAGGCCTGCGCGGGCCGGGGGCCGAAGTTGGGCGATGCCATGTGGCGCGCCCCGCCGTGCCTGCCTTGCACCCAGGGGGCATGGCCTGCGGGCTCAGGGTTCTGCGTCGGCATGCGGGTCGTCGTTGGGTGCGGTGATGTTCAGGCGCGCAATGCGGTAGCGGATCTGCCGCAGGCTGATCCCCAGCCGGGCCGCCGTGGCGGTGCGGTTGAAGTGGGTGGCCTGCAGGGCGCGCACCAGAATGTCGCGCTCCTGCTGGTCCAGCCAGGCTTGCAGGTCGTGGGGCAGTGTTTCGATGCCGTCGGCCACCGGCGGGGGCGCGCTGCGCGGGCTCTGCGCAGTGGCCGGTGGGGTGTCGAAGGCGCGATCGGCCGCAGAAGGGCCGGCGGGCTCCACCACCAGTTCGTCGCCGTCGCTGAGGGCCACGGCGCGGTGCAGCAGGTTTTCCAGTTCACGCACATTGCCGGGCAAGGGGTGGGTGGCGATGGCCGCCAGCGCTTCGGGCGTGAGCCGGGGAACAGGGCTGGCGGATTCCTGGGCAATGCGTGCCAGCAGGGCCTTGCACAGGGCGGGCAGGTCTTCGCGGCGTTCGCGCAGGGGCGGGATGAAGATCTCGATGACATTGAGCCGGTAGTACAGGTCCTGCCGGAAGCGCCCCGCCTGCACGGCGGCGGCCAGATCGTGGTGTGTGGCGCTGACGATGCGCACATCCACCGTCTCCTCCTGCGTGGAGCCCAACGGGCGCACGCTGCGTTCCTGGATGGCGCGCAGCAGCTTGGACTGCATGGCCAGGGGCAGGTCGCCGATCTCGTCGAGAAACAGGGTGCCGCCTTGTGCCGCCTGAAAGTAGCCCAGCCGGTCCTGCGTCGCGCCGGTGTACGACCCCTTGCGTGCGCCGAAAAACTCGGCCTCCAGCAGGTTTTCCGGGATGGCACCGCAGTTCACGGCCACCAGTGGGCCGTGGGCGCGCTGGCTGCTGGTGTGCAGTGCGCGTGCCACCAGTTCCTTGCCGGTGCCCGATTCTCCGCGGATGAGCACGGGCGCCATGCCACGCGCCACCTTGGATACGCGCAGCTTGACGGTGCGGATGGCCTCGGACTCGCCCACCAGACGGTCCAGCGAGGCGCTGCAGGTTTCGCCAGGCTCCAGCGATCCGTTGCGGGCGGACGACGCACGCGGGCTGCGGGGGGCCGGTACGCTGTCGCCGCCCTGCACGGCAGACGCCACGACCGACCGGAATTGCTTCAGGTCCACCGGCTTGGTGAGGTAGTCAAAGGCGCCCGAGCGCAGTGCCTCGACCGCATTCTCGGCCGAACCGTAGGCCGTCATGACCACGCAGCGCTCGCGCCGCTGCTGGTCGCGCAGGTCGTGCAGCAGTTCCATGCCGAAACCGTCGGGCAGGCGCATGTCGCTGATCACCACGTCAAAGCGCTTGGCCTGCAGCTGCTGGCGGGCTTCCAGCAGCGTGGCGGCGGTCTCGACACGGTAGCCCTCGCGCAGCAGGGTCAGTTCGTACAGGGTGCGCAGGTCGGGCTCGTCGTCGACCACCAGAATGGATGCGGCAGGGGCGTTCATGGACATATCAAACCACGATGGTGTCAAACAGGGAAGCCGGTTCCTGCAGGCGGCCGGCCTTGCGGAAGCTCACGGTGAAGGCATTGCCCGCCACGTCGCCCCGGCGGCAAGGGCGGTGCACGCGCTGGTAGCTGATGGCGGCGCCATGGCGTTCGCACAGCTCACGGCAGATGTACAGGCCCAGACCGCTGGAGCGGCTCTCGGAAGAAAAGAAGGGCTCGAACAGGTGGCGTTCGACCGACTGGTCCATGGGCGCACCGTCGCTCCAGACCTGCAAAAAAGCCTGGCCGGGAGCGTGGATGCGGGTGGTGATCTGCAGCGAATCGGGCTCGCGGCCCATGAAGCGCAGGGCATTGTCGAGCAGGTTGACCAGCACGCGGCGCAGGTGCTCGGCATCGAATTCCACCTGGACCTGTGCGGCGTCCAGTGTCACCACGGCCTGGCGGCGCGCCGGGTCGTGCCCGCTCCAGTCGCGCCAGATCTGGGCCACGCAGTCGTCCAGGGCCAGCGTGGCGGCGGGGGCGTGGCTGATCTGGTGCTGCACGCGGGCGATGTCGAGGATTTCCTCGGCGATACGGGCCAGGCGGTCGGCGTTCTGCTGCACCATGTGCGTCAGGCGCTTCTGCGTGGGGTCCTGCAGCTCTTCATCGAGCAAGGCATTTGCCTGGACGATGGCCGCCAGCGGGTTGCGGATCTCGTGCGCCACGGCGGCCGACATGCGGCCCATGGCGGCGAGCTTTTCGGTGCGCAGCCGGGCCTGCATTTCGCGCAGGTCGTGCAGGAACATCACGCACAGGCGGAAACCGGGCACACCGGCCGCCAGATGGCGCGGCGAGGTCAGCCAGGTGCGCACATGCAGCCCGACCGGGCTCTGGCCGGCGCTCAGCAGGTTCACGTCGGCCACCTGCGGCTGGTCTTGCTGGAACGACAGGCCTGCCAGCGCCACCATGGGCTGCCACGCCGCAGTCTGGGCCAGGGTGAAGGGCGGGAGGGATCCGGGCGTGCAGCCCAGCAGCGTCAGGCCCGCCGGGTTGGCCATGCGCACGGTGAATTCCTCGTCCACCACCAGCACGCCGTCGGTCAGGTTCTGGATCACCAGGGTGCTCACCTGGCTTTGCACCAGGGCAGCCACCTTGCTGCGCTGTGCCACCTGCTGCTCGCGCACCAGCCGCGAGGCAAGCTGGTGCATCAGGAACGCAGCGATGAAGTAGCCGGTGCCCGTCAGTGCCGCCTGGAGATAGCGCTGCGCGGCATCGCCCTCGACGCCCAGTTGGCCCAGCCACCAGGCCCAGCTCAGCAGCAGCAGGGTGACAGCGGCCGTGGTGCCCAGGGCCAGCGTGAGCGTGCCCAGCACCGAGGCCATCAGGATGGGCAGACCAAACAGGGGGGTGAAGTTCAGGCTGCCGGTGTGCAGCAACTGCAGCGTGGCCATGGCAGCCAGGTCCACCCCGATCGAGGGAAGCCACTGCACCCCCGCATGGGGCGCAGGGGGCGCATGCCGTGCCGCCACGCGCACCACCACGGCCGCCATGAAGTAGGCCAGGCAGACTGCCAGCACCACGGGTTGGCCGTTCTGGTTGATCAGCTGGCCGAGGGCCTGCAAGAGCAGCAGCGCCAGGGCCACCATGACGCGGCCGGTCAGAAAGCCATGCCACAGGCGCAGAAAGGGGGTGTCTTCCATGGCCAGCGGCAGCGAGGCCATGCTGCTGCCGGGGGGCAGGGAGTCAGTGAGCATCTTCCTGCTGGTGCTCGGCGCAGCAATAGGTGCGCGGGCCGTGGGTCAGGGCTTCGGAGCGGGGCAGATGAACGCCGCAGTGGGCGCAGGCCACCATGTCCTGGGGCGTGGCCGCCGACGTGGGGCGCCGGGGAGGCGGTGATTCGGCGCGGCGCTGGCCGCGCCACCATGCGTAACCCAGCACCAGAACGACCAGCAGCACCAGGTATTTCATGCGCTGCGCCCCAGCACCACTTCCAGGGCAAAGCGCGAGCCCACATAGGCCAGCAGCAGCAGCGCGGCGCCCGCATAGAGCATGCGTACGGCACTGCGCCCGCGCCAGCCAAAACGCTTGCGCCCCAGCAGCAGCGCGGCAAAGGTCAGCCACGACAGCACCGAGAACACGGCCTTGTGGTCCCAGCGCCAGGCGCGGCCGTACAGCGCTTCGCTGAACAGCATGCCGGCGGCCAGCGTGGCCGTCAGCAGCACGAAACCGGCGGTCACGAAACGAAAGGTCAGGCGTTCGAGCGTGAGCAGGGGCATGCCGCTGTGCGGGTCCACCGCCAGGCGGATGCGCCGCTCGGCGCGCGTCATCAGGGCCGCATGCACCACGGCGGCGGCCAGCAGGCCGTAGGCCGAAATGCCCAGCGCCAGGTGCAGTGGCAACCAGGCCGAGGTCGAAGCCTGCAGCGACTGGCCCGGAAACACCAGGGCCAGCAGCACCGCCACACTGCCCAGCGCCGCCAGGGCCCAGCGGGCCTGCAACTGCGGGAAGAGCTGGTGTTCGATGGCGTACACCGTGAGCACCAGCCAGGCCGTGACGGACAGCGCGGGCGCAAAGCCGAAGCGGGGTGTGGTTTCCAGCATGCTCCAGCCCAGCAGCGCTGCATGCAACGCCCAGGCCAGCCACAGGGCGGCACGTGCGCCCCGGTCCTGCAGTTGCCGTGCGGCCACGGCCGGAATGGCATAGGCCACGGCGGCCGCAACGGCGAGCAGCAGACTGACGGGGGAGCTACTAGCTAAAATCATGCTGCACAGTTTACCTTTCGCCCAGGGCCAGCGCCCTGGCGCAACCCCCTCCCGCCACCGCCGCGTGCGGGCTACCCGGAATATCTGACATGGCCTCCGCCCTTACCGACAAACTCACGCGCCTCGTCAAGGAGATGCGCGGCCAGGCCCGCATCACCGAATCCAACGTGCAGGACATGCTGCGCGAGGTGCGCATGGCCCTGCTCGAAGCCGACGTGGCCCTGCCCGTGGTGCGCGACTTCATCGCCCGCGTGAAGGAAAAGGCGCTGGGCCAGGAGGTGCTGGGCAGTTTGAAGCCCGGCCAGGCGCTGGTGGGCATCGTCAACAAGGAACTGGCCGCCACCATGGGTGAGGGGGTGAGCGACATCAACCTCGCGGCCCAGCCGCCCGCCGTGATCCTGATGGCCGGCCTGCAGGGCGCGGGCAAGACCACCACCACGGCCAAACTGGCCAAGCACCTGATCGAAAAGCGCAAGAAGAAAGTGCTCACGGTGTCGGGCGACGTGTACCGCCCGGCCGCCATCGAGCAGCTCAAGACCGTGACGAAACAGGCCGGCGCCGAATGGTTCCCGAGCACGCCCGACCAGAAGCCCCACGACATTGCCGTGGCCGCGCTGGACTATGCGAAGAAGCACTACTTCGACGTGCTGCTGGTCGATACCGCCGGCCGCCTGGCCATCGACGAAGTGCTGATGCAGGAAATCAAGGACCTGCACGCCACGCTGAACCCGGTCGAAACCCTGTTCGTGGTCGATGCCATGCAGGGCCAGGACGCCATCAACACCGCCCGGGCCTTCAAGGAAGCCTTGCCGCTGACCGGCATCGTCCTGACCAAGCTCGATGGCGACTCGCGCGGCGGCGCGGCGCTGTCGGTGCGCCAGATCACGGGCGCGCCGATCAAGTTCGCCGGGGTGTCCGAAAAAATCGACGGCCTCGAAGTGTTCGACGCCGAGCGCCACGCGGGCCGCATCCTGGGCATGGGCGACATCGTGGCCCTGGTCGAGCAGGTGGCCGCTGGCGTGGACATGGAGGCGGCGCAGAAGCTCGCTGCCAAGGTCAAGAGTGGTGACGGCTTCGATCTGAGCGACTTCCTCGGTCAGCTCCAGCAGATGAAGCAGATGGGTGGCCTGTCGAGCCTCATGGACAAACTGCCCGCCCAGCTCACCGCCAAGGCCGGCCAGGTGGACATGGACAAGGCCGAGAAGGACATCAAGCGCAAGGAAGGCATCATCCAGAGCATGACGCCGCTCGAGCGCCGCAAGCCCGAACTCATCAAGGCCACGCGCAAGAAGCGCATTGCCGCCGGTGCCGGTGTGCAGGTGCAGGAAGTCAACCGCCTGCTCAAGGAGTTCGAGCAGATGCAGGACATGATGAAGAAGATGAAGGGCGGCGGCCTGATGAAGCTCATGAAGAAGATGGGCGGCATGAAGGGCCTGGGCGGCGGCATGCCCAAGATGCCGTTCTGATCTTTGAGTGTTTTTGGCCTCTGGCGCTTGTGCAGCAAGCGCCGACAGCTATCAAAACAAAAGCAAAAACCGGCGCGAGGCCGGTTTTTTTCTGTGCCCATCATGGGCGCACACCTGGGACCTGTGAAATTCAAGCCTTGGTATTGATTGATGACACGCCCCAGCACTGCTGCTGGTCAGCCCAACTCAGAGGCGGGAGGCGTTTAGCGTTCCGCCGTTCACGCCGTAGTCCGTTTGAATGATGTAGGTGCCTGCGGCGGGCGCGACGAATCGCAGGCCTTCTCCACATGCGACCGCCACCTGCTGGGAAAGGCTGGCATTGAACACCCGCAACTGCGCGTTGTTCGTGGACTCCGCGCCGCTTGCGCAGCGAGTCTTCTGGGTCTGCGTAAGTGGCCTGTGCAGTTGTACACCCAAGACGAAAGATTCACCCTGCGCGGCCTGTACCCAGTAGTAACCGTTAAAGGGGTTGCTGCCAATCGCATTGCCGGTGAGCGTACTTAGCTTCTTCGGACGGGTAGGGGTGCCGTCGCCGCTGTCCGAAAACTGAACTGGAGAAACCCCTACCAGGGAAGCTGCGTTGATGGTTCCTCCTCCGTTCGAGGGGAACTCAAAGTTGAGCATGTACGTGCCAGGCGCAGGGAAGTTGAAGGTGAGGTCCTCGCCGCAGATTCCACCGACCCGTACTCCGCGCGAGTCATAGATGTGAATCTGCGATGAGTAGCTGCTAGGAGTGGAGCCGGTCCCTGGGTTGGAGGCGCAGCGGGCAGACTCGGTGTCTGACAACGGCGCTGCAAGATTAACCCGGACCACAAGCCGTTCGTCAGCCGATGCTACGTAGGTGAAGTTGTTGAAGAAGGGGTCCGCGCCAATCGTGTTGGAGGACTCGAAGCTGAGCGACTTTGGTGAGCTCGGAGAGCCGCTTGCAACTGGAGTACCGGGAGTACCCGGAGTGGTGGGAGTGGTGGGAGTGGTGGGAGTGGTGGGAGTGGTGGGAGTGCCTGGCTCGGGGTCGCTACCCCCGCCGCATGCAGAGAGAACCAACAGGGCCAGCATGCAAGGCAGAAATTTGGAATTCATGAAATCCTAAAAATGATGTGTGGATAGTTGGGGCGGGGTACCGGTGCGAAGGCTATGAGTTAGTCCATGCCCCCGAATTCTACGTTTTTCGTAGAGACAGCCTATGGCAGTCTGGCGACCATGCTCGGGTGGTCAAACAAGCCGTCCATTCACCCTGCTGCTTCGGCGCGCGCCTGCGCCAAGCACGCGAGCGGATGGGCTTGCCCCAAGACAAGCTGGGGGTGATGATCGGCCTTGACGAAGGCAGCAGCAGTGCCCGTATCAGCCGCTACGAGACGGGCGTGCATGAGCCTGCTTTCAATATCGCCTGCAAGCTGGCTCAGGCTTTGCAAGTGGATGTTGCGTACTTCTATTGTGAAGACGACTGGTTGGCAAACGCTGTCCTGCGCCTGCAACATCTGACAAAAGCGCAGAGAAGCGATCTCGATGCTTGGCTCGCAGATATTGCGCCCGCTGAGCCTTGTGTTAACTGACGGCGGCCACTCCAATCTGCGTTTTGTGCCTTTTAGGGCTCCAGCGCCTGTGCAATAAGCGCTGACAGCTATCAAAAGAAAAGCAAAAACCGGCGTGAAGCCGGTTTTTTCGTGGGCGCTGTGCCGTGGCGGCTGCTCTTTAATTGATAGCTGCTTGCGCTTTTATATCAACATGTTCAGATACAAAACAATCTGAAAACTTGATAGAACATGCGCTAGCAGCTCACTTTTTTGAAGTTGACCATCAGGCCGGGGCGCGTGTCAGCACCTCGCCGCGCAGCGTGTAGGCCTTGGCCTCGGTGATGGTCACGTCGACCATCTGCCCCACCAGTCGTGGCTGGCCGGCAAAGTTGACCACGCGGTTGCATTCGGTGCGGCCCATCAGCTCATCGCCATCGCGCTTGGAGCTGCCTTCGACCAGAATGCGCTGCACCTTGCCCACCAGGCTTTCGCTGATCTGCTTGATGTTGCCGTTGATGACGGCCTGCAGCTCGTGCAGGCGGCGCAGCTTGACATCGTGCGGCGTGTCGTCGTGCAGGTTGGCGGCGGGCGTTCCCGGGCGCGGGCTGAAGATGAAGCTGAACGAGTTGTCGAAATGGATGTCGTCGATGAGCTTCATCATCTTGGCAAAATCTTCTTCCGTCTCGCCGGGGAAGCCGACGATGAAGTCGCTGCTCATGGCCAGGTCGGGGCGGATGGCGCGGAGCTTGCGCACCGTGCTCTTGTACTCCATGGCCGTGTAGCCGCGCTTCATGGCCATGAGGATGCGGTCGGCTCCGTGCTGCACCGGCAGGTGCAGGTGGTTGGCCAGCTTGGGGATGCGCGCATAGGCGTCGATGAGACGCGGCGTGAATTCGTTCGGGTGGCTGGTGGTGAAGCGCAGGCGCTCGATGCCGGGGATGTCCGCCACGTATTCAAGCAGCAAGGCCAGGTCGGCCACTTCGCTGGTGTCGCCCATGGGGCCCCGGTAGGCGTTCACGTTCTGGCCCAGCAGGGTGATCTCCTTCACGCCCTGGTCGGCCAGGCCCGCCACTTCCACCAGCACGTCGTCGAAGGGGCGGCTCATCTCTTCGCCGCGCGTGTAGGGCACCACGCAGTAACTGCAGTACTTGCTGCAGCCTTCCATGATGGAGACGAAGGCGCTGGCGCCTTCGACGCGCGCGGGCGGCAGGTGGTCGAACTTCTCGATCTCGGGAAAGCTGATGTCCACCTGCGGGCGGTCCTGCTGCTGGCGCGCGTGCAGCAGCTCGGGCAGGCGGTGCAGGGTCTGCGGACCGAAGACGATGTCCACATAGGGCGCGCGCTTGATGATCTCGGCGCCTTCCTGGCTGGCTACGCAGCCGCCCACGCCGATCTTCACACCGCGCTCCTTGAGGTGCTTGACGCGGCCCAGGTCGGAAAACACCTTCTCCTGCGCTTTTTCGCGCACCGAGCAGGTGTTGAACAGGATCAGGTCGGCTTCCTCGGGGTCCTGCGTGGTTTCGTAGCCCTCGGCGGCGTGCATCACGTCCAGCATCTTGTCCGAGTCGTACTCGTTCATCTGGCAGCCGAAGGTTTTGATGAAGACTTTTTTGGCCATGGCAATTTCTCAGGGAAAGGGGGGCGTCATGCGCGGCTCCCGCCTGGGAGCGGTCCGGGCAGGGGTGGCGCAGACCGGCTGCGCAGAATCAGCGCGCCGGGGTGGCGTCGGATTCGAAGGTGAAGTTGCGCTGCACGCTGTCGCTGCCTGCGCGCTTCTGGGCCGCCTCGGCGTTGCTCAGAATCCAGGCGGTGAGAAGCATGCCGGTGCTGTTCTCGATCAGGTAGTTGACGGTGAACTGCCGGCCCAGCACGGTGTGCATCATCACCAGCGTGTTCTGCGGGCTGAACAGGCGCATGCCCGGCGCCATGCGCACGGTGCGGCCGTTGATCTCGGCCTCAGACGCTGCCGTGATGACCAGGGAGCCGCGCAGCGCTGCGTCAGGGAAGTTGCGCATGCCGCCCATCGAGCCCTGCACGGTGCCTTGTGCCGCAGCGGGCGCACCGGTCAGGGCCGCAGCGGCGCACAGCGCGGCCAGCCATAAAGTGGCCCGGCGCGGGCGCAAGGGAAGGGGGGAGGGCTGGCAGCGGTTCATGGTGTACATCCAGGGGCTGAAGCCGCGATTCTACGGGCGCCGCAAAACAAAAGGCCTCCCGGGGCGGGAGGCCTTTGTGTGCAGATGTGCGTCAGTGCAGTACCAGCACGGGCAGCTTGCTGCGCGCAATGATGCTCTTGGTGTGCGAGCCGAACACGAATTCACCAATGGGGCCACGGCCGTGCGTGACCATCACGATCATGTCGCAACCGGCTTTTTCGGCCTCGTCCATGATGGCCTGGTCCACCGAATAGGCCGTCACATGCGATGCGACGAAGCCCACCCCGGCGGCTTGGGCGCGCTGTGCAAACTGGTCGAGCAGGGACTTGGCGTGGGCTTCGTTTTTCGATGCGTGGCGCTGGATGCGTTCGGCCGAGGTCTGGGCGTCGTTGCTCATCACCGACAGCGGCAGATCGGGTTCGACGACAAACCCCGTGATGGTGGCGCCCAGTTGCTGGGCCAGTTCAATGCTGCCGTCCATGGCGCGGTGGGACAGTTCAGAACCATCCACGGGGACGAAAAGATTTTTGTACACGGTATCTCCTGGAAAATCCGCTGGCCCCCTGCCGTGAAGCATGGGGCCGGGCAACTGGTGGGTGGCATGCGCCGCCCGGGGAGGGAGGCACGACCCCGGACAGTGTCCTCCAAGCCGCAGGTCTGTGGCTTGTGGATGTTACGTAGGGAGGGCGACGCCAGGGTCCGGGTTGCAGCGGGCCGGGGCGGAGTGTGGTGCGGGCAAAGAAAAACCCACCGTGTTTCCAGGGTGGGTTTTCAATTTGGTGGTGGTACCGGGACTTGAACCTGGGACATCAGCATTATGAATGCTGCGCTCTAACCAACTGAGCTATACCACCGCAAGCCTCAAATTATATAACAAGAAAAATCACTGGTGCGTGAACTGGGCCTTGCGCTTGTTCACAAAAGCGTCCATGCCTTCCTTCTGGTCCTGGGTGGCAAACAGCGAGTGGAACAGGCGGCGTTCGAACATCACGCCGTCGGCCAGCGTGCCCTCGAAGGCGCGGTTGACCGATTCCTTGGCGGCCATCACGGCGAGCTGGGAGAAGTCGGCAATGATCAGGGCGGCGCCCAGGGCTTCGTCCATCAGCTTGTCGAAGGGCACGACGCGGCTGACCAGGCCCGAGCGCTCGGCTTCCACGGCGTCCATCATGCGGCCCGTGAGGGCCATGTCCATGGCCTTGGACTTGCCCACGGCGCGCGGCAGGCGCTGCGTGCCGCCGGCGCCGGGGATCACGCCCAGCTTGATTTCGGGTTGGCCGAACTTGGCGTTGTCGGCAGCGATGATGAAATCGCACATCATGGCCAGTTCGCAGCCACCGCCCAGCGCGAAGCCGCTCACGGCGGCGATGACAGGCTTGCGGATGGTGCGGATGGTTTCCCAGTTGCGGGTGATGAAGTCGCCGCCATAGGCATCGGCGAAGCTGAATTTCGCCATGGCGGTGATGTCCGCACCCGCGGCAAAGGCCTTTTCGCTGCCCGTGACGATGATGCAGCCGATCTTTGCGTCGGCATCGAAGGCCTTGAGCGCCTGGCCCAGCTCGTCCATGAGCTGGTCGTTCAGCGCATTGAGCTGCTTGGGGCGGTTGAGGGTGATGATGCCGACCTTCTCGGCTTCGGTGCGTACTTCAATGACTTCGTAGGCCATGGTGTCTTCCTGTCGTTGTAACAAAACCTTGAAACTATACCCAAGCGCCGGGGCGGTTCAGCGGGCGTCGAGCCAGCGGGCGGCCTGGGCAGCATCGGTGACGCCGAGCGAAATGGTGTCGGCGGCGGGCCGCCCGGCGCCGCGCTTGCGGCCGGTGGGGGCAGGCCACTCCAGTGCCAGCGGCAGCCGCAGCAGGCGCCGGTCGCGCGCCACCAGCGCCGTCACGGCTTTTTCAGTGCCAGCATACAGGGCGATGTCGTCAAGCTTGCCGATGCGCCAGCCCTGGCCCTGCGCTTCGATGCCGATCCATTCGTCACCCGCCGCCATGCCGGCCTGCTCGGCCAGCCCGCCGCGCAACACGGTCTTGATCTGCACCGCGCCGGTTTCGCTCACGCGCAGGCCCAGGCGCTGTGCGGTCGGTGCATCTTCCCGCTTCACGGAAATGCCATGGGCGCCGAGCAGTTCTTCCAGCGGAAGTTCGGCGGTGCTGTGCACCCAGGCGTCCAGTTCGGCATCGAACGGGCGGCCGCCCAGTTCGTGCAGCACCGCGCGCAGGGTGGCCTCGTCCATCGGACCCCCAGCGCAGCGCTGCCACAGGCTGCGCAGCACAGCGTCCAGCGTGGTGCGGCCCTCGCGGCGCAGGGTGAGGTCCAGGCACAGGGCGACCAGCGCGCCCTTGGTGTAGTAGCTCACGGTGGCGTTGGGCGTGTTTTCGTCCTGCCGGTAGTACTTGACCCAGGCGTCAAAGCTGGCCTGTGCCACGGTCTGCACGAGGCGGCCTGGGGTCTGTAGCACCTGGTTGATGGTTTTCGTCAGCAGCTTGAGGTAGCCGCCGTGGTCCAGCAGGGCGGCGCGGCGCAGCAGCAGGTCGTCGTAATAGCTCGTGAAGCCCTCGAAGAACCACAGCAGTTGCGTGTAGTTCTCCTGCGCGTAGTCGTATCGGGCGAATTCTGCGGGGCGCAGGCGCTTGACATTCCAGGTGTGGAAGTATTCGTGGCTGATGAGGCCCAGCAGCGTGGTGTAGCCCTCGCCCGAATGCGGCGGCGTGGTGCGCGGCAGGTCGCGCCGGGCGCAGATGAGCGCGGTGGAGTTGCGGTGTTCGAGCCCGCCGTAGCCGTCATCGACCACGTTCAGCATGAACAGGTAATTTTTGAACGGCGGCTTGCCTTCGCCGTGCCAGAAACGGATGGCGGTCTCGCAGATGGTGCGGGTGTCGGCCACCAGCCGCTTGCCGTTGAACGACGGCGCCGCGCCCGCCACCACGATGCGGTGCGGCACGCCGCAGGCGGTGAAGCGCGCGCTCCAGAACGGGCCCATCTCGACCGGGCTGTCGGCCAGGGTGTCGTAATCATCGGCGCGGTAGGTGCCGAAACCCTGGGCATCCACCTTTATAGGAAAAAGGCCGGTGGCGCACGACCATTGTGCGTTATCAGCTATGTTTTCAGGAGCAATAATTTCCAGTGTGCAGGGCTGGTCGGTGTGTCCCTCGGCGCGCAGGCACAGGCTGGTGCCGTTGAAGAAGCCGCGTGCGGCGTCGAGCCAGGCGGTGCGCACCGACGCGTCGCAGGCGTACACCGCGTAGTGCAGCACCAGCGGCTTTCCGCTCTGGCAGGCCACCCGCCAGCGGTGCTTGTCGAGCTGCTGCAGCGCCAGCGCCTTGCTGCCCTGGCGGGCCTGCAGGTTTTGCAGGTTTTTCGAGAACTCGCGCACCAGGTAGCTGCCCGGAATCCACACCGGCAGCGACAGCTCCTGCTGCGCGGCGGGCTCTGCCACGGTCAGGGTGACGTGAAACAGGTGGTTGTGCGGATCAGGGGCCTCGATGCGGTAGTGGACCGGGCTGTCGGCGGTGCGGCGTGCGGACATGGGCGATGGGGGGAGCGGGAGTAGGGCGTCAGCCTTCGCTGCCCGCATCGGCCAGGCGCTTCTCGACGTCCTGGGCGCCAATGGCGCCGGGTACGCGAGAGCCGTTGGTGAAGATCAGCGTGGGTGTGCCGGTGATCTTGTACTTCTTGCCAAACGCCAGGTTGCGCTGCAGGGCGCTGGTGTCGCACGCGGCGGGTGCGGGCGTCTTGTCGCGCACCATGTAGTCCTGCCAGGCGGCCACGCGGTCTTTGGCGCACCAGATGTTGCGCGACTTTTCGACCGAATCGGGACTCAGGATGGGGTAGAGGAACAGGTAGATGGTGACGTTGTCCACGCTCTGCAGGTCGCGCTCGAAGCGCTTGCAGTAGCCGCAGTTGGGGTCTTCGAACACGGCCAGCTTGCGCTTGCCGTCGCCGCGCACGATGGTGAAGGCGTCCTTGAGTGGCAGCGCCGCGAAATCCACAGCGGTCAGCTTGGTGATGCGGTCTTCGGTGAGGTTGCGGCGCGCTTTGGTGTCGAACAGCTCGCCCTGGATCAGGTAGTTGCCCTTGGCGTCGGTGTAGAACAGGTCGGTGCCGATGCGTACCTCGTACAGACCGGGCATGGCCGTGGCCTGGATTTCGTCGATTTTTTCAAATTGCGGAATGCGCTCGGCCAGGGACTTGCGGATGGCGGATTCCTGGGCGGTGGCCGACAGGCTCAGGGTCAGCGCGGCGGCGGCCAGCAGGGAGGGGATCAGTTGCATGGTGTTCTCGTCAAGGGTGTCGGGTGGGGCAGCACGGGGCCAGCCCGTTGGAGTGCGGTCGCGTCAATGCGTTCCCATGGCCTGGCGGGCCATCCATTCCTTCAGGGGGCCGCTGCGTTCGAAGCCCTTCATGCCCCAGTTGCGCAGCTGCTGCCAGGGGCCTTCGGGGCGCGCGAACAGTTGCTGCAGGCCGTCTGTGGCCAGCCCCATAGGCAGCAGGGCGGTCTTGCGCTCGCGCTCGTAGCGGCGCAGCGGGCGCAGGTCGGATACGCTGCGCCAGGTGTCGCGCCCGGCCAGCACGCGCGCCAGCACCTGCGCGTCGCCCAGGCCCAGGTTCAGCCCCTGGCCGGTCAGAGGGTGCACGTTGTGCGCCGCGTCGCCTGCCAGCACCCAGCTGGCGGGGGCGGCCGAAGGCAGGGCGCCGCACCAGTGGCGTGCCCGCGCCTGCTGCAGCGGCCAGGCCACACGGTCGCTGGTGGTGCGCAACGCGCCCAGCGCGCCCTGGCTGGCGGCCTGCAGGCGCTGGGCAAAGGTTTCCGGGTCAAGGGCCAGCAGGTCTATGGCCTGCTGCGGCGCGACGGACCAGACCACGGCCACGGCGCTCCCGCCTTCACCATCCAGCGGAAGGAAGGCCAGGATGCTGCCATCGGGCGCGAACCACTGCCGGGCGACCTGGCCGTGGGGCTTCTCGCACGCCAGCCGCGTGGCAATGGCGTGGTGGGGATAGGGGGCCACGTCGAATTCGGCACCGAATTCCTCGCGCGTGCGGCTGGCGCGGCCTTCGCACACCACGGTGAGCGGTGCGGCCACCGGGGCCTGCACCACTTCCACCTGGGGCTGGAAGCGCACGGCCTCAGCCAAGCGGGCTTCGAGCGCGGGCACATCGACGATCCAGGCCAGCGCGGGCACGCCCTGGGCCGCAGCATCGAAATGCACCTCGCCGTCCTGGTCGCCCGCCACCTGCATGTGCGCCACCGGGGTGGCGTGCTGGGCGTCGGGCCAGCTGCGCAGCGATTCGAGCAGCTGGCGTGAGGCGGCATTCAGCGCATAGGCCCGCACGTCGGACGTGGCCGGGCTGGCCGGGCCGGGGCTGGCCACCAGGGCGACGTGGAGCCGCTCGCGTGCCAGCAGCAGCGCCAGCGTGCGGCCGACCACGCCCGCACCGCGGATACAGATATCGAAGGATTGCGCCATCCGGGGATTGTAGGAGGGCGCCCCGGGCCTTCCGGACATGGGGCCATCGGTATGCTTCGGGTTCCCGTTTTCACGCAGCGAGCCCATGACCGTGACCTTTCACCCCGAATCCGACCTGCAGGGCAGCATTGCGCGCCTGTTCGTCTATCCCGTGAAATCCTGCGCCGGCACCGAGGTGCGCGAAGCCCTGTTGACCGAAGCCGGGTTGGAACCCGACCGTGCCTGGATGGTGGTCGATGCCCAGGGCGTGTTCCTGACCCAGCGTACGCTGCCGCGCATGGCGCTGGTCCGGCCCGAAGTCGCGGGGGATGCGCTCGTGCTGCGGGCCCCGGGCATGCCGGACCTGCGCCTGGATGCCGACGCAGCACCGGTGCCCGCCACCGTGACGGTGTGGAAAGACACCGTGCCCGCCTGGGACACGGGCGACGCCGCAGCGCGCTGGTTCAGCGCCTTTCTGGGCCAGCCCTGCCGCCTGGTGCGCTTCGATCCGGCGCACCGGCGCCTCTCCAGCAGCGACTGGACCGGGGGGCTGGAGGCCCCCAACCGATTCAGCGACGGGTTTCCGGTGCTGGTGGCCAGCGAAGCCTCGCTCGACGACCTGAACCAGCGCCTGCAGGCTGCAGGCCATGCCACCGTGGGCATGGAGCGCTTTCGCCCCAACGTGGTGTTCGCGGGGATGCAGGCGCATGACGAAGACCGTGTGGACAGGGTCCGCATCGATACGGGCGCGGGGCAGGAAGTGCATCTGCAACTGGTCAAGCCCTGCGCACGCTGCCCGATCCCCGACATCGACCCGGCGACGGCGCTAAGCCACCCTGCCGTGGGGGACACCCTGCGCACCTACCGCCAGGACAAGCGGCTGGACGGCGCCATCACCTTCGGCATGAATGCCATCGTGCGCCAGGGTGCGGGCCAGGTGCTGCGCGTGGGCCAGCCCATCGCCGCCGACCTGTGCTTTGACTGATGCTGCGGGACTTTGGGACGGGGGCCGTAAAATCGAAGGTTTTCCCCCAGAACACCAGAAAGCCCTGCCATGAGCCTGAAATGCGGCATCGTGGGCCTGCCCAACGTCGGCAAGTCCACCCTCTTCAACGCGCTGACCAAGGCCGGCATCGCCGCCGAGAACTACCCCTTCTGCACCATCGAGCCCAACACGGGTGTGGTGGAGGTGCCTGATCCGCGCCTGCAGCAGCTGGCCGAGATCATCTCGCCCGAACGCATCGTGCCCGCCATCGTCGAGTTCGTGGACATTGCCGGCCTCGTGGCCGGCGCCTCCAAGGGCGAAGGCCTGGGCAACCAGTTCCTGGCGCATATCCGCGAGACCGACGCCATCGTCAACGTGGTGCGCTGCTTTGAAGACGACAACGTGATCCACGTCGCCGGCCGCGTCGATCCGATCTCGGACATCGAAGTCATCCAGACCGAGCTGTGCCTGGCGGACCTGAGCACCGTCGAGAAGGCGCTCAACCGCTACAGCAAGGCCGCCAAGAGCGGCAACGACAAGGAAGCGGCCAAGCTGGTGCAGTTGCTTACGCCCATCCAGGCGGCGCTGGACCAGGGCAAGCCGGCCCGTACCGTGCCCGTGAGCAAGGAAGACGCGCCGCTGCTCAAGCCCTTCTGCCTGATCACGGCCAAGCCCGCCATGTTCGTGGGCAACGTGAGCGAGGACGGGTTCGAGAACAACCCCCTGCTTGAGCGCCTGAAGGAATACGCCGCCGCCCAGAATGCGCCCGTGGTGGCCATCTGCGCCAAGATGGAATCCGAGATGGCCGAGATGAGCGACGAAGACCGTGACATGTTCCTGGCCGAGATGGGGCAGAGCGAGCCGGGCCTCAACCGCCTGATCCGCGCTGGCTTCAAGCTGCTGGGCCTGCAGACCTACTTCACCGCGGGTGTGAAGGAAGTGCGCGCCTGGACCATCCACGTGGGCGACACCGCGCCGCAGGCTGCAGGCGTGATCCACGGCGACTTCGAGCGTGGCTTCATCCGTGCCCAGACCATCGCCTTCGACGACTTCATCCAGTACAAGGGCGAGCAGGGCGCCAAGGACGCGGGCAAGATGCGCGCCGAGGGCAAGGAATACGTCGTCAAGGATGGCGACGTGATGAACTTCCTGTTCAACGTCTGACCCCGCGCGCTGGCGCTTGCGCCAGTGTCCGGCCGCCCCTGGCGCACCTTGGTGGAGGCGCGGTGGCGGCCGTATTTTTTTCGTGGCCAGTGCAGCGGTACCCGCTGCGCTTCTTGGGTTGATCCATGAACACCGGAATCGTCTACGCCTCGCTGGCCTACCTCTCCTGGGGGCTGTTCCCCCTGTATTTCCGCCAGGTGGCCGCTGTGCCGGCGCTCGAAGTGGTGCTGCACCGCACGCTGTGGTCGCTGGTGTTCGTGCTGGCCCTGCTGGCGATGCGCCGGCAGTGGGCGTGGATGCGCGAGGTGCTGCGTCAGCCGCGCGTGCTGGGCGCTTTCGCCCTGTCGGCACTGCTGCTGGCGGCCAACTGGCTGACCTACGTCTGGGCGGTGAACAACGGCCATGTGGTCGATGCCAGCTTGGGCTACTTCATCCTCCCGCTGGTCAATGTGGCGTTGGGCTATGTGTTCCTGCACGAGCGGCCCCGGCCCGGGCAATGGCTGGCGGTGACCGTGGCCGCCGCGGGTGTGCTGTGGTTGACCGTGCTGACCGGGCGGCTGCCCTGGATTGCCCTGGTGCTGGCGCTCAGCTTCGGTTTCTATGGCCTGCTGCGCAAGGTGGCGGTGCTGGGTGCGCTGGAAGGCCTGACCCTGGAGACCGTTCTGCTGGCACCTGTGACCATGGCCGTGCTCGGCGTATGGGCCTGGCAGGGGCAGGGCGCGCTGGTGCAGGGGGATGCCTCCACCCTGGGTTGGCTGGTGCTGGCCGGTCCGGTCACGGCGATCCCGTTGCTATGGTTTGCGGCGGGTGCACGCCGGATTCCACTGGCCACCATGGGCATCCTGCAGTACATCGCGCCCAGCCTGCAGCTCGCGCTGGGCGTGTGGCTGTTCCACGAGGCGTTCGATGTCTCGCGCCTGGCGGGCTTCGTGCTGATCTGGGCTGCGCTGCTGGTGTACACGCTCGAAGGCTGGTGGGTGCGCCGCCGCGCCGTGCCTGTTTGAGGGGACCGATGCAACTCAGCGGCGATACGGCGGGATACTGGAAAACCCGCAGTGGACCGGGGGTGGTTCTCCGTAAGATGCCGTGTTCACCTATGTGGGGCGTCCGGGCGCACGGAGCCCTTGATCCTGGCGTGAGCCAAAATCCGGGGTCTGCATTTCCTTTCTGCCTGCTTTCGTGGAGGTTTTCAGGAGAAAATGTAACAGTCGGTGCATCAAGCGGGTGCTGCGGCAGGTGCGCAGCCCGTGTGTTTTCTGCTGTCGGCCCGGTGGGGCGGTTATGGGCTGAAATTTTCTGAGATGTTGCCGGTTTTTCCTGACGACGGATTGTTCTTTCACACGTTCAAAACCTATGGGTGCCGCCACCATCATGTCCCTGTTTTTTGGACGTGGAAAACCGTCGTTCTCGAGCACGGACGTTTTCCCATTGACCGACGCCATCATGGAATTTGATGATTCGTCGGCAGAGGTCGCTCACCGTGCGCGCAGGCAGTCGGATGCGAGCCGGCTCAAGGGCAAAAACACGAATGCGCAGAAATGGCTGATCGTCATGGGCCTGATCGGCCTGTTCCTGCTGGCTGCCGTGGTTTTCCACGCCCTGGGCATGGTGCGAACCAGCACCCTGTATGTGCTCATGGGGTGCATCGTTTTCTTCGTGACGGCGTTTTTCTGGCTGTTCAAGAGCGGCACGCATTTGCGGTTTCGCGAGAAGCGGCTCAAGTTGCCGATCGTCGTGGCGGCCCTGACCAGCATGCTGCTGCTGGTCTATCTGGACCCGGTCATGCAGATTCTGCTGGCCCCTTTCAGTTTTGTGGCCATCGCGTATGGCATGTACCGGATCTCGCGCGGCAAGGCGTTTCTGCTGGTGTTCGGCCTGCTGGCCGGGTACGCCCTGGTCATGGCGCTGCATTACGCTGAGCAGCAGAACGACGCGTTGCTGAAGCTGGAATTGCTCCATTTCGTGTCGCTGGCGGTGGCCATGCCCGCCTTTGTGTATCTGATCGGCAAGGTGCAACTGCTCCACCGCATCCTGCACCGTGCGAGCCGCAAGCTCAAGAACATCCAGGAAGACGCCCAGCGCGACACGCTGCTGGGCTGCTTCAATCGCCGCTACATCGTCGCTGCCCTGGAAGAACAGAAGCAACTGGCCGACGAAACCGGCATCCCCCTGTGTCTGGCGGTGATCGATCTGGACCATTTCAAGCGCATCAACGACGAACTGGGGCACCTGGGCGGCGACGAGGTGTTGCGCTCGTTCGCTCGCGTGGCGCAGGAGAACGTGCGGGCGGGCGATCTCTTCGGGCGCTATGGCGGCGAGGAATTTCTGCTCATCTTCCCGGCCACGTCGCTGCTGCCCGCGCTCAATACCTGTGAACGCATCCGAGCCCAGGTCGAATCGCATCCCTGGAAGGGGCTGCTCCAGAGCCGGGTGTCTGTGTCCATCGGCGTGACGCAGTACATCCCCGGAGAATCGGTGCTGGAGTTCTTTTCGCGCTCTGATACGGCGATGTACATGGCCAAGGAAGGGGGGCGCAACCAGGTCGTGGTGGAAGAGCCGGTGCGCAAGGGCGATCCCTCGGTCACGGTGTCCCTCATGGACGAGGATTCCGACATGCCTGTCCCGGGCGCCCCCGCAGGCTTTCCGATGCGGGATGCCAGCCGGTGGCCTTCCAAGGCTTGATAGGGCGTTTTTAGCCGTCTGTATTGCGCTCCTAGCTATCGATTGAATAGCAAATGCGTGCGAACCCGGTGGCGTCCCACGCCTGCCTGGGGTTTCCTTGACGGGAGCGGTTGACACGCATCAAGCAGCGGCCACACTGCAAGGCCTTGGCGTAAGAACGTGTTTACGATCTCGCAGGGGCCGCGTTGGATCGCAATCGGGATGAGTGGATGCTTCGGATGCGCCGCATGGGCCGGTGCCCATGCAAGCAGGCGGGGCGTCCAATCGCCCGATTTCGCTCCAACCCAAAGGGCAGTGGCCTTTGCGGGCGGTCTGCGGCGTTTCGGCGCTGGTGGATAGCCGGGCTATCCACTGCGCACCGCGCCTTGCATCCCATCCCGCAAAGACCGCTGCGCGACCCTTGGGAGATCGTAAACACGTTCTAAGGTACGGCAACCAAGGCTTAATTGCATGCATCCCCTCTCCGACAACGATCCCCTGCGGGGGCAGTCCGGTGCCCCTGCGGTGTTTCACGCACGGGGGCTGGGCAAGACCTACCACACCGGCGCTGTGGATGTGCGCGCCCTGCACGATGTGGACCTGGACATCGTGCGTGGCGAGTTCATCGTGCTGCTGGGCGCTTCGGGCAGTGGCAAATCCACCTTGCTCAACATCCTGGGCGGGCTCGATGTGCCGTCCGAGGGCGATGTCTGGTTCGCCGACCACCGGCTGACCGGCGCCAGCGAGGCCGATCTGACGGCCTACCGGCGCGAGCACGTGGGCTTCGTGTTCCAGTTCTACAACCTCATTCCCAGCCTCACGGTGCGCGAAAACGTGGCGCTGGTGACCGACATCGCGCCCGACCCCATGCCGATCGACGAGGCCATCGCCATGGTGGGGCTCACGCCGCGCCAGCACCACTTTCCGGCGCAGCTCTCGGGGGGTGAGCAGCAGCGCGTGGCCATTGCGCGCGCCATCGTCAAGCGCCCTGAGGTTCTGCTGTGCGACGAGCCCACGGGCGCGCTCGATTACCAGACCGGCAAGATGGTGCTGGAGGTGATTGCCCGCATCAATGCCGAACTGGGCACGACGGCGGTGGTCATCACGCACAACGCAGCCATTGCCGCCATGGCCGACCGCGTGGTCTACCTGGGCGACGGAACCATCCAGCGCGTGGAGCGCAATGCGCACCGCGTGTCGCCGTCGGAGCTGTCGTGGTGATGTTGTCCATAGGCAAGCGAACGTGAAAGCCCTCGACCGCAAGCTGCTGCGCGACCTGCGGCGCATGTGGAGCCAGGCGCTGACCATCGCTCTGGTCGTGGCCAGCGGCCTGGGCGGTTTTGTCTCCAGCCTGTCGGCGGTCGACTCGCTGGCCATCGCGCGCGACCGCTTTTATGCCCAGGGGCATTTCGCCGATGCGTTTGCCGTGGTCAAACGTGCACCGCTGGCGCTGGCCGAGGTGCTGCGCGGCGTGCCGGGTGTGGCCGATGTGCAGACCACGGTGGAGCAGGTGGTGCGCGTCGAGATGGCGGGGCTGGCCGACCCGATCATCGGTCAGCTGATTGGCGTGGACCTGCGCCAGCCGCCGCGCATGAACCGGGTGATCGTGCACACCGGCCGTGCCCTGGAGCCGGCGGGCACCGGGCAGGGGCGCAGCGAGGCGGCCATCGATGCGCTGGTCTCCGACGGCTTTGCCAGCGCACGCGGCCTGCGCCCGGGCGACGAGTTGACAGCGCTGGTCAATGGCAAGCGCCGTCAGCTGCGCATCGTGGGCACGGCGCTCTCGCCCGAGTTCATTTTTGCAGGCATGGCAGGCATGCCCGACATGCGGGGGTTTGGCGTGTTCTGGGTGGACCGCGCGGCCCTCGCGGCGGCCTATGACATGCAGGGGGCCTTCAATCGTGTGGCCATCAAGCTGGCACCCCAGGCCTCCGAGCCGGCGGCGCTGGACGCGCTCTCGCGCCTGCTCGCGCCGTATGGCGGGCGTGACGCCCACGGCCGTGCCGACCAGACCTCGCACGCCATGCTGGACAGCGAAATCCAGCAGCAGCGCGTGATGGGCACCATGCTGCCGGCCATCTTCCTCGCGGTGGCGGCGTTCCTGCTGCATGTGGTGCTGTCGCGCCTGGTGGCCACGCAGCGCGAGCAGATCGCCGCGCTCAAGGCGCTGGGCTATGCCAATGCCGCCATTGCCAGGCACTACCTCAAGCTGGTGGCGGTCATCGTGCTGCTGGGCCTGGTGCTGGGTGCGCTGCTGGGCCACTGGATGGGCGCGCTGATCACCGGGCTGTATGCCGAGTTTTTCCGCTTTCCCGTCTTCGTGCACCACACTGCTCCCTGGCTGCTGCTGGTGGGCGGGGGTGTGACCGGTGCCACGGCCCTGCTGGGCACGCTCAGCGCCGTGGGCGCCACGGTACGCCTGGCTCCAGCCGAAGCCATGCGCCCGCCCGCACCGGGAAACTACCGCCGCACGGTGCTCGAACGCCTGGGGGTGCACGGCATGCCTGCGGCCTTGCGCATGGTGCTGCGCAACATGGAGCGCCGCCCGTTGCGCACGCTGCTGACCATCGGCGGCACTGCGGCGGCCGTGGCCATCGTGGTCATGGGCAATTTCTTCCGCGATGCCATCGACCACATCGTGGACACCACCTTCCAGCTGTCGATGCGCAGCGATGTCAATGTGTGGATGGTCGAGCCGGTCGACGCGCTGGCCCAGCTGCAACTGGCACGCCTGCCCGGGGTGACTGGCGTGGAGCCGGGCCGTGCCGTGCCGGTGCGCCTGCTTTTGGGACACCGCAGCGAGCGCGTGGGGCTGCAGGGCGTGGCGCCCATGGCCCAGTTGCAGCGCATCATCGATGTGGACGGGCACCAGGTGCGCCCGAACGGTGAAGGTCTGCTGCTGACAGACCGGCTCGCTGCCAAGCTGGGCGCGCGCGTGGGCGACACGGTGCGCGTGGAGGTGCTCGAAGGCCGCCAGCGCACGCTGGATGTGCGTGTGGACGCCACCGTGCGGGAGATGATGGGCCTGAACGCCTACGTGCCGCGCGCCACGCTCAACCGCTGGCTGCACGAGGGCGACGTGGCCTCGCAGTTTGCCGTGGCGCTGGAGCCGGGCTCCGAGCCCCGCTTTCTGGAGGCGACCAAGGCCCTGCCCCGCGTGGCGGGGGCTTTCAGCAAGGCGACCTTGCTGCGCAACATGGAAGATGTGAGTGCGCGCAATGTGCGCATCATGAGCACCATCCTCACGCTGTTTGCCTCGGTGATCGCGGTAGGAGTGGTCTATAACAATGCGCGCATCGCACTGGCCGAGCGCACCTGGGAGCTGGCCAGCCTGCGCGTGCTCGGGTTCACGCGGGGTGAGGTTTCGGCCCTGCTGCTGGGCGAGCTGGCCATCGGCATCGCGCTGGCCTTGCCGCTGGGCATGGTGATGGGCTGGGGGCTGGTGCACCTGCTGGTGGAACTGCTCAAAAACGACCAGTTCCTGTTCCCGGTGGTGATCAGCGCGCGCACCTATGCCGTGGCCGGGCTGTGCGTGGTGGCGGCGGGCCTGGCCAGCGCGCTGGTGGTGCGCCGGCAGATCGACCGGCTGGACATGGTGGGCGCGCTCAAGACGCGTGAATGAGGCTGAATCAACAAGGCGGGAACCTGGCAATGCAGAAAAAAACGGTATGGATGGGCGCGGGGGCGGTGCTGCTGCTGGGCGCGTTGCTGGCCTGGGCCTTTGCCCCGAGGCCGCAGGAGGTGGAGGTGGCCGCCGTGGTGCAGGGGCGCTTCGAGGCAGGCATTGATGAAGATGCCCGCACCCGCCTGCGCGACCGCTACGCCGTTTCGGCGCCGCTGGCCGGGCGGCTCGAACGCATGGCCCTGCGCGAGGGAGACGCCGTGCAGGCCGGGGACGTGGTGGCGCGCATTCAACCGGCCCTGCCCGCGCTGCTCGACGAGCGCGGCCTGCGCGAGCAGCAGGCGCGCGTGGCAGCCGCGCAGGCCGGAGTGCAGCGCGCCGCCGTGCGCAGCGAGCGCAGCCGCGCCGTGCTGGCGCAGGCCCAGGGCGACTTGCGCCGCACAGAGCAACTGGCGCAGCAAGGCTTTGTGGCCCCCACGCGGCTCGACGCCGAACGCCTGGCCGCGCAGGTGGCGCGCAAGGACGTGGATGTGGCCGAGCAGGAGCAGCAGGTGGCGCGTGCCGACCTGGCCCAGGCCCGTGCCGCGCTGGACGTGGTGCAGCGCCCGGGCAGTGCCGCAGGCCGTGCGTTTGAGGTGCGCGCGCCGGTGGCGGGCCGCGTGCTGCGCGTGGCGCAGGCGAGCGAGGGCATGGTGGGGCTGGGCACCGTGCTGGTCGAGGTCGGCGACACTGCGCAACTCGAAGTGGTGGCGCCGCTGCTGTCCACCGATGCACTGCAGGTGCGCCCGGGCAGTTCCGTGCGCATCGAGCGCTGGGGTGGCCCCGGCACACTGCAGGGACGGGTGCGCAGCGTGGAGCCGGCCGCGTTCACCAAGGTCTCGGCCCTGGGGGTGGAAGAGCAGCGCGTGAACGTGCTGATCGACCTGACCAGCCCGCCCGCACAGTGGGCCGCACTGGGTGACGGCTACCGCGTGGTCGTGCGCGTGCTCACGCGCGAGGCCGAAGGCGCCACCCTGGTGCCCGTAAGTGCCCTGTTCCCGTTGCCCGTCGTCAACGGTTCGGCGCCACCCGCCGCAGAACCCGCTGCACCGCGCATGGCCGTTTTCGTGGTCGATGAAGGGCGTGCCCGGCGCGTGCCCGTGGTCCTGGAGGCGCGCGGCGGAACGCACGCCTGGGTGAAGGAAGGGCTGCAGGCGGGCGCGCAGGTGGTGGTGTACCCGCCCGCCGCGCTGGCCGATGGTGGCCGCGTGCGGCTGCGCGCGCCTTGATTCCATTTCTAAATCACCCGTGTCGTTGTTGCTTCGCCTTGTCGTGCTACAGCACTGTCTGCGGCTTCGCGCCTAGACACGAATGATTTGGAAATGGAATGGGAGCATGTCTTGCTGAATGCCGCCTTGATGAATGATTACGCCGCCGCCGAGCGGCGCCTGCGTGCGCTGCAACAATGTCCGCAGGCCTTTGGCCACCCGGTGGAGGCGGTGGAATGGATCGAAACCCACATCTCGTGGCTGCTGCTGGCGGGGGAATTTGTTTACAAGTTCAAGAAGCCGATGAAGCTCGACTTCCTGGATTTCAGCACCTTGGCGCTGCGCTGCGTGGCCTGCGCGGAGGAGCTGCGCATCAACAGACGCACTGCGCCCGACCTTTACCTCGGTCTGGTGGCACTGGTGGGCAGTACGGCGGCGGACCTGCGCCTGCTGCCGCTGGACGAGGCACCTTCAAATGCCGAGCCCGCTGTGCGCATGCGGCGCTTTGATCAGGTTGCGCTGCTCAGCCAGGCGCTGGAGCGGCAGGCGCTGACACCCGCGCACATCGACGCGCTGGCGCGGCATGTGGCGCACTTCCATGGCGATGCGGCCGTGGCCCTGTCCAGCCAGGGCTGGGGTACGGCACAGGCGGTGCGCGCCCCGGTGCAGGACTGCCTGGCTGCCCTGCAGAGGATGGCGGCCGATGCACCGGACCTTGCGCCGCTGCTTGGCCCGGTGGCGCAGTGGTGCGAGCAGCAGGGCGCTGCGCTGGCGCCGGTGTTCGCGCAGCGCCTGGACGCAGGCCGGGTGCGCGAATGCCATGGCGACCTGCACCTGGCGAACCTGGTGCTCATCGACGGTGCACCGCAGCTGTTCGATGCCATCGAATTCAACCCCGCGTTGCGCTGGATCGACTGCATGGCCGACATCGCCTTTCTGGCCATGGACCTGGAGGCGCGCGGCTGCGCCGACCTGGCGTGGCGCTTTCTCAACGCCTGGCTGGAATGCACCGGCGACTATGCGGGCCTGCCGGTGCTGGACTACTACCGTGTCTACCGCGCCCTGGTGCGGGCCCGCGTGGCGGGGCTGCGCCTGGCGCAGACCACGGGGGACGCGCGCGCCGACTGCCTGCAGGAGCAGCGGCGCTACCTGGAATTGGCTCTGCGCTTCACCCGGCCCCGGCCGGTGGCGCTGTGGCTGGCGCACGGCTTTTCGGGATCTGGCAAGAGCACGCAGTCGCTGGCGCTGGTGTGCCAGCGCGGCATGGTGCGCGTGCGCGCCGACGTGGAGCGCAAGCGCCTGTTCGGCCTGGCGCCAGAGGATGCCAGCAGCGCCGTGCCTGGCGGCATCTACACGGCGGATGCTTCGCGCCGCACGCACGAGCGCCTGGCGCAGGTGGCGCGCGGGGCATTGCTGGCAGGCCATGCGTTGCTGGTCGATGCCACCTTTCTGAACCCAGCCATGCGGGCGCGGTTCACCGCGCTGGCGCGTGAGCTGCGGGTGCCCTGCCGCATCCTGTGCTTCGAGGCGCCGATCGACGTGCTGCGCGAGCGCGTGCGCGCCCGCCAGCAGGCCGGGGGCGATGCCTCCGAGGCCGATGTGCGGGTACTCGAATCGCAATGGGCGGCGGCCCGGCCGCTATCCATCGACGAGGAAGCGCTGGCCGTGCATGTGGACACGACCCGGCCCGTGGACTGGGAGCGCCTGCTGCCTCAGTAATTCAGGTGGCCAGGCATGAAGTGCAGCAGCGCTGCCGTCATGACGAGGTAGCGGAAGAACTTGCCGATGGCCATGTACACCATGCAGGGCCAGAACGGCAGTTGGAGCCACCCCGCCACGGCGCACAGCGGGTCGCCCACCACGGGCAGCCAGCTCAGCAAGCAGGTTTTGGCCCCCCATTTGCGCAGCCAGACGCGAGCGCGCCGCTCGGTGCGGCTGAGCTCGCGCGCTGGTTTGGCATCGGCGCTGGGCGGGTGGCCGGCGCGCCGGTGGCGCCGTGCCGCATCCCAGGCGCGGTGCGCACCCAGTCCCATCCACCAGCTCACACCGCCGCCCAGGGTGTTGCCTGCGGTGGCCACCAGGATGGCGGGCCAGAACAGTTCGGGGTTGAGCTTGATGAGGCCGAAAACGGCGGGCTCCGAGCCCACGGGCAGCAGGGTGGCCGAGATGAAGGCGACGACAAAGACCGTGCTCAGGCCGAACTGCGGCAGGGCCAGCCAGGTCATCAGCGCGTGCATCCAGGATTCCATAGGAAGCGAGTGTAGGGCGTGGCCGCAGGGATGCGTGCGGGCGCTCCGGGCACCCAGGCAACGACAGGGGTGGTCATTTCATTTGCTGAAATATTGAGCAGGTACAATCCTGCCTCCTTTTTCAGCATCTGCTGCCTCACCCCCACCCATGCACATCGGCCATATTCCTTTGGCGAACCGCCTGTTCGTCGCCCCGATGGCAGGGGTGACCGATAGGCCGTTCCGTCAGCTGTGCAAGCAGCTCGGCGCCGGGTATGCGGTGAGCGAGATGGTGACCTCGCGCAAGGACCTGTGGAACAGCCTCAAGACCTCGCGCCGGGCCAACCACGATGGCGAGCCGGGGCCGATTGCCGTGCAGATCGCTGGCACCGAGGCGGCGATGATGGCCGAGGCGGCGGTCTACAACATCGAGCGCGGCGCGCAGATCATCGACATCAACATGGGCTGCCCGGCCAAGAAGGTCTGCAACAAGTGGGCGGGCTCGGCGCTGATGCAGGACGAGGCGCTGGCCGTGTCGATTGCCGCTGCCGTGGTCGAGGCCTGTGCACCGCGCAACGTGCCCGTCACGCTGAAGATGCGCACCGGCTGGTGCCAGCAACACAAGAACGCCGTGCAGCTGGCGCGCCAGTTCGAGGCCGTGGGCATCCAGATGCTCACGGTGCACGGCCGCACGCGCGAGCAGGGGTACAAGGGCCAGGCCGAGTACGACACCATCGCCGCCGTGAAGGCGGTGGTGCGGGTGCCGGTGGTGGCCAACGGCGACATTGCCTCGCCCGAGAAGGCGCGCGATGTGCTGGCGTACACCGGGGCCGACGCCATCATGGTGGGCCGTGCGGCCCAGGGCCGGCCCTGGATCTTTCGCGAGATCGGCCACTTCCTGGCCACGGGCGAACATCTCGCGCCACCGCTGGTGGCCGAAGTGCGGCGCCTGCTGCTGGACCACCTGCAGGACCACTACCAGCTCTACGGTGAAGGCACGGGCGTGCGCAGCGCGCGCAAGCACATCGCCTGGTACGTGCGCCAGCTGCCGGGGGGCGAGGATTTCCGACAACATATCAATACGATCGACGACTGCCAGACGCAATGGCAGGCCGTGGCCGACTATCTGGACGCCCTGGGGCAACGGATGGATCGACTGCCGGCCACCACCGCAGGCATGGACGCCGACGCACAAGAACAAGAGGGATTGGCTGCATGAGCAAGAAACACATCGAGGAATGCGTGCGCGAAAGCCTGCAGGGCTACTTCCGCGACCTGGGCGGCGAGACGCCCGACGGCATGTACGACATGCTGGTGCGCGTGGTCGAAAAGCCGCTGCTGGAGGTGGTGATGAGCCACGCCGACAACAACCAGTCTCGCGCCGCCGAATGGCTGGGCCTGAACCGCAACACGCTGCGCAAGAAGCTGGTCGAGCACAAGCTGCTGTGAGCTTTGTTGCTAACTAAATAATAGCTATCGGCGCTTGCTGGGAGGGCGCCGGAGCACGATTTCATTTCAAAAAGCACCACCACCATGAACGCACTACTCTCCGTCTCCGACAAGACCGGCATCGTTGAATTCGCCCAGGCCTTGCATGCCCTGGGCATCAAGCTGCTGTCGACCGGCGGCACCGCCAAGCTGCTGCAGGAGGCGGGCCTGCCCGTCACCGAGGTGGCCGAGGTCACGCAGTTCCCCGAGATGCTCGACGGCCGCGTCAAGACCCTGCATCCCAAGGTGCACGGCGGCCTGCTGGCGCGCCGCGAGCTGCCTGAGCACATGGCGGCTTTGAAGCAGCACGGCATCGACACCATCGACCTGCTGGTGGTCAACCTCTACCCCTTCGAAGCCACGGTGGCCAAGGCCGGTTGCACGCTGGCCGACGCCATCGAGAACATCGACATCGGCGGCCCCGCCATGGTGCGCAGCGCCGCCAAGAACTGGAAGGACGTGGGCGTGATCACCTCGGCCGACCAGTACGAGGCTGTGCTGGCCGAGCTGAAGGCGGGCGGCAAGCTGTCCGACAAGCTGCGCTTCGCGCTGTCGGTGGCGGCGTTCAACCGCATCGCGCAGTACGACGGCGCCATCAGCGACTACCTCTCGTCCGTCACCTTCGAGGAAGAGAAGCTGTCCGAGGCCTACGTGCCCCAGCGCACGCTGTTTCCTGGCCAGAGCAACGGCATCTTCACCAAGGTGCAGGACCTGCGCTACGGAGAGAACAGCCACCAGCAGGCTGCGCTGTACCGCGACCTGTACCCCGCGCCCGGCTCGCTGGTCACCGGCGTGCAGCTGCAGGGCAAGGAGCTGAGCTACAACAACATCGCCGACGCCGATGCGGCCTGGGAATGCGTCAAGGGCTTTGATGTACCAGCCTGCGTGATCGTCAAGCACGCCAACCCCTGCGGTGTGGCTGTGGGGCTGGATGCATTGAGTGCCTACAGCAAGGCCTTCCAGACGGACCCGACCAGCGCCTTCGGCGGCATCATTGCGCTGAACCGCACGCTCGACGGCGCGGCTGCGGCGCAGATCAGCAAACAGTTCGTCGAAGTGCTGATGGCGCCCGACTTCACACCCGAGGCGCTGGAAGTCTTCAAACCGAAGGCCAACGTGCGCCTGCTCAAGATTGCGCTGCCCGCGCACGGCGGCAAGACCGACTGGGAGCGCGGCCGCAACGCCATGGATGCCAAGCGCATTGGTTCGGGCCTGTTGCTACAGACGGCCGACAACCATGAGCTGGCGATCACCGAGCTGAAGGTGGTTACCAAGAAACAGCCCACCCTGGAAGAAATGGAAGACCTGCTGTTCGCCTGGAAGGTGGCCAAGTACGTCAAGAGCAACGCCATCGTCTTCTGCAAGGGCGGCATGACCATGGGCGTGGGCGCGGGCCAGATGAGCCGCCTCGATTCGGCGCGCATTGCCAGCATCAAGGCGCAGCACGCCGGCCTGACCCTGCAGGGCACGGCCGTGGCGAGCGACGCCTTCTTCCCCTTCCGCGACGGCCTCGACGTCGTGGTGGACGCGGGCGCGACCTGCGTGATCCAGCCCGGCGGCAGCATGCGTGACCAGGAAGTGATCGACGCCGCCGACGAGCGTGGCGTGGCCATGGTGTTCAGCGGCGTGCGCCACTTCAGACATTGAGGACAACCCCCTGAGCGGCTTCGCCGCTTCCCCCTTGTATCTTTGCTCCTGAGGTTCGGACCGATCTGCGCAGCCCGATTCCCCCTGGGGCCAATCCTTAGCCCGTGCAGAAGCATG